>JBCCYY010000068.1:0-21313 GCA_039188575.1 Planctomycetota bacterium | reverse complement strand
TGCCGAACCGCCCCGCTGCGCCTGGACCTCGACGGTAGACAACAGGCCGGCCACCCCGACCGTGAACGTCTGAAGCGTGGCCTGTTCATTGCTCACGTTCGATCCGCCGGTCGAGCCCGCGAGCCCCGCGTCGGCGGCCTGATCGACCACGAGCTGCGCGCTCGCCGAGGCCGTGGTGAACGCGATCGCCAAAACGGCTGCTGTCATCATCCTGCTGTGTTTCATGGTGCTGCTCCACTGTTTGCGGTGTCGTTTTTCGATCTGCTTTGATGCCGTATCTCGGTGCCGTTGCATGCCTGTCTTTGATTAGGCCCGCCGCCGGGCGACGAGCAGCCCGCCGAGGCCGAGTAGCGCGAGGCTGGTGGGTTCGGGGACGAGGTTGACGGTGCCGCCGCTGGAGAGGTTGAGCTCGACGTCCAGGGGGGTGCCGTCGGCCAGCGTGCCGGTGAGGTTGTTGTCGGTGATGTCCAGGTCGCTGCCGAAGACATTGACGACGATATTGCCGAGGATGGTCCAGTCGCCGCCAGCGGGGAAGGTGCCGCCGGAGATGCTGATCATGGCCTGCACGTCGGCGTCGGGGTCGAACGATCCGGTGAGATTGAGAACGTTGGCGTCGGCGTCGCCGTTGAAGGTTCCGCCGGAGATGCTGCCGTTGGATTGGTTGATGGCCACGACCGCGAGCGGGCCAAAACCGCCCGTCGTTGTGCCAGCGCTGAAGCTGCCGCCTGAGATCTGGAACGAACCCGATGAAAGCGAGAAGGCGGCCGCACCTTGCAGGCTCGAGCCGAAGCCTGAGTCGGCACCGTTGCCGCCGGTGACCGTGCCCCCCTCGATCGTGACATCCGTGAACGTCGCGAAGATGCCCTCACCGGCCCTCGCCGCAAAACCCGTCCCCGCGTCGCCGCCGATGACATCACCCGAGATCACGCGCAGCGTGCCGGTGTCCCCGAGGATGCCAAAATCGTTGCGGCCACCTTGGATGACGGTGTTCTCGAGCGTGACGCGCGAATCTTCATCGAGCGTAAGTCCGGGTTCGCCGTTGCCGCCGGTCGCGCTGCTGCCGGCGAGCGTGAGCAGGGTCGTGCCGTTGGTCACGATGACCTGGCCGTGCTGCCCGGCCAACTCGTTGGCAAGGCCGTTGTCGAAGGTTGTCGCGGCCAGCGCGGGGCCGGCGAAGCCGTTCAGAGCAATGGTTGTGGCAAGGAGGTAACGCATGAGGTTCTCCGGGTGTGAGCACGAGCGAAATCAAGCGGACCGACGCCGCCGCCGCGCGACGAGCAGCCCGCCGAGGGCCAGCAGCGCGAGGCTGGTCGGCTCGGGGATGATGAAGGTGGAGGTGATCCCGGTCGAACTCGGCGGCGCGTTCAACGCGCCCTGAGGCGTTGCGAGCCCGGTGAGTGGATCAACCGTGAACAGCTCATCCGAGCTGCCGCCGGGTAGTGCGTTGTCTCCCATGGCGTAGAGCACGCCATCGGCACCGAATTCCAAGTCGTAGTACGCCTCGACCGTGCTGGCCTCGCCGGTCAGCGATGTGATGCCGGTGGCGAGGTCGATCGCGTACAGCCCGTTGTCACCGCCGCCGGTCGAGGCGTACATCGTTGTGCCGTCGAACGCGAGGCCAGACAGCGGGCCGGCGTATCCGGTCACTGCGATCGGTGTGAAGACGCCGGTGGTGAGATCGAGCGTCCCGAACTCGGAGATCGACCCGCCGCGCTCCGCTGACGCGGCATACATCACGCCGTCGACGTACTCGAGCGCGGTGATTGCATCGATGCCCGCGGTCGAAGCCGTCAAGTTGTACGGGACCGTGGCGATCAGCGCGTAGGACGTGGCGTCCCACACCGTGATCTCGCCTGCTCTCACGTTGGAGACCACAAACGTCGAGCCGGTGTATTCGATCTCGGCTGCATTCGCGGGGCCGACCGGAGCGACCTCGAACAAGGTGGGGCCGAAGCTCTGGGTCGTCTCGTCGAACTCTGAAACCGGAGCGCCGTTGTTGGCGCCACCGACGGACCAGAGCTCGGCGGGGCCTTGCTGGGCGTGAGTGGTTGTGGCGGCGGTGAGTGTGAGGCTGGCGGCGGCGAGGGCTGCGGTCGCGAAGGGTCGTGTGGGTGTCGTCATTTTCTAGTCTCCGTGGTGTGTGGACTTGTCGGGTTGGCGAGGGCGGGGCTCGGTCTGCGGGTGAGGCGTTGCCGCAAAAGAGGAAACATAAACGGTGTATCCCCGACGGCCGTCCCTCACGTCTCACGAATGCGCGCCTGGTGTCTCACGCTCGAAAATGGCGCGAGGGTGGTAGCGCTTAGTGCGTGGAAAAATCGGCGGGCGTCAACACGGCGGGTTAGTCCCAATAGGTAGGTGCCCGGCGTGTGCCCATGATCTGTAAAGGTGCTCGCCGACGGGGTGCGGGTCGGAGGCTGACGCGTTTCGTTGCCTGCGCAGCAGCGCGGCGCTTCCGAGCACAAGCAGCGCAAGGCTGGTGGGCTCGGGGACGGCCTGCTCGACGAGCACGATGTCGCCAGTGCGGCGGAAGAAGAAGCCCTCGGTGATACGCGCAAAGTCCACGCTGAACGCGGTGCCATCGGACAGCGTGCCCGAGAGCAGCCCGAAGGTGGGGGCGATCTCGCCGAAGCCCGCGGACTGTCCGTTGATCTGGAACCCGGGACCGTAGAGCGTGATGACGGAGTTGCCGCCGCTGGCGATGCTTGTGCCGAGCGTGCCGCCGAAGATGTCGATCGTGGCCGAGCCGCTGGCTTCGGTGTCCTCGGCGATCGAGCCGCCCCGGACGGTGATCGCTGCGTTGTTGATCGCTTCGAGGTCGTTATCGATGAAGCCGCCGGTGACGAGCGCGGTCGCGTCGTCGTAGACGGTGAAGTTGTTCGCGACGGTGCCTCCGCTGAAGGAGAGGAAGCTGTCTTCGAACGCCTCGAGGTCTTCGCCGACGCTGCCGCCGGTGACGGTGAGGGTGCCGTCGCTGTAGATCTCCAGGTCGTCGCCGATGCTTCCGCCGGTGACGACGAGCGTGTTCGAGCCTGTGTTCGAGCCGAAGCCGATAACGTCGTCGTTGATAACGCCGCCGTTGATCGTGAGGGTGGCGTCGTCGAAGGCGGTGATGTTGCCGACGAAGTTCCCGCCGTTGATGATCACAATCGAGTTGTCTACGACAAACACCGAGTCGTCGTCGGGGTCCAAGCCGGTGATGTTGGCGGGCGACTCGAAGACGACCGTCGTCGGCTGATCGCCGGGTCCATCGAACACGCCGATGAACTCATTGATCATGCTCTCGATGGTCGTAGTGCCGCCGTCTTCGATGAACGTCTGCGCCGACACCGGCGGCGCGGCGGCGAGGGCGAGAGCAAGGGTGCCGACGGCGGTCGCGAGGGGTTTCGGGTCGATCGTCATATTCGATTCTCCTGTTGTGTTTCGAGGCTTTGCGGCGCGTTTGGTGTCTTACTGGGGTCACGCGATACACCCGATCGGCGGGAAAGATAAACGACAACCCGGTGTGGACCGTCCCCCACGTCTCACAAATACAGTCCTGGTGTCTCACGTCACAAAATGGCCCGAAGCCGGTAGCGGTAAAGGGTGAAAAAAGGTGCGTGTCCCGTCGGTTTGCGTTAGCCTTTCGGCGTGAGGCAGCAGCAATTGGGGAGGTCACGGTGGCAGATCGAAGAGAAGAACACGGGGAGGAGGCGCCCGGCGAGCACGGGCACGCCCCGGAGTCGCCGGCGACTCCGGGGGCGTCTGCCCGCGATGCGCTGCCGAGCGTGACGCTGGATGCCGAGCCGGGCGCGGCGTCGGCCGAGGCGTGGCGGGCGTCGGCGTCGCCGCTGTTCGAGACCGAGCCGGTCGGGCACCAGCCCGGCTACCGCGCGGGGTTCACCGGGTTCATGGTCGACGGGCTGGTCTTCACGCGCAACCGGTTCTCGCCGTCGATCTACCGGCGTACCGAGAAACACCTGCGCGGGTCGGACCAGGACTACATCACCCTCCACCTGCCGCTGAAGGGGGCCGAGCGCGGACACCTCGGCGACCAGGACCACGTGATGGACCCCGGCAGGATCACCCTCGCCGACTGGGCGCACCCGTTCTCGACGGTGAGCGAAGCGGTGGACAAGATCGGTGTGGTGATCCCACGGAGCCGGGTGCCTAAGGCCGCGCTGCTGTACAAACGCCGGCCCGCGATCCACTGGCCACTGGATGAGCCGGCCGGCCGGCTCTTCGGCAACACGCTCGCGTCGATCTGGCGCCAGCTGCCGAGGGTCGAAGCGGCGGAAGGCCAGCAGCTCACCCACGCGATGCTCGGGCTGCTCGACGGGATGATCGGCTCGGCCTTCGGTGATTACACGCCGGCCGACAGCGGGGACGCGTCGGACCAGCTGCTCGCGGCCATGAAGAGCTACCTGATCCGGCACCACGACGACCCGGGGCTCGGCCCCGACCAGCTCGCGGTGGCCTTCGGGTGCTCGCGCGCGACGGTGTACCGGTTGTTCAACGAAGAGAACGGGGTGAAGTCGTACCTGCGCCGCCAGCGGCTGCAGCGGTGCTTCGAGACGCTGAAGCTGGGCCGGAGCGATCCGAACGAGCTCGCCGCGATGTGGTCGCGTTTCGGGTTTAACAGCTCGGGGCACTTCCGCAGGGCCTTCCAGCAGGCGTTCGGGCTCAGCCCGCGCGAGCTTGCCGAGGCGGTTAAACACAGCGCCGGCCCATCCGGGCCACCGGCAGACAATACGGCCTCAAACGAGGGCGCGATCGATCGCATGCACCGCTGGCTAGCCGATTGACCGTGGCAGGCATCGGGTATTGGTTAGGGCGTGATCGATCCACTGATTGCTAGGAGCAGGCCCGTGCGTGGTCAATCAATCGCCAACTCGCCGCCGGGCGACGAGCAGGCCGCCCACACCCAGCAGCGCCAGGCTGGATGGTTCGGGGACAACCGTAAAAGTGGCCCAGCTGACATTGGAGTTCTGGATGGTTCGGCTTAGCACAGTCACCGGGCCGTCAACCCAATTATCACTCCCGGGCAGGCTGTTGAAGGCGGAGGCGCGGGTCACATCGGTCGAAGTGACCAGGTAGGGGACGTGCACGAAGCTATTCGCGGCGGTGCTGATGTTAGTGACCCTGGTCACACCCTCGGCCGATAAGAAGTCGCGGATCGCATCACGTGCCGCGTTAGCCCCGGCCTCGTCGCCCAGGAATACCGGGGTTTCTGTGCCAAAGACATCTTCGTAGCTCTGTGAAGACAGAGAGAACGTGATGTCGTAGACCACCCCTTCGATCACGAGGCCGTCGATACCGGTAGCGCTGCCGGTCGTACCGATCAGTGTCCCGGCATTGGCGGCCGCACAGGACAACCCAGAAAACAAAGTGAGTGCCTTGATCGTATGGGTGAAGCGTTTGCTCGTTTTCATTGTTACTACTCGTGTGTGAAAAAGAATCGGGTCGATGAATGCCGCCTCCGTGCGACGAGCAGCCCGCCCAGGCCCAGCAGCGCGAGGCTTGTGGGTTCGGGGACGAGGGTGACTGTCACGTTCTGATAGTCGCCGAGGCTCCCGAAGCTGATTGGCGAATTCCAAGCGACCTCACTCGTCAGGACTTGGGTAAGGTCGCCGGTCGGGTTCCCGATCAACACCGACGCAAGGCTGTTGTCCGTGTCTACTAAGTTGAGGCCGAAGTCCTCGGTATCGAGCTGGTCGATCGGCGCCCCTTCGATCCAGAACTGGGCTTGCTGCGGCCCGCCGAACGGCAAAAGACTCAGGACCACGTCGGCGGTCGTCCACGTGAAGCCATCGATCGTCACGGTTGCGCTGAGGACGTCGTAGCCGTACCAGGGCTCGATCTCGAGCTGTTCGCTCGGGCCGAGGTCGGCGTTGGTGACGAGGTCGTTGAGGCCGTTGGGGTCGATGTCGATCACGAACGTACCGACCTGTGCGGGGTTGTTGTCGAAGAGGTCGCCTGTGACGCGGTAGAACGGCTGGGCAGCAGCGAGCGGGGCAAGCCCGAGCGTGGCGGCGGTTGTTGTAATGCAGAGGGTTTTCACGGATGGGTTCTCCGGTGGGTGTTGGGTTGACGGTCAGCGTATGCGGCGACGTCGCCGGGTGATAAGCAATCCGCCGAGACCCAGCAGCGCGAGGCTGGTGGGTTCGGGGACGAAGTAGATGCTCCCTAGTTGGATCGATTGGCCGGGGCTGCCGCTGATCTGAACGCTGATGATGTCGATCTGGGTCTCATCCACCGGGCGCTGCTGCGGGGTGAATAAATCGGCGATATCAAAGACATAGACCCCAGGTCCCAGCACACCCGTGGTGTAGGTCGATCGCACATCATCCGAGGACCCGTCCAGGGTTGTCAGGTTGATGTTGAACTGCGGGCCCGAAGCGCTCACGCCCGGGGAGACAGAAAGGATCTCGATTGCGACGCTGTCAAGTCCCAGCGCGGTCAGGTCCAAGCCAAGGGGTACGTCGTTGGCGTCATACCGCAGATTCATGTTCGCGTCGAATCCCCCTGGGACAACCGACCAGGTGCCGACCCCGTTGGCCGCGGTCCATCGGTCGTTTGGGTCGAGGCTGAAAGTCGTGGCCGTGCGGGTGCCACCGAGGATGTCGTCCCCGGAGGTGTTAACGGTCTGATCAAACGGCGCAGACAGGTCCTGTGCCGCGACGAAGCTGTCGATAATAAGCGGCTTGATCCCCGCCGCCTGGACCTGGCCGTGCAAGGCGATGCACACTAATAACAAAAGCTTGGCTGTGGTCGAACCTAAATGATGCATGGCTGTTTCCTTTCAGTCGTTTCAAACAAACACTGATCAGCCGCGCCGGCGGCGTGACACAAGTAGCCCGCCCAGGCCCAGCAGCGCCAGGCTGGAGGGTTCGGGGATGACGAGGAATTGCCCGATGACCGCGCCCGAGCCGCCTTGGCCATCGCCGACGATAACGTTGCCGACGGTGCCCTCGACGGGCAGGGGGTTGGTGGTGAACAGTTCCACATCCAGCGAGCCTGTAAAGGCGGGGGCGGTGGTGGTGAACTGCTGCGTGCCGCTCTGAAAGGCACTGAAGATATTCAGGTCACGCGCAGACAGTGGCGGGTCGAGGTTGCCGAAGACGTTGGGGTAGGTCGTGCCGTTCACCGCCAGGTCGCCGGACGTGGGGGGCGCAATAATCGGGAAAAAATCGGAAGGGAAAAGGTCGACGAGCGAGACGCCGGCACTGACGGTTGTCGAACTGTCGTCCACTAGAGACGAGGCGCCGGTCGCGCGGATCACGATCGTCGAGGTGCCGTCCACCTCGACGAGGAGGACCGTCCCGGCTGATAGTGGGTTGGCCAAAAGAACCATCGCAAAAAACAAGGCAACGGCGGTGAGCTTGGGTGTGTTCATCATTTCTTGTACTCCAGGGTCGTATTCGATATTGGCCTAACGCCGCCTCCGCGCAATAAGCAGACCGCCAAGGCCCAGCAGCGCGAGGCTGGAGGGTTCGGGGACGGTAGTCACGATGAACACTGCGTCGAGCGCATCGACCTGGCTCGACGAGCCGGGGCTTGATAAGGACAAGTCCTGGGCGACGAAGAACTCGAAGGTGTACGTACCGGGCTGGAGCGTGCCAGCCAGTTCCGGGCCGGGGAGCGGGTCGGTGGCGGCGAAATCGAAGACCATCGCCCCGCCGTTCTCTGAGAGCTTGAACACAAAGGGCTGGTCGTAGCCGGCGTCCAGAGCGTTGCTGCCATTGAGGCTGTAGTCCGCCTCCAGGCTCAAGGTGAAGACGAGCGTGAGCGACGCGTCGGAGGTGGCCTCGGCGAGCCCAGAGCCTGTCGTATTGACGCTGGTGTCGTTGAAGTACTCGAGCATGGCCACGAGTTGGTTGCCATCGGGGGTGAGCGTGACCTCGTCGACGTAGTTGATGTCCGTGTCAACGCCTGCGGTGCCCGGTTCGGGAGGGTTGGGGTCCTGCGGGAACGGGGTGAAAGAGACCGACTCGTCGACGGCGAAGGGGAAATCGGTCGGGCCTGTCGGGTCGGTGATGGTGCCGTTAGCGTCGATGGTAATCTGGGGTATGCTCAGGCCGCTGCTCGCCGACGCACGCATGTCGATGCCGATATTGATCTCGCTGTTGCGGCTGTCGATGGTGATCGCGGCGGCGTGCGGGGCGCCGCCTACAGCAATGGCCAGGGCAAGGGAGGTAGTTGCGAGCAAACGTTTCATAGACTCATCTATCCGGGTTGGGGTGTGTTCGGGATTCAAAGCGTTAGCGCCGCCGCCGCACGACGAGCAGGCCGCCCAATCCCAGCAGCGCGAGGCTGGATGGCTCTGGGACGACTTCAACGACGACGCCATTGACACGGCCTGCAAAGTCCGGAGGCACCGCGTCCAGTTGGCCGGCGGGAAGGGTGATCAGGAGCTGATCGATCTCGTCGCCCAGCAGCCCACCCGGCGTTGCCAAAGCAGTGCTGAATAAACCAAGGGTGTTGGCGTTCTCCGGCTGAGGGAGCAGCTGCTCGGTCCCCACCACCCCGCCGTTAAATAGGCCCTGGACCTGGATCGCAAAAGCCTGATCACCCGCACGATCGAACTCCGCGATCTCGATGGAGATGAAGTTGAAGGTCTGCCCGGGGGTCGCACTGACGATCTCGATCACGCCGCCAGGCCCCGTTGTGCGGCCCTGCAATTCCCGGCCTGCGTTAATGTTGGTCGAGATGACCGCACCCGAAAACAGCGAGTACTCAAACCCGTCTTCTGTGGTCGTCCCCGCCAAGACACCCCCGCTGTTGGTTGCGTCATCGAAGCCGATCTCGACTGGTGCGGCAGCCGCATCACTGGTCCAATTCAAAGAACAGGCGGCGATGCTCGCGGCAAGGGCGCTTTGCCTGATAATGGCTACATGGTTCATAAGAGATCCTTGATGCATATGGATGGATCAATAAAAAAAGCGATAGTCTAAGCAGTTATGGCCTCTCTACACCGCCGGGCGACGAGCAGCCCGCCCAGTCCTAGCAGCGCGAGGCTGGAGGGTTCGGGGATCAGCGTGACGGCCACGTTCTGAACCCCACCGCCTGGGATACGGTTGGCGCCGCTTGAGACGAAGCCGGCACCGTCATCCAGATTGAACTCATTAATGATGGCGTTGAAGGGCCCGCCTTGGCTGGGGTCACCGGACGAGGTTGTGTTGCCGACGGTCACGAACGCGAAAGGGTCCTCATCAGCAAAGAGATTGAACGCGATGTTTCCCTCGGCCTGAAGTGCGCCGCTGGCCAGATCCGCAAGAGAGCCGCCCTCGACATAGAACTGGGCTGAGTCAGGGCCGGTCGCATCAAATACGGACTCTTGTCCGACATCAGCGAGGTTGCTAAGTGTGATGCCGTTAAACCGCACCATGATGCTCGTGATCGAGTAGCCGATCCACGGCTCATTGATTAGCGCTGCCGTAGTGGTGGTTTGCGCCGTTTCATTGCCCGGGTTGTTCACGACCGTGAGGATGTCGGTGTCATCGATGATCAGCTCGAACTCGCCGACCTTGCCGACGATGAACTCATCGACGATCGTGAAGTTGTCGAACACGAAGTCGGTTTCGATGAAGTCGCCGGTGATGCGGTAGAGGTCGGCAGAAGCGGGCAGCGCCAAAGCGAGGATCGAGGCGGCTGCGAAGGCGGGTTTGAAGTACATCTCGAAGTCCTTTTTACGAATGATTTGATTAGGCGGTTACGCGGCGGCGATGTAGCGTTAGCAGCCCGCCCAGGCCCAGCAGCGTGAGGCTGGTGGGTTCGGGGACGATGCTTGTGAACGGGCCGGGGTCCGGGCCGAGGTTGCCTTGGGCGAAGTAGTTGAAGCGGACTTCGGCGCGGTCTAAGAAGAACTCGGTGTCTGTATTGAACACGGTGGGCGCTTCGGACTGGCCGATCGTGACGGCATCGAAGGACGCGCCGTCTGCTGGGAGGGGGATGTCCTGTTGAAAGGCGGTGATAAGGATCAGTTGGCCTGACCCGCCGAAGGTCAGCCCGCCGGTGCCGGTGTTGGGCAGGTTGGGGGTGCCGTTGGTGTAAGACAGATCAACGGTGTCCAGAGCTTCAAAGCCGCCGCCCGATGGGGTGCTCCACAGGATGTCGAGCTCCAGGCGCGGCACGGCTGGCGTCGGGTTGATGACCAGCTCGTTGCCCGGTGCGACCGTCAGCACCAGCTCGATCCGGTCGTAGCTGCCGGCGGGGACGACGACCGACGAGGTATCCGCGAAGGCGTACCAGTCGGTGGAGTTGGTGATCACCTGGCCGCCCGAGCCCAGGCCGGCGAAGTACTCGTGGCGATCGAACACGATCTCGCGGGTGATGGTGAGCGTGTCGGCGGTGGCGGGTCGCACCGCGGTGATTGCCAATAGCAGCGCTATGGCAGCGGCGGTGGTGGAAGTGTGTCGCATGTACCCTTTTCTCTTGCTCTTCTACGTCGGCAGGCGCTGGCTCTCGATTGGTGGATTTGCTGAGGCATCAATACCAATCAATGGTCCGATAAGGTTACCCGATAAGGTTGATTTCGGTCACTACCTGAAGTAGGTAATTTTTAATGATTTAGTGTTAAAAACCGCGTAAAACGAGGGGTTTTAGGAGGTTTGGCAGTGAGCACACACCGTTCATAAAGGGTGGGGTCGGTATGTTGTATCGCGCAGGCCCGGGGTTGGTGGAATGGGTGATTGTTTTGGGTGCGCGCGCGGGGATAGAGTGTGGCGATTGAATGAAGGGGTGTGTTTACAAGTCGGTGGCAAGCGGCGACAGCGGGCAGACGCCCACGGGTTGAATCCGTGGGTGTTGGTAGCTTGTGCGCGGCGGTGCGCTGATCGCACGAGGGGCTTTCGCCCGGGGATTGAAAGCGACCAGTGAGCCAATACGCACTGCTGCGCCGAAATGGCTGAGACTGCAGATCGATTGGCTAGTTGGTCAGAGCGAACGCATGGTGGCGTGCAGCTTCGCGAGCTGGCCGAGGAGGTGGAGGACCTGGTCGACCGGGAGCATGGTCGCGGCGTCGGACTTGGCCTGGCTCGGGTCGGGGTGGGTCTCGATAAAGAGGGCCTGGACACCCGCGGCGACCGCGCATCGGGCGAGCAAGGGCGCCCGCTCGGGTCTGCCGGCCGTATGGGTGCCGCCGCCGCCGGGGAGCTGGGTCGAGTGGGTGACGTCGAAGCAGACCGGCCAGCCGAGTTGCATCATGTCCTCGAGGCCGGGGAAGTCGTTGACCAGGCGGTTGTAGCCGAAGAACGTGCCGCGCTCGGTGAGGAGCATGGACTTACAGCCGGCCTCGTCGAGCTTGTTGACGACGTTGGTCATCTCGCCGGGGGAGAGGAACTGGCCCTTCTTGACGTTGACGGCCTTGCCGGTCTTTGCGGCCGCGACGAGCAGGTCGGTCTGCCTGCACAAGAACGCGGGGATCTGGAGAAGGTCGACGGCCTGGCCGGCGGGTTCGGCCTGGTAGGGCTCGTGGATGTCGGTCGTGGTGGGTACGCCCAGGGTTTTACCAACTCGTTCGAGGGTCGCGAGGCCTTCGTCAAGCCCGGTGCCGCGGGGGGTGTGGATCGAGGAGCGGTTGGCCTTGTCGAAGCTGGCCTTGAAGATGTACTGCAGGCCGAGCTCAGCGCAGCGGTCGCGGACACGCTCGCCGATGCTCAGGCACATGTCCTCGGACTCGATCTGGCAGGGCCCGGCGATAATCGCGAGCGGCTGATCCTCTCCGACAGTCAGGTTGGCGATGGCTGAGGTTTGCAATTTGGTGTCATGATATCCGCTGGCACCATTGGGATTCGGCTGGCGGGGGTTAAGCTATGAGCCATGCCGCGAAACACGCCGCTGCGATTACTGCTCGTTCTCGCCTTGTTGGGCATGCCGAGCCTGTCGGCACAGGCTCAAGGGAACGCCTATAGCGATGTCGTAGTGTTTGGCGACTCGCTTTCGGATGTGGGGAATACCGCAAACAATTTCTTCTTCCAGTTCATCAGCCTCTTCGGCGGCGGGGCGGATCTCACCAACGGGCGTTTTTCGAGCGGGCCGGTCTGGGTCGAGTATCTCGCGGCAGACTTGGGTCTGCCAGGCTCTGCCTCATCACGCAGCGACGCGGGCGGCGACAACTACGCCCACGGCGGGGCGCGGACAGGGTCTGGGCGTTTGAGTTTCAACGTGATCGATAACCTCGGGTTCCAGATCAGCGATTACCTGAACAGCAATACCCCGACCGGCGACGAGCTCTTTATCGTCTGGGGCGGGGGCAACGATGTGCTCGACGGGGTCGGGACCGCGCAGAGCATCACAACAAACATGGTCAACCACGTTGGGGCACTGGCGGATGGTGGTGCCCAGCACTTCTTGGTGATGAACCTGCCCAGCCTGGGCGATATCCCGCGGAACCTCGGCACCGGCAGCCAGGCAACACTCAATAACCTGACGTCTTCCTACAACAGCCTGCTGGCAAACGAGATGAACGCGCTTGCAAGCCAGCGTAACCTCGATCTCACCCTTTTTGATGTTGAGACGACATTCGACCGGCTGCTACAAGACCCCGTGCTGTATGGGTTCACCAACACCAGCGACCCATTTGTCAGCAGCAGCGGCGACGTAAGCGAGTTCGTATTCTGGGATGAGATCCACCCTACCTCTCGGGCTCACAGCATCCTCGCGGACGCCGTGTTCATCGCACTGCAGGTGCCGGGCGACCTGACGGGAGATGGGCGTGTCGATGAAGCGGATCTAGAGATTGTGCAGACCAATTTCGGGCAGAGCACTACGCCATACGATCTGGTGTCGGGCGATTGGGATGGCGATGGTCGGGTCGGCGTGTTCGAACAAGATCTGGTCCTCGCGAACTGGACAGACCCACTAGGCGATCTTAACGGCGATGGGCATCTGAGCAGCCTTGATATTTCTGCCTTCGTCTTGGCGCTCACTGATCCGGGCGGGTACGACGTGTTGACCCAGGGACTAGCGGCGGATGTCCGCGGGGATTTCGATGGCAACGGTGTGTTGAACAACCTAGACATCTTCGGGTTTGTAGAGGCGCTACCCCCTGACCCGGCGGCAGACGCCCTGCTTGCTGTGGTGCCAGAGCCCGGCAGCGCCGCTGCTCTGGTGATCGTGATCGGGATCTGCAGCGCACGCAGGAGACGGGGCAAGCCCGATGGTGGAGGCTGGGCTTTATCGGACAAGCCTGCGAAATGATCGATCTGCCGACCTATGCAGGGTGGATAAGCGTTTTGCGATCTCAGTTATCGTCGGCACGGCCCTTCTGGCCGGGTTGTACCTCGCGTGGCACGCGATCCGGATCGAGCTGCATTACATACTTAGCCTGTTCAACCATGGCGTGTCAACGGGGAAGATCCTCTTCCTACTGGGCTTCGTCGCGGCGGTGATGCTGCGTGTTGCGCTATACCAAAAGGCACGACCCAACACGCGATTGGGGTACACGCTGCTTATCGCGGGGGTGTTGGTTGGGTTGTCGGGCTCAATGGCGGCGCACTTGCAGTACGTCCATGTTTACGAACTGAACCTGAGCACGCCGACGTTTCATGGCAGGGATGGGCACCTGTCGGTAAACAGCACCGCGCATATCCACGTCGGCAAGACGGCGATCGCGCACAGTGTAGAGCTGCTAGGGCTCGGATCGCTTCACGACCGGTTTGATACCGGGTCGGTGTATCGCTCGGCTGTGCCGGCGTGGCTGTCGGCGATTATTGGGCTAGGTTTTGCGGTCAGCGTGGTGATGGTGATTTGGCTGGCGCCGGGTGCGACGCAGCGTATGGGCAGCGCTACGCGTCAGGCGTGCACGCTGCTGTGGGCGCTGGCGGGTTGTGCGCTATGCAAGTGCATCCTTGATGGTGGGCCGCTGGCTTACGACGCGGTCATCGCGGCGGCGTGCCTGTGGCTTATCGCTGCAGGGGTTTGCAGGCTGCGCGTTGCGGTCTGCACAGCGGGCGTTCTGGGCTGGCTTACGGTGATCTTTATGATCGATCCCGACCTTGTGCCGACGCAGGCCGGTCGTGGCCTTCTGCGCGGGGCGATCTACCTGTTGATCCTGCTCTTTGGTTTGTGGCTGTCGTACCCCAAACGCCCGCCCTTGCGGGTCCGGGCTGCTACAGCGGTGGCAGCCATGGTTGTGGGTGTGCTGGTCACGCTGGGTTGGATGCGTTACGTGACCCCGCTGCGTGCCCCGGCCGAGGCGGATGCCGTGGTGTACACGATGACACCGGACCGCGGCCTAATGGCAGAAACGGTCGCAGCGGATGCATCCACGAAAACCATCGCATCGCTATACGGGCAGGTCGGCGAGAACCCGATGCGGCCGCGAAACAGCTCTGTTTCACCGCGCAAGGACGGCTACCGGTTCGAAATCATTGGCGCGCTGCATCTGCTTAGAACATCAGGCAGTGCGCTCGAGATCAAGCCTTCACCCATCGCGGGTTTCCATATCTTCAAACCCGACGACGATTACGCGGGCCCCGGCGACCGGCTGCAGTTTGTCTGGCGGGTTGATGGACGAACTGGACCCGTGATTGCTGGCGGCATCAACCAACTCACACAGAACGAGCGGTTCGTCAACTATTTCCTGATGGACAAGGTGCTCCGCGATGCGGGCGTGGATGAGTACATCCTGACGCCCTATCGTATCAGTGTGACCGAGTCAGAGACGCGTACGTTACTTCTTGATGATGAACGCGAATAGGCTCAGGAGGGATCGGTATAGGTGGATGTCAGGTTGCCCGCGTTGTCGATGTTGTACTGCACGATGAGCCCGCTCTTGAACTCGATGCGGATCGTCTGATCGTTTAGTGAGAAGGCCGCTGAGGGGTCCTTCATCAAAGGCCGGATGGGTTCAAGGTTGAGGTAATTGTCGGCGGATGCGTCTTTCGTCGCACCCACCCATGATTTGAAGCTCTTTGGCAGCTCCCCGTATTCGCGTAGGTACAGGACGATGCCGTTCTCCAGGCTCTTATCCAGCTGTAGCGCTTTCGCCTTGTAGGCGTTGTCGGTACCGCTTGAGAGCCGGGGGACGGCGATCGCGGAGATGATACCGATGATGACAACCACCAAGACCAGTTCGATGAGGCTGAAAGCCGAGGCGTTCCGCGCACGCGCAGTGTGCGGCTCTAGGGTGGGTAGCCTTTGCAGTTGCTCGACCAGGTCGGGGAGGCCGCGCTGAAGCAGCAGCAGCGACCCGATCAGCAGCGTCAGCACCGGGCCGCACAAGCGGTGCAGCAGCACCACCGCCGCGGCGGTGCCCGCATCGACACCGAAAAACCCCGTGAGTACGATCCACCCCGCCGCGTCGAGTACGCCCAGGCCCAGCGGCATGCCCGATGCCGACGCGAGTACGCTGCAGACCATAAAGCAGGCGGCGAAAACAAGCGGGTCCACGCCCGCCAGCGACCAGGCGATCAGCGATGCCGCGGCCGCGTCCACGATCACGGCGAACAAAGAGAGCACGACAGGCATGATCAGCCCGCGCAGATGTCGTGCCGTTGCAGCACCCGCCTGCTGTGTGCGGATACGGACAAAGACCAAGCCCATCAGCACGACACCAAGCAATGCCATGCCATCCATGGAGGAGAAGCCATCAATCGCTGCGGCGGCCAGCGCGAGCGCGACCATCACGCCAACGATGGACGCGATGCGGAAGATCGCAAGCGCAAGCACACGCGTCCGAACCGGCCCAGCCCCGAGCATCTTGACTCGGTAGCCATCCGCCCAGAGCTTGCCTGGCCAGCTGAGGCACTCGATCGCGACGCCTTCACACAGCAGACGCGCGCCGGTTCGAAAGCGGAGCGGAACGCCAGCGTGGCGAGCGGAACAGCGCAGCGCCAATGATTTGAGGTTGATGAACATCACGCCCAACGCGAGGCAGGCCAGGACCACCATCGGGCTGGGCCAGCGGGCTGGCACCTGGGCCTGCTTCAGCAAGACCCACAACGCCACCGTCATCGCGATCGCGCCGGCCAGCGCGGCAGCCAGCCGCCAAGCCATACGGACCCGTGTCGAGGCCACGCTCGATTGATCTGTTGCAATCTGACCCGATAACACAAGCGTTATCCTCCGATTCCTACAAATGAGATCGGAGTAAATCAGAGTCAACTGAATCTCAAGCCGGCACCCTTAGCAAACTAGACGACAAATCTGGCCAAAAAACCCGGTCTGAGTCGGGTTTAAACCATTTACGGCGGGCTTACTCTTTGACGCGGATCAGTTTGCCAACCAACGAGGGGCGGTCGCCATCGGCCTTCCATGCATGGTTCCACCAGTACCTCACCTTGGGATCACCCTCGCCTGAGAGGTGGATCTCGATGTGGTCGTTCCAGTTGTGCATCCCTTGATCGAATCTGAGGGTGAGTACGTCTTCGCCCGTGGTGACGGTGAAGAACTCCATGCCGAGGTGGTGCCAGGCGCTGGCTTTGAGGGTCCAGTTCCGGTGCGTACGGTAGATCACGCCGTCGCTGACCTTGATCTTCATGCTGTAGGTCTTGCGTTCTTCCTGCCTCCGGCTGTTGACATGCATGTCCATCGCCATGACGTAGGTACCATCTTGCAGCCCAAGCAGGTCGGCATTCGGTGAGCCAAGCACACGGATCGAGCCATCGCAGCGCGCCTGCCCAATGCGGTGCGCCTCTTTGTCGGGCCAGGCAGCGGCGCTCAGCGGCACACCATCACTGAGTTTGAGCTCGTGAACCATGTCCCTTTTGCGCATGTGGTCTTGGTGCGTGAGTACCAAAGACCGCTTGTCTTTTACTTCCACTCGGATCGGATCCTTGTAGTCCTTCCAAGACCACCGGCCGGTATCCAGGTAGGCCCGGTGCACGGTGCCGCCCTCCTCGTCCAGTTGGATCATCAGCTTTGCGTTGTCCAGGAAGCCGGTCTCGTATTCGATCAGGTAGAACCCCGCATAACTTGGGCGTTCGTTGGTCTCGACCTCGACAGGTTCTTCGGCCTGCTCTGTCTCGGGCACCGGGCGCTCGGCCTCGGGCAGCTGTTTCAGTGCTGTGATCGCCTTGTTCAGTTCGTCCACCGCCTCGAGTCGGCCGGCCCGCTGCTCCTGTTCGTTAATACGGACTAACTCGCCCTGCAGCGTCTGGCGTGTGGCGGCGACCTTGGTCTTGTACTGCTCAAAGGATCGGTCGACCTGCTTCGCATAAGCCTCGCCCGCGGTCTCGATACCGACTAAGAGGTCGACGCCGAGCTTGGTCGCGTTCTCGCTACCCGGGACTTCGAGGTTCACCTTGCTCAGGAAATGCAGGCCTTTGCTGTCCGGTGCCGTGACCTGCCAGGACCCAGCGCGCTGCATCGCGGCTTGGACCGCCTTGGCTTCTTCGATCGATCCGGCACGTGTCAGCGAACGGACCTCACGTTCGAGCATCGCGGTGTAACGCTTGACTTGCCGGTCGCAGGTATGTTGGAAACGCTTCGCGGGCTCGGCGAGCGACGCAAGAAAATCCGCCTCGAGATCGGCCCGCTTCTCCGCGTGCTTCCGCAGCACGTGCCGGGCGTTGGGGCTGTGCTCAATCTCGAGGTCCTCGGACTGAGCCGTTGTGGACCGTGCAGCGGAAACAACACCCAGGCAGGCGAGGGTGAGGGCGAGGCGATGAATGAAACGATCCATCTTTGGAATCCACGGAAGGTGCGAAGTACACGAGAGAGACAAGCGGAATGCTAAGATCCTACTATACCAGCACTTGAGAGCCGTGTAGACAGCCTGTCCAGAATCCCGACAGGCCGCTCAACTTTGTCCGTTTCCGTGCCCGCTAGCCGATGATCAGTGAATGTCACCGGGCCCCGGGTGCGCTGGATCTAACTATCAGGGCCGATAACCTAAGTCATTGCCAGGAAACAACATGGCCAAGCGAACCAAGACCACAGAGAACCCCTCGGCGACCCAGGCCCTCGCGGCCTATCGCGGGGTCGGCTGGGCGGTCCTGGCCGGGCTCTGGCTGATGCTCGTCGCGGCGTTGATCAGCTACCACCCCAACGACGCGCCCAACCACGCGGTCGGCATCGCCGCAGACCCGGTGCACAACTGGGTCGGCGTGGTCGGGGCGGCCCTGGCCTACGAGCTCTACTACGTGCTCGGCGTCGGGGTCTGGGCGGTCGTCATCGGCATGGCCATCTACCTCTACCGCACGGCCACCAAACGAGAAACAAACCAGCTCGTGCTGCGTACGATCGGCCTAGGCCTAATCGCCGTAACCATTTCCGCCCTGCTCGCAATCCTCGGCAACAACTACGCCCTGTTCCAGACCGCGATGCCCGAAGGCTCGGGCGGACTGCTCAGCCTTTTCGTCAACGACCACCTCACCGCTCGGTTCGATACGTTCGGCAGCGTCATCCTCCTGCTCGTGAGCTTCTGGGTCGGGGCGATCCTGACCGCCGACCGTATCGTGCTCGCGATCCCCAAGGCCATCGCCGAAGTGATCCTGCGCATCTGCGATATCGATCCGAAGAAGCTGCCTATCGCCCGTCTCAACCTTGCGAGCCGATTGGCCGGCCTGCTCGCGCCGCTGACCGGCCGGTTCCGCACCGCGCCCGATGCCTGGGACGGTGCCGAGACCGATGTCGAAGAAGGGCCGGAAGCGGTCGAAGAAGAACTCACCCCCAAGCAGCTCAAGCGGCAGAAACGCAAGGCCGCCAAGGCAAAGAAAGCGGCCGCCGACTCGACCGCCGGCGCGAAGCGCGCGATGGAAGCGATCGCCAATACCGAAGAAGAGGACGAAGCCGCTGGCGATGCGCCAGACGCCTACAACAAGGGAAAGCAGAAGCTCGACCCCGATGCGCTGCGCGAGAAGATGGCGCAGATGCCGATCAACTTCGCACCCAAGGTCGCGCCAACACCGGCTGTTGCGCCCGAGCAGGACCTCTCCGGCTACCGGTTCCCCGGCCAAGACCTGCTTGAAGAACCCGAGACCAACTTCACGGCAGAGCAGGAAAAGATCGTCCGCGACCAGGCGGTCAAGCTTGAGTCTGCGATGCAGCAATACAACATCCAGGGCGAGGTCGTCGGCATCGACTCGGGCCCGGTCATCACGCTCTTTGAGATCCGCCTCGCCCCCGGAACAAAAGTCTCGCGGCTCAACGGTGTCAGCACCGACTTGGCACGCGCGATGAAAGCGCAGAATATCCGTATCGTGCCCAACATGGCGGGTAAAGACACCGTCGGCATCGAGGTGCCCAACATCAAGCGCGAGATCGTCCGTGTCTCCGAACTCATGCGCGCGGTGCCCGAAGCAGCGACCAGCATGAACCTGCCGATGTACCTGGGCAAGGACGCGTCGGGCAACCCGCTGGTCGAGGACCTCAACAAGATGCCGCACATGCTCATCGCCGGCACCACCGGCTCGGGCAAGTCCGTCTGCATGAACTCGATCATCATGTCGTTCCTCTTCACCAAGCGGCCCGACGAGCTCAAGCTCGTGCTGGTCGACCCGAAGATGGTCGAGATGTCGATGTTCAAGAACATCCCCCACCTGATGTGCCCGGTCGTCACCGAGATGTCCAAGGCCGCGGCGATCCTGGAGTGGGCCGTCACCAAGATGGACGAGCGCTACGAGCTGCTCGCCGAGGTCGGCGTCCGCGACATCGGGACCTACAACAAGCTCGGCTGGGACGAGATCAAGGACCGCATGGAGCCGGCCAGCGAGGAAGAGGCCGCGCGCATCCCCAAGAAGCTGCCCTACATGGTCTTCGTCATCGACGAGCTGGCCGACCTGATGATGACCAACAAGGAGGTCGAGGGCTTCATCGTCCGCATCGCGCAGAAGGCCCGTGCGGTCGGCATCCACCTCATCCTCGCGACCCAGCGCCCCTCGGCGAACGTCGTCACCGGCCTGATCAAGTCCAACATGCCCTGCCGCATCTGTATGAAGGTCAGCTCCGGCATGGACTCGCGTATCGTCCTCGACCAGAAGGGCGGCGAACTGCTGCTGGGCCACGGCGACATGCTCTTCCTCTCGCCACGCTCGTCCGAACTCACCCGCGCACAGGGATGCCTGATCGACGACATGGAGGTCCGCAAGACTGTTAAGTTCCTCAAGACGATCGCCCAGCAAAGCTTCGAGCCGCAACTGGTCCAGCTCAAGTCGGGTGACCAGGTCAGCGTCGACGAGGAGTCGATGAACGACCCATTGTTCGATAAGGCGGTCATGATCGTGCTCGAGACCAAACGCGGCAGCGTGTCGCTATTGCAACGCCGACTGACCATCGGCTACGCCCGGTCGTCACGCCTGATCGAGGCGATGGCCGCGTCAGGCATCCTCGGCGACCACAAGGGCAGCCAGGCCCGCGAGGTGCAGATCACGCCCGAAGAGTGGGATGCGATGAAAGCGATGCAGGCGGAGGCCGCCGCCGGCGGTACGGCTCAAGCCGAGGTCGCTTCAGCGCCCGGGCAAACGCTCGAAGACAACCCTGCTGCTGACACAGCCTATGCCGAAGAAGTCATCACCGACGAGGACATGCAGGGCGACGACTCCTACGACGACGAGGAAGATGACGACATCGAGATCGAAACCGTCGACGAACTCGATGATGAAGACTTCGAAGTCGAAGATGATGAAGAAGGCGACGGCGAGTACGAGGTCGTCGCGGAGGATGGTAAAGAAGAAGACGAGGAAAGCGAAGAAGACGAGTACGAAGACCCCGACGCTGAATACGAAGAGGATGAGGAAGAAGACGACGAGTGGGAGTACGAGTACGAGGAAGTGGAAGAAGACGAAGAGGAAGACGTCGCGGCGTAGACGTATTCAATAGATCAATTTCGATCACCCATCTTCTTGATCCTTATCAAACCACTCGATACCACGCTGCCCTGAGTTATAAACTTCGACCTGCTTACCATCGGCAAGCGTTAGCACTGCATGCATTGGACTGTCAAAAAACTTAAAATCGCTACCGAATGACAAGATGTCATCAATCTCGATTTTAAGAACCCAGCCATCTTCTGATCGTACATCAAAAATTTGCTTCGTTTCGTAGCGAACAAGCTTCCCCATTTCTTGTTTCTTGGTCTCGCCAAAAGAGACTGAAAGCCCGTTTGTATTGAGATTATTTTTTTGGATTTCGTTTCTGATGCCGTGATAGAGCTTATTGATGCGTTCATTTCGCTCTTTAAATTGCTCAATAACCTGATCCAGCCCAACCGCTTCTTCAGCAATGCGTGGCTCGATCTTAGCCATGGAATCCATCAACTCGACCATATCAATCGCAGAGATCCAGCATTGAGCAAAGGCGACAGGGTCTTCTGCAGCAATTGCTGACACGAAGACTTTCTCCAACGCTTTCGTGGTCGGCAACTCTTGATCTTCTGCGGCTAAAGGGTTGACGA
>JBCCYY010000067.1:0-22216 GCA_039188575.1 Planctomycetota bacterium | reverse complement strand
TGCGGATGATCAAGGCAAGGCAGGGCGAAGCGTTGACTGCAAGGAGCGATCAGGCCCGCAACAACGAGTTGAGCCTGATGGTCCTCGCCCACAACCTGATGATTGTTTTACGACGGATCAGAGAGGATTTCTACAGAGCAGTTCAAGACCGATAGAAGATGACCTCCACCGTCACCCAGCGACGCACCTTCTCCAGGCCTCGCACCCAATGCAGCAGGCCCCTGAGCCCGTCGCCGGCGTTGTCCAGGTTAGCGAACGCACGCTCAATCCGTTTGCGTTCGTGTAGCAGACGCTCCATCGCTTCGGGCTGTCGGTCCCACAGCACAATCAATTGATGCCGCCCGGGATCCATCCATCCGCCTGATCTGATCGACGCTGCGTGCAAGGCCTCTCAGGGGCGTCAGTAATCTTCCCCCGCGCGACCGGCACACCGTATGCAGCGTTGAGCTGTCGTACTGGGTGTCGCCTAACGCGAACATGCCGGGCCCGGGCGTATGACCGAGCAGGTCCCGCGCCACCAGTGTCTCGGAGACGTGTATCGGATGCACTTGGAAATGAACGAAAAGATCATCATCACTCACGCAGCCATGCAGCTTGTAGCCGCGTTGGAAGTGGCCGGTGCCCCAGCCGTTGGTTGCGTCGGCATCGCGGCTGTAGTCGCTCACCGGCAACGCCTTGCCATCGACACTCACCACAGTGATTGGGCGTCGTGGCCGCATCAAACGCCGGCTTACATGCTCGACCATCGCGACAATACGCGGGCTCTGGACACGCCTGCAGAACTGTGAGACCGAGGGCAGTTGCCTGGGCCGGTAGGCGCCGTTGTAGTTTTGTCGGTCGCATCCCCAGCACAGCGGGCGGTCGTGCTTGACGGTCCAGAAGAGCATCTTGACAATCTGCTGATCGGTGTAGACCATCTTGCGTCCGCGTCGCCTGACCGAGCGGCCGGCAGAACGCACCGCGGCGCAGACCAGCTTCCAATCGTATAAAGCCATACTTGCTCCTTTGTTGCTCGCTAAAGCTCAGGGGTAAGTATGGCTACGCGCGGGGGTTAGCGCAAATCAGAACGGGCGTCGCGCGAAATGCACGTCAGGGAGCATATCGCGCGTCTGATGGCGGACTGGGCGTAGGACAATTCAAGTGGAGTTGATCCCGATCCATCCGGGCAAGCCGACGCAGCACGCGTATAGCAAGTTTTACAAACGGATTTTCTGCCAGGCAGGAGGGGCTGGACGTGTACGCGTTCAGCGATCTGGACGAGGTACGTCATGCATCATCTACCGGGCGCGAGGCAGCTTCTCACACACTTTCTTGGACCCTAATAAAAAACCGGGTCGTTAGACCCGGCATCTTATACCTAACTAATTTTCCATACTTACTCGGTGCCGGAGGCTCCCGCATTATCATTGGAAAATTTGATCATATGAGCATTAGATTGAGTGACACCCGAAGTAGCATTAGCGCCGTTGTTGTCGTTAGCAACAAACAAGTTATCAGCATCATTCAATAAACCATTAGCAAATTTTGTTTCGAAAAGTTGTGTGTTTTCAAATCCGACATGGTTGTCATTCCAGAGGACCGAGCCCGCCCAGTCGCCTTCAATATCGCCATGGATGCTTTGCGCATCTGCTTCAGCCGTACCATTACCAAGGTTTCGGTCAGAGAGGACAATTGCTTGAGAGTTAAGGGTTTCTTTCCATTCAGCAAATCTTGCTGCACTGTCAGTAGTCACTGGTAAGTTAGCACCTTGTGCTTCAATTTCCAGCATCGCGTAAGAATAGTGAGTAACTGTTCCGCCATTATCACCAGTAAACTCGACTTTATCATCGGATGGATCGCCATCGAATTCAAACTCTACAACCGCTTCTGTCTCGGAAGGACTAATGGCATACTCTGGGGTAAAGAAATCCCCGGTCATCAAAAACCAAAAACGAGCTTGCACAAAGTCACCTTGGCCTGAAGTACCAGTATTCACACCACCCTGAATTACTTCTCCTTTAGAGTTGTAGCCCGGGAAGATAGTCTTGTTGGACTGGGCGAAGATGACCAGGCCCTGGTGGATCCCGCGGAGCTGGGTCGAGTTCTGCATACGGCGGGCCGTACGTCGCGCGGCGCCAAGGGCCGGCAGGAGGATCGCGATGAGCAGCGCGATGATCGAGATGACCACCAGCAGCTCGATCAGGGTGAAGCCTGACCTACGAGAGCGGTTTGAAGTTGTCATAAGACGTCTCCGTGATAAAGGAAAAAAAGAACAATAAGAACAATCAAAGGGGTTGGCCGTGGATGCACGGCACCGCCAAGTCCGTCGTGGTGCGGGTGAGGCACACGGCGTCCGAGAGGGATCTAGGTTTTATGAGGATGTCACCAGCACACGTTCGCTCCAGGTCATGCCGCGGGGTACGGCTTCGTTAGCAGTCGGTCCTTTTTGACACAAACTGGGGAGGGGGTCCCATGGGCCGGCCAGGCGCCAACGAATTGTCCCGGAACAACCGAGTTCGCTCGGTACAACTGTAGCATACACGCGGGGCTGATCCCGATTCAAGCAGAAAAAGGTGTTAATCTGGCGAAAATCTGAAAAAAATAACTCAAATCATCTACTTAATAAAATGAAATTATATAACTTATTATAATAAAAATATTTGCGTCTATTTGCTTCAGAATTTAGAAATCCAGCCATACGCGCACAATCGATATTCCAACGCCTCGTCACTGGCTAAGGTGCGGTTGATGGGTTGCTCCGTGACCGGTCGATACGATCTTTGCCTTGATGTAAGGGATGTGTCGGACATAGGCCAGCCATGACCCAAAGCGCGCAGGAACGTCAATCAAAAGACCAGATGCCGATGCTCTCTCGAGGCGGCTGGCTGTCTCGAAATGCGACCCTGTTGTTGTTGGTTTACTGGCCACTTCTGGTCCTGGCAACACATCTACCCAACCCACACCTGCCCGGGCCACCTCTGCAGCACCTGGGTGTGGTGCTGCAGACGGACAAGTTCGCTCACGTTGTGGCCTTCGGGGGCCTGATGGTTCTGGTCCTGTTTTCAGACCTGAGTGGCCGTAAGTTGGCGTGGCGGGTGCGTTGTACCATCGCGCTTGCCATCTGCCTCTCTTATGCGGTGATCGATGAGCTAACACAAACGTATATGCCAGGGCGGAGTGTCAGCACAGCCGACCTGGTCACCAACTTCGTCGCGATCATCGGGGTCTACTTGATCGCTCGTGAGCCAAGCGATGCTGAGCGAAGGCGGTTGAATTGGCTGGTCCGGCTGACGCTGCTCCTATCCATCCCGCTGCTGATGGTTGGGCTATTCTCGCCGTGGTTCAATCATCAGTTGTTTCTGATGACGCGAGAACTGTTTGCGGAAACCGACTGGATATCCCGGCCTCTAGACCAATGGGCGCATGGTGTGCTCGCATTCTTCACCTCGGTCACCTTGATAGGTATCTGGCCCCTTCGGTCACGCCGCCCAAAGCGTGCGGCAGCACTCCTGCTTCTGATTCTGCTGCTTTCCGGCCCGGCGATCGAAATCGTCCAGTTCTATACTGGACGGGGCGCGGAGGCCGCGGACGTGTATGGCCACACTATTGGGGTGCTTGCCGCAATGGCCTTGTGGATGGCTTTGCCCAGGCGAGAACAGCGTACTGGCCTAGCCTACGCGTCCAACGCGGCGTCTGATGGTATCGCCGACATCTCGCAGGCCTTCGTCGGTCACGCGATAATGGTGAGCCTAATGACAATGCTCTCCCGCTTCGCCGGGCTGGCGCGTGACGCAGTGCTGGCGGCGGCGCTGGGGCTGAGCGCGGCGGCGGACGCGTTCTTTATCGGGTTTCTCGTACCAAACCTCTTCCGCAGGCTCTTTGGCGAAGGCGCGCTGACCGCCGCCTTCATCCCGAACTACACCGAACTGCTCGAGCGCGACCCCGCACTCGCCAAACGCTTCGCCACGCTGACCATCACCTTGCTGGCCGTGTTGCTGGTGGGGATCACGCTGATAGCTGAGCTGGTGCTCTGGTGGATCGCATCGAGCATTGACGACACACACAAGGCCTCGCTGGCGATCCGGTATACCCGGCTGATGCTGCCCTACATGCCCTTAATCTGCGTCGTCGCGCTCATCGGCGGGGTCCTGCAGGTCCACAAGCGGTTCGGCCCGCCGGCCGCGACACCGCTTGTCCTTAACGGGGTGATTGTCGGGGCGGTGTTGCTGGCGACCGGGTTGTTCCATAAAGACACACCGCCTGCGACGGTCGCCACCTGGGCCGCGGTCGGCGTCGTCATCGCGGGAGTGCTGCAGCTGTACTGGCAGGCCGCGGTCCTGCTTCAAGTGACGGAGTTGTCGCGATCGTTCAAGGGGACCTGGCCGACGATGCGGTCGATGCTGATCATGATGGGGCCGATGGTGCTGGGCCTGGCGGTGTTCCAGATCAACGCGCTGCTCGATGCGATGATCGCGTTTTTCTTCGCGCCTGGCCAAAACGAATCGGACAGCGATAAGCTGAGCCTGTTTGGCCACGTGTTTGATGCCCCGTTGCGCAACGGTGACGTCGCCGCGCTGAGCTGGTCTCAAAGGCTCTACCAGTTCCCGCTGGGTGTGTTCGGCATCGCCATCGCGACAGCGATCTTCCCCGCGCTCTCGGCAGCCGCGGCCAAGTTTACGAAAGGTAATGATGGTGAGGAAGCGGCTGCTACGCCGCAAGCGGCATCGGATGAGTTTGCCAGGATCGTTCGGCAGGGCTTGCGCCTGACGGTGTTCATCGCCCTGCCCGCTAGCGCGGGTCTGATCCTTGTCCGCGTGCCCCTGGCGCGGACCGTCTTCGAGCACGGGAGCTTCACAACCGAAGATGCGTTGCGCGTCTCGGTCATCCTCGCGGGTTACGCCGCCAGCGTCTGGGCCTACTCCATGACACACACGCTGACGCGCGCGTTCTACGCCCTGAAAGACGCGACAACACCGCTCAAGGTCAGCGCCTGCATGGTCTTGTTAAATCTGGCACTGAACCTGTCGCTGATCTGGTCGCTCGGTGCGGCCGGGCTGGCCTGGTCGACCGCGATCAGTGCCGTCGGGCAGGTCGTGCTACTCATCCTGCTGCTGCGTAAACGTGTGGACAAGCCGATCGACGACAGCGTCATCGCCAGCTGGACCCGCACGATGGTCGCCACGACGGTCATGGCAGGCCTGCTGTTCGCGATCGATTCAATCGCCGGCCGACACGCGGAAACCTGGAGCCAATCGGCCGTACTGCTCGCTGGCTTGGTCCTCGTGGGGGTGGCGGTATTCTTCGTGATCGCCCGGCTGGCCAAGGCAGAAGAACTCGGTTGGCTCAGAAAACGCGGCGTGAAGTGAGCCGGCCGTCTAATCCGAGCGCCCACTAAGCGTAAATCGCCGACAATAGCCGTATGGGACCGATTACCCTCACCCCCGCCGATGACTTCTCGCACCGCTTCCTTGGGCCCGAGGACCTGCCCGAGGGCTGCGACGAGTACTACTTGCGCAACCAGCATCTGGGCCACCCGCCCGAGCGGTACCGCCGGCTGCGCGCGGACGAGCTTGAGGTGCTCGTGAAGAACGGCAACAACGCGGAGGACTGGGACAAGGTCCTTGTCGCTGACCCTTTCCGTGCTAAGGCGGTCATCAACTGCGACTTCGCCGGGCTGGTGCGCATCGGTAAGCTTGAGAAGGTCGTGCTCACGCATCACGATCTGCACCTGCGCGCGGGCCTGACCAACTCGCGCCTGATCAACTGCGACATCGGGGACAACGCCGCGATCCACGCGGTGCGTTACCTCAGCCACGTCATCGTCGGCGACCAGTGCATCCTGCAGTCCATCGACGAGATGCACACCAGCAACTACGCGAAGTTCGGCAATGGAATTGTCAAGCACCGCGAGGATGAGAATGTCCGCATCTGGCTCGACCTAATGAACGAGGCCGGCGGGCGGTCGGTTCTCCCCTTCGATGGGCTCATCCCCGCAGACGCCTACCTCTGGGCCAAGTACCGCGGCGACACCGCGCTGATGGACCGTCTCAAGCAGATCACCCAGCAGCAATTCGATTCGAACCGGGGGTACTACGGCACGGTCGGGGCGCAGTCTGTCATCAAGTCCTGCCGGATCATCAAGGATTGCAAGATCGGTAACGCCGCGTATATCAAGGGCGCTAATAAGCTCAAGAACCTCACCATCCACTCCGACTTCGATGAGCGGACCCAGATCGGCGAGGGCGTCGAGATGGTCAACGGGATCATCGGCTACGGCTGCAGGATCTTCTACGGCTGCAAGGCGGTGCGCTTCGTCATGGGCGACAACAGCTCGCTCAAGTACGGCGCCAGGCTGATCCACTCCGTGCTCGGCGACAACTCGACGGTCTCCTGCTGCGAGCTCCTGAACAACCTCGTCTTCCCTGCGCACGAGCAGCACCACAACAACTCGTTCCTCGTTGCGGCGCTGGTGATGGGCCAGAGCAACCTCGCGGCTGGCGCGACGATCGGCAGCAACCACAACAGCCGGGCGAACGATGGGGAGGTGGTCGCGGGGCGTGGGTTCTGGCCGGGTCTGTGCACGACGATCAAGCACAGCTCTCGGTTCGCCAGCTACTGCCTGCTCGCGAAGGGTGACTACCCGAACGAGCTCAACATCACCCTGCCGTTCACGCTGGTCAGCAACGACACGGCGAACAACAGGCTGGTGCTCGTCCCCGCCTACTGGTGGACACACAACATGTACGCCCTGGCCAGGAACGCCGGCAAGTACGCCAAGCGCGACCAGCGCAAGCGGAAGACCCAGCACGTCGAGTTCGATACGCTCGCGCCGGACACGGTCGAGGAGATCATCGCCGGGCTAGATACGCTCGCCAAATGCACCGGCAAGGCGCTCCTGCAGCAGTCTGGCAGCGAGGAGCTTGAACTAAGCACGGGGCACACCGCGCTGAAGAACAACGATGCCAGGCTCAGCGACACGGTCGTCACCATCGATGACGCCGAGGCGGGCGAGCGCACCACCATCCTGCGCAACCCCGCCCGGGCCTACTCCGCCTACCGCCAGATGCTGCTGCACTACGCGGTGCGGAACCTCGTTGGTTACCTGCAGAGTAACACAGGCGCGACGTTCCAGTCGATGCTCGAGGACCTGGGCAGCCAGCCGCGCCAGGAGAACTGGACCAACCTGGGCGGGCAGTTGATGCCGACCTATGCAGTCAAAGACCTGCGCGGCCGCATCGGTAGCGATGAGCTGTCGAACTGGGACGCGATCCACGCCGAGTACGACCGCCTCTGGGCCCAGTACCCGAGACAGAAGCAGCAGCACGCCCTCGCGGTCCTTCGGATGCTGCTGGGTAACGATCTTTCCGTCCCGCAGTGGGACCAGGCGCTGGACGAGTCGGTCGGTATCCAGCGCTTCATCCGTGACCAGGTCTACACGACGCGGGCCAAAGACTTTGAGAACCCCTATCGGCAGACGACGTTTGACGACCCGGCCGAGCAAGAAGCCGTCGCCGGCACGATCGATGACAACAACTTCGTGAAGCAGGTGCGTGAGGAGACGGAAGCATATCAATCACTGATTGATGCACTAAAGTCTTACTCTCAAAAAGGCCTCTGATTGATCGATGAATGATCCAAGTTTTTCGAATCGGCTGTTCAAGCTTTGAGTTGAAGGTCTCAATATCAGTAGATACCCGATGTTCGTGATGCGCGGGTAAAATATTACGGATTTAGCAAGTATCGGCTAGGAGGCTTGGACCCACCCTTAAGTAGAGTGAGTGCTAAGCACGTGTCTGGTCATCCGTGAACACGGCTTCAGGCAGGGGCTTAATCACAAGATATACATGATGGGAAAATGGGCTTAAGCCATAGGAGCATATCCAATCCTTCAGTTAAATCATTTATCGCCGGCGGCGTTTCATTAGTGCCGTAAAAGCAACTAGAACAAGTGATATGCTTGAGGGCTCAGGCACGGCTGAACCGATTTTAGTTAATGGGTCGGGGTGCGGACTATTCACATTACCTGCTGAAACGATCCACTTGGTAGGGTCTGTGTCGTCGCGGTTGAAGCTGCCGTTTGTCGCGCTGAAGGTCCCATCGATTACATCTCCAGGCGCGAAAGCGATCGCCCCGTCCTTGATCAAAAGGATGTAGTCGCCGAAGGTCGCGTCCTGATTCACCGCCGGGGCAATAAAGTCAACTAAATCCGGAGAATCATTCGTCAGGTTTGGTGTCCACTCAGCCGCCAAATAGGTGGTGCCCGTCGGGACATACCAATCCGAGTTGTCGGGCTCCCCGATGAATAGGATGAAGGGATCATCGGCGTCCGTGTTGATCTCACCCACCCCGATCGTACCGGATAGATGAAAGGTTAGTGTCGTGGGCGATATTTCGATATTAGAAATGAGTAGTTCTGCATTCGCTTTCTTGGCAGCAATCAAGGCGGCGAACGAAAAGGTTAAAATCATCCAAGTTCTGTTCATTCCCATGGTGTGATCCAATCAATTACCGCAAAGACATAGCGACCCTGTCTTCGCAGAGGTGTAGTGGCTCTCGCAAGAACCAAGTGACAAATAAGGGGGCCGGAAATACAGACAAACCCCGTTCAACGGGAACACAGTACAGCATGAATAGGCCGCGAACTATTACCTCTAATCGCTAAATATCCGAAAAAGGAATCTATGATTCGCGAGTATCTTTGACTTGGGCTAAGGCGCACCCAGCGCTCTTTAAGTAAACACCACCGTGCGGTTGTTGTGGATGACGATGCGGCGTTCGAGATGCCAGCGGACCGCCCTTGCCAGCACCTGCCGTTCGACGTCCCGGCCGAGGCGGGTCAGCTCTTTAACCGACGTGTGATGGCCGACGTGGGCGACGTCCTGCTCGATGATCGGGCCCTGGTCGAGGTCAGCGGTGACATAGTGGGCGGTCGCGCCGATGATCTTCACGCCGCGCTCGAAGGCCTGGTGGTAGGGCTTGGCGCCGACGAAAGCGGGAAGAAAGCTGTGGTGGATGTTGATACACCGGCCCGCCCAGCGCTCGCAAAAGCCAGGGCCAACGATCTGCATGTAGCGGGCGAGGACAACCAGGTCGATGCCATGCTCGGCGAGGAGCTTCTCGTGCTCGTCCTCGGCGGCCTGCTTGTTGCCCTTGTCGACGGGCACATGCTTGAACGGGATGCCGAAGTGGTCGGCGACTTCACGGAGATCGTCGTGGTTGGAGACAACCAGCGCGACCTCGCCGGGTAGCTCGCCCATGGCGTGGCGGACGAGCAGGTCGTAAACGCAGTGTGCGGTCTTGGAGCAGAACAACGCAACCTTCGGCAGCCCGCCGCCTATGTACAACTCCCAAAGCATGTTGGGGATGTTGCGCGAGAGGCCATCCAGCGCGGACCGGCAGGCGGGCTCGTCGAGCGCGAAACCCGCGGTGTCGAAGACAAGACGCATGAAGAACCGGTTGGTCTCGTGCTCGGTGTGCTGATCGGCATCGAGGATGTTGCCGCCGTTGGCCGCGATGAACTGGGCGAAGGCCGAGACAAGGCCGGGCTTGTCGTCGCAGGCGATAAGGAGGGTGGCGGTCTGCATAGCAGGGATAGGGTATCGCGCTGGGTAATGAGCGGTGATCCGGGTCCGGTAAGTCGTGGATTCAATGCGGTGGCAGGCCGGTCACGGGCCCGCCCGATGATGTACGGACGCGATGGATCAGACGATCAACCATCCCAGGCAACCGGCGGGCGTGACCCACGCGTTGTCGTTTGATATCGAGGAGTGGTTCCACCTCGTCGGTGTCGCGTCGATGGCAGACCGGTCCCGTTGGGAGGTGCTGGAGCGGACGGTCGAGCCGTTGACCGATCACATCCTGTCGATCCTTGCCAACTACAACGCTAAGGCGACGTTCTTTGTGCTCGGCTGGGTAGCGGAGCGGTACCCCGCGATGGTCCGGCGGATCGCAAACCTTGGGCACGAGATCGGCTCGCACTCGTACTGGCACCAGGAGGTCTATACCCAGACGCCAGCCACGTTCCGGGAGGACCTCCGGCGGTCGGTCGGCGTTCTGGAAGATACGGGCGGTCAGCGCGTGCTGGGCTATCGTGCGCCGTCGTTCTCCTTGACGCCCGGCTGCGAGTGGGCCTGGGACGCGATGCTGGACCAGGGCCTGCGGTATGACGCGAGCGTGTTCCCGGTCGCCCGGGCGCATGGCGGGTACCCGCTCAAGTCGTCCCGCCAAGCAGAAGTGACAACGCCCTCTGGCCGGGCGATCGATCTGCTGCCGATGAGCGTGATGCGTCTGCCAGGGCTGGGCAAGCGGGTCGCGTTCTCAGGCGGCGGGTACTTCCGCGTGCTGCCGTGGTGGCTGGTCAAGCGCGGCTTTGCACAGCACGAATCGGCCGTACGGTCGGCGGTGCTCTACCTGCATCCGTGGGATTTCGCGGCCGATGGACCAACGCTCCCGATGGGCCGGTTCCAGCGGTTCAAGTGCTACACCAACCGTAACCAGACCGAGCAGCGCTTACGCGAACTGTTGGGTCGGTACCAGTTCGGGACGTGTGCCGGTGTGATGGGGATCGGGGACGAAAACGCCATACATCGGCGTGATCTTGCATCCGCTGCTTGATAGTGGGTCTGCTGGTATGCGCACGGGACGCTTCGCGTCGCCCGCTACAACGTTTGGGCAAAGCGCTTACGGGTTTGCCCGGACCAGCGTGACTTGTTTTTGAGCCTTGAAGACCCGGCCGGTCGCTGCGTCGGTCAGGCTGACGTGCAGCGTCGCCTCGGTTGGGACGTCGGCGGGCAGGTCGGCCTTGAGCGTGTAGTGCGTGCCGGTCACGCCGGAGCGGTAGGCGTCGTGGAACACGCCGGGCGAATACGTCTTATCCAGAAGCGTCGTCGGCTCGCTTCCGGCTGGCGTCGCGATCAGACGCACCCTCGCGGTACCCTTCGCGGTCATCTGCCGGCTGTGCTGGTCGACGGGGCGGACATACACCCGCAGCGCGTCGTAGACCGCGTCCCCATCGAGGTCGATCGGCCCGGAGTACATCCCCAACACAATCCCCGCCAGCCGCGGCGGCTCGATTCCTTCGATCGGCGGCAACGGGTCCTCCAACCGCTCGCGCGTCGCACGCAGTTCGCCCTCGCGCAATGCCAGCTTGCCCTGAAGCTCGTCGATCTGCTGCTGCAGCGACAAACGCTCGGCACGGAGCTTGTCGTTCTCGTTCGCAAAGCTCTTCTGCTGACCGCAGGCGGAAAGCAAGAGGCACGACAAGCTCATTAGTAAACAGAAGCCCACGCCGTAAAGGCGTGGGCTTTGAGTTACCTCGAATTGTTTCGACTTAGTCGTCATCCGATTCGTCTGAAGGCGTGCCCGCAACACCCTCGGGCAGGTGCTTGAGGACCTGGTCGGCGCAGCCGTACTGAACGGCTTCTTCCGCGTCGAGCCAGTAGTCGCGCTCGCAGTCTTCCTTGATCTTGTCGTAGTCCTGCCCGGTGTGGTGCTGGATGATCTTGTACAGCCGGTCACGGGTCTTGAGCATCTCTTTGGCTTCGATCGCGAGGTCGGTCGCCTGGCCCATGCGTTGGCCGCCGAGCAGCGGCTGGTGCAGGAGGACCTTGGAGTTCGGCAGGACGTATCGTTTGCCCTTCGCCCCGCCCATCAGCAGGATCGAGCCCATCGACGCGGCCATGCCGATGCAGTAAGTCGCTACGGTCGGCCGGACAAACTGCATCGTGTCGTAGATCGCAAGTCCCGCGGAGACACTGCCGCCGGGCGAGTTCACGTAGACGTGGATGTCGGCCTCCGGGTCCTCGTTGGAGAGGAACAGCAGCTGGGCGGTCGCGATCGACGTCATATCGTCGGTCACCGGGCCGTTCATAAAGATGATGCGGTCTTTGAGCAGGCGCGAGTAGATGTCGTAGGCGCGTTCGCCTCGGCCGGACTTCTCGATCACCATCGGGACGAGTTGACTCATAGCGTTTGGGTTCCTTCCGTGGAATAGTCGATGCGCTAACTGTGCACGGCACGTTTAGCAGGTAGATTGTAGCGTCGCTAAACAGACAAGGAGCCCGCCATGCCCCGTTGGACTTTCTGCGTGATCCCTGCCCTGCTGCTTGCCTTTGGCCTGACCGGCTGCGGCAGGATGATCGTCTCTAAGCCGGTTGTCTACGAGCCCGCCGAGCCGATGAACATCGTCTTCTTCCTCGTCGACGACTACGGCTGGAAGGACGTGGGGTACAACGGCTCGACGTTCTACGAGACGCCGAACATCGACAAGCTCGCCGCGACGGGCATGGCCTTCACCGACGGGTACGCGGCGTGCCCGGTCTGCTCGCCGACCCGGGCCGCGATCATGTCCGGCAAGTACCCCCAGCGGCTCAACACCACCGATTTCTTCGGCGGGCCGCAAGGCTCCGCTGTGCTCAAAGCCATCGAGCAAGGCAAGAAAAACCGCTTCACCCAACGCCCGCTCATCCCCGCCGACTACATCCCGCAGCTCCCGCTGGAAGAAGTCACGATCGCTGAGGCCTTGAAAGAAGAGGGCTACGCAACCTTCTTCGCCGGCAAGTGGCACCTCGGGCACACGGGCTTCGAACCCACCAGGCAGGGCTTCGATATCAACCGCGGCGGGTTCCGCGGCGGTGGCCCCTACGAGGGCGGCAAGTACTTCGCGCCCTTCCCGCAGATGCCCAATATGCAAGACGCCAAGAAAGGCGAGCACCTCCCAGCGGTCCTGGCAAGACACACCAGTAACTTCATCAGCGCCAACAAGGACCAGCCCTTCCTAGCGTACCTGTCGTTCTACTCGGTGCACACGCCGCTGATGGGCCGGCCGGACCTCGTCGAGTACTACAAGAAGAAGCGCGAGCGGCTCGGGCTGATCGATGTGTTTGGTAAAGAGCCGCCACGCAACGTGCGCGAAACGCAGGCCCACGCGGTGTACGCCGCGATGGTGCATGCGATGGACGAGGCGGTCGGCGTCGTGCTGGACACGCTTGAAAGGGAAGGCATCGCCGACAACACGCTAGTGATCTTCACCGCGGACAACGGCGGGCTGTCCACGAGCGAGGGCAGCCCGACGAGCAACCTACCCCTGCGCGCGGGCAAGGGCTGGCTATACGAAGGCGGCATCCGCGAGCCCACGATTATTAGGTGGCCCGGGCTGACACAGCCCGGCTCGCGCTCGAGTGTGCCGATCACGTCGACCGACTACTTCCCGACGATCCTCGCCGCGGCGAAGGCGGACCCGAAACCCAAGCAGCACGTCGACGGCCTGTCGCTCGTCCCCGTGCTCGTAGGCGGCGACCAACTCGACCGCGATGCGATCTACTGGCACTACCCGCACTACGGGAACCAGGGAGGCACGCCCGGCAGCGCCGTCCGCATGGGCGACTGGAAACTCATCAAGTTCTATACGCCGGGGATGGGGCTCGAACTCTACAACCTCAAGGACGACCTCGGCGAGAAGAATAACCTCGCGGAAGCGAAGCCGGAGATCACGAAGAAGCTGCTGGCGATGCTTGAGGCACACCTGGAGGCGACGGATTCACGCCTGCCTACGCTGAACCAGGGTTTGAAATAGAGCCATACCCGATCAGGGTGTAATGCCATCACGCGTTTGTACGTATGTTCCCGTGGACATCGAAGGAGACCAGCCCGGGCCAATGGCCTCAAAGGACCTTCTATGCGCCTCCCCTGCTTTCTAACCCGTATCGCTGTGCTGACCCTGCTTCTCGCCGCCCTGCCCACCATGGCGGCGGACACGGTCCGTGTGTTCATCCTCGCCGGCCAATCCAACATGGAAGGCAAGGCCGACCTGAAGCTGCTCCAGCACCAGATGACCGATCCCAAGACGGCCGAGCTGTTCAAGCACCTGCACAACGATGGCGAGTTCATCGTCCGCGACGACGTGTTCATCGACTACCTCGGCCGGCGCGGCGGGCTCACGCCCGGCTACGGATCCAAGGGCAAGTTCGGGGTCGAGCTCGAGTTCGGCAACACGATGGGTGATCACTTCGATGAACCGGTCCTGCTGATCAAGGCCGCCTGGGGTGGCAAGACCATTGACAAGGACTTCTGCCCCCCAAGCATGACTCCCTCCGACGCCGAACTCGAGCAGACCGTCAAGGCGGCCCAGGAGAAGTACACCACCGACCTGGCCAACCACGAACAGAAGCTCAAGGAAGGCAAAAAGTCTCGGTCGCCCAAGCCCGCGCCGACCGTCGAGCAGCTCAAGAAGGAGTACGGCCACTTCTACCGCGAGATGATGAAGCGCGTCGAAGATGTCACCAAGAATAAAGACCAGTACTTCCCCGAGCTGCGCGGCAAGGAAGTCGAGCTCTCTGGCTTCGTCTGGTTCCAGGGCTTCAACGACAAGTTCCGCGGCCTGGACCAGTACTACGAAGAGAACATGGAGGCCTTCATCAAGGACGTCCGCAAGGACCTGGGCGCGCCCGAGCTGCCGTTTGTCATCGGCGTGCTGGGCCAGTACGGCTCCAAGACCCCGGCGGGCGCCGACTTGGTCATCGCCCAGGCCCAGCTCGCGCAGCAGAAAAAACCCGCCTTCAAGGGCAACGTTCTGGCGGTCCGCACAGACGTGCTGGTTGATAAAGCCGCCGAAGACTTGTTCCCTGGGTGGCAGAAAAACTTCGATGAATGGGTCAAGGTCGGCAGCGACCGCCCGTACCACTACTACGGCAGCGCGATCTGGTTCAGCCGTATGGGCGACGCCTTCGGTGAGGCGATGCTGGAGCTGCTGGGGGAGAAATAACAAATCCGCCGATGGTATCGGCGAACCTCAACGTTTAGCGGGTGACGCGGAGCGTCCCCTGCGAACCGATCTGTCATGATTCCAACGGGACGCTCCGCGTCACCCGCTACACCACGTATACAACGTGCAGGACCGCGGACGGCTGTCCGCGGTTTTTTATTCCACTGTGACGACCTTGCTGAGGTTGCGTGGCTTATCAACATCGCAGCCTCTTAGCTCCGCGACATGGTAGCTAAGCAGTTGCAGCGGCAGCACCGTCATCAGTGGGCCCAGCGAGTACAGCGTGTCGGGTATGTAGATCGTGTGGTCGGCGACCTTGGCGATCTGCTCATCCCCCTCGGTTGCGATGGCGATGACCACGCCCTCGCGGGCCTTGACCTCTTCGATGTTGCCCAGGGTCTTCTGGTAGGTGAGCTTGTCGTGCGGGGCGATAACGATGACGGGCATCTGCTTGTCGATCAGCGCGATCGGGCCGTGCTTCATCTCGGCGGCGGGGTAGCCCTCGGCGTGGATGTAGCTGATCTCCTTGAGCTTGAGCGCGCCTTCCAAAGCGATTGGGAAGTGCGGTCCCCGGCCGAGGTAGATCGCGTTGCTGCGGGCGGTGATCTGCTTGGCGATCTTCTGGATGTCGTGCGCCTGGTCGAGGACGCGTTCCATCTTCAGCGGGATCTCGCGGACGCCGGTGATCATGGTGTCGATCTGGGACTGGCTGAGCGTTCCTTTGGCTTGGGCCAGGCCGATGGTGAGGAGATAGAGCGCGGCGAGCTGGGTGGTGAAGGCCTTGGTCGACGCGACCCCGATCTCCGGGCCCGCGTAGGTATGGACGGTGTGCGAGGCGATGCGGGTCATCGAGGAGCCGCGGACGTTGCAGATTGCCAGCGTGCGGTTGCCCCGGCGGACGGCCTCTTCGAGCGCGGCGTTCGTGTCGGCGGTCTCGCCCGACTGGCTGATCGCGATCACCAGCGTGCCCGGTGGGATCGGCGTGTTGCGGTAGCGGAACTCGCTGGCGTACTCGACCTCGGCGGGGATCTGGGCCAGCTCTTCGAACAGGAACTCACCGACCATCGAGGCATGCCAGCTCGTGCCGCAGGCCAAGAACACGACCCGGTCGATCCCGCGCAGGATCTCCGGCGTCAGCCCGGTGTCGGGCTCGAAGACGACCTCGTGGTCACGTAGCCTCGGGCGGATCGTGTCGGTGATCTTCGCGGGCTGCTCGAAGATCTCCTTGAGCATGTAGTGCTCGTAGCCCGCCTTCTCCGCGGCTTCGACATCCCAGTCGATCTCGTGTTTAGGTTTATCGATCGGCTCACCATGCGGGTCAAGGATCACATAGCTCCCGGGGGTGAGCACCGCGGTCTCGCGGTTGTCGAGGTAAACAACGGTCTTGGTGTGCTCTAGCAGCGCGGCGACGTCCGAGGCGATCAGGTGTTCGTTCTCGCCGAAGCCGACAACCAGCGGGCTCTCGTTGCGGGTCGCAACGAGCTTGTCGGGCTCGTCGACGCAGACTACCCCCAGCGCGTAGCTGCCGACGAGCTGCGCGGTGGCGACGTGTACCGCTTCTTCAAGCGAGTCGGTGATCGGCAGCGCGCGGTCGATCAGGTGGGCGATGACCTCGGTGTCGGTTTCAGATAGGAACGTGCTGCCCTCCGCGAGGAGCTGTTGCTTGAGCTCGAGGTAGTTCTCAATAATGCCGTTGTGCACGATCGCGACCCTGCCGCTTGGTCCGAGGTGCGGGTGAGCGTTGGCACGGGTGATCCCGCCGTGCGTACCCCACCGGCAGTGGGCGATGCCGAGCGTGCCGGGCGCGGTGTCAAAGGAGAGTTCCTGGTCGACCTGATCGACCTTGCCGACGCCCTTACGGAGCTCGATCGTGTTCTCATCGAGAGTGGCGACGCCGACGGAGTCGTAGCCGCGGTACTCCAACCGACGCACGCCTTTGGCGAGCTTGGTGGCGACGTTGTCTGTTGAAGTAATCCCAATAATCCCGCACATCCGACCGGCTCCTGATTGCAAGAAGGCCGCAAGCGGAATGAACGCCTGCAACACAATCAATCATCATCGGCTAGATCGATGGGTTAGTGCAAATTCAATGAGTGCTTTCGGACGCGGTATCAGGATCCCGGGGGTACGTAGTCGCCTAGGTCTTCCTGGAAGTAGTAGCCAGGACGGCCTCCTGCCCAGCTTTGCAATCGAAAGAACTCACTAAAATCAACCCAGCGTCCAGAGCCATCACCGAAGACATGGTTGCCTCCGAAAGGTTTCGCCGCGGCACCAGCGCCAGTAAAGCCGTGAGCGGGTGAACCAAAGAACTGTCGATCACCGCCTGAAGCGTTGTCCCAATTCGCAGCGGGGCTGAACTTCATTGTCATGTCTGCGACCATGGTTTGGGTCGATTTCATGTCTTCCAGATTCACAGGGCTTAGGCCTTCGATCGTGCCCGCACCTGGAACATTGCTCCAAACCGCCATGCCGCCGAAATACTGGTAGCCGTGGACAAATGAGTTCATGATCTGGTAGGACTCAAATCCGTCGCGTCCGGGATCGTTAAAAAGTTCGGTTGGGAAGCCGTGGTCTTCGAAGGCCTCAACGCCCGGAATAAACTTGTCAAAATTGTTGTTGCCACCCAGGTTTGTATTGACCGAGTGCTGGACGTAGCAGCACGTATCGATACGAGCCGGGATGAGCCTGCCCTTCTTTTCATTGGTTGCAAAGCTTATTGACGCCTGCACCATCTGTCGCTGCTGAGCGAGGCATTGAGTCCGGCGGGTCTGCTCGCGTGCCCTGCCCAGCGCCGGCAGCAGGATCGCGATTAGGAGCGCGATGATCGAAATCACCACGAGCAGTTCGATGAGCGTGAACCCCCGGCGGGTTTCGCGAGCGATCGACATATCGGGGCACCTTCAAGTAAAAAACGATCGAGAATCAATCGTAAGATGCTGTATTTTAGTCGTTCTGCACGGTTTTGGCAAGAAAACGCAACAACCGGGTCAAATAACGCCGACTCGGGTGCGGCCAGCCGTCTGCTCCTTGCGGAACGCGCTGGGGGTCATGCCGACGAGGTTGCTGAAGAACCGCGTGAAGTGGCTGGCGCTGGAGAAGCCGCAATCCTGAGCGATCGCCGCGAGAGGTCGGTCTGTGTCGATGAGTTGGCGTTTGACGTACTCGGCACGGAGGCGGGCGATCTCGCTGTAAACCGACCGGCCGACGATCTCTTCGAACCGCCGCTCCAGCGTCCTGCGGGAGGTGCTCAGCGCCCCGGCGAGGTCCTCGACGCGCAGGGTCTGCCGGCAGTGGTCCGCGATGTAGCGCATCGCTTCGGTGACCAGCGGGTCTGATGAGAGGTAGAAATCCGACGACTCTCGCACGACCAGGCGCGTCGGCGTGACCTTGCGGATCAGCGGCTCTGCGGCCCCGCCCGACATTAATTCGTCCAGGTACCGGGCCGACTCGTAGCCGATCCCGAAGTAGTCCGAGTCCACGACGGTCAGGGTGGGCGACGCCGCCATCGTCAGCACCTGGTCGCCCAGTTGGACCACAATCCCGACGTCTTCGGGCACCTTTAGATGCATCTCCGCGCAGATCTGAGCGAGGTAACGGGCCATGACGCTGTTCTGTACCATCACGCCCACGGGCGAGGTCAGCGACTCGAGCCAGCTGGTGATCACCCGTCGCATGTGCACGGTCCCGTCCCGCGTCGCCTCGAAGTCATGCAGGAACGAGAACTTGTCTGGCTCAGAGAAGCCGTGCGATTGGACCGCTTGCGACAAGCCTTGCGTATCAAGCTCGTTGACCACCTGGGAGACGATCCCGATGTGCGCAAAGCGGCGGTAGCCGCACGACACGAGGTGCTCACCCGCGAGGGCCGCCCCTTCGCGGTAGTCGAACAAGACCGCGGGCAGCCCTTCCATCGGAGAATTCTGCCAGTGGTTGACGACCGGGATGTCCTGCGCCGCGGCGTTCTCTGCCGCCTCGACGGTGATCCGGCCGACCACACCGTCGTAATCCGACACGCCAGACTGCCCCGTCATCCCAACAAGGTAAGGGTCCACCACGCACGCCCAGTCCTGCTCGGTGCCGTATTGCAAGATGCCCTGATAGCAGTCCATGTGCCACGGCCAGGGGTGATCCAATTCAATCGCGATCGCAATGCGTTTTTGCAAGTGAAAACGTTCCTTCCTGCCCTGCGGACCCCGAATCCACCCCAGATGACACCCTGCAGGCGACCATTGGTGGTGTTCTATCACACAATTCTAATCAAAAACGCCGCTATATGGGAATTCATCTACATAAAATGGCGTATTTAGCACATAAATTGGCGTAAAAAGATATCACTATTTGCAGATCAAGACTTAAACTACAATACTAATAAGTGAACAATATTGCTCCTTCAAGGACGGTCGTCTGGCCCCGCTGGACAACCGTCTTTTTTTATGCGCTTGATCGGTGCAGGCTAAGCGGGCTGCCACAAAACGGATCGAAGGCCGTCGTATACGGTACTTCGCGGGCGGGCAAGGCGTTGGGTTTGAGCAGAGCACGAAGTGAATACAAGTGCCACCGGATCACCTTGTGATTGGTAGAGCCCCTTATGCGCTTCGTGCTCTGGAAGGCGCCGGCTCGGCGGGAGCCTAGCCCTCGGGGAAGAAATGGGTCGCAGCGCGTTAGCTGGCGGCTTCTTGTTTGAGCCTGTCGCGCAGCTCGTAGTATGCCTCGCGTGCCTTGTCACGGACCGCGCGGTCCGGGTCCGAGCCCATGCGTTGTAGGGCCTTCACGCCGGTCTGCGTGCCGACGGATCGGAGCACGTCGATGCAGCCCATGCGGACTTCAGCGTGCTTGGACTTGAGGTGCTTGATCGCCGGGGCCTCCCCGTGCTTGCCGAGCGCGATAAGCCCCGCCGCCACCGTGTCGGTCTCGAGCAGGAACCAATTGGCGATCACCTCGGCGGCCTGCGCTGCCTGTGCGTCGTTGGCCTGTTCGCCGGCGAGGCGGATCGCGGTCCGGGCGTAGCTGCGCGATGCACGCTCGTTCTTAAGCAGCTCGAGATACAACGGCACCGCCGGCGCGTCACCCCAGTTCTCGAACACACGCAGCGTCGTGTGGTCAAGGCCCCGTCGGCTGTCTTGCTTCATCCACTTCAGTACCGCCTGGCAGACCTGGGGCTGCCGGTCCTCGTCCTCGCCCGGCTTCGCGTAGGCGAGCCGCGACAACGCACCGCTCAGCGCACCGCTCGTGGCGTCCGGGTCCTGGCTGAGGCGGAGGAACTTCGCTGCGGCGTCGTTACGCTTGGGGTCCAATTTGTCGACCACATCGCTGGCCTCATGCCGGAGCGGGGGGTCCTCCGAGGTGAGCCACTCGTCCCAGATTGGCAGGCTCTTGGCCGTCGAGAACTCGGCGAGTACATCCGCAAACCCGCGCCGATCGTTCGTCCGCATATTGGGGGTTCGCTTGAGATATGCGAGCAGCGCATCTTCCGCGTACTCCGAAACCGCAGGGTTTTTGAACGCGCTGATCACATCGCGTCTCAGGCTGAAATCAGTGCTGAACGACGCGAGCAGGTCAGCGGCTTGGCGGTTGCCGATCGTGCCCAGGTGCGCCATGACCGCACCGTCGGGCGAGGTACGAGCCCGCCTGAGCGCATTCGTCAGGCTGGCGAGGCCCTTGTCTTCCGCGTGCTGATCGAGCAGGCGGAGCGCGAATGGGACACGGTCGCGTGCGGCCGGCTCGAACGCGATCTTGCCCGCGAGGATGACGGCCCGGCTGGCCTGCGCGGTTGAAAGCGTTTGGCCACCTTCTAGCAGGAACCGCATGCCTTCCAACTGCTCGGAGCCGAACGGCCTGGCCATGAGCCGCAAGGCCTCTTCGACCGTGAGTTCGACGGGCTCGGGATCAGGCCGCGGCTCGGGTCGCGAGAAGCGCTCCGAAGGATCGATCGTGACAGGATCGGGGCGCGGCGAATCGAACACGTTCGGCCTGCTGTTGCTCGGCGGGTTGAAACCGCTGGGCCGGGCGTCGTCCCGCGCGACCTGCGGCGGCCTGCGGTCATCCTCCACGATCGGCGCGGAGGGGTCGCTGGGCAGCGTTGCGTAAACGCCATAGCCTGAGAGGACGAGCACGGCGACGCCCATGACGCCCTGCACGAGGAGCGAGCCGACCAGGCCGTCGGTTGCGGACTCTTCCTGCGTCGGCGCGCTGTCGTCGACGCCGATCTTTTCCAGGAGGTCTTCCAGCGCATCGGGCTCGTCCGGCGCGGGCAGCGGCTTCATGCCCATCACCTTTTCGATGCGCTCGGCGTGGTGACACAGGCGGCCGATGATCCGTTCGCGGAGATCGATCAATCGCCCGGCCATGTCATCGGCGACAAAAAGGATGTCGCCGAGCTTGCTCTCGTCCGGCGGCTTCTCGCAGACCGCCTCGGCCATCCTGACCTGGCCGTCGCCGTGCGCGAAGGGGTAGGGCTTGGCCGCGAGGGTGCGGAGGATGTCTTTGATCTCGCCGGCGGTTTCCTTAGCGGTGTGCTCGATCTTGCTGATGAGCTTGTGGCTGATCAGGCCCTGCATGATCAGGTGCACGCCCATCGCGAGGATGTTCGCCTGGACGCGGAGGTTCTCGTAGCTCTGCTGCACGCTGGCGAGCGCCTGGCCTGCAGGGACAAGCGCCTCGATCTCGTTCCAGATCCTGTCCGCCTTGGCCTGGCCGATGCGGGCGGTCACCTTCGGGTGCTTGAGCAGGGCGAAGTCGAGCTCCATCCGCTTGATCAGGTCGGCGTTGTACGTGCGGACCTGGTTCTCCAGGTCCTCGACGACTCTGGTCTGGTCGGAGACCGCGCGGTTCAGGCCGGATGCGTCGCCCGCCTCCAGGCCCATCTGCTGGAAGTCGCGGATCTCGAAGCCGGCCTGCGCGGCAAGGTAGCCCTGCCGGTTGTTCATCAGCTTCTCGTTCGCATCATTGAGCTTGCGCATCAGCGGGAACGCGCGGTCGCGCATCTGCCTGGCCTGCTGGCGGAGTTCCTTGATCTCCTCGAGCGCGTTCTGCGGCGAGTCGGGCATCTGCAGGCCTCGATACGTCGGGAAGACCGGCAGCATCAGCAGCAGGTCGCTCTGGCAGAAGCGCTGCGCGGCTTTCCGCGCCTTGTCCGTTGCCTCAAGCTCGGCGATCAGCCGGGACGAGTCGGTCAGGTGCTTGGGGTCGTACTCTTTTCCGATGACCTCTTTGTAGAGGGCCTCGCTGGCGCGTTGGCAGAGCTTATCGAAGTCACGGAACAGGCCGCGGGCCGGGCGGTCGTCATTGACCAAGCCCTCGCTGTTGAGCGCGGCGGCCTTGTCGATCCGCTTGCTTGTGAGCGGGTGCGTGGCGAAGGCCTCGGCCTGGTCCTGGTCCTCGCCGCGGAGGAGCTTCTTGCGTTGGTTCGCGTCCATCCGGCGGGCGCGGGTGACGACCATCGCGGGCAGGTCGTTGGGCAGCCGGCGGTCGCGGTAGAAC
>JBCCYY010000066.1:0-22304 GCA_039188575.1 Planctomycetota bacterium | reverse complement strand
GTGAAGCTGTACCACCCGTCGCTGTAGCCGAGCGTGTTGAAGTAGCGGATGCTGATGTCGATCTGCTTGCCCGGCTCGATATTCGCGACTTTCTGTTCAAAGATGTTCGGCCGGACCTGGGTGAGCAGCGAAGCATTGAAACCCCGGGCACGGGCCTGGTTGTAGATGCGCTCGGCCTCGCCCTTCTCGCGGATGATGCCGCGGATCTGTCGGCGGTCGTCTTCTGGGCCGACCTCCATCACGAACTCGCTAACCGCCGAGTCTTGGGGCAGCGGGAACTGATACACCGCCTCGATCTTGGAATCGAAGGGGTTGTGGAACTGCTGCTCGACATCGACGGTCGCGATGTAGCCGGAGACCGACGCCTTCACGTCCGTATGCTTGAGCGGCATGGGCACGAGTCTTGGCTCGGCGTCCCGCCGCACGGGCGGGAGCATCGCGACCATCGCACCGGCGCCGGGGTAGTCGTCATCCCGAGTGACCTGCTGCGGACGGTCCTGCTTGGGCGGCTTGACAATGACCCAGATGTCATCGCCTGGCTTGGCGACGGCGAGGGGCTTCGCTTCTCTTGCAGGTTCGCTATCTACAGCATCGGGACGATCGGCTGGAGCCATCGGTTCTGATGGAAAAACTGGCGAGGTGGCCATCTTGCTTTGTTCCGCCATGTCACTCGTCGCCGGTGCCCAAGTGTTGGAGCCTGATGACGAACCACACGCGGTCATCCAGCCCATTGCGGCGATGAGCATCACAAACATCAGTAAGAGGGGGGTCCTGGTCTTCATCGTGCGTCGGGCCTTTCTGGGTTCCGGAAGGTATGGCTAACAGTTGCATCAATGCGCTCGCCCTCGGCGTTGCCGGCGGCGGTAAGCGCGAGTTCAATCGTGGGGCTGTCGTGTTCGTGCAGCGGGCCGGTGAGCATCACGTGCACCGTCGCGACCCGTACCGCCTCGGTTGGGAGCTGCTCCGCGTCCAGCGCGGGCTTGGCGTACTCGGCGAGGAGCAGCCGATCGATCTCGCCCTGCTGTGCGACGGGGTCGAAGTAGGGCGGTCGGCCGTGATCGAACGCTTCATGGTCACCTCCCTCGACGCCAATGACGGTGAAGCCGACGTTGTCACTGGTCAGCTCGAACTGGTACGCGCCCAGCGGCTGGCCCTGCGGATCGACCGTGATGTCGATGGTCAGGAAGGTGCTGCCCGCTGGGACCGGTGCCGGGCCGACGTTCTGGAACTCCGGCGGTACTTCGTTATGCCGGTCCGCCTGGGCGACACTGGTCAGGCCCCAGGCGCTGAGCAGCAGGATTACGATGGTGACGAGTGTGGTTTTCATCAGCCTTGTTCCCCGGGAGAAAGTGCGACCGCCCGGCTGGCGAGCAGGTCGATGTCGCGCTGGTCGATCCGGCCGTCGCTGTTGAAGTCGTACGCCTTGGCGGCGCCGCCCTGCTCGACCTGTCTGGCGAGCAGGTAGGCGTCGAGGATGTCGACGTCCCCGCTGGCGTCGAGATCGCCCGGCTGCAGTGCTGCCGGCTGCGGGCTGGCAGGCTCCTCGCTCATCGCCATCATCGGTTGGTCGGCATGGGGCTCGCTGCTGGCAAACGGGTTGCCGAGCCAGGCCACCAGCGCGACCATCGCCGCTGCAGCGAATGCGCCGCCCGCACCTCCTGCGAAGAAGAGGCGGAGGTTCCGCCGCTTCCGCTCGACCTGCGCGACGCCTGCGAGGTGCTGACGGGCCCCGGAAAGGACGTCGGCATCGCGCTTAGTGTCTGGCAGCACCGCCGGGCCATCGAGGTCACGCAGGGCGTCGATGATCGCGGGGGGCAGGCGGTCGAGTTGTTCGTCTTCGTGCGGCATGGCGGGTTCCCCCAAGCGGGGCTCCGTACGTAAAGGGCGGTTCCGGGGGCCGGGGTTCAAGGCTCGAAATATTTTTTCGCCTTCTCGCTCTCGCGGAGCTTGCGAACCGCGTGGTGGATGCGGGTTTTGACGGTGCCCAGCGGGATTTCCATCGCCGAGCCGACCTCCTCCAGCGACAGGCCGTCGACAAACCGCAGCACGAGGACCTCCCGCTGCGAGTCGGGCAAACTGCTAAGTAGGGCGTGGAGGTCATCTGCAGAATCTGCTTTTGCAGGATCGCTGGCCGGATCGCTATCGGGCTGAGCCTTCAAGGCCTCTTCTGACGCGTCGCCTTGGGCCCGCTTTGCTTTCTGCTTCAGCGAGAGCGCGTTGTGCTTGACGACCGGGTAGAGGAAGGTTGTCAGCTTCGCGGTCAGCACAAAGCCGGGGAACTTCTTGTAGAAATAAATGAAGCTGTCCTGTACCGCGTCCAGCGCGAGGTCGCGCTCGCCCGTGAAGCGCATCGCGATGCGCAGCATGTAATCCCGGTGCCGCAGGTACAACGCCTCAAACGCTCGGGCATCCCCATGGTTGACCGCGTCGATCAGCTCAAGGTCTGAGCGTGAGTCGTCCTGCGGGCTGGCACGGTCCGTGGGCATGCCCGGCCATTATGCGCGATTGCTCTGATTCAATCGGCTGTTCCGAGTTGCCCGGTCGCCAAGGCTTGGTAGGGAGGGCAGGTGCGCAGCAGTTCGTCGTGCTTCCCAATACCGACGATCTTGCCGTCATCCATCACGATGATGCGGTCGGCGTGGGCGATTGTCGACATCCGGTGGGCGATGACCAGCGTCGTCCGGCCTTGCGTGATTTTCTCCATCGCCTCGGCGATCAGGGCCTCGGATACGGTATCAACTTGGCTGGTGGCCTCGTCGAGGATGAGGATCGCCGGGTCGCGCAGAACCGCGCGGGCGATACACAGCCGCTGTGCCTGCCCGCCAGAGACCCCTTCGCCGCCCTCGCCAAGCTCGGTGTCGTAGCCGTCGGGCAGCTCGTCGATGAATAGGTCCGCTGTCGCGGCGTGCGCTGCCTCAACGATCTTGCTGCGCTCGGTCCAAGACTGGCCGTAGGCGATGTTCTCGGCGATGCTCCCCTGGAACAGCCTCGTCTTCTGCGTCACCATCGCCATCTGCTTGCGGACCGACCGCGTGTTGTACGCGTTGATGTCTTTGCCATCGACATAAATCGTCCCGCTCGTCGGTGTGATCAGCCGGGTGAGCGCGGATACGATGGTGGACTTGCCAGAGCCGTTGCCCCCAACAATCGCGACGGTTTCGCCGAAGCCGATCTCAAGGTCGATGCCAATGAGCGCCTCGGTCTTCGCGTTGGGGTAGGTGTAGTGCACCTTCTCGAATTTGATCGAGTGTTCGTGCCGGGCCAGGTCGGGCTTGTCGGATTTCTCACGGGACTTTGTCTCGCCGAGCTGTTTTTGCAACTCAAGGATGCGCTCGGAGGCGGCGTCGGCGGAGGTCAGGTCGTGGTGCAGGTTGGAGATCGGCTTGAAGCTTGCGCCCGCCGCGACGAGCGCGCCAAGCACGGCCATGAACTCGCTGCCGGGCACGCCGCGGTTGAAGATATTCCATGCCGAGATCCCCGCGACTGCGACAATCCCAAGCAGCGCGATCGTCTCGACGACCAGCGACGACGTCGCCCGCACCCGGTGCTGCCGCACCTGCTCGCGGAACGCACGCTGGTTGGCGTTGTGGAACCGCCTGGACTCGACGCCCTCGGCTTGGTGCATCTTGATCACGCGCAGGTCGCTCATCGACTCGGTCAGCCGATGGAACATCTGTGCCCGGGCCTGCATCGTCTTCGTCGTAGCCTTGCGGACCGACTTGCCGAACTTGCGGACCATGATGGCGATGATCGGCCCGCCTATCAACGCGATCAGCGTGAGCTTCCAGTTGATCAGCATCGCGACGGCAAACGCGATAAGCACTTTCAGGCCCGCCTGCGACGAGCGGACGAGGATGCCCTGGAACCCGCTGCGCAGGTTCTCGACATCGCCCATCATCCGGCTGGTCCCGTCGCTCATGCCGTGCAGCCAGTAGGTGGACATCTCCATCCGGATCATCTTGCGGTACAGCTCGCTCCGCCAGGTCTGGATGACCCGTGAGATCACGCGCATGACGAGGTAGGTGTGCATGAACCTGCCGATCCCGCCGATGATCGACAGCACGACCATCAAACCCATTACGAGCATGAAGCCCCAGAACGGGTCGGTCGGCAGTGTCTGATTGAGCCAGTCTCCGAGCCCTTCGAGCGGTCCGTTGAAGGCCTGGTCTGCGAGTTCGCCGAGGGTCTTCTGCTCATTTAGCAGGAAGTTAAAAATGGGCAGCATCAGGCCGAGCCCCGCCCCGAACGTGAGGGTCATGATCACCAGCCCGATCGTTGCGACCCCGAGCTGACGCAGCTGCTTCAGCATCGGCTTGGCGGTTTGAAACAGGTATCGATACATACGCGGGCTCGGCCGAGGAATCCCGTATTTTAACCGAAGGCCCCACGCCGCGAACGCTCAACGACAAGGCGTTAGGATACGCCGGATGCAGCCTGTAATGGTCTATATCGTCAGCGATGGCAAGCCCGGACACCTCTCGCAGTCCCGTGGGCTGGCCCAGGCGATCGGCCGGCGAATCCCCACACGCACGATGGTGATCGATGCAGAAGGCAAACGCGAGGCCCCGCAACCACCTAGAGACGGCGGCGTCATCCTCGCAGCAGGTCGCATCACGCACAGCCTTGCGCTCTCGCTACGAAAGTACCTCGGCCTGCCCGCGGTCTGCCTGATGAACCCCGGCTGGATCGATCGGCAGCGGTTTGACCTGTGCATCATCCCGCGGCACGATGGTATCCACGCATCCAACACCGTCGTGGTCACCGAGGGTTCGCTGAATGGCATTGTTGCCGCGACTAATAGCTCACTAGGGGATGGCCTGATCCTCGTCGGCGGGCCCAGCAAACACCACGGCTGGGATTCGGGTCTGATGATTGAGCAGATCGAGTCGTTGCTGCATGACGTCGAGGTCTTGTGGACCGTCACTGACTCACGCCGGACACCACAGGCCACCAGCAGCGGCCTGTCGAAGTTGGCAGACGAGTCAGCGGGCCGGTTGAAGTACACGCCTGCCACTGAGACACCGGAGGGCTGGGTCGCCGAGCAGTTACAGCGCTGCGGTATCTGCTGGGTCAGTGAGGACAGCGTCTCGATGGTGTACGAAGCTCTGACGGCGGGTGCAGGTGTTGGTCTTTTGTTGGTGCCCAAGCTCGGAGGTCGAGCCGGCCGGGTTGTCCGTGGCATCGAATCGCTAGTTGAGAAGGGCTGGGTGGTGACGCATGATGCCTGGCGACAAGGCAAGGCGTTGCCGGTGGATCGCCCGGATCTCGCCGAGGCCGACCGGGTCGCTTCCATCATCATCGAGCGTTGGCTTTCGGCGACCGAAGACGCGTGAGGGGAGTTTTGCTTGCCCACTGAAGCAGATTTTGCTGTACGCAAGGCTGTGAGCCGCGCCGCTACACTGCTCGCTGATTGGAGTGGAACCCGCCCCGTATGATCAATGTCGCGGTCAGCACGAATATCCCTATCGGTAGCCTAGAAAAGCTGTGCCCGGGTTCCGAACTTTGCTGGGGAGACTGCGCCTTCACGCTCAACCCAAGCGATGTGTCATCGTTCGATTACTGGATCATCTGGGCCGGTCTTGCGCGGCGGACCACGCTACAGGTCGCACCCTGCAACACGCTATTCATCGCGGGTGAGCCCCCGGCCAAGAAGGTCTACCCCCGCCGGTTCTATCAGCAGTTCCACCGGCTCGTTTGTACGAAAGGCGACTACCCCCACGACCAAGTCCACTTCGATGCGCTCGGGCTGAACTGGCACCTCGGCTACGACCGTGTCACGGGGCGGTACGCCTACGGCTACGACCATCTGGCCGCGATGACGGCCCCCGACGACAAGCAAAACAAGGTCTCCGTGGTTTGCTCCAACCTCAGCACCACACAAGGCCAGCGGGACCGCCTCGCGTTGCTCACAAAACTGAAAGAGGCGCTGGGCGACAGGATCATCCACTTCGGCCGCGGCTTTACCCCGATCGAAGATAAGCTCGATGCGATCCTGCCGTACCGCTACCACCTCGTGTTGGAGAACTCGATTAGCGATGATTACTGGACCGAGAAGCTGTCGGATGCTTATCTCGGCTGGGCGCTGCCGCTCTACGTGGGGTGCGAGAATGTAGACCGCTACGTCTCGAGCGAGAGCCTCGTGCAGTTAACAGGCCAGTCAATTGAAACAATGGTTGAACTGATCCAGCAGCAACTCGATGCCGGGCTTAGCGGGGCGCAGCAGGCGGGTCTTGCCAAAGCGCGCGACGCGGTGCTCAATCAGTACAACCCGTTCGCAAGGTTCGCTCATTGGGCCGAGCGGCTGTACGAGCCGTCCGTCAAGCGTGAGCCCGTGACGATGCAGCCGCACAAAGCGTTTCGCATACTCGGGCGGGGCTTGCTCTACAGGGCTCGGCAACGCATGCGTGGCGCCTAATGGGGCACCCAGGCCTCTGTTTACTTACTTCGCTTTGATCGGCTTGAGTAACACCCGTCGGGTGCCGTCAATCTGGAATCTTATGCAGTTGAACGCGCGTTGGATCTGCAGCTTCACCTGATCCATGGGTTTCACCTCTTTGACGAGGTGCCGTTCAAACGCCTTGCAGGCGTGCTCCTGGTTCGAAACGGTGTCTGCCTGCTGGATGTCTGAGAAGTCACCACGCTGAAACACAAGCATCGGTGAAGCCGCATAGCACCGCATCCGGGGCGCGATCTTCTGCCAGTAGTAGCGGTCCACGGATTTGTAGCGGGATAAAAACCGCAGGACGTTGGTCTCGTCGGGCAGGCAGCGGATCAGCTCGGTCATCGCCCGCCGGTGGTACGCGATCGCGTGGGTGGTGGCGCCGCCGTAGGTCCTTACCAGTCCGTCGCCGGCAGGCAGCAAGGGGGCCTTGGGCGTGAAGCCCAGGTAGAACAGGTCCCAGCTTTTCTTGCCGAGCGTCGCGAGGGTGGGCTGAATCAGATGCTCAAACTCTGGCTTGAATGCCAAGTCATCCTCGAACACAAGCACGCTATCCAGGCCTTCCTCGTAGGCATTTTCGATGACTCGGCGGTGCGAGAGCAGACAACCAGCACGCCCATTGTGCACCGGGTTCTCAGCGAGGTCGGGCTTGATCGCATTGAAGCGTTCGAGCTTTGCACCACGGAGCAGCGGTGCCGCGGCCTTCTGGGCCAGTTCCCAACGATCGGTCCGCTCTTCCAGGTTGATACATACGACCCGGTCGAAAGCGTCAAGGGCATGGGGCATGATAGCGCTTCCGGTTGTAGCTACAATCCCGCATGACTGCCCTTGATGTTGGGTTCCAACGCACACTGACGGATTGAGGTCTGTCACGACATGCTCAAGATTGAGAAGTATGTACGATCCATTCGCAACATGGGTTTTTTCGCTTTTGCCCGATACTGGTGGCATCAAAAAAGTAATCTACCACGAACCGGCGTCTTTGACCTGACCACGCGCGTCTTAGGTTACCCTTTGCAGTGCCGAGCCGGCACGAGCGATATCGATGTGTTCAAGCATGTCTACGTCCTGTGCGAGTACGCGCTGTTTGATAACCTTGAAAAACTCGGGCTGATCGTAGATTGTGGCGCGAACGTCGGGATGTCCACCTCTTACTTTCTGGCTCGCCACCCCGATGCTGAGGTGATCGCGGTCGAGCCGGACCCGGGCAACTACCGACAGCTACTGCACAACACGCGTTCCTACGGCCAGCGGTTGCAAGCGGTACAGGCCGGCGTCTGGTCCAGAGACATTGGCTTAAACTTCGTCAATGAGAGATTCGGGGACGGGCGGGCCTGGGCGATCGCCGTCGAGGAGGCCCGCCCCGGCGAAGAGCCGGACCTCCAGGCGGTGAGTATCCCCGCGCTGCTCGACGGTTCCGGCCATGAGCGGATCGCGCTTTTGAAGATCGACATCGAGGGGTCGGAGCTGGCACTGTTTTCGGAAGGCACCGAGTCCTGGCTGGGCCGGGTCGATCACCTCGTGATCGAACTGCATGGCCAAGCTTGCGAGCAAGCGTTTTACAAAGCGATCGAGCCTTACGGCTTCGAGGTCGAGCAGAGCGGCGGTGTCGTGGTCTGCCGATCGTGCCAACGATCTGGCCGTGATACAGTGTCGGTTTAGCACGCCTGACGGTCCGCACGCCATGACACACCCCGACGAACCCATGCCCCCGGCCATGATTCTCTGCGGCGGACAGGGCACGCGCCTCCGTGATGTGACCGAGCTCCTGCCCAAACCCATGGTCACCATCGGCGCGCAGCCGATCCTCTGGCACATCATGAAGGGCTACGCGGCATTTGGTGTCAAAAGATTTATCCTCTGCCTCGGCTACAAACGCGAAGCCTTCATCGACTACTTCATGAACTACCACGCTCGCTCAAGCGATTTCACGATCACGCTCGGCAAGCAGCAGAACATCGCGTTTCACGGATCGCATGAAGAGGTCGATTGGCAAGTCACCCTGGCCGACACCGGCGACCAGACGATGACCGGTGGGCGTGTTGCGCGGGCGTGCAAGTACCTGAATGATTCGGATGACGATTTCTTCCTGACCTATGGCGATGCGGTGTCCGACATCGACTTCAGCAAGCTACTTACGAGCCATAAGCAGGCAGGCCAAACGCTAACCCTCAGCGCGGTCCGTCAGTCCGGTCGTTTTGGTGAGCTCAGGATCTCGGGGACCGGCGAAGTCACACGCTTCACGGAGAAGCCCGCCACGGAAGAGGGCTATATCAACGGCGGGTTTATGGTTGCCAACCGCGCTAGGCTGATCCCCTATCTGAGCGAGGATACCTCGCTGGTCTTCGAGACCGGGGTTATGCCGCGGGTCCAACAAGACGCGGGGATGCACGCCTACCAGCACGACGGCTTCTGGCAGTGCATGGACCACATCCGTGAGCACGAGCTACTCAACAACCTGTGGGCGCAGGGTGACGCCCCGTGGGCCGGGGTGTGGTCCTGATGTTTGCCGGCGTCTACCACGGGCGACGCGTCCTGGTCACCGGGCACACCGGGTTCAAGGGCAGCTGGCTCATCTGCCTGCTCAAACGCCTCGGCGCCGAGGTGCTGGGCTACTCGTTAGGGCCGATGGATGGGCCCTCGCACTGGTCACTACTCGATCTTTATGGCACCGATGCGTTCGGTGACCTGCGCGATGTGGACCGCCTCAATACCATGATCGAGCGTTTTAAGCCCGAGGCTGTGTTCCACCTCGCCGCGCAGTCGCTGGTTCGGCCCTCCTACGAAGACCCCATCGGAACATACCAGACCAACGTAATGGGCACCATGAATCTGCTCGAAGCGGTTCGACGGGCCGGCACCGCGCAAGCCGTGGTTGTCGTGACCAGTGACAAGTGCTACGAAAACAACGAGTGGGAGCGGGGCTACCACGAGGGCGACGCCATGGGCGGGTACGACCCCTATAGCTCATCGAAGGGCTGCGCTGAAGTTGCGACCGCTTCCTATCGGCGATCGTTCTTCCACCCAGCCGGCTACGGTTCCTCGCACCACACACTCGTCGCCAGCGCCCGCGCAGGCAATGTCATCGGTGGCGGCGATTGGGCGCGGGACCGACTGCTTCCCGACGCGGTCCGCGCGATGGTGGGCGACGAGCCTGTTGAGGTCCGCAAGCCCTCCGCTACCCGGCCCTGGCAGCATGTACTCGACCCGCTAGCGGGCTACTTGCTTCTGGGACAACGCCTGATCGAGGGTGATCCCTCCTGCGCAACAGGTTGGAATTTTGGCCCGGATGATGCCGAAGCCCTTACAGTGCGCGAGGTCCTCGAGCGCTTCCGTGCCGGATCGCCGAATCTTGTCGTGAACTACGCCGAGCATCAGCCTGACCTTCATGAGGCCAACGCGCTCCGGCTAGACTGCACCAAGGCAAACACCGAGCTGAACTGGCAACCGGTCTGGGGAAGCCGCCGCGCGATCGACCAGACGTCCCAGTGGTTCGCCGCCTACCTTGCCGACGGCACGATCAACACCAACGACGATATCGATGCGTTTGTCAGCGACGCTCGATCGGCCGGGCAAAGGTGGGCCGAGGCATGACGATTGAGCCGCTCGACATCGAAGGGGCCGCGGTGGTGCGGACCGACTTTCACCAGGACGGGCGGGGCGCGTTTGCGCGGTGGTTCTGTCGCCATGAGTTGGCGGCGTTGATCGGCGATAAGCAGATCACCAACATCAACTACTCACGTACCGAAGAAGCCGGCTCGATCCGTGGTATGCACTTTCAGCGCAAGCCCGCCTTGGAGATGAAGCTTGTGCGTTGCACACTCGGCGAGGTGTACGACGTGGTTATCGACCTGCGAGAAGGGTCACCCACCTTCTTGCAGTGGCATGCCGAACGCCTCAGCCCAGAAGCGATGAACATGATCGTCATCCCCGAGGGGGTCGCACACGGCTTCCAAGTCTTGGAGCCTGGCAGCGAGATGCTCTACCTGCACACCGGTTCGTATGCCCCTGAGCAGGAGGGCGGCGTCCGCTTTGACGACCCGATGGTCGGCATTGATTGGCCGATGAAACCGACCGTCCTATCAGAGCGTGACTGGTCACACCCACTGCTTGATCCGTCTTTCAAAGGGCTTGAGGCCTGAGGTCAACGTATGCTGGTGGTTTTTACGACGCAGGATCTTACACCTGATGCGACGCATCCTTAACGCCAAACCTTCGATCACTCAGCGTGAAATCGACTATGTCACCGATGCGGCGGCGCACGGCTGGGGCGAGGATTGCTACGGCTACCTTCACCGGTTCACGGATGAAGCCAAGCGTTATTTCGGGAGCGAGCTCGCCTGGCCAACGTCGAGTTGCCACGGCGCGTTGCACATGGTGCTGATGGCGCTGGGTATTGGTCCGGGCGACGAGGTGATCGTGCCAGACGCAACGTGGACGGGCAGCGTGTTCCCGATCAGCTGGCTTGGCGCGAAACCGGTGTTTGTCGATGTCAAGCCGGACACGTGGTGCATCGATGTACAGAAGGTGGCCGATACGATTACGCCGAAGACTAAGGCTGTGATCGCGGTCCACCTTTATGGCAACCTCTGCGAGATGGACGAGCTGCTAGCGCTTTGTCGCGAGCGCCAGCTGACCTTGATCGAAGATGCGGCCGAGGCGATCGGCTCGGAATACAATGGCAAGAAGGCAGGGTCGATCGCTGATTTCGGCGTCTTCTCGTTCCACGGTACCAAGACGATGACCACCGGCGAAGGTGGGCTCATCCTCAGCAATCGGCCCGACCTCGCCAGCAAGCTGACCGCGATCGAATCACAGGGACGCCACCAGGGTGCCAAGCACTTCTGGGTCGATGAGATCGGGTTGAAATACAAGATGTCGAACCTTCAGGCAGCGCTTGGCCTGGCGCAGCTCGAGCGGGGCGATGAGCTAGTCCAACGAAAGCGCGAGGCCTTCCGCTGGTACCAGGAGGCGTTCGCTTGCTGGGACGACATCACGCTCAACCCCGAGCCCGAGGGCACGCTTAACAGCTTCTGGATGCCGACGTTGTTGCTGGGAGCCTCTTATGAGCCCACGATTGAACGACGCAACGCGTGGATCGATGCGTGCGTGGCGGAGGGTGTCGAGGTTCGGCCGTTCTTCTACCCGGTTAGCACACTACCCATGTACAGCGATGCCCCTGGCAATACGGTTTCCCGCCAGCTTGCGGCCACGGGCATTAACCTACCGAGCAGCTATAACCTGATGCCTGAAGACATCGTGTATGTCGTCGAGACACTCGCCCGTATCATCCACGACTAATCACTTAACGCATATGGACCCGATTACCGCCAGCCTGAGAGACCACTACCAGCGGACCTTCGCGGAGCACGGCTGCTCCGCCGCGGGTGTGGACTGGGGCACGGATGAATCGGTCCGCCGACGCAACCACGCCATGCTTCAGCTGGTGAGCAATGATCTGGAACGCCCAGACAAGCCGAGCTTGCTCGATGTCGGCTGCGGGTATGCCAGCCTGTTGGACCAGGCCAATCAAACCGGTGTCGGCTTGGATTACCACGGCATCGATGTCGTACCGGAAATGACCGCTGCTGCGGTACAGCGACATCCTGCCGCCAGTTTCCGCATACTTGATGTGTTTGATCTGGGCGATGACGAGCGATACGACTACCTTGTCTGCAACGGCATACTGACCCAGAAACTCGAGACGTCACAGCTCGAAATGCAGGGCTTTGCCAAGCGGCTGATCGGCACGCTGTTCACGCACTGCAACCGCGGCATCGCGTTTAATGTGATGAGCAGCCGGGTCAACTTTATGGCCGACAACCTGTTTTACTGGAGCCCGATCGAGTGCCTGGCCTACTGCATCGGTGAGCTATCATCGAGCGTAGGCTTGGACCACCACTACCTGCCGTACGAGTACACCGTCTATGTCTACCGACCCGCGTAAAGCAACACAACGCGTCGGCGTGATCAGCTGCTCGGGCGGCGCAACCTTCATCGAGGCTGTCCTGGCGCTCCAGCCGATGGCCGAAAAGGTACCGGGCTTCCACGTCGTGACCGACAGGCCCTGCAGCATCGAAAGCCGATGTACCGATTTCAACATCGGCCTGACGCGCATTGAAGAACAAAACATCGACCGCTTCTGTGAGCAGGCCGCCGACGTGCTGGTTGAGGAGCACGGGATCTGCATGGTGCTGCTCTTTTTCCACCGCATCGTGACCAAATCGCTCTGGGGCCGCGTACCGACCTTGAACATCCACCCATCGCTTTTGCCTGCATATCAAGGGTTTTCGCCGTTGAAGCGGGCGCTCGCCGATGGTGTGAAGGAGTTTGGTGCGACGCTTCATCTGGCGACAGATGAGGTCGACGCCGGGCCGATCCTCGCGCAGGTGAAGCAGCAGGTGCCGCCGGGCGCGACGCTCGATGACCTCAATCGGATGTCCTTTATCCAGAAGACCTGCCTTATGCTGCTATCCATCGAAGCGTTGATGACGGATCGGCTGCAATTCGATCTGGAGGGGGGCGATGCGCGGTTGCTCCCACCCGTTGACCACGGCCTGTCGATGTCGCCGAGCTTTGCGACCCAGGCGTACCGCGATGCGTTTGCCCGGGTGCAAGCCCGGCATGATGTCCCCGGCCATCCCATCCAGCTCTGACCCTGCCATGAGTACCGTCGTTATCTCTCAGCCGATGTATTTCCCCTGGGTGGGTCTGTTTGAACAGGTCGCTCTGGCGGATGTGTTTGTGCATTACGACAACGTCCAATTGCCGCAGGGCCGGAGCTTCATCACACGTGTTCAGATCAAGACCGAAACGGGCACGCAGTGGCTCAGTGCCCCGGTTAAGCGGCAGGCCGGCCAATTGATCCAATCGGTCGAACTCGCCGGGCTGGACTGGCGTCGCAAGCACCTTGCGACCCTACGACACGCCTACGCCCGCACGCCTTACATTGATGAGATGATCGGGCTGGTCGAATCGGTCTACGCCAAGTCGCACACGTCTTTGTGCGAAATGAATATCACGGCGATTGAGACTCTCACGGCATATCTCGGCCTCTCAGCCCATTTTGTCCGCGCCAGCGAGCACCCGACGAAGACCCACTCGACTCAGAAGCTCATCGACTACTGCACGCGGTACCACGCGACGCGCTACGTCACCGGCCACGGCGCGCTGAAATACATGGACCATGATGTGTTTGCCTCGAACGGCATCGTGGTGGACGTCATGGACTACCAGTGCATCGAGTATGATCAGCCGCATGGCGCGTTTACGCCCTACGTATCCATCCTCGACGCGATCGCCTGCCTCGGACCCGAAGCACACGCTGTCATCCAGCCCGACACCCGCGATTGGAAGGAACTGGTCGATGACCACGCCTGAGCAATTCACGCAGGAAGTAAAGCACAACATCAAGGGCCTAAGAGAGAACCAGCGGGGCCACGCCCTGTCGCTCGACTGGCTGATGTGTGTCGCTGAGAACCGGTACACCTACAACTTCACGTGGATGGGTGTGCCGATCATCCAGTTCCCGCAGGACATCGTTGCGATGCAGGAGATCATCTGGCGGATCAAGCCCGACCTGATCATCGAGACGGGCATCGCGCGCGGTGGTTCGCTGGTCTTTTATGCCTCCATGCTGGAGCTCTTGGGGGCAGGCCACGTCCTGGGGATTGATATCGACATCCGCCCGCATAACCGCGAGGTGATCGAGGCCCACCCCATGTTTAAGCGGATCACCATGTTGGAGGGGTCCAGTATCAGCGACGACATCGCCGGCAGGGTCCGCGAGTTTGCCAAGGACTACAGCACGATCCTTGTTGTCCTCGACTCGAACCACACGCACGAGCACGTGCTGCGGGAGTTGGAGCTCTACGCCCCGCTGACCTCGGTGGGCAGCTACTGCGTTGTCTTCGACACGGTGGTCGAGGATATCCCGGCCGGCTCTTTTCCGGATCGGCCTTGGGACAAGGGGGATAACCCCAAAACCGCGGTCTGGGCATACCTCAAGCAGGACGGCCGCTTCGAGATCGACGCCGACATCCACGACAAGATTATGGTGACCGTTGCGCCCGATGGCTATCTCAGGCGGGTGCGCTGATCGTCTGCCGGGTCTTGACGAACAGCGGGTCGTTGGAGAAGTCGTCGTAGATATCGATGAGGTCGAGGAGGGCCTGCTTGGCCTCATCGCCGAGTTGGCTGCCCCGGCCCGAGACGCCAACATTGAACTGAGCGATCTTGTCTATATCTACCCGGTCCAGCGACGCATCGATCTCTCCCCGCGGTCTCGGGCACCCCGCGTGATCGAGGATCTGGGCGATGACGGTCGCCGGATCAGCCGTGTACTGCGCGTAGTCGAAGATCGGGGCGTCACCTACCAGGCGCCAGCCGACATAGAAGTTTAGGTACCAAGGCATCGTGAGACGAACGATCGCGGCGTCGAGCTGGTTGTCAGGCAGTTCTGCGTGATGCGGCTGGAGGCGGCTGGTCGAGCCCTGGCCCTGCGGTTCACGGCGGAAGTGATCGCGCAGGCTGATCGCGGTATCCGCGAGGTCGCGGACGATCACGACCGGAGTCAGGTGGTACTGCTCGATCAGCCTGGCCGTCCAAGCGCTGTGCCGGAGGTGGTGCTGGGCCACGTAGGTCTTCTGGTTGTACCGCGACAGCCGGATCTCGCAGAGCTCCTGCTCCCGGGCGCTGTAGTCGGGGATGAGACGGTAGCGCTCAAATCCCTTGAGGCTGGCGATCGCGGTTGCGAGGAAGGTGGACGCCGACTTGGGCATGCAGGCGATCAGGATATGCGGCCGGCGGGGCAGGATCGGCGCCAGCACCGCGTCGCGGGCGAGGCCGCTCGCAGCACGCAGTCGGTGAAATGGTTTGAAGCCTGGTACGCGTGGCATAATGGTGTGATCGTTCCGCTATTCGCTTAATTGAAACTTGCTCGTAGCTGCATTCCAACCGATCGCCAGGCCTGGGTCGTTAACGCGGTCACTATGTTGGTCGACGGGGTATACGGCTTGCCTGTGACTAACTCGAGCCAACGCATGACGGTCTCGACATTGCGCAGGGCCGACTCGGGTACGGCATGTTTCTTCCTTTTTTGCTTTGCCGTCGGGTTGATCCCCTCGGCACTTGGTGCGGCCTGCTCGGATGCATCAACCGCGCCCATCGCCTCCGGGTCTTGCTCAAGCAGGCCACGGTATTGATAGCCCGGATCGACTTCTTTGAAGAACGCTTCGAGCACGTCCCACCGGCGTAGCTCGGGGAGGAATGTTTTCAGGTCGGCGATGATGATCTGCCGCCAGGCTTCGTGATCGATCATAAGCCCCGGACCAAACGATGCGCTGTTGATCTGGCAGAGGTTCGCGTACGTGTGCGCCGCGATCGAGCGGATCTCGACGCTGAGCTTGGGTGGGACCTCGTCCTCAACAACACGGGTGCAATAGTCTTCGGTCACATCCTGCTGAACCCGCGACACGCTGCCGCGGGGGTTGAACGCGTAGCCCGTGCTCTTTTCGCCTGCCCCAGCGATGGTGACAGGGTTGCGGAACCACAGGATGGATTCGCTGACCACAAGATTGGATAGCGCGGTATTCATGTCCGGACTGATGTCGTTGAAATAGATGCCGTCCTGCTGGTTTCGCACCTTGTCGATGGCTCGTCGGTGCACGCAGCCGTGATAGATGTTGGCAGCGTCCCGGTAGTTGATGTGTTTTGCCTTGCAGAAGGAGAGGAACATCTCCCGTGGTTCAATGTGTTTCATCGGCCCGCAGAAATCCCGGCAGCGGAACTTGAGTTGGCCCGGCCGTGCGTGGTCGCCTTGGGTCGGCCAGTTGTAGGTGATATGCCGCCAAAGCAGTACATCGGGCTGGTACCGGCCGATCACACGTCGCAGAGCCTTGAGCCCGTTGGGCAGGATGCCGTCGTCGTCGCCGATGTAGATGACGTACTCGCCCGAGGTGTGATCCAAGGCGAACTCGAAGTTCTGCCGCATGCTCAGGTCTTGGCCGGTGCAGATATACCGAAGCCTTGGGTCACCCATCGCTGCGATGCACTGCATAGTGTCATCAGCGCTGTTGTTATCGCTGATGATGATCTCGATGTTGTCATCGTCGCAAGCCAGGCAGGTCTGTACACAATACCGGAGGAACTCGCTGCGGTTGCGTGTCGGGATGACGATGCTGATCTTCATGATCTGGGATGCGTGCTGCAGACCGAGAGGTTTTCAGGTCTTCTTATGCCCGAACAGACGTGCCTTGAGTTGACGTGTGCCGTATTTGTAGCGTTGGTAGCAGCGCTCACCCAGACTGAGCGGGATCGATCGTTCAAACGCACGCTCGTCGAGCGGGGTGACCTCGACCGGGCGGTGAGTGCCCTGGCTTTCTTCCTCGGTGAGCATCCGGCCGCAGATGTCCGACCACGTGACGACCTGCATGACGAGCTTGGGCTCGGTCGCCCAGATACGTACGCCCGGGTCACGCCCAAAGCGGTTCTGGATCCAGGCATCGATCGATCCCCAATACGCCATCCACGGCCAGGGGTTGTCTGGATCCGGCAACCCAGCGAGCATCGAATCGAAGATGCGCTCGTGGATCACCGCGGCGTGCAGCATGAGTGGCCCGCGGATCCGTCTCAGTTCGAAGGGCTTGCCATCGATCTCTATCCGCTTGGCGACGTAGTGCTTGTTGTACTTCTGGTAGTAGCCCAGATAGAGCATGTCCCACGATGATTCGTCTTGCAGCACGCCAGCCACGGCGTCGCCCTCAAGCCCATCGACCTCGTTCTGAAAATCCGCGTCATCCTCCAGCAGCAGGATCCGGCGATAGCCTGCATGGCGCGCCATCTCGATCGCCTTGCGGTGCGAAAGACAGCAGCCAGCGGCACCCGCCTTCACGATCGAGACCTTCTCCGGCGTATGGTCGCGGAACCATGGCGTCTGTTTGTAGCCGGGCAGGTCGACGCCTTTGATCGCATCCACGCGCACGATGCGATCTTCGGGCAGGTGCTTTGAGAGGATGCCATGGATCCGCTCCCAGCGGTCGGTCCGATGTGCGAGGTTGACAACCATCGCCGCGTCGATCTGCTGCCAGAATGGGCTTAGCGGTTCTCGAAGTGATTCGGACGGCGTTAGAGATGCCGGCGAGTCGGTGTCGGGTTGTGAAGCATCAACGTCCATCAGAGTGCACATCTTAATGCGGAATCAGCCAGCAGATGACTTAGGGGTTGGGTTACTTCGGATTGCGGGCTAACGCAAGAGCTAGCGCGATAGCTTGCTCAGTACATGGTTCAGCACCTCTTGCACGGTCAGCTGGTCGAGTTGCTCGGCTTGAAGGACCGGCCAGACCTGGTCGATACCGACTTGTTGCGGAGAGGTGAACGAGCCGAAGAGAGCGACGCCGGGCGTGCCGACGAGCGCTGCGAGGTGGGTTGGCCCGGTGTCGTTGCCGATCGCGTAGAGGGCTTTTTGGGCGACACCCGCGAGTTGTGGGATCGATACGGGCTTGGCCTGGCCGTCTTCGCCTCTCGCCATCAGCATCGTGGCCCGCATCGCGCGGCAGTCCTCGATCTCATCCGGCCCGGGCGCAGTCACACAGAGATACCCGGCCTCGCTGAGGCGTTGCACTAACTCACGATAAAACGGCCAACGCTTGTACGCATTGTTCGCCGAACTGCCGGGCACCATCAGGATGAACGGCTGGTCGACATGGTTGTCCGCAAGCAACTCCTCTACCGGGTCGGCAAGCCAGCCCAAGGCGTTGTTGGAAAACCACGGCACCCCCTCCCCCAGCGCAGGAATGATCCCATCGGTCCACGCCACATCGCTGCTAACCCACCGCCGAAACAAGCGGGTCCGGCTGCTTGCCTGCAGGTCATACACACAGTCGTATTGCCCTTGCGTCATGGCCTTGCGAGCCCTGAGCAGGTGCCAGAACAGCAGGCGGTGTTTGCGTTGGATGGTGATCGTGCGGTTGATCGCGGGGTTCCGCTGCATGATGTACGCGTAGGCCGGCGTCGTCATCGCGGTGATGTGCGCATCGGGGTGGCGATCGCGGATGACGCGGATGGTCTCTTGGGCGATCAGCACATCCCCGAACGCGCCAAGCTTGATGATCAGGATGTTGGCAGGCTGGACGGGTCGGTCGGGCATGTTGTTTCTGCGGCGGAGAACAAGATCATCTTAATTCATCCGTCTCGATCAGCATCCGATGCCCTGATCACCGAACCATACGTGCTCGGGTGTAGACGTTATCTTGAGCCAATGGGCGATACCGACCGCTTACATGTCATGCAGCTCCTCCCGGGCCTGGAGTCCGGGGGCGTAGAGCGCGGTGCGGTCGAAGTCAATCAGGCTCTTTGCGAACGCCGCATGTCGAGTACCGTGGTCTCCTCCGGTGGCCGGCTGGTGCAAGCGATCGAAGCGAGTGGCGGCGAACACGTCACGATGCCAATACATCGCAAGTCGCCGGCGACACTGCTGCAGGTCCGTGCACTCCGAAGGCTGATCCAGGCACGGCGCGTCGATGTACTGCACGCACGTTCGCGTGTGCCCGCATGGGTCGCGTACCTCGCCTGGCGGAAGTTGCCCGCCTCCAAGCGCCCGGCCTTCATCACGACGGTGCACGGGCTCTACTCGGTCAGTCGGTATAGCAGGATTATGACCGCTGGCGAGCGTGTCGAGGTCGTTTCCGAAACCGTCCGGCAGTACGTCCTGAACAACTACCCCGGCACTGATGAAGCAAAGCTCGTCCTGAACCACCGGGGTGTTGACCCGGCACAGTTTCCACATGGCTATCAACCAGGTGCGGACTGGCTGATCGCTTGGCGTAAGGCGTACCCAGAACTCGAGGGCAAGTTCGTGATCACGCTTGCTGGGCGGATCACAAGGCTCAAGGGGCACCATGATCTGATTGCTGCGGTCTCTCACCTTCGGGATAACGGGATCGATGCCCACGCGCTGATTGTCGGTGATGAAGACCCGCGTCGGCTTGCTTACGCCAAAGAACTCCGACAGGCTGTGGCCCAGCGCGGCCTTGGCGATCATGTCACCTTCACCGGACACCGCAGCGATATCAAGGAGGTGCTCGCGGTGTCCGACGCGATTGTCTCGCTCTCGACCAAGCCCGAGTCGTTTGGGCGATCGGTATTGGAAGCGGTCCGCCGTGGTAGGCCGGTCGTGGGCTACAACCACGGCGGGGTCGGCGAAGTCCTTGGCGAGGTCTATCCCGATGGGCAGACACCTCTGAAAGATGGAGTCAAGCTGGTTGATCGCCTCGCCAAGATCGCACGGGGTGAGTTGCCTCCGCCACAACCGATCGGCGACAAGTTCCTGCTCGGCGATATGCTCGACCGCACGATCGTCATGTATCAAGAGGCTTCGAGTTGTCGTTCTTGATGACGTGATTCAACCGGTTGCCGCATGTCAGTGGGCCCCCTATAGTCACCGCTTATGGCAGATCAAAGCTCACTCTCGCCCGGCCCACTGCAGGGTTGGCTGCTGATGCATCGCTCCATGATCCGCACGGGTCCGCTCCGGATGCTCACGCGCCGGGACCTCGATGCGGCGATGGTCACGATGCGCTCGGCCGGGAGCCACTGGCTCCAGTGGATGCTGCTTCAGGCGATGCATGAAGCGTACGGCCTGCCGCTACCCGAACACGTTAACGACCAATCTATCATCGGCACGGTTAGCGACTTCCCCGCCCATCGCGAGGGGCCGCGCCTGATCCGGACCCACAACGAGATGCCGATCCCGCTTTACGCGATCCTCAACAAGTTCGTGCGGTTCCCCAAATACATCATCCTGATGCGGGACATCCGGCACTCGCTGGTGTCATACTTCGAGAAGGACGCGGCTGACGCGCGCGATGCGAGCTTTTCGGAGTTCCTGCGGGGCAAAGACGGCATCTTCAAGGCCGACCACGTGCTGTTCCGCCATATCCGCTTCCTCAACAGCTGGGCGAAGGTGCGCAAGATCACCCCGGACCGCTGCCTTGTAGTGAAGTACGAGGATCTGCGGTCTTCCACTGCAGCCGAATTGGAGCGGGTCTGGCGTTTCCTGGAACTGAAGGAACCCGTCGAGGGCCTGTTCGACCGGGCGGTCGCTGAGTCCACCAAGGACAAGATGTCGGCCAAAGAGACCGTCGGAGACACCCGGCCTGCGGTTCGCAAGTCCAACCGCAACCCGCTTGATTGGTATAGCGACGCCGATGAAGCGTATGTCCGGCAGGCTCTTAAGCATTTTCTAGTCGACGATTATGGCTACGACTATGAGGACTGGTCCAGCCGAACACCCGCTGAGTGTTCTTCGGGCGCGGCCGAGCAGCAAACGCAACAAGTCAAGTCATAAAGGCCATTCAAGAGCCTTGCTGGCTAGACTGAGATTGGATTTTCGAGGTAACTATGGGCGAAAGCGTCACGATTGAAGTTGGTACTGGCGAACTGATCGATAAAATTACGATCCTTGAGATTAAGGCCGAGCGCATCACCGACGAGGCCAAGCTGGTCAACATCCGCCACGAGCTGGCTGTGCTGACGAAGACTCGCGACGAACAGATGAAGGGCACCCAGGAACTGACTGGGCTCTCAACCGAGCTCAAGTCAATCAACGAAAAGATCTGGGACATCGAGGACGATATCCGGGATTGTGAATCCCGTAAGGACTTCGGTGAGGCGTTTATCAAGCTTGCCCGTGGCGTGTATCACACCAACGACAAACGCGCCGCGGTGAAGAAGCAGATCAACCTGCTGACCGGTTCGGGCATCATCGAAGAGAAGTCCTACACCGACTACAGCTGAGTTTTGATTTAAGTAATAACCGCGACGCTACGCGTCGCCGGATCACACTGATATGCGTATCGCACTCGCCTGCGATGCGTAGCATCGCGACTATTTCAACTTTTCTAAGTCTGCGATCGCACGCTTAAGCACCTCGTCCACCGACAGCGTGTTGAGGTCATTGGTCTGGATCACGGACCAGACGGTGTCGAAGCCGGAGTTCTGAGCGAGGGTCGCTTTGCCGAATAGGCCCAGCCCCGGTGCGCCGCATCGCGCGGTGATGTGGCTTGGCCCAGTGTCGTTGCCGATCGCGTAGTGAGCCTTGCACGCCACGCCCGCCAGCTCAAAGTAGGTCAGCGATGTCTTGCTACCGTCCGCCCCGGTGCGCATCAGCATTGTTGCCGGGATCGATTCGCAGAGGTCCAGTTCATCCGGCCCCGGCACAGTAACGCAGGTGTATCCCTCGGCCTGCAGCCTCTCCGCCAACTCGCCGTAGTATGGCCAGCGCCGATCAGGGTTCTTCATCGAACTGCCCGGCACGAGCAGGATGAAACGCTCCGGCACATCCAGCTCTGCCAGGACATCATCCACCGGGTCCGCCAGCCAACGCGCATCCGGCTTCATCGCGTGCACCGGCTCGATGCCGCCAGCCCTCATCTGACCGGCCTTCTTCTGAAGCGTCAGCGTGTTCGCCTTGACTTGCTTCGGCACCGGGTGCGAGCAGCCGCGCGCGCTGCCGACCCACTCCACCGGTTGGATCCACTTGTGGTAGAGCTGGGTGCGGGGCTTGTCCTGGATGTCGTAGACCCGGTCGATGTTCAGCGAGCGCAGCTTCTTGATCACCGGCCAGAAAGCCCAGAACTTCAGCCGGTGCGGCCTGGGGTCCACCAAAATCTCATCGATGTCGGGGTTGCGCGACAGTAGCTTGACGAAGGGCCTCTGCGTCAGCATATAGATCTTGGCGTTCGGGAAGCTCTGCCGGATATCACGGATCACACCCGACGAGAGTATGATGTCTCCCATCGCGCCGAGCCGGATAATCAGGATGTTCTTCGGCGGGGATTCGGCTTGTTCGCGGCTGTTGTGCATGGTC
>JBCCYY010000065.1:0-22919 GCA_039188575.1 Planctomycetota bacterium | reverse complement strand
CTGTTGGGCAGCTTGTAGAACTTGTGGTCGAACACCTCGACACGTTCGGGTCGATTAAGCGTCCTACAGTTCGCCTCGACGACCTCCCAGTTCCGATCGAACGAACCCATGCCAAGCCCGGCCCCCGTCCCGCGGAGCGTGATCGACTGGATTGAAACGTTTTGGAAGCGGCCGAGATCCTCAGGCGTCTGCGGGGTGGTTCGCGCCCTGGGTCGCCTTGCGGAGGCGGAAGCCGACTCCCCGGTTTTGAGGTGGAGGGGCTCTTCATCTCGGAGGGCTCGGGCGCTTTCGACGGCGACCTCGCCCTGCAGCACGTGCACCGTGGAGGTGTTGTTGTCGGACACGTCCACGCAGAACTCCGTGCTCAGGTCTGTGATCGCCATGTGCGGCGTCTGGACAAGAAACCCCTTTGACAGATCCGTCTCGCAGATGCCAACCAGTTTGCCGCTGTGCAGGCGGATCGCGTTGTCATGATCGAGGAACTCGATGCTTGCGGGCGCTTCGATCACCGCGACGGCACCCCGGTTGGTGGTGATCTCGGCCACGCCCCGGATGAGCGTGAGTCGCTCGCCTGCCCGCAGCCGCGTCCCGGGCGACAGGATCTCGTTGGCCCAATCCGTGTCGCGCTGCTGGGCGGTCAGGGTCGCGACGGCTGGGGCAGGTTGTGCTGCGGGTACTGCGTACGGGTTCTCGTCCGGCTCCTGCCTGGTCTGAGCCAGTTCCGGCCCCTGGCCCGGTCCGGTCAGCAGCAAGACCGCCAGGACGCAGGCGAGCAGCACCGCCGCCGCGGCAGCCAGTGCTGCAGCGTGTTTCGGCGTGAACGCGTGCCGGAGCACATACGACAGGGCTCCAGCGTATTTCTGCTTCGTCATGACGCCCGGAGCGCTGTACTGAATTTGCGGCAGATCGGCCTCAGCCGAGGAAGCGTCCCGGAAGATACTCTCCGACTCGGGCGCGAGGAACGGGAGATTGAACTCGCTACTGACCAGCTCCGAGGTCCGGCAGTGGTCCGCGACTCGGTCGACGAAGTACGTGACATGCGCGCGGTCTTCTTTCAGCCAGGCGTCGAGCCGGCGGAAGTCCTGCGCCTCGATGTCGCCATCCAGGTACAGCGAGATCAGCAGGTCCGTATCGTTGAGTGCGGTCTCGCTCATCGGGCGCCCCCGTTCATCTGCTTGGAGACGCAGTCGGTCAGCGCCTTACGGATACGCGACATCGTCACCGCAACGGTGTTGCTGGTCGTGCCCACGCGCTCGGCGATCTCCTTGGTCCGCAGCCCGGCGGAGTAGCGGAACTCGATGAGCCGGCGGGCCTTCGGGTTGAGCTTCGCGATGCACTGGTCCAGCAGGGATCGACGCCGTGAGATCTCCTGCTCGTTCTCGATGAACACGTCTTCGATCTGGGCCAGGATGTCGGAGTCGAACTTGAGCTTGTCGCGGTAGTGCTTGCGGTAGTAGAGCGCGACCTGGTTACGGGCGATGCCCATGACCCAGGGCGTGAAGGGTTTGTCGGCCTGCTCCTGCGTGAACTGCCGGGTCGCCGCGACCGCGACCTCCTGGGCGACGTCCTCGGCGATCGACAGGTCGGACAGGGCCGAGCAGAGATACGCTAGCAGCGTCGGCTGGGTCCGTACCCAGTTGGCGGCCAAGACCTCCGCTAGCGGCTTGGAAGGGTTGTTTGAAGACATGCTCACTACGCTAGTTGCGCTTTGAGCGGATTGATTAACAACTGAGGTGGTTTTTTTGCAGAGATGTTCGGTCAAGACTCTGCCTGTGAGTCTCGGTTGGGACGCAAGTCGAATGTTTGCAGGTACTTGAAGTCCTAGCCGGGTACACGTTATCCACCGCACGGAGGGTCATCGCGTCATTTCCGATCGCGTCTACCATCTAGACCGCGGCTACCAGCAGATGGAAAAACCCTCCAGGCCCTCGGCGCCGACATCGAACGTGTCAAGGCGTCCTAGTATCGACCACCACAGGTGTCGGCGAAGTCATCAAGGACGCCAAGCAAAGCGTGGCACACTTGAACCTGTGCGCAAAAGTCGTGTGTTGTGCGCACCAACATCGTGTTTCAGGGGTCGATGCAGTACATCTCGGCGATACCAAGACCGCCGACACCGTCGGCGGTCTTGATCGGTTCCATCCCCTCCATCAAACCCCAAGCCCCAACCCCGCGCGCACAACCTTAACCAACCTCCCAACCCACAGCGCCGGCCAGCTAACGCCAAACCAGACCTAGTAAAGCCAGCCCCAAACCCTGCACCACCTGGTTGCCCGGGGATGAGCGCCTGCGACCCCCCGGAACGAACTGCAGACGATTCGTTCCGGGGGGTCGCAAAGCCTCCACCCCGGCCAACTGTCGTGCCAGGCTTGCCGGCATGACGCCTTGTGAAGAATCATTGGTTTTCACATATGGTTGCCGTCGCGTTACCTCCGTATGACCAACAGGCCAGCAATACCAAGCAGTGCAAACGAGCTTGGCTCGGGGATGGGCACACCGAGTTCGCCGGTCGTACGTTGCAGTTCGGTTGAATGAGCGATCAGCACACCGTCCTCGTAGACCTGCAGCCCGGCAAGCAGGCCGTATCGGGAACCATCTTTGTCCCAGATAATGGTCAGGTTGCTGCCGTGGTAACTCACGTTGTCCAGCGCGAAATAGTCCCACTCGCCATCCGGCAGCAAGGGGTCAATCTCTACGATGTCGTCTTCGCGTGGCTTTAAACCAATGAGATCGGTGATGATCAGGTCGACGTAGCTCGAGTGGTTGTAGGCCAGTCCGCGCGGGTTGTCGTTACCAGTAGAGCCATCGCGGTTGATCCCGATCTGTGTCCACTCCCCGGCACTGTTGCCGCCGGAAACCATCGATTCGTCGATCCAGTTCAATGTGCGTGTTTCGCCGTCCTGAGTGAATTGCTGGTAGTGGCTGTCGGTGTAGATCGCGAGTTGTTCGAAGAACTCGTCCTCAGTGATATAGCCCTGCTCGTAGTTATTGATCAGATTGGACATCGCCTTGAGCGTGATCGATGTGGCGTAGGGCCAGATCGGGCCGTCCCATCTGCAGCACGAGCCGACCGCGCCGGTGTTGTAGCCGTTCTCGTCGTAGGCACCGCTGGTCAGGCCATGCGCCGTCGCGAAACTAGCCAGATGGCTCCAGGCCTCATCGTAATCCACCGCGCCGCCGTCCTCGGGCATGTTGAAATACCAAGGCGTGAAGCCGATCTGCTCGCGACGAGGCTGGTTCTCGTTGCCGCTGTTGTTCAGTGCGGTGATGGTGCCTTGAAAGACATCGGTGTATGAAGCACTCGCGGTCGCGCCCAATGCGACATTCGTGTCCGAGTCAGAGAAGACCCGCCACTCGAGCGTCCCCGCGGAGAAGCCATCCTGCAACTGCGCGACCAGGCGGACTTTGTCGGCCTGCACACCTGAGAACGATACGGCGTTAAACGTGTCCAGCCCCGTCCCGTAGCTCTGCCCCGCCTCGAGCGCCACATCGACCCACGCGCTGCCGTCATGGACCTGCAGCTTCCACGAAGCCGGCGTCCGCGTCCCGCCTTCAGCCGTGTCCTGGTACCAATACACCTCGGCCCGGTTGATTGTGTCGGCTTGGCTAAAGTCGTACTGCACCCACTGCTCGGTGCCCCGCCGGCTCTCTTCCCACCAGGTGTGTCGACTCACATTGGTATCCGCGGAGTTGGCCGGCTCAGCGTTCGTCGCGTAGTTGGTCTTGAAAAACTGGTCGTTCGAGTCCCAGAGATGGCTCTGAACTTCTGCGCGCAGCGTGTCGGCGATCTGGTCGTACTGCTGGGCATTGGTGTTGTACGCAGCAGCGTTCGCGGGCTCGTGCTTCGCGGCGATGCGGTACATCGACGCGATCGCCCGCGCATCGCCGTACATGTATGCGTTGATGGAGGGCCGGCGTCCATGGCCGCCATAGCTGTTCTCCATTGCGTCGCGGTCGTCAGCCTGGAAAAACAGGCCGTCAGGGTCGAAGTGGGCGACCTGGGTCGCACCGCCCGGGACACCCGCGGGGTTGATCCAGCCGCTGAAATGAGTGTCGAGGTTGAGCCGGTTGGTCGTGCTCGCAACTAACTCGGTGACCAGCGCCGCGTCGGGGTTGACCTTGTGGACCGCCAGCATGCCATCGGCCAACCAAGTGCTGTACCGGCGAGGGTTGGCGCGGTTGTCGTCCATCCAATGACGCTGATAGTCCGTGATCACCTGCGTGTCTCGTAGCCAGCGGCCCTCGTAGAGCTGGTGCCCAGCCGGGGCGTTGATCGCGTTGGTCGAGTCGGCCCAGGGGACCGGGTCGATGAACTCCGTGATCGTGTAGTTGGGCGACTGTTCGGTGCCCAGATTCTTAATGTGCTTGCGGAACGTCCACCAGCGGTAGTTGTACGTCTCGACAAAGCCAGCGTCTGGTGCGTCGAACAGCGGGATATTGCTGCTGAGGTAATCGAACGCATCCGCGTTATTGACGTGCTGCCCGCCATAGACGCCGTTGTTGATTGACGACACCGCCGCATCGCTACCGACGCCGAAGAACCATCGGTCGTCCGCGTTGAACTTCTGGACATGCGTCTGAAGCGTGTCGGTGTTCAGCACCATGGGTTGTGAAAGTACCGCGTTGGTCGTCCCAAACAACAGAAAGCAGCAGAAACCAATAGCAACAGAGCGAGTGAACATATCTTTTACGATCCAAGATTGAGATAAATGCTGTTGAAGTTGGGATCAGGGCATAACGATCTAATCAGGGCGCTTCGCGTGTCACAAACGTCCTGCTCCACTGAAAGCTCCAGAGCAGCTCGATATCGATGTTCTCGGCGTGGCCGTCAATAAACGCCATGTTGACCGTCGAAGCGGGGTGACGATCGAGGTACGCCCGCCCGACTTGCCAGGGGTTGCGGTCCTGGGCTGGGGCCCGAGCGCCGAGTGTTGGGTCCGGAGGGACCGCGTCGTCTTCGTGCGGCCACATATCAATCCAGGTCGCATCAACAAACAAGGGCACCTCTGTCGTATCGTTGATCCGATCGAGGCTGCCCCACCAGGCATCAGGGAAAGATGAAGCGGTCCCCCACTGCTGACCACCTTGACCACCCTTGCTGCTGTTGTAGAAGAATCCGTTGAAGCCGTAGCTGCCTTGCTGCCGGTCAACACCGCTGCCGCGCTGCCAGAGATTACCGGCCGACCCGAACACGCCCCAACTCGCGGCGGTGTCGTAAAGCCCTTCCGTGTCTGGGCAAGTACGCACCGCATCGCGATCGCCGGTGAGATAGTCCTCGAGCGGGGCGTAGGGCACGGAGGGGCCGAAATCAAAAAACTGAGGGTCGTCTGTCTGCATCGCGACATAAGCCAGTGTCAGCTGCCGGACATTGCTGAGACACTGCGAGGTACGCGATGCTTCGCGCGCCGCCCCCAACGCCGGAAGTAGGATCGCGATCAGCAGCGCGATGATAGAAATCACAACTAGGAGTTCTATGAGGGTAAAGGCGTGAAAACGTCGCATGAGAGTTCTCCGATAGATGAGCGTGGAAGAGGGGTCTAAAAACCCCCGGCCCACACTAGCGGGCCGGAAGCGAAGGAGAAATATGTTCAACTCCGTCTGCGGCGCAACACCATCACGCCGCCAAGACCGATCAGCGCAAGCGAGCCCGGCTCTGGCACGACCTGCAGCGAGTACCCGGACAGCCAGATACTGTCTGAGCCACCGGTCTGCAACAGTTCAAAATTCAGTTCGGTATCGGTGGCCTCGAAGGTATAGCTGATCAACTGCGTGTTGGTGCTATTGATCCCGGCCAGGGAATCGCCTTCGATCGTGACCGTGCCGGTCTGATTGGTCGTGCCGGTCTCCCAGTAGGCCTGGAAGAGGTAGGTCGTTCCGATGGACAGGCCTGTGATATCGAGTTCCAACGGCCCGGGTGCGGGGGTGCCCGCGATGCCGCCGATCAGGTTGTTTAGGTCGCCTGAGAAGGGATTGAAAGTTGTGCGGAATCCGCCGTCAAACGTCGAGTTGATCGTCAGTTCCGGGATCAGGTCAGCGCCATCACCTGCATTCGCAGCAGATGCCACCTTGTGAAGGATGCCGTTGACGGTCGCGTCTACGGTAGACACAGCCTGTGGGGACCCGAGGTTGACCGCCGAGACCACGTCGCCACCGGTATTGATGATGCTGTTTTCATCAACAAGATCAACCGATGTGATCGTGGCAGGCTCGGCGCCAAGGGTCAGTCCCGCAGATAGAAGCAGCGCGGTTGTGGTAAGCAATTTCTTCATCATCGTTCTCCGTTTGGGAAAGGGGGTTAAAGGTTGATGGGACGGTAAATCGATCGTTTGCGAGTGCATCGCGTTTTCTCCTTTAGGAAAAAGTGTTTAAGGGTCTGGGTATGAAAACAGGAATTGGCTGGGCTGCAGCGCCTGGTTGCAGATCCGGACCTCATCAATAAGGGCCGTGGCATAGCTGCCCGCTCGAGCCCCGCCGACGTTCCACTCGTTACTGGCCTGGTCCATCGCGCCCTGGACCGGGGTCTGACCGATCGACTCATAGTGCTGGCCGCCTGCGGCCTTGATGTAGAGCGTGAGCGTCTTACCGTCGCAGACCGCCGCGAGGTGCACCCAGGCGTCCAGGGTCGCTTGTACAGCATGCCGAACAGTTCGTGTTGTACCTGTGCCGTCTGTGATCTCGACAAAGAAATGGCCCTGAGACAGCCCGAGCATCAGTGACCGCTCTCTGATGTTATTGAATGATTTGCTGACGTACGACTGCTCGCCCTGTAGCGACTTGGGCATCACCGAAGCCTCGACGGTCCACTGGGGCAGGGCGACGGCCTCTAGATTGAGCGCAGGGTTTGTGTGCTTAGAGACGGTAAAGAGGTTGCTGCGTGTGTTGCGATCGGCGCTAGCATTATCTACAGCAACGCGGTTGAGCTGACCGGTCTGAGGGATTGTGCTTGATGGGACAATGCCCGTAAATCTTGGATTTTCCCCTTCATTGTGAGAAAACAGCACATTGCCGTTTTCAGTCGTGTCGGTGCTGGCAAAACTTGAGTAATCCCTGCCCATAGAAGTATGCCGAGCAAATTCGCCGGGCGTGCCGTCTTCGAACCGCCAATACGCCACCACGTAATCGGGGGTTTTGTAGGACGGTTTGATCGACCGGACAAAACGCTGCGGCTGCGTAGGGACCGGGGTGACCAGGCCGGTCTCCGCAGCGATCCGATATGCCTCACCCCGATGAATCGCAACACTGCGAACCTCACCCCGATCGACGACTGGTGTCAGGACGATCTCGCCACTGATAACATCCGCGATAACACTGCCCGCCTCATCGACTTCAAGCCCGAACTCCGTGCCGATGTCTTTGATCCGTGCGTTTGGAGTATAAACGGTGAAGCCCTTGGCAGACTCGGTTCCACAGATGCCAACGAGCTTGCCGGTCTGGAGGCGAAGGGCATTAGGGTTGTCGAGTAGCTCGATCGTAGCGGGCGCTTCGAGGATCGCGACCGCACCGTGGTTCGTGGTGATCTCGGCGAAGCCTTGGGTAAGGGTAAAACGTTGGTTGGCAAAAAGATCCTGCCCTGGCCGCCGATCCCACACCGCGTCGCGCTCGGCGGTCAACTTGGCGACAACCATCGGCTTGTTGGTCGGCTCATCCGTCGGACCGGGCTGCTCGGGGGAATGGGTGATCGGCCGGGGATCGTCAGGGCCGATAGTCATGAACGCAATCGCCAGCACCACACCCAATAGCACCGCCGCGGCGGTCGCGAGCATCGCCGCGCGTTTAGGCGTGAAGGTATGCCGGATCACATACGACAAGGCAGAGGCATACTTCTGCTTCGTCAGTCGATCTGACGCGGTGTACTGGATCGTCGGCAGCTCGGTCTCGACCTCAGCGGTGGATTCAATCGGAGGCATGGCAAGCGCATGCGCTAGCGACATCACATCGCCTTTGGAATCCGCCGGCGACTGGCGGTAGTGCTGCTCGTCCAGCGCGAGCTCGGCCAACAGGTCCGCGGCTTCGGTGGACTCGGCCAGTAACCGCGTAAAGGCCTTGACCTCGTCTTCGGTGAGGTCGCCGTCCAGGTAGCGCAGGCATGTCTCGGCGAGTTGTTTATTCATGACGCCGACCCCTTCACCCGCCGGGCGATGCACTCGGCAAGAACGAGCCGGACCCTGCGGAGAAGCACGGAAACCGAGCGCGTCTTGATACCCAGGTCTGCGGCGATCTGCTCCCGACCCTTGTCGTTGTAGTAGCGGTCCGAGAGGACCCGGCGGTGCTCGGGCTTGAGCCGGCCCATGCAGTGGTCCAGCGCCTCGCGGCGTTCGTCGGCGGCGTCAGCCTTGCGCACCATGGCGTCGGTGAGCGATTCGAGCGCATCATCACCCAGCAGCAGCGGCTGGCGCTTGTTCTGGTTGCGGTGGTCGAGGATGCGGTACCGCGCGATGCCGATCGCCCAGGCGACGAACGGCCGGCCTGGGTCGTACTCCTCGAAGTGGTGGGCGATGTAGGTCACCGTCGCCTGGATCACGTCTTCCGCGTCGTGGTGGTTGCGAACGGAGGCGTGGACGTAGGCGGAGACCGAGTGCTGGGCCTTGCCCCAGAGCAGGGCAAGCCGTGAGACATCATCCGGGGACCGGTTGTAACCTTCTTTGGCCGTCGAGAGCGTTCCATGGAGTATGGGAACAGCCCGGCCAAAAGGCGACAAGCGATTTTAAGAAAAGTGAAAAAATCCCTTCAAGGAGCGGAAGAGCGCCCAGAACCGGTGTACCCAAGGGCGTATCCGGCAAATGACCGAGCAAACGCCTGCGCGCCAACGCATGATTGGCCCGGCATTTCTTTCCCGCCGTCTATCACATAAGCAACGGGATTCAGTTGTTCTGATTCGATTCCGTATCCGGCCAATAGCCCGTGATGACCGGTGCGATCGAGCCATAGAACGCGGATAGTTCTGCGGTTGCCTGGAACCGGACAGAGGCATCAAGCCGGGCGACATTGGATCCGATCGCGCCCGCGTCTTCTGGGGTCGCGGTGTTGTCTTGTGAGACCACTAAGCCGTTCGGCCCGTGCGAGTAGGTCGCAACACTTGGGTTGAGCGTGCCGGACTCCATGACGTCGCTCGCCGCGACCAGATCGGCAGCGTCATCTATCGACTGGGGTGAAACCCACTCCCGGCCGGCGTATGCGGAAAAGCTGTCCTGCCGGCCCAGGTGCAGGTAGTACCCCATCCGCCATGCGCCAGGCCGGCGTCCGGTCGTCGGGTGGTTCGCTAGCAGGTACTCGCTGCCGCGGTTCGGGCATGTAAACGACAGCGGGTCCGCGCCGACATCTACCAGCTGCCTGGCAACCGTGTCGCTCACCCAGCTGATGTGGTCGTCGACATACGCGGTCGGCTCACTCGAAAACACCTCCGACGTGCTGGCATCACGGGTCGTATTGAGGAAACGGCCATCGTTATCAATCGCCAGTGAGTAATTGGTTTGGACATAGCCTCTCAGGTTTGATGCGCACTGTGCGCGTATCGAGCTCTCTTTGGCTGAACTGAGCATCGGCAGAAGGATCGCGATCAGCAGGGCGATGATGGATACCACGACCAGCAGCTCGATCAGCGTGAAGCCATGCCGCCTCTCTTGAGGCCGTTCTATATGTGTTAGACCTTTTTGGCGTTTCATGCCGCGTCCTTTCTGATCGATGGTGTGATCGCTTTTGGTTTGATGCAGTAAATCGCCGGACGCTGTTAAGGCGCGCCGGCGATGAAGGAGAAGCTGGTTAAGCACGCCGACGCCGCAGGACGCAGAGTGCGCCCAGGCCCAGCAGCGCGAGCGAGCCGGGCTCGGGGATAACGGTCAGGACCGAGCCCGTGTTTCCGTCGGAAACGATCAGGACGTTGACACCGACCTGCGCGGCGTCACCGCCGACGGTGATCTTGCTCAGGTGCTCGGAGGTCGTGTCGGCGACGAGTTCATTCAAGAGCCGGATCTCGCCGGTCCAATCCGCGGCGAGGTCGATCGTCGTGTTGTTGAGCGGGTCGACGCCGCTGTTGAGTTCCAGGTCGGCGGCGTCGGACATGCTGACGTCCAGCAATTCCAGGAAGTGGCCGGACGTCTCACTGCTGCCCAGCAGATTGAGGATGCCGTTGGCCCCACCGGCGGGGTTGCTGATCCCTTTCCCGCCCTGGAAGGTAAGGGCCAACCGGAACGTCGCGTTGTCCTGGACGGTGAGGGAGAACCCATCGGCCAGGACGAAGTTGCCGCCAGCGCCGGTGCCGCCAGCGGTCGCGCTACCACCGACGAATAGATCGAGACTGATCGGTGACTCGGGGTTCACGGTATCCGCGGGGGGGTCCGTCCCGGGTGCGCCGTCGATGGCGGTCCAGTTCGCTTCCTGGAAGGTGCTGACGCCGTCGCCGCCCGCGTCCCAGGTCAGTGTCGCCCCGGACGCGGTAAAGGCGAGGCCCATCGCCATAACCGGGCAGAGAGATTTAAGAACGGTTGTGTTGCACATCATGAAGTCTCCTATGTCAATGAATCAGTTTGAGAATGGTCTAGCAGTACTAAAAGAAGTGGACCGGGCAGTGGTACGGTGACACCCAACGCGGGCGCCTTGTCAATGGGCAAAGCCCTTGTACAGAGACCAGGTCCGAAAGTGATGAAGTAAGGTGTTCCTCCTGTTTAGATGGTGATGCTTCGTTCGGTCCTGAGGCTTTAGGGTCTTGTCCCCGATGCCTCGGTCATCACGCGGATCTGGTCCACGTGCAAATTGGAAAAGAGTGCGATCCTAAGTGTCCGGCGGTCCGGCGAGATCTGGACAACGTCCAGGGTGTTGATATTTGTTGTCTCGGGGAAGCGGTCGGCTAACTCGAGGCCCTCGATGCCGCTGTTCGCGGCAAGGTTCACGGGGTATTCAACGGACGAATGCCCGAGCACCTTGTCGGTCTTGCGCAGCAATTCTGGCCTAACGATGATGCCGATGATCGGCCGGTCAAAGGTCATTTCCGCCGTCGCCCTGACCACTTCCTTGGGCTGGCCCACCGGGTCGAAATGGATCATATAGCTGTCGACAGATGTGCTGGCGGGGATGGGGCGAGCCGTCGCATCCGGGAACCGTGCCCACTGCCCTGGCTTATCAAGACAGACCGGCTGGTCTTGCCTCAGCTCGATGGCTTGCCGCTCCTGAAAGACCGTGATCCGGCCATCATTCTCGAAGGCTTCACTGCGGATCGATGCCGGCGGGGCGAACAGGCCGACCCCCATACCCTGGATCTGCACACCCCGGTCAACCTGTTCCCATGATGTAGGGAACAACGCCGACTGTGATGCAATCGGCCTGAGTTCGCTGCTGCCGGCGGGCATGCTGACGGCGTCGCCTTGGGCCAGGCGTTTCACGACGCCGTGTTCTCGTTCAACGCGCGCCTCGCCCTCAAACACACTCACCGTCGTGCCTGTGTTTCTGCAATCCACACCAAACACCGTGCCCAGGTCGGTGACGTCGGAGTGTGGTGTACGGATCAGAAAACCCTTGGAGGACTCGGTCTCGCAGATGCCAACGAGCAGGCCGGTGTGCAGGCGGATGGCGTTGTGGTCCAGCAACTCGATGGTGGCGGGCGCTTCGAGGATCGCGATCGCGCCGCGGGTGGTGGTGACCTCGGCGAAGCCTTGGTTGAGCGTGAAACGCTGGCCCGCATAGAGGTCTTGCCCCGGGCGGCGGTCCCAAACGGCATCCTGCTCGTTGGTCAGCGTTGCAACAACATGGCGGACATCGATCGGCGCTTGATCCACCGGGGGAGGGTCGCCCGCCCCAACGATCGGCTCGGCTACGTCCCGGCTGTCGATCAAAAACAAGATGGCGATCACCGCACCGACCAGTAATCCCGCAGCGGTTGCGAGCACCGCCACGCGCTTGGGCGTGAACGTATGACTCAGCACATAAGACAGGGCGGATACATATTTCTGCTTGGTCAGCCGATCGGGCCCCGTGTATTGAACGGTCAGAAGCTCTGCTTCGGCTTCGACCGTGCCAAAGCTGCCTGCGAGGTCTCCGCCCGAGCGCTCGATGCACCACTCGGCGATCTCGGAGTGCAACGCGAGCTTGCGGGCAAAGGCCTTGCGGTGCTCATCGTCTTCGAGCAGCCAGCCGCAGAGCGATTCGAACTGCCCATCATCGATCGAATAATCGATATACGCATCGATGAGTAGCTCGATCTGGGGGTCGATGCTATCCATCTACCGGCCCCCCATCTTGGTCAGTTGCTGCTTGACGCAGCCTTCCAGAGACTTGCGGATGCGGTGCAGCAGCGAGGTGACCGCGGTGGGGGAGGCCCCGACACGGTCGGCGATCTGCGCGGGCTTGAGGTTCTGCTGGTACCGCATGTCGATGACGTCCCGGCCACGCTCGTTGAGCTTGGAGAGGCAGACCTTCAGCGCTACCGCCCGGTCCGGCAGTTCGTCGGCGACCTCGGCGCACGCTTCGATCAGCTGGTCCACCAGAGGCTGGTCAAACGTGTGCCGGTCGCGTTGGAACTCGCGGAAGTGCTGGGCGACCTGACGCTTGGCGATCCCGATCAGCCAGTGGGCGAACTCGCGGTCACGGTCATACTGCTCGAACTTGGTCGCGGCGTTAATCGCGACCTTCTGCAGGACATCCTCGGCGTGGTGCTCGTCCCGAACCAGGCTGCGGACAACCGCCGCGACCATATGCCGCGACTTCATCCAGCGCTCCGTGAACTCGGCGGGGTGGGGGGTGCTCATGGGAATCCAAGCCAAAGAAACGGCCAAACGAACGAACAAGGCGCTAGCGAAGGCTCGCTGCCAATGAATATCGCGCGCCGAGCCATTTCGTCACGCCTAAATTTCAAAAATCCCGTTTTCACCCCCCAATGGCCTGTTTACGCGATAAGCCCCCCGCCCCAAGAGCGTCGGCGGGCAATGGATGGTGACTGAACCGATGCTTGCCTTATTCAATCCACCACATCACGCCGTCTTGAGTCGCATCGACGCCGATACCGTATTGAATGGCCTCGCCGTTGATGCGTGCATCGACCGTGCCGGAGAACATGCCGTCGCCGATCTCCTCCAAGTCGATCGCGATGACCCGCGCCCGGCTGACATCCGGATCCCGCTGCAGATCCGCCTGCACCAGCGGCGGCTGCTCACGCTCCAGCTCTTCGGCCGTGTAGGCAAAAGTCAGCTCAAACAAGACATTGATCACTGCCAGGTACGTCAAAAAGCAGGTGAAACCGGCGAGCAACGGCGTCGTCCAGCCGCGACGCCGGTACTCGTTGCCCAGCTGCTGCTTCACGTACCGGGCTTGAGGCCTGCCTTGCGAAAAGTACCAGCCAAAGAGAAGCCCCAGCCACCCCGCCTGGAAAACCCGATCAATCGCCGGGTGCTGCGGGCCAAAGATGCTGATGATCACGACCGCCGCGTAGACCGCCGTGATGACGGCCCAAACCTTATTCGTCTTGGCCCGCTCGGGCTCGCCTAGAGCCCGCCAGTTCTGCATGTGCAGGACCGCGCCGAAGACCGGGGTGAATAAGATGCTCCAGTTTGCCGCGGCGTTCGGATGCCACAACTGAGGCAGATCTTCGCGCGGTTCTTCGGGTTCTTCATCAGGGGGCGTATCAACACGACGACTCATACGGATACGTTATCAACCATCGCTCGGGAGGCGAAGCAGGATGGTGGATTGAGGGGAATCAAGCACCGGATGTGGATCCGGTGCCATGAGCGAGATCAACGGGTCGGGCTCCGCATCGACATGCGGAACGATTCAATGCTCGGCCCGCCCAACGCGTCCTGCGGCAGGTAGCTGAATATCTGCTCGTCGATGGTGACCTCTTACATCAGCCGCGTGCTGTCTGTATATGAGAATGCCGCAAGGCCACCCCCTTTTCCGGTGCTTACCGCTGCACCGGGATCGCATCCGTGCACCACATCACTGTCGCGCTGATGGTTTCGTTGGCACCCGTGTCGGGGTTCCGCCAGGTGAAGAACTCCGGCTCTCGGTGGTTCACGAACTCCACGTGGCCGTCTGAAAACACGGCGTTCGCGTCACCCGAGGCCAAATCACCGCTCCTGATATTGTGGAATGAAGCAAAGCAGTCAACATCCGGTGTCCCGCCGCTCCCAAAACGGCCTAACAGGTTCCCATCGTTCATGGTAAACCGGCTGTAGCCCGGGATCGTAAAACTATTCTCTTCCGTAAACATGACCAGGTCGCTGGTTTTACTGACCGCCTCCATATCCAGGGCCTCGCGCGGGTGGGGCACTTCGGGGTAATCTACGGACGGCCCGATGTTCCAGTTCTGTACATAGTTACGGGCCAACCGGTCGTTGATCCATGTCGGCTTAAACGTATCGGGTGTGATGCGGTCGGCGGCGATCGGGCAGAGATAGATATCCGTCACCTCGTTGACGTAGGGGAACAAGGTGCCTTCGTAAACACCCGTCAGGTCGGTCGGGTCTTTGAAGTCAGCGAGCGGGAAAGGGGAGCCATCAGGGAGCACACCGCCCGCCCAAACCCACTGCAGCGGCGCGGTGAACTGCCCTTTACTGTCACTGATATAGGCGAATTGCGCGGTACCCAACTGCTTCAGGTTGCTGCCGCACTGGATGTCCTTGGCCGCGATACGGGCTGCACCAAGCGCCGGGAGCAGGATCGCAATCAGTAGAGCGATGATGGAGACGACGACCAGTAGTTCGATAAGCGTAAACGCGCGACGCATGAACATATCCTTTGCAGTAGGGGTTCGCTTGAAAAAGGTGCCGCGTCCGGCTTGGAACGCGACGCCATATGAATGAGAAGTCAATTCAGCGACGACGACGAAGCATGGTCATAAGGCCTAGGCTTGCAAGGGCCAAACTGGATGGCTCAGGAACCACCGAACCGGTGACGGTCCAGTCATCGATATGCAGGCCACTGTTGTTGCCTGTGCCCTGTTTTGCCCAGCCGAAGAGCCGGAACTCGACTTCCGAGGCAGTGGTGAAGTCAGCAAAATCAAAGGTTTGCAGGCTACCGGGCAAGTCGGGGGCCACGTTGCTGCCGGCCGGGGTCAGCACAGGACTCGTTTCGTGAAGGACGCCACCGATGTATACTTCGACTTCGATTTTCCCGGGGCCGCCACCCCAGGCACTGACGCCGAATGACAGCTGTTCGACCGTAACTAGCTTATCCGCATCCGGCGCGAATGAGAACGAAAGATAAACATCGTTATCCTTGGCGGCAGGCTCTCCCACCGCGGCCGGGAGTGGGTAGAAGCCGTTAAGTTCCCAGTAGGTCGTGGCGTTTGGGACGCCAGGCCTATTAATAACATCATCTACTCGTTTATTTTGGTTCGGAATTGTGAATAACAAATTCGAGGTATCGACCCCGTTCACGTCCACGCTCAGCCCTGCGGCCAGTGTGCTGGGGCCAAAACCTGCAAGTTGGCTATCCTCAACGAAATCAGTCAGAGCGGAGTTGTTAAAGTTGTATTGCACGATGGTCTCCCCCATCGCCGGTGCCGACAGGCAAGCGGCAGCGGTTAAGCACAACGCGCGGGGTTTGATCGCAAGCCCAACAGCTTGCCTAGGACGTGATCTGCGATTCATTGGTTTTCTCCGGGTAGGGGTGTTCGGGTTCATCTGTCCAATCTCCTTTAATAAAGTGAAAGTCGAGGTCTTGTGAACGTCACAAGCCCTCGGCACGGTGAAGCGAGTTTTCTGTCTGAAGGTTTGGCCAACGCCGTCCTTCCGCCTTGTCTACGAGCCCGATGCACTGGCCTGGATCCATGGCAAATCGGTGCCGATTTCGATCGTGTTCAAGTTGCATGCAAGTTGTCTGCGCAGACCGCAAGGCGGTGCGGACAAACGCCGGAGACATGTGCCGAGACGCAATCCGTCTCTGCGTGAACTCAGCAGGGTTGACGTTGTTCATAAACAAGAACGGAGTACGCGTTGAGCAGGCGTGGCGAAAGGTTAGCACGTTTTACGCATATCTGTCAATCTATATTGGTCAAAAAGTAAATAGTTTATGTATTAAATGTAATTACATTTAAATGGTCTAACTGTCTCGGCCGTTTGAAGTCTCTTTCTCTCCGTGCATAGGGGCATCCTTAACATCCCGGACGGCAAACATAATGTCTATCCAACAAGGGGATATGCCAGGACGCCTCTGTCTGTTTCTGTGTCACACTTAGCAGAGCTAGAGATAGCGTTGACCGCAGGGTTGGGTCATCCCGTCTGCATGCGTTGAGTTTGAGTCAACTTAATCCAGCGCGTCCTTGGGCAGATACGAGAACTTCTGCCCGCCGATGCTGGCCTCGTACATCAGGCCGGCGCTGTCCATGGAGAACACCGCGACGCCGTCCTTGTAGTCGGCCTGGGCGGAGGCGTCTGCCTTGATCGCGACGGCGGAGGCCTGCGCAGCGCCGGCGAGCTGTCCCCGCTTAAACGCCTGCAGCGAGGACTTGTTCTGGAAGAAGATGATCTGGGAGTAGGCCTGCCCACCGAGTTGGAAGCCGACGGTGGCCTGTTCGATCTTGCAGTAGCCGACGACGGTGTTGCCTTCGTAGACGACGCCCTGGCCGTAGGCCCCGCCGAGGAAGATGCCCCCCTTACCGATGGAGGGGAAGACGGCCTTGCCCACGGCGGAGTCGTTGTAGACCTTGTAGTAGCCGGGCTTGTTCTGCTTGAAGGTGGCGAGGGTCTGGCCCGACGCGGAGATCAGGTTGGTCCGGTCCTGCTTGGTGGCCGGCGCGGTGGCGCAGCCGATGGGGCCGAGGGCGAGGGTGCAGACGAGGGCAAGCAGCAGGGGGCGCATGGGGGTCTCCATTCGGTAGATTCGTGTGTTGTTTGTTTTGATCAGCAATTAAAACGCAGTTGGTTGGTTGCTAGTTTGCTTCTGCAGCAAGTTCGACCTTCAGTTTAATGGGCAGGCGGTCCTCTGCTGCAAGGTTTTCGGTAAAGGTGACTTGGTAGCGATCGACGTCGATCAGCCTTTTTCGGCGGACGTGCATCTTTGTGCTGACACTCGGGCCGTCGATGTAGTCAAAGGGTGTCTCGATCTCTTCCTCACCGGGTAATGTCATCGGGCCGTTGAAGTGCGGGCGGTAGCCGTATGTTGCAAGGATGCCGCTTTTGCTGCGCTGCTCGGCGGTGCCCCTGTCGTGCTGTGCCCAGATGCTGAAGGTCTTGCCGTTGGGCATGACGAAGGTCAGGTCGTCGCCAGCGTTCATCTCTTTTTCAAATGTGTAGGGCAGCTTCTCGATCTTGATTGCGTTGTCGGGCAGGGGCCAGTCGCCTTCGCCCCGGTCTTTGACTTTGATGGTATCGATGAGCTCCTTGAACGCGGCGACGTGCTGATCGAATCGTTCGTCTTCGGGCATCTGCCACATCAGGGTGATGATGTCGCTGCCGTGCGCGAAGTACGCGAAGGTGAGGATGGAGGTGCCGCGCGACTCTTCTCCGGCATCGATGTGGAAATAGCTGGTCCGCCTGGCGAAGAGGAAGGCGTCGAATGTGTCGGCGAGTTTGCGGCTCGTGACTTGTGCACCGTGGGCCTTCTCCTGTTTGATGTGCTCGGCGAGTTTGTCGGCCGCGTCTTCGCCTACTTCGCTACGGAACATCTGTAGCCAGGCGATCTTGTCGCGGTCCATTGGGTCTTGTGGCAGTTCCGCGATCATCAAGTCGTTCAGCCCTTCGCTGATCACGCACCAGCCCTCAGGCACCCCGACCGACAGGCCCATGTGCCAGGAGCCGAGCCTCTTGGTTTCTGCTTCCTTAAGACGCTCGGCTTGCTGCTCTCCGGGCGCTTCGTTGGCGTTTGGAGCAGCGGTAACGATTCTCGTGGCCAAGAGGATCAGCAGGGCGGATAGGACAAGACGCATGGCGTTCTCCTAGGTTGGCATATGACCCCAGTTCGATTCCAATGTATCGTAAGCCGTTTTCTTTGCGTCATGACATCGCGATTGTCACTTTTAAAAGATGCTTACGAAAGGCCTGCCATGCCTGTGATCCGATGTTCCATATTTGCCTGCCTGTTGGCCCTAGCCTGCGTTTGGGGTACACCTGCTCAAGCCGCGGAGAAGCCGAATATCGTGGTCTTCCTGGTCGATGACATGGGCCCGATGGACACGTCGGTGCCGTTCATGGCGGAGGCGGATGGCACGCCCAAGAAATACCCGCTCAACGACTACTACCGAACGCCGAGCATGGAACGGCTCGCGGCGAAGGGGACCCGGCTCAACCAGTTCTACGCGATGAGCGTCTGCTCGCCGACACGGACGAGCATCATCACCGGGCAGAATTCGGCGAGGCACCAGGTGACGCAGTGGATCCGCTCGGAGCAGAACAACCTTCAACAAGGCGGCCAGAAGTTCGGCCCACCCAACTGGAACTGGACCGGCGTTAATGACCCATCCATCACGCTGCCCAGCGTGCTCAAGACCGTCGGCTACCGAACGATCTATATCGGCAAGGCGCACTTCGGACCGACCGGCGAGCCGACCGAGCACCCCGAAAAAGTCGGCTATGACGTCAACATCGCCGGCTGCTCGTGGGGCCAGCCCGGCAGCTACTTCGGGCAGGACGGCTACGGCCACATCAGGGGCAACAAGCGGCGGGCCGTCCCCGACCTCGAGAAGTACCACGGCACCGATACGTTCCTGACCGATGCGCTGACCATCGAAGGCAAAGCCACGATCGATGCCGCGGTGAAGGAAGGCAAGCCCTTCTTTCTGCACTTCGCGCCGTACGCGTTGCACACGCCTTTCCAGACCAACCCCGCGTACGCTGAAAACTACACAGGCTCGGGCAAAAGCAAGCCCGCCATCGCCTACGCGACGCTTGTTGAATCCATGGACACCGCGCTGGGTGAGCTGATGGACCACCTCGAAGAAAAGGGCATCGCGGAGGACACGCTGATCATCTTCCTCGGCGACAACGGCGGGGACGCGCCGCTGGGCCCGACGCACCAGCACAACAGCTCGTACCCCCTGCGCGCGAAGAAAGGCACGCACTACGAAGGCGGCATGCGCACCCCCTTCATCGCGGCCTGGGCCAAACCCGACCCTACTAACAAGTGGCAGCAGCGGCTGCCGATCGCCCAAGGCGTCATCCAGCAGCAGCTCGGCACGGTGATGGACCTTTATCCCACGATCCTCAACCTCGTCGGCGCAGACGCACCCGAAGGCCACGCCGTTGATGGGTACGACCTCGCCAAGCAGCTCGCATCGCCTGAGCCCAACGCCGAGCGGCCCGTGCGCTTCCTCATGCACTTCCCGCACGGCCACCGCAGCAGCTACTACACCGTGTTCCGAGCGGGTGACTGGAAACTGATCTACCACTACTACCCCGAGAAGAACCCGGCGAAGACACGCTACGAGCTGTTCAACCTCGCGGGCGATCCGTTCGAGAAGACCAACCTTGCGGGCAATGAGCCGAACAAGGTCAAGCGCTTGATCAACGCGATGATCAAGCAGCTGGATGAAGAGGGCGCGCTGTACCCGGTGGATGAAGAGGGCAACGAACTGCGGCCGATCATCCCCGAGTAACGAATCGGTCTGACGCAGACTGATGTCAGCCGATCAGCATCCGGCCGAATCGCTGGAGGATGAGCAGGTCCATCGGCGTGCCGGTCTTGAGTTCGACAGGGTAATTGGCGTAGTCCACCAACGCCTGCAAATCGGCACGCTCTTCATCGCTGTGAAGGTCGAGGTCGAGCATCGCCATGTGCCAGTCGACAAACAGCCGGGATGCGGCCGGCCGTTTGTAGAGCAACTTGATGTCCTTGTGGCGCGGGTCCCTTGAAATGGTTTCATACATCTCATGCACCACATGATGCTCCCCCTCAAGAAACTGGACGAACCTTCCTTCACAATGGAACAGGGCCCCGGTGATATTCACCCTCGCGTTGTTCCGGATCGACTGTTCTTGAATGACCAACAAGTCATCTAGGCCAAGCGCGTCGACCGTCTTACTAGTGTAGAGCAGTTGCGTCAGAGCCATGGCAGGTGTGGGTCGGCACAAATCGATTTCAAGAACCGACTCGAAATGGTGGGTATTTAAAGTACCACGACATAACCGATTGATTCAAGTTCTTGAACGTTTAAATGCCAGATATAAAGCTATATTTGTCTTAATAAGGTGTTTGGCCCACAATAATGAACGCTTTATATGCCTAGTTCGGACGTCTTTTTCGATCCTTAAATTGGGCCGTTCACTATCGCTCAGCCGGTCGAGTCGATCGACCGGATCACCATAAACGTCTGATCATCGAGCACGGGCTGGCCGGCCTGCAGCGCGTCGAGTGAACCGCGGATCGATGTGGTGACGGCCCCGGCTGATTCGTCGGCTTGCAATGCTTCTTGGAACAACACGGTCAGGCCTTCGGCCCTAAGCTGGCCGCCTTCCGGGTCCTGCATCTCGATGAGCCCGTCGGTATAGAGCAGCATCGTTTCATCGGGCGCAAGCCGGTCGCCCGCGGAGGTCAGCTCGCCGGGCGCGACCCCCAGGACGAGGTGGCTCTCGTGGTTGAGCTCACGGGCCTGCCCGTCACTGCCGACGATGAGCGGGGCAGAGTGGCCGGCGTTGATGCATTGCGTTTCGCCGGTCCTGGGATCGATCACGACGACGACCATCGTGACGAAGCGCGAGTCGGGCAGGTAGGCGCACAGGTGGTCGTTGAGCATCGTCATCATCCGCTCGGTCGATGTGCCGTTCTTGATCGAGGTCTGCACGATGCTGTGGATGCTCAGCGTTGCCAGCGCCGCGGCGAGCCCGTGACCGGACACATCCGCGATCGCGATCAGCACCCTGCCGTCCGCTAACTCGATGACATCGATCAGGTCCCCGCCTACTGCGTCGCAGGGCATAAAGCTCCAGGCGATGTCAAGCCCGTCGATCTCCGGGTGCTCGGGCAGGATGGACTGCTGGATCGACTTGGCGTTTTCCATGTCCCGTTCGACGACCGCGCGCTGCCGGGCGCTCTCCTGCGCCCGCCGCTGCGCTTCGGACTGCTGGTACTCCTTGGTCAACAGCGCGATCACCGCGAGCCAGGCCACGGATGCGCGCTGCGGCGGCATGTTGACGTAGAGCAGCAGCCCGCCTTGGTTTCCACCCAGCGGGCACACCACCGCCGCCGTCGCACCCGCGCCCTCGACGATCGACATCTCGATCGCCTGGTTGTCCTGCGCGAAGTTGTTGGCCAGGACCGGGGCCTGGTCATTCAGCGCCGCGCGGATCGCGGACTGTGAGATGTACGTGCCCTCCCGGTCGAGCAGCCGCTCGTCCGACGCCGCGAGCACCGCCGGCGTGCGGTCCGGGTCCTCCCCCTGCACCTCCAGCACCAGCGCCCAGTACCCGCCCATCGTCTCGCTGACCGCCATCCTGCACAGCTTGTTCAGCCGGGCCGCCGGGTCGTCCTCCTTCATCAGCGTTTGCCCGAACGCGTTGATCGCGCCGATGTGGTCGAAGTCGATCTTGGGCGCGGGCCCGAAGTCCAGCGCGCTGATCTTCGGCGGGGCCTGCTCGCGCGCCCACATCGTCGTCAGACCGAGCTGGTCCGTGCTCGTCGAGGAGGCCTTCGGGTCCACCAGACGAAGCTCGAACCGGCTGATCTGCACCCGGTCGCCCGGCCAGAGCTTGCTCTTCGTGACCGGCTTGCCGTTGATGGTGGTGCCGCTGGTGCTGTCCAGGTCGGTCAGCACGAAGCCGCCGTTCTGGATCGTCAGCCGGGCGTGCTGCCGGGACACGGTCGGCCGGTTCAGCCGGATGTCGGCCGAGGACGACCGGCCGATGATCATCTGGTCCCCGCTGAGCTCGTGCTTAGTCAGCTTGCCCGTTTCATCTCGGATCTCGATGAAGCGGGGCATAGGGGTCACCAGGCGTTGAGGGTTTTGGGGGCGAGTTCACAATTCGACCCGTTCATCGTACCGCGCGGGCGCGCCTTCATACGGGCATCACGTCTACAAGTTGGGCGTTGCCTGGTGGCTTTACCTTGAAGGGAAGAGGCCACTGCTTGGAATAGTGCTCGCCATCATTGGAGCGGTCCTGATCGTTGCCGCTCTGGTGCTGCGCTAGATGCTCGGCGTTTGAAACTATTACCGCAACGCCGCACCAAAAGCAGTGCAGCAAATGGCGGCAGCAGTGGCAAAGTCGTGCAAGGCGTAAAGGACGCCATTGCAGAAACCGCTGCTAAATCGCTAAAAAACAACTCCTTACAGACGACTGCCATTCAAAGCAGTCATTTGCAAGGGGTTGGAAATGGGCCATACAGGACTTGAACCTGTGACCTCATCCATGTCAAGGATGCGCGCTAGCCAACTGCGCCAATGGCCCGTGTGTCCGCCGGGTTGCCTCGGCGGGATCGCGGATTATAGCGGCGGCTCGCAGCAGACGCCAGTAGTTTGCCTCACCTGCCCGGCACGATGCGGTACAATCCCCCGCTTGGCCTGACCCGTCGGTAGCGGGTGATGCCAAGGCCGTATGCCTTACGCCGAGACCGCGCTGTGCCCGAGCCCGCCCAGACCCACAACCTCAACGTCAAGTCGCTGACCAAGCTGATCGGGCCGGCCGAGCTCGCCGAAGAGATCCCCATCAGCGACCTGGCGCAGCAGACCGTCATCGCCGCGCGCGAGGAGGTCAAGGCCGTGATCCACGGCGACGACCCGCGCCTGCTCGTGGTCATTGGCCCGTGCTCGATCCACGATGTCGATGCCGCGATGGAGTACGCCGAGCGGCTGCAGAAGCTCCGCGACGAGCTCAAAGAGCTCTTTCCGCCCGTTCCTCAGAGCAATTGCAATGAAATCGAATATTGAGGTCCATAACTTCATTTATATCAACGGAGCCGGCAATATTTTCTATAAGACTCTCTGTCAATCGATTGAGATCGAGATTCCACTTTGATAGTTTCCCCATTTCTTTAAGTCTGTCTTCCCAAAGTTGAGCTTTTAG
>JBCCYY010000064.1:0-24204 GCA_039188575.1 Planctomycetota bacterium | reverse complement strand
GAGATCGAGGGCATGATCGCTGACGTCTTTGCGGACGCGAACAGCCGCGCGACGCTGCTGCAGGAGGGTGCGCTCGCCGGCATCGACGAGAAGGGCAAGATCTTCCTGCTCTCCTCCGACGGAAGCTTCAGCGCCAACTTCAATGGCCAGTTCCAGGTCCGCTACATCTTCAACAACCAGGAAGACCGCACGGGCACGCCAAGCGGCGAGAACATCTCCGGCATGCAGATCCGCCGAGTCAAGTTCGGTGCCAAGGGCAAGGTCGGTGACGGCTGGGGCTATGAGCTCAAGTTCGCGACCGACCGTGATGGTGGCTCGGGTGGTGGTAGCACCGTCACCGAAGACGCGGTCATCACCTACAAGTTCAACGATAGCTGGTCGATGCAGGCCGGCGTCAAGAAGCTGCCTTTCGCCCGCCAGGAGCTGATCAGTTCCAGCCGCCAGGTTGGCGTTGACCGTACGCTCGTCACCGAGTTCTTCACGCTCAACCGTTCCGACCACGTCGCCTTCAAATATGGCGAGGGCGACATCAAGGCGGTCGTCGCCCTGTCCGACGGCGGCAACGCCGACTTTATCGATTTCAACGACACCGCGGGTGCGAACGACTTCGCTATCACCGCTCGTGTCGACTGGCAGGCGATCGGCGACGACTGGGGTGCAGCCAAGCACGAGTTCGGCGGCGTGGATGAAGACGCCCTGTTCGTCGGCGGTGCGCTGCACTATGAGGTGACCAACGGCGGCACCGCGCACGAGAACGGCCTGGCATGGACCGTTGATGCGCTGTACAAGACCGGCCCCCTCGGCCTGACCGCGGCCGTCTTCGGCAACCACACCGAGGCCGTCGCCGGTGCTGATACCGACCAGTTCGGTGTCTATGTCCAGGGCAGCATGGACCTCGGCAACGATTGGGATATCTTCGCCCGCTGGGAGCACATCGATGACGATGATGCTGGCGGCGTCACTGAAGATCTCCAGGCGATCACCTTCGGCGCCAACCACCACTTCAACAAGAACGTCAAGCTCACCGGTGACGTCGTCTGGATCTACGCTGGCGACAACCCCTCCGCTGATGGCGACTTCATCAACGGCGGCGAGCTCAGCGACGGCCTGGGCCTGTCCAGCAGCCTGACGGATGACGAAGATCAGATCGCATTCCGCCTGCAGCTGCAGCTTGTTTTCTGATCAAAAAGCCTTTCTGAGGCAACCAACAATCCAAAAGGACGCACGGCTTCGGTCGTGCGTCTTTTTTATGTGTCAACCGCATCGAGAGATCATGAAACCTACGATAAATGCCCTGTTTTGTGAGGGAATAGCCACGAATTAGTTTGAAATTTGTTAGCGACATAAGTTGCGCTAGTGATGTGTGCTGCCGCGTGATATGCTCACAGAGCCTTCTGCATGGTGCAGTTGCATTGAATCGGAAGGAGCTTTTGATGACCACTTTTTCTCAATCATCAACAGAAATGAAAAGGAGTCGTCAGATCAATACGGACGCGAATATCCTGCTGGTCGAGGACGAGCAGGACCTGCTTGAGCTGCTGCGATACAACCTCACCCGCGAGGGCTTTTCGGTTGAGACCGCGATGACGGGCGAGGACGGATTGAAGAAGGCCCGTGAGTTCGGCAAAGACCTCGATCTTGTCCTGCTCGACCTGATGCTCCCGGGCATCGATGGGCTGGAAGTCTGTCGGACGCTCAAGGGCCGGGACCACACCGCCTCGATCCCGGTGATCATGCTCACCGCCAAGGGCGAGGAGTCGGACATCGTCCGGGGCCTGGAGTACGGGGCAGACGACTACATCACCAAGCCGTTCAGCCCGCGGGTCCTAATGGCCCGGATCGGGGCCGTCCTGCGCCGCAGCGAGGGCGATGCGCGTGGCGACAACAGCTCGGTCATCGAGATCGGCTCGGTTCAGATCGACACCGAACGGCACGAGGTCCTGGTCAAGGGTGAGCCCGTCGCGCTGACCGCGACCGAGTTCAAGCTGCTTTCGCTGATGGCTTCAAAGGCCGGCCGTGTCTTTACCCGTCAGCAGATCATCGAAACGATCCACGAGGGGTACGCCGCCGTTACCGACCGGAGCGTCGATGTCCAGGTCGTCTCCCTCCGACGCAAGCTCGGCGATGCCGGGCGGAACATCGAGACCGTCCGCGGGGTGGGCTACCGATTCCGTGACTGATCATCCATCGGCCGGTCTTGGCCTGCACCACAACCCGCTGGATGATGGGGCAAGGCTACTAGTCAAGGTATGCCTTGATTGTATTGCCCGGCGTATCATGGCTCCGCAATGACTGATCCCATCGCGATGACCCTGATCGCCCAGACCCTGAGCACAGCCCTATTGGTGATGCTGTTCTTCAGCATCGCTGTGATTACGGTCATGGCGATGATGATCCTCCGCTACCGCAAGTGGCTCAACCAGGTTGGCAACAGCGCGACGCAACTCGCCAAGGGCGATTTCTCTAAGCCAATCCACGCGACCGGGCCGCCCCCTGTGGCGGCGTTAGCCGACACACTCAATCAGATGGCCCAGCAGCTCGACGACCGGCTATCCGAGGTCGTCCGTCAACGCAACGAGCTGGGCACCATCCTGTCATCAATGGAAGAGGGCGTGCTCGCGGTGGACTCCGAGCTGCGTGTGATCAGCCTCAACCGGTCGGCCGCCACACTGCTGCAGCTCGATCCCGCGCTGACCATTGACCGTACGATCGACCAGGCCATCACCGACCCGGAACTCCGCCGGTTTATCAGCCAGCCTCTCGACACCGGCAAGGGCGTTCAGGGCGAAGTCGCGCTAGAGCGTTATAGAGACGCGCATCCCGATACAGCTTGGGCCAATCAGGACGAGTCGCATTCGAAACATGCTGATCCTGATGCCGAGGGCTGTAATGCTGACCAGCCGCTGGAGGAGCGCATCATTGAGGCGACCAGCGCGATCCTGCGTGACGCGGCGGGGCGTCGGATGGGTGTGGTGCTCGTGCTGCACGACGTGTCCGAGTTGCGTCGGCTTGAATCGATCCGTCAGGACTTTGTCGCCAACGTTTCGCACGAGATACGTACGCCGATCAGCGCGATCAAGGCCGCGGCCGAGACCCTCTTTGATGACCTCGAATACCTGAAAGATACGCCGCCCGATCCCGACGTGCTGCGTAACTTCCTCGGGATCATTGCAAGGCAGGCCGAGCGCCTGCACGCGATCGTTGAGGACCTGCTGGCCCTGGCGCGGATCGAGCAGGGCAAGCGTGAGGACGCGATCGAGCTGGAGTCTGGGCCGTTGTCGCCGGTCATCGCCGCGGCTGTCGAGACCTGCCAGGCCAAGGCCGATGACAAAGAGGTCTCAATCCGTGTGCAGTGCGAGGTGGGGCTCATGGCCCGGATGAACCGCACGATGGTCGAACAGGCGATCATCAACCTGATCGACAACGCGGTCAAGTACAGCCCCGACGAGTCGAAGGTCGAGGTGCACGCGGAGAAGACGGGCAGCGAGGCCAGGATCACGGTCCAAGACCAAGGCCGCGGCATCGAGCCGGAGCACCTACCGCGTCTGTTCGAGCGGTTCTACCGCACGGACCGCGCCCGCAGCCGACAGATGGGCGGCACAGGGCTGGGGCTGTCGATCGTCAAGCACATCGCCGAGGCGCATGGCGGCCGAATCAGTGTCCAGAGCCGGACCGACGCAGGCAGCACGTTCACCCTCTCGCTACCGATGCCGGACTAAGCACAAGCCCGCGTCGTATTACAATCTACGTGTTGACTCCCGATCAGGAAACCCTCATGCCGCGAATCCAACACCTTGTCTTGCTGAGCCTTCTTGTCCTCCCAACGCTCTTGCAGCTGGGTTGCAAAGGCGACCCGGAAGTGTCGCGTCAGGTGCTCTACCTCTCGTGCAGCAAGGGCGAGAGCCTGCTGGCCTACGACATCGATCAGGCAACGGGTCAGCTCAAGGAGATCCAGCGCGTCGAGCTGCCAGGCCAGGCCGGGCCGATCACGTTGACCGACGATGGCCAGCATCTCTACGCCGCGCTACGCAGCCCGTCGCGCATCGTCCCGCTGCTGCGCGACACCATCACCGGGCAGCTCACCCTGCTCGAAACAACCGAGGTGCCCGAGTTCGCGACCTATCTCGATATCGACGCGACGGGTCGGTTCGCGATCACCGCGTCCTACGGCCCGGGTGTGGTCAATACATTCGGCATCAACCCCGATGCCACGGTCAATGGCACACCCATCCAGACCACCAAGACCGACAAGAGCGCACACGCCTGCCTGATCGATCCGTCCAACCGGTTTGTCTACATCCCGCACACGATCCCCAACGCGATCTACCAGTTCCGCTTCGACGATGACACGGGAAAGCTGACACCGATCCAGCCCATCATCGTCAAGGGCGGCGGCAAGCCGAACAAGCCCGCCGGGCCCAGGCACTACACCTACCACCCGACGCAGGACATCATCTACGTGGTCAACGAGTTGGATAGTTCGGTAAGCGCGTATCAGTGGGACAAGGAGGGTGGGGTGTTGACGCGTTTCCAGTCGCTCACGACCCTGCCTAGCAGCTTTGTTAAGCGCAACACCTGTGCGGATATCCACATCACGCCCGATGGCAGGTTCCTCTACGCCACCAACCGCGGGCACGACTCGATCGCGGCTTACAAGATCGATGACGAAGGCTTGATGTCCTTTATCGACTGGTTCGACACCGAGACCTGGCCGCGCGAGTTCACGATCGATCGCAAGGGGCAGTACCTCTACTGTGCGGGGCTGCGTTCGGACAAGCTCGCGGCGTACGCGATCGATTCGAATACCGGCCGGCTCAGCCGGATCGGCAACTACGACACGCCCCAAGGCCCGATCTGGGTCGAAGTGGTAGAGTTGGACTGATCGCGATGCCAGGCCTCTTCGACGGCACCAAGCTCGAACAACCCGTGACCTGCCAGGCTTGCGGCAAACCCATACAGTCCTGTGACTGCCCACGCGACGCGAGCGGGGCGGTCTGCCTGCCCAAGGACCAGGATGCGAGGGTGCGACGCGAGAAACGCCGGGGCAAGTGGGTCACTGTTGTCACCGGCCTTGACCCCAGCGCGACCGACCTCAAGCAACTCACTTCGGCCCTCAAGGCAAAGTGCGCCTCCGGCGGCGCGGTGGCCGAGGATGGTTTCGAATTGCAGGGCGACCACCGGGATACGGTCTTGGCACACCTCAAGTCGCTCGGGTATCCCGCGAAATCATCTGGCGGCTAGCTCGATCGGTGTTGTAGGTGACGCGAAGCGTCCCACGCGTGTAGTGCGCGAGGTTTCAACTCGGTGGCTTGGTGTGACCCGCTACACTGGTCCCACCGCGTTGAGTCCAACTAGGAGATCATCATGCCCGCCTTCCTGCACACCGTCCACTTCTGGCTCAAAGAGGGCCTGTCTGAAGAAGAGAAGCACCACGTACTAGAGGGCATCCAGGCCCTTGCCGACAGCCCGAACGTCGCACGGGTCAGTGTGCGCGTCCCCGCTGGCACGCCACGCGAAGTCGTGGACAACAGCTATGACTTTCAGCTCGTCTGTGAGTTCGACAGTAAGGAGTTGCACGACGCCTACCAGTCGGCAGACGATGAGGCCCACCAGACCTTCATTCAGAACTTTAAGCCCTACTGGACCAAGGTTGTGATCTATGACTCGGTCCGGGCGTGATGGGCTGTAAATTCGCTGATTGGGAACAAATTACCGATCCGAGCCGTTGAACCCAACGGGACTGGCAGGCATAGAATGTCGCCTAACGGAGTTTTATGATGAACCAATCGACGCTTACGCTTGGAGTCTTGCTGATGCTGTTCTCGTTCGCTGGTTTTTCCTGCTCGCGTTACGACACGAACCCCGCGGATGCGCCCGACCCGATTAATGACGAGGCACTGGTCGAAACCAGCAGCGGCGAAGCGACCGAAGCCACTCCGAGTGGAGAGGAGCCTGCCGCTTCGAACGAGCCTCGCCAGATCGTCCTGGCTGGTGGCTGCTTCTGGTGTGTCGAGGCGGTGTACGAACAGCTCGACGGCGTCTTGGATGTCGAGTCGGGCTATGCCGGCGGTGAGGCCGAGACAGCGAACTACGACTTCGTCAAGACCGGGCAGACCAGGCACGCCGAGGTCGTCCGCATCACCTACGACCCCTCCGTGATCACGATCGGCACGATCCTGAAGGTCTTCTTTACGACCGCCCACGACCCGACCACGCTGAACCGTCAGGGCGCGGACGTCGGCCCGCAGTACCGCTCCGCGATCTTTTATGCGAATGATGAGCAGAAGCAGATTGCCGCGGACTACATCAAGCAGCTCAATGCGGCGGGCGTGTTCCGAGATCCGATCGTGACGACGCTCGAGCCGCTCGACGCTTATTACGTCGCCGAGGCCTATCACCAGGACTACGCGTCGCAAAACCCCTACAACCCGTACATCCAGGGCGTCTCAACACCCAAAGTAGAAAAGACACGGAAGGTCTACTCCGACCTGCTGAAGGATGACTCAAAGTCGAAATAAGCCTTCCCCCAAGCGATAAACCATGGGTGGGAATCTTCCGATAAGTTATTCGGTGAACGATCGCTGGAGGATCTAAGTTGTTCCGGTCTCGTGGATTCAGCCTGATTGAGTTGGTGATCGTTGTTGTGATCATCGGCATACTTAGCGCGATCGCGCTGCCTCGGATTTCACGCGGTAGCGAGGGCGCGGGCATCAACGCCTTTGTCTCTGAGATCAATACCTTCGCCATGCTGATGGACCAGTATCAGATCGAGACCGGCAGCATGGTCGCGGACTCGGCCACGGGCGTGATCCCCGTCGAACTCAAGGACTACCTTGACGCAAACAGCTGGTCGGGCGGCACGCCACTCGGCGGCGAGTGGGATGTCGAAAGCAACGACAGCGGGGTCACGCTCGCTGTCGGCGTCCACTACCAGAACGGGTTCGCAAACATCTACGGCCTGAAACAGGTCGACACCATCATCGACGACGGTGACCTGACGACCGGCGCATTCCGGTTCATCGGTGCCAGGCGGTACTACCTCGTCCTGCAGGAGTAGATGGCTCAGGTCTCGTCTTCCGCGACGACGATCAGCCTGTCCTCGGGCTTGAGCGTGTAACGGGTGTTTTTCTCGGGGATGAGCGTGACGCCAAAGTTTTTGTCGATGGCGGTCTCGAGCTCGCTGATCTTGACGCCGATGCAGACCTCTTTGCGCTTCTGAGCGATCGCTATCATGTCGGCGAAGCTGTACTCGGCGGGCAGTTCCTTGAAGTACAGCGATGCGGGCTTGAGGTAGATCTCGCTGCCATCCTCCTCGAAGATGTCGTCGTAGACATCGTTGATCGACTGCTCTTCGCTGACCTGAGACAGCAGCATCGAGATCAGCCGGTTGGATACGATAAAGTCGTTGACGCCTGCCCGTGCGACCAACTCCATGTTGTCCGAGTCCATCACCTCGGAGATGAGCTTGGTGTTCGCCGCTTCGTCAGGGAATGCCTCGAAGATCCGCCTCAGCTGAAGCAGGATGATGATCGTCTCCGAGTCGGTGGTCTCCGGGTCCGCCGTCGAGCCGCCCTGGCTGAAGATGATGATGTTGTCGTATTTGAACGGCTGTGCCTGGATCAGGGACTCGGGCCGCAGCGGGTCGGCGGCGATGATGGTGAGCTCGAGCGACGGCAGGTCTTGCTTAAGCTGCTCTACCTGATCAATCACCTCCGGGCTCGGGTTGGGCAGCATGATGTCGATCCGAGAGCCGTCCAAGACATAGTCGGCGTACTCGTTGATCACGATCGGTGTCTTCGCGTTCCAGCCGATCAGCAGCTCGTGCTCGACACGCTGCTCGTTCTGGCCCCCGGCGAGCTCGTGTTCCGTCGGTGTCGCGACCGGGCTGCTGAGGAACTCGATCGTCGAGTCGTCGTCCGCCACGATCAGGACGTCGTCCCCGTTGTGGATCGGCGTGTCGGCGGGTGGGTTGACCATCAGCGTGCCGTCCGCACGGCGCACCCCCATGCACACCCCATCCGGGAAGCGGTAGAGCACCTCGCCAAACGTGATGTCGTTCCACTGGGTCCCTTCCTCGCTGCCGTGGAAGTACATCTCGCAGCCGTCGAAGGACATGATCTCGTTGTAGACCACGCTCAGGCCAATCGAGCGAGATGTCTGCACGAGGATCTTTGCCAGCACGTCCAGCCCATCGACCGTCGTGACCTCGTCGGAGATATCATCGGCGACCGTCCGGCTGCGCTCGTTGAACAGCTCAGCGACGATGTTCATCTCCTGCCCCTCGCCCTTGCTGGCGAGCACACCGAGGATCGTCTTGATCACACGCGTGTCGCTCGCGCCCTTCTCGTCGTGCGACTCCGCATCCGAGCAGTAGGGCAGCACGATCACGGACTTGCAGGTCTTCACCGAGACGATGTCCAGGTTCACCAGCGAGCTGATCTTGCCGGAGCGCGTGACGACCTTCGTGTTCTTCGTGTCCGGCATGTGGACCGACAGGTAGTCATCCATCTCCTCCTTGTCTTTTTCCGAAAGGATGACCACGCACGGGTCTTCTTCAGACTCGTTCGCAATGACGAGCTCGCGCAGGATCTCGGTCACACGCTCGCCCCAGCCAAGGATCAGGGTGTGGTCCTGCTCGATGACTTTCGAGTGGCCTTTTTTCAGCTGCCCGATCTTCTGGTCCAGCGCGGTGGTGATGAACGCGATCAGCATCGACAGGATGACGATGCCCGCCAGGCCCGCCATGATCGCGGGGATTTTATAGAGCGCATGCGACTCGACGTCCTGGTTCATATTGCCCGGGTCGGTCATCGCCAGCCAGATGATGTAGACCTGGCCGAACATATCGACATTGCGTTCCGAGCGGTGGTCCTCACCCGGCAGCGCGAAGTAGATACCCAAACGCACGACTGCGATTGTCAGCAAAAGACCGATAAACACAACGACCAGCGAGATGAAGATCGATGACCCACCCCGGGCCATAAACGAGTCAAAACGATATCGGACCAGTTGTTTAAACGTGTGATCGGCCATAGCCGCCCCCTCGTTGTAGCAGCAGACAAGTGAAGTTCGTGATGATCATACCGTCTGGCGAAACCAGGCTCCTGCCGCGCGTTCAATTCGGCTCGCTTTTCCTCGTTCCCGGGGTAATTTTGAGGCATGAAGTTCGCCCAGGCTTTCCTCTTTTTCAGCGTGCTGATCGTCGTTATGGCGTGCGTCGATCTGTCTGTCCACGCGGTCGATCCTAAGCTCGGCGAACTCGCCCCGTTCCAACACCTCAAGCTGTACGAGGGTGACCCGCCCGGCAAACCAACGTGGGACAAGGACACCCCGGTCCCCGAGATGACGATCAACGAGCGGGGCAACTACCGCTTTGTGCACGAGCCGGTGTTGGATGTCTATCACGCAAGCGATGAAGGCCGCACCGGCGCTGCCGTCGTCATCTGCCCCGGCGGCGGATACGGGACCCTTGCCTATCAGCACGAAGGGGTCGAGATCGCGCGTTGGCTGAATCAGAACGGGATCACCGGGGTGATCCTGCGATACCGCATGTACCCCTATCGGCACCCCGTGCCGATGATGGATGTACACCGTGCGCTGCAGACCGTCCGTGCCAACAGCGACGACTGGGCGCTCGAACCCGACAAGATCGGTGTGCTGGGTTTCAGCGCCGGCGGCCACCTGGCTTCAACCGCGACCGTGCACCACAAGCCCGCCGACCCAGACAGCAAGGACCCGGCCGAGCGTGTGAGCAGCCGGCCAGACTTCGCCGTGTTGATCTACCCCGTCGTCACCATGCGCCAGTGGACGCATAGCGGCTCAAAGCGCAACCTGCTTGGCCCCGACCCAACGGATGATCTCGTCGCGCTGCTGAGCAACGAAGAACAGGTCGATGAAAACACACCGCCGACGTTCCTTGTACACAGCAAGGACGATAGGGCGGTCCCAATCAAAAACAGCGAGCAGGTCCTCGCAGCACTCAACAAGCAAAAGGTACCCGGCGAACTTATGATTTTTGAAACGGGTGGCCACGGCTACGGCATGGGCCGGGGCCGCAACAGTCCGGAGCAGACCCACGAAACAGACGCCTGGCCAAAGCGCTGCATCGAGTGGCTAGGTGAGCAAGGTTTCATAGACTAAGCGGACCGTGAACCCGACAAAGCCAATCTGCTGCCTTATCACCGGCTTTGAGCCCTTCGGCGGCAGCACGCTCAATCCTTCACAGCTGGTCATCGAACACTTGATCGATGCGCCGATTAGTCTCCAGGGTGTAACCCTACAAACCGCATTGCTGCCGGTCGATACCCAGCGGATCGCGTCTGAGATAGATCGGCTTTGGCGGCAGTGCGAGCCCGACATCGTCTTGCACTTCGGCGAATCAGCCAAGGCCAGTCATATGACCCTTGAGCGTATCGCGATCAACCTGCTGGACTTTGATTCGCCGGACAACGCGGGGCAGTGCATCGCGGATCAGCCGATCGATCCGGGTGGGCCTGACGCCCGTTTTGTCACATTGCCGGTGCGTGCCGTCCGCGACCAACTTGCACAGCACGGCATCGAGACCGCGCTGTCGCTTAGCGCGGGCGCTTACCTTTGTAATCAGTCGCTTTATCTTTCCCTAGCTCACGCGGAAAAGCGAGGCGGCTGTGCGGTCGGTTTTGTTCACGTCCCTTCGTTGCAAGAGCAGGTCGAGCAGGGCGAGCGATCCAAGCCTTCGATGCTTGGAGATCAATTGGTCGTACAGGCTCAGCAGCTCATCCTCGAAGTGATTGACCATCATCGGGCCAGCAATTCGGTATCGCGGCATTGATCCTCAACCCGTCTTGCGATAGCTTGACGTAAGAGAGCCCCTATCTCGCATCACTCCGCAGCGGAACGCGACCCATGTCAAGCATGCAGCTCTACAACGATCACGGGGAGGTGACCCTGTCAGAAAACGACTGGGAGAACCTCACGCAAGCCGCTACCGAGCACGGCTGGGAGCCCGTCGATCTGCCCGATGACGGCCACGCCCTCTCAGAAGATGATGCGCTGCACCTGGCCGAGGCCCTACACGCCGCGATCGCGACCGGCGAAGTAATGCCGCATCAGATGCTGCCTAACGACCCGGACGCTGAAGAGCGGCTCGAGTTCTTCATGGAAATCTGTGAATCCGGTGCCCTTCTCGAACGATAGCGGCCTCGCTTAATACTCATGGATGGTTTAGGCACATGCTGTGCTTCGCGGCTATTTGCCAACCGTTTTCCCAGCTTTTTTCAGGACAGCATCGGCACAAAACGCCCAATTTGATGGTGATTTCGAATGCGATAGCCAGGTGCGGTTACGGCATTGTGCGCACAAGTCAAATATTGGATTGGGTTTAAAGAAATACTGGCACATCTACCCATTTGATGTTAGTATTTAAACGTTAGCGATAACTCGTACGGACCCTGCCTAACCACGGATCGAGAAATTGACAACACAGATCTACGACAGCGCACTTGGCGGCCTTGAACTCTCAGCGCGTGCAGGCCGGATTGTGGGCCTCCGTTTTGGGGCAGAGCGTGATGTCCACTTCCATACCCCTTTTGTTTCTATCGAGGATCAAACGGTATTGGACCAGGCCTGTCATCAGCTGGATGAGTATTTTGCGGGCCAACGCAGGCATTTCGATGTGCCTGTGGCGTTGCAGGGCACCTCTTTCCAGGTCAAAGTCTGGTCGATGCTCTATCGCATCCCGTTTGGCAAGATGGTGAGTTATAACCAGATCGCCCAAGCCCTTGGACGTGGCTGCGCCCGTTCCGTCGGCACGGCCAACGGCGCCAACCCGCTGCCTATCCTCATCCCCTGCCACCGCGTGATCGCCTCTGATGGGACTCTGGGTGGCTACTCCGGCGGCCTCCAAACCAAGCAAGCGCTGCTCGACCTCGAATACGCCGGCGCGGAACTCTACGCCGCCGCCCGCTAGGCAAAACCCTCAGATCGATCCGCCCTTATCCCAACCCGCTGGCTTCTGCGAGCGTATCATCTGCTGTTATACGATTGATTCCGCACAGGAAATTACGATGCGATATCGCCGAAACACCCCCGGCAAACTCCTCCTCTTTGTCGCAGCTGCTAGTGTCTTTCTAGGCACTGGCTACCGATTGTTGGAGCAGGCCAACGCCGTAGAAAGCAAGGAAAAAGACGTGCAAGCCGATGTCCCCGCCGTTTTGGACTTCAAGATGCCATCCATCGGGGGCGACGAGGTCGAGCTCGCTCAGTACCACGGCGACGTGGTCATGATCGTCAACGTCGCGTCCAAGTGTGGCCTGACCCCGCAGTACAAGCAGCTGCAACAACTCCACGAGGACTACGCGGAGCAGGGGCTCTCGATCCTCGGCTTCCCCGCCAACAATTTCGGCAGGCAGGAGCCCGGCTCCAACGACGAGATCGCTACCTTTTGCGAGAAGAACTACGGCGTCGAGTTCGACATGTTCGCCAAGATCTCTGTCGCGGGCGACGACCAGGCCCCGCTGTACACCTTCCTCACCGGCGAGGAAACCAACCCCAAGTTTTCTGGCAAGATCGGCTGGAACTTCGAGAAGTTCCTGGTCGGCCGGGACGGCCAAGTAATCGCCCGTTTCTCGCCACGCACCCGGCCCAACGCGAAGGAAGTACTTGAGGCGATCAAAGACGCCCTGGCACAGCCCGTCCCAGAAGGCGTGAAGACCGAAGAAGAGAGCGACGTGGCCGCGGAATAACCCTCCGCTTTTATCAGTTGTACCCCTAGCAGGCGATCACTGCACCCAAACCGAAAGGACCAGCCATGCTCATCAAGACCATCGCAGGAACCGTCCTATTCGCCGCCACCGGCGCAGCGATCGGCTACTCGCAGATCCTCTGCCCGGACGGCCAGTGTTCCATCACCGGCACACCCTACGGCGGAGCACTCTTCGGCGGCGTTCTCGGCCTGGCCGTCATGTCCAGTCTTGGCAACGGGCTGGACCCGACTTCAACCCCCGACCAAGATCAGCACGACAGCGGTTCAAATGAATCCGGTACTGACTCGTCGAAATAGATTCCAACCTCACCTTTTTTCGACAACAAGCCCCGATCTATGTCGGGGTTTTTATTTGGCATCACCTTGGTTTCGTCTGATTCGGTAGGATGCGTGTCTGGCCACCATCTCCACCTAGCCTCGGAAATACATAATGGCTCCATTCTCTAAATGCTGCACCTTTGCACTGCTTAAACTCGTGCTCTGTCTAACCGGAACGACCGCGTGGTCGCAGGACCTGCAAGTCGATGGCAACCTTGGGAAAGGCGATGAGAAGCTGCCCGATACCGACGAATGGTTTGAGGTCTACGAGATCGAACTCAAAGCGGGCGAACTGCTTGAGGTATCAATGGTCTCAGAGGAAATCGACCCTTATCTCATCGTTGTCCCGCCAAGGGGCGATTCGATTGAGAACGACGATATCGAGGGTGAGTCGGCCAATGCGCGTGTTTTGCTAGTCGCGTCGGTCACGGGCACGTACGAAATCCTCGCCACGAGTTCGAACCCGGGCGAATCAGGCGACTACCGGCTCGAAGCGAACCGGTTCGCAACCAAGCCGGTCAAGAAGACCGCGGGCAGCCTGAGCACGGAGGACGAAGTCAGCTGGAAGGGCGGCGAATACCTAGACCGCTTCGAGCTGGTCATCCCCGCCGGCGAACGCCGCTTGGTTTCGATCACGATTGCAGCGTTCGACGCGTACATTTCGGCGCACGGTTCGGATGGACAACAGTTTCGGGCGGACGACCCCGCGGCAATCTTGCTGGAGGGTGGCGAAGAGGACGTGACTTACACCATCGTGATCACGTCGTATGAAGCGAAAGAGGTCGGTGACTACGTCTTCGAAATCCTCTCGGTACATGAAGAACTCTAGCCTTGTGCCGTGCTAAGCCCGCACCACGCGCATCGCCAGGGGCATCACCTTCACCGCCATTGGCGTCTGCCCGCAAGGGTCGCCATCCGCCTGCACCGGGACCGTCTGGCCTTCTGATTCCAAGGTGATCTCTGCCGACCGGCCATGCCGGATATCGGCGCGTTTCAGGTGACGACGCAGGTACGCCGCCGCCCCGTACCAACCCAGACGCAGCAGCCCCGGCTTCTGAAACACGACCCAGTCCAGCATCCCGTCGCTCGTGTCCGCGTGTGCACCGATTGGTAAGCCCCCGCCGTATTTCCCGATGTTGAACACGAACGCGTGCGCCCCGGTGACGCTTTGGCCGTCCGCTGTCACGGTTACACTCGGGTACCGGTAGCTGGACAACGCGGACATGATCGGCCTGGCGTAGCTCAGCCGGCTGACCCGCTTGAGTCCGCTGCCCTCGGCCGATCGCCGCCAGGCATCGACCCGCTGCACAACCTCCGAGTCGAACCCTGCGCTGACCATCAGCGTAAACAAGGCCCCGTTGGCCCGGCCAACATCGATCGTCCGCGTGTCCATCCGCTCGATCGCATCTGCCAGCCCCTCAACGCCGCCACCCTTCTTGCCCAGGCCGAACTCCTGGGCGAAAAGATTCTCATTCCCAAGCGGCAGCATCGTGACCGCGGCCCGTGTGGTCGCCCCGCCCCTGCCCAGGTCGTTGACCACACCCGCCATCGAGCCGTCTCCCCCGGCCGAGACCACGCAGCGATACCGCTCCCCGACCGCAGGGTCGCCCAATAGCTCCGCCCGCTCATCCAGGTCCCAGCACTGCTTGGCGGACATACCCCTGGCAGCCAACGCCTGAGCCAATGCCTCGACCCGCCCCCGATTCTTGCCCTTGCCCGAGTACGGGTTGGCCAGGATGACGACTTCCTCGGGCTGAGTCATAGCGGCGAGAGCATACCCCAAAAAGACAGCCAGGCGGCACTGAAATCCTCATCCCTCCCATCAGTCCTTTCCCCAAGGATTACACACACATCACGCCATCATCACCACCAAACGGATCCCGCGGCTACCAGCCCTGCAACCCCCGCAGCCAAACCCGTACAATCATGACGTATTGCGCGAACTACCTATCGTCCGTGAAGGAGACGAACCACCATGCTCAAGCCACTCACCACCGCCATCCTCGCCCTCGCCCTGATCAGCGCGACCGCGATGGTCCCGAGCACCACGACCGCCGAGGACACGCCCGCCGAAACCAAAGACAAGCCCGCCTACGAAAAGGCCAAGGACCTGGGCGTCGAAGCCCCCGAGGGTGCCGACATCCTCTTCGACGGCACCCAGGAATCCATCAATAAGAACTGGGAGATGTGGCCCAAGGCAGACATGGCCATCACCTGGAAGCTCGTCGACTCGCCCACCGACGACACCAAGGTCCTCATGACCGATGGCGGCAAGAAGTGGGGCACCCACGACCTCGTTACCAAGAAGAAGTACCAGGACTTCGAGGCCCACGTCGAGTTCGTCATGATGGGCGCCCGCGGCGACGGCAAGCCCGATGGCTACGCCAACTCCGGCGTCTACCTCCAGAACCGCTACGAGATCCAGATCGAATCGCCCAAGGGCAAGAAGAACATCGAGAACCCCCGCGCCTGGAAGATCGGCCCGCACGGTATCGCCGCCTTCTGCATGGAACGCGTCCCCGACCACAACGTCTGGCGCGACCCCGGCACCTGGCAGTCCTACCACATCAAGTTCACCGCCGCCAAGTGGGACAAGGACGGCAACAAGCTCGAAGACGCCCGCGCCACCGTCTGGTGGAACGGCGTCATCGTCCACAACGACGTCCCCATCAAAAAAGCCAACGGCGGCATCAAAGTCACCCCCGAACCCGGCGGCCTAAAACTCCAGGAACACGGCCAGGATGTGCGGTACCGCAACGTGTGGATCAAAGAGATCAAGTAAGCCAATGAATCACAGCTAAACACACCCACGAAACCCCGCCCGACAGGTAGGATTTTTAACTACCCGTAATCCAAAGTCCAATCGTAGGGTGGGTAGAGCGCAGCGAAACCCACCACAAGCCATAACAACTGTCCCTTCTCGGTGGGTTTCGCTGCGCTCTTCTACCCACCCGAATTGCTACTTATTTTTACGCGTGTCTATTAGCTTAGTTGGGTGTATTACTCTGGAACCCAATCGCCTGTTTCCAGGGCCTCGCTAATATTAATCAACCACTCTTTGATGCTTTTGGCAACCAATAGACGTGTTTGGGATTCATGATTGAGAGATAGAACCTGTCCAGCTTTTCCTGCCTTGGTGGGGTCTAAATCAACACACAGATAATCCCCTCCACCATTCGATCCAATGGGCAGCCACCCTGAATGCCATATCTTTGACCGAATACCTTTGGATACATCGGCCTTACGTTCCCTAAACTCTCCGGCCTCTGTTAATTCGTTGCACATTTTCCATTCTTGTATTGCCTGAGCTAAAGACAAGAGCAGGTATCCAACATCAGATGCGTAGTCAGCCGGCACGAGGCAGGGTGCGTTTTCCTTTTGCCCATTATGCCTCTGGTAGTAATTGGCTAGTTCTTCAGGGAACTTGTACCCGATCGTTGCCTGTGCCTTGATTAGCTGCTTATCGGTTGCCTTGCGGTTGAGTGAATGCCGTGTTTCTGGGGCATGATCTTTCAGCCAGGCTTCGATATGGATCCATGCAGATGAAATATCCGCAGCATTCTGCTTTGGTGATGTCGAGAAAACTTTGTTCTTGTGGGCAGTAGATTGCTTTGTTGTTTTGGACAATGATGGGGGTGAGCCTGCTAATGCAGCTGTAATGATGTTAATCGCCTTACGTTTGCGGCACAGCTTGGCATACTCTAGCGGTGTGGTAAGTGGCCCGTTATCATTGATGGGTAATTGCGAATCGAGTTTGGCGCCAGCCTGCACTAACACTTCAAGCGATTTCGTGTCGTCTGAATCAATAGAAGATATGAGTGGTCCAGATTGGCCATCATGACCATCAACAGGCATGCCAATATCAATTAAGTATTGGCATGTTTCTGCTCCTCCACTGTAAGCGGCACTGGCGAGTAAGCAGCCGCCGTTTTCTTTTGTAAAATTGGTCAAAGCGCCTGCCTCAACCAGTAGCTTGACACATTTCAGTCGCTTGGGCCCTTTGCCATAAACAGCACGCACGAGCGGTTCATAATGGGTATGGCCACCTAGATTTACCTTCGCTCCGTGGCTCAGAAGCATCTCTGTGATTGCATCGTCTCCGACATCACCCGCGTAGGTCAATGCCGTTGCCCCGTATTCGTCAGTCAAATGAACATCCGCGCCATGCTGAAGCAGCACCTTTACGAGGTTGCTCTTGCGTTCTTTTGTTGCTCTGATTAAAGCGGTTTCATTGTTCATGCCCCGTTGATCGACATCAATCCCATTCACCAGTAGAAGCTGTGCATCCTTGGCTTTGCCACGAAACGCAACGATTTCAAGCCAACCTGAAGAGTTCTGTTTTTGGGACCTGATGTTAGGGTCGATGCCAGCTTCGAGCAGCAGCTTGATACAGTTACATTGATCTGGGAGACCCCATTTTGCTGCCGACGCTGGCTTCGCGCCTGCAATTAGGCATGCTTCAAGAAGTTTGGCGTCACCTAAAAGCGACGCCAAGCCGAGCGCTTCCTCAACGCTTGGTACTCTTTTCAATTTTTTCAAAGTATCAAAAGCATCCTCGAACATCCATCCGGTACTCTTCTTCGCTTTTTTGATAGCTTGGCTGATGAGCTTTTGTTCATTGGCTGCCATTTAAGTACTCCGTTGAATACTGATAATGCAGCTTATCAAAATGAAGCCGAGAGTGGCAGGGGCGCAAGCATGGCGATGCTTTGTGAGGTGCTATTTTGATTCGTACGGCAGGTAGCGCCCAATCAAACCTAATTCTGAAAAGCCGCGGACGGTGTACGCGGTCTTGGGGTGTGAGGTGTTGGGTGAAGGCCGCCGATGCCATCGACGGCTTGGGGGTGTATTGTTTTATGCCATCGGCGCGAGTTTGGTGCCCAGGACCGGGAATTCGCGGCGGTGGTGCGACGCCGGCGGCGGCCACGGCAACTCGCACGGACAACTCACAAACGACCTTTACGAGTCCATCTTCTTGGACCGAAAGCCAATCGTCGGCATCATTGAGGCGCTGAACATGACACTGTCCGGGGTGATCACGCATGAGTCGTCACTGAAAATTGGGGAGTTGATGAAGATCCCGCGGTATGCGTTGTGATTGACCTGATCATCGACACCCTGAACCATACGGTCCGTGCAACCTTGGGTTGGCTATCTGCTCGCGGTTATGATGCACTAGAGATAAACAAAGATTTAGGTGGTATTTGATGGCCAGGTGTCCCGCAAGCATGACGACAGGGTTGGTCGCCGCCATGCTGGTACTTTTGACCGGCGGAGTCTACGGCCAAGCCGAGGATGACGAGCCAGCCCAAATGGTGTTCGATGCGACCTTGTCACGCGAGTTCAAAGAATTACCGCGTCTGGATGTGGTGTATCACGCGGACCTGACCGATCGTTCAGGCAAGTTTATGACCCGAGCGCTTCAAGGGGTGGTCCTCGACACCGTTCAACTCGACCGGCGTGCGTTGCACAACGCGACTCGTCACGATGAAGAGCGGGTTGCACTGACAGTACGTCAAGTCGTTGCGCAGGCGGAGTGGATCCAGAAAGCGGGAGGGGTCCCGCGTTATTACAACGCGATTCCAATGAGCGGGCATTACAACTTGATTCGTATGGACCTAGAAGCATTTAACAAGAAGGTGATCGATCCGATCAAGCCTATGCTCGAAGCGCTCCCTGTGCTGGATACACCGAACTATTTCAAGGATGATTGGTACAGGGAGTTCGATCAGCGATGGGCGTCGATTGAAAAAGTCGCTGATGAGTTGGCTGCGTTAGGTAAAAAGCTCGACAAGCCCATCGCCGTATGGTTGTGGGCCAGTCGTTACAGTGAGGAGAAGCACCTCGAGCGGCATACAGCTTACCTTACATCAGTCGGCCTGCAGGTGGTTTACTGGGATAAGAAGCAGGAAGAACGCGAGAAAGAAGACATTGAAAGTGACGAGGCCGGTTAATACAGCACAGCACCCGGCCTTGCCAAACCAGCATCATGCAACCGCCGGGATCTTGGGCCTGACGAGGGGCAGTTCTTGGCGGTGGTGGAAAGCGACAAAGCTCGCGGCGGCGATGACGATCAGGGCCATCCCAAAGAGCAGGCCGCCGTCGTTGCTCGTGCCGTCGGGGGTGGGCACGGCGACGCCGACGAAGGCGAGGTGCGTGACGACCGCGCCGAACATGGCGCCGAGCGCGAGGCCTGCGCCGTAGATGGTCTTGCGGGGCAGCCAGAGGAGGACGATCGCGGTGAGTTCGATCAGCGCGGCGAGGGTCGCGGCGGGGCGGCCGCCGAGGTCGCCGAAGATGACCTGGGTCTCCGGGGCGTAGGTGAGCTTGAAGAAGAGGGTCTGGCCGAAGATAACGGTGATCAGGCCCCGTGCGGCGTAGTCAAGGACGTTGGCTTTCATGATGGCGACTCCAGTGTGAGGTGTGTACGTGGGGTGCAGCTTGTTGCTGACAGGGGCATAACCGCGGCGGGGCGGGGGTTATTTCTGAGATTTGAAATTGATGTGTGCTGACAAGTGGCGCCAATGCAAAAACCCCGTCCGGAAGGTCGGGGTTCTCGCCTATGGCTGATTATCGGGTATCGATCAATCCACCAGGTCGTTGCGGAACGCCTCGTCGCGTTGCATCTCGAGGATGCCGATCTGCGTGGCGATGCGGACGAACTCGTCTCGGTAGCCGTTAGGGTCGTTTTCTTTGGCGGCCTCCGCGGTGTCCACGACCCAGCGGGTAGTCGCGTCACCCTTGTGCGGCGAGCCGCGGAGGATCATCCCCATCGCCGCGACGCTCGCGGTGAAGCGCGTCGCCTCGCTGGCCTTGGCGAATTCGACCGCCTCGGCGGGCACGTGCTTCACGACCTTCCGGCTCGTGCCCTGCTCGGCCGCTGCGTCGACCGGCTTATAACGCAGCTTCAGCGTGAGCAGCTCGGGCAGCTCCGCCGCCTCCGCCAGCCCGCGCGGCTTCTGGTAGCGCAGCTCGTCGATGTCCGGCTGCTCGGCGGCGGGCTTTTTCTTTTGTGCCGGCACGGGCACGATCTCGTACAGCGCGGTGACGCTGTGGCCCGCGCCGATGTCGCCGGCGTCGACGGTATCGTTATTGAAGTCCTCGTTACGCAGCACTCGGTTCTCGTAGCCGATCAGGCGGTACGATGCGACGCGGGCCGGGTTGAACTCGAGCTGCAGCTTCACGTCTTTCGCAACGGTGATCAGCGTGCCGCCGGCCTGTTGACTCATGGTCTTGACAGCCTCGTTGACGGAGTCGATGTAGTGGTAGTTGCCGTTGCCCGCGTTGGTGATCTTCTCCATCATCGCGTCGTTGAGGTTGCCCGTGCCGAAGCCCATGACGCTCAGGTAAACGCCCTTGTTGACGCCTTCGCCTTCAGGATTTGCTTTGGCCTGCACGAGCTCGACGAGTTCTTTGGTGTTGCTGGTGCCGACGTTGAAGTCGCCGTCGGTGCAGAGGATGACGCGGTTGACCCCGCCCTCGACGAAGTGCTTCTCCGCCATCTCGTAGGCGAGCTTGATGCCCGCGGCGCCGGCGGTGCTGCCGCCCGCGCGGAGGTTGGCGATGGCTTCCTTGATCTTATTCTTGTCGGACGCCTCGGCGGCCTCAAGCACCAAGCCAGATGCGCCGGCGTAAACGACGATACTGACCTTGTCGTTATCGTTGAGCTGGTCCAAGAGCATCGGCATGCCGCGCTGCACGAGACCGAGCTTGTCGCCAGAGCTCATCGAGCCGGACACATCCAGCAGGAACACGAGGTGGGCGGGCGGCCGCTCGGTCTGCGCGACCTCCATCGCTTTGATCCCGATGCGGACGAGCTGGTGGCCCTCGGCCCACGGGCAATGCGCGACTTCGACGTCCGTCGTGAACGGGGCGAAACTCTGGTCGGCGGCCTCGAGCTTCTCGAGCGCCGCGGTCGTCAGCCTGCCGTTGGGCAGCTGGCCGGGATCGACAACCGGGGCGGTGTAGCCGTAGTCGAAGTAGTTGATCCACTCCTCGATGCGGATGGAGTTGGGCGTGGGCAGCGTTTTGCTCTGGAGGATCGAGCGTCGGCCATAGGCATAGGACGCGGTGTCGACATCGACGGAGAAGGTCGACAGCGGCTCGTGCTCGGCGATCTTGAACGGGTTGTCGCTGAGCTCGGCGAAGCGCTCACGCCGCTCCCGCTCGATATCACGGAGCTCGCGGCGCTGCTCGATCTCGATCAGCGCTTTCTCGACATCGTCCACGACGTCCTTGGCCAGAGCTTCGATGTCCTCTGGCTGGATTTCCTTGCCAGCCAGGGCGAGCTTGTCGAGCAGGTCCTTGATCGCCTGGTGGTTTTCGGGTGTAGTCTTAATCGCGAGCTTGCCGTTGAGCTGGTTGATGGTCGATTCTTCGTCGAGCCATTCGTCCGGGTTGCCCACGACGCTGGTGATCATGTAATCGATCTCATCGGTGCGCTCCTGCCGGTCAGAGAGGATCGCTTCCTGTTGAAAGGTGAGCGGCTCGCCGGCAAGGGTCCTTGGGCCGGAGTCTTCTTCGCCATCGCTGTCGTCGCCGAAGAGCCCACCCTGGCCGCCGACGCTCCCGCCGCTGTTGATATTACCGGGGTTGGACAGCGCGTCGTTGAGATCGAAGCTTGGGGCCTTCGAGAACTGCGGCGCCTCGACAACGAGGTCGCGGATGTCGTAGACACCATTTGTACTCCCTTTGCCGCGGGTTACCCCGCCGTCGAACCAAGTGTCGCTGCTAGCAAAGCCATCGGAGAAGAGCGACGCACTGTCACCGCCGAAGAGCGATCCCCCGGAACTCTGACCAAAGGTCCCGTCACCATCCTCTTCGTACTCATCGAGATACAGATTGCGGAACAGGTCGCCTTTGACCTTGGTCAGCAGCGTCTGCTGGGTGATCAGGTGGTTGATGTCGTAGACCCGGGTCTCAACGTCCTGCTTGAGCGAGCGCAGTGTATCGATCTGGACGTAGTTCTCGTGTAGTCGGAGGCCGGCCTTGTCGTCATCAAAGGCGTCATGGCTCGCCTGCTGCAGGACAGCCTTTAGCACTTCGTGGGCGGGGATGTTCTGGAGCTTGATGCTGATTAGCGTGTCGGGCTCAACACCGACGAGCTCGAGGCTGGGCCAGTTGATGAGCTGCTGGACCCCGGTCTGTTCCTTGATCTCGTGCAGCGCGATACCAAGCGGGAAGTTGTTCAGATTCAGTGTGATGGGTTTTTGTAGTTGATTGCGGATTTTTTCGAGGCGTTGTTCCAGTGGGATCGCGGCCAGCGCGGCGCCCATGACGGGGGAGAGGCCCGCCTTGGTAATTGATTCGCGCTTGTCAACGCTGACGTTCGCGCTGTCGGCGACGTAGTAATCAAGAATGTAGCCGGAGGAAGGGTAAGGGGTGTTGACCTGGGTTAAGGCGGACTCGAGCGCGGCCCTCGCGGGGGTGTCGGTGAGGTCGAGGCTGATAGGATGCAAGACTACTTGGCTGATTTCGGCGGGGTCGAACACGCCGGCCACGTCGTAGTCGATGGTGATGCCTGCGGCATTACCGATCTGTGGCAATGCTTCGATCAGCGGCGTTTTATCAAGCTTGATCGTGATGGGCCGGTCGATCTTGTGCTTGGCGGGTTCGTCTGGTGTTGTGTCTGTGTTGAGTAGCACGGGATCACCGCCAGCAACGGGCGCGGACGGGGCTGGCGGTTGGGCGAGGAGGAACACGCCCGCAGTAGCCAGCGCTGTACATGCCGCGACACCGGCGTAAGGTAGCAGCCGACGGGTCAGCGGCACCTTGGGCCGGATACGTGCGACCGGCGCATCGGAGATGTTGACGAGGTTCGCTAGTGTCGCGTCATCGAGCCCGGGGTTTTCGGCCTTGTCGTACCCCGCCTCGAGTTGCTCGCCGATCTGCCTGATCTCTTTGACCTGATCACGGAGAGCCGGGTCTTGTTCGAGCATGGCTTCAATGGCTTTGTAGTCTTCGCTCTGTGGGTCGAGTTCTCCCAGCGCATAGGCGGTAAGCAGGGCGTCTTCGGGCATCGGGGTGTGGGTGTGGTCGTTCATGATTGACCTCGTTTTCTAAAGCGTGTTCGTGAGGTGTAGCGGGTGATGCGGAGCATCCCGTGCGAAGCGTGATCGATGGTTCGAGAACGGGACGCTTCGCATCTCCCGCTAAACGTATTCTGTTTACGCGTTCAGCGCGGTGAGTTGCTGGCGCAGCGAGACGATCGCTTCGTGCAGGAGCACGCCGACGTGGCTGACGCTGTGGCCGGTGACCTCGGCGATGTCTTTGTAGGCCAGGCCGCCTTGGAAGCGCAGCTGAACGACCTCGCGGTGCTTGGTCGGCAACGAAGCGACCAGCACCAGCAGTTGGCTCTTTTGATCGTGGGCCGCCGCGTGCTCGGCAGGGCCTGGCTCCGCGGTGGCGACAGCGTCTTGTTCGATTCCGGGGTTTGCGGTCATGCGGGACTCCTTACGGTGCAGGTCAATGACTCGGTTTCGGCAGACGGTGAAGAGCCAGGGCGCGAGCCTCGGCAGGATGTCGTGTTCCAACCGCTCGGCAGGCTGCTGGCACAAACGCAGCAGCGTGTCCTGCGCCGCGTCGCGGGCCCGTTCCAGGTCGCCGGTCTGCGAAAAGGCGTAGGCAACGAGCGGGCGGTGGTACCTGGCGACCGCATCATGCAGGTGCCGGCGCGGCTGAAAAACGGTTCCCGACGGCTCAGAGCCAACTTGATGCATGGTTTGCCATCCGGTCCGGCGGTTTGCCGTCTTCAGGGAGCACTACGGATGAAATGACAGGTTCTTAGGGGAAGCTGAAAATAATTTATAAGATAATGAATTGCAATACTTTGAATGACTTACACGTAACTGAAATAGGCTACGAGAGCAAAGTCGAGGCCAGAAGCCCGCTTGTTCTTGAAATTTTTACCCGGGCCGACTTGCCGGACCTCTCTGATTCCTTTATAGTGACGGGTTCGCGGAACTTAGAACGAAGCGACGGTCAGGCAGGCGAGGCGGTCGCAGTGCCCACCCGAAAACACGATTCCCACCCATAGCAAGATCGAGGCTATCGATGCAGACGACTTCTGTGCGCGACTACTCGAAGCGCGGAGACGCTCTACCCATCCCGAACCTGGTCCAAGTCCAAGAGGCTGCTTACGACCG
>JBCCYY010000063.1:0-25063 GCA_039188575.1 Planctomycetota bacterium | reverse complement strand
GGTGCAGTGGGACCCGGCCGACGCGCCGATGATCTTCCCCTTCCTCTTCATCACCATCGCCTGCGGCGCGATCTCCGGCTTCCACTGCCTGGTCAGCTCCGGCACCTCCAGCAAACAACTCAAGAACGAAAAAGACGCCCAGTTCGTCGGCTTCGGCTCGATGCTGACCGAGGGGTTCCTCGCCACGCTTGTCATCCTCGCCTGCTGTGCGGGGTTGGGGCTGGGAGTTGGAAAACAAGTTGGTGGAGTACTAAGCGATACGCAACAAGATGAATTAGGACTACCCGAGCCAACTATTGTGAGGCAGTATCTTCTTCATTCGAGCAATGCGATTAATTCGGGTGTGGTGGTATCTGATCAGTGGATTGGTTTTATCGACGAAGATAAAATTTTCAGTCGTGATCCTGATTCGGCAACGCTTATTGCAAAGGAAGGTATTTGGATCGCACCTGGGTTGCCTTACATAAGTAGTAGTGGCGAATATCAGTCAAATCCAAGTCATATTCCAATCTTAGTGCATTACGTAAGCGGGCCAGAAGCAGCCCTAATAGGGAGTACTGCCTGGCAGGCACGTTATGGATCATGGAACACGGCCCAAGGATTGCCAAATAAAGTCGCGGCCTTCGTCGATGGCTCGGCGAACTTCCTCAAGGCGATGGGCATCCCGGCGGGGATCGCGGTCGCGCTCATGGGCGTGCTCGTCGCGTCGTTTGCGGGGACGACGCTAGACACGGCCTGCCGGCTGCAGCGCTACGTCGTGCAGGAGCTCGCGCGGACGCTGCTGCCCAAACCTGGCCCCAAAGACTGCCCGGCGTGTGGCTACGATCTGACGGGTAACACCAGCGGCACCTGCCCGGAGTGCGGCGCGGATGTATCAGATGCCTCTGCACAGGACGCTCCGCGTCTCCCGTTACACGTGTCTTTGATGAACCCCCTCACCTGGCTGACCAACAAGCACGGCGCGACGATCTTCGCGATCCTCACCGCCGCCGCGATTGCCGCCATGCCGGCCCCCGGCAGCGAATGGTCGCTCGCCAACGCCGGCAAGGGCGGGCTGATCCTCTGGCCCATGTTCGGCGCGACCAACCAGCTGCTCGGCGGGCTCGCGTTCCTGGTCATCACCTTCTACCTCTGGCGGCGCGGCAAAGCCGTCTGGTTCGTCGTGCTGCCGCTGGCGTTCATGATCGTCGTGCCGGCCTGGGCGATGGTGCTGCAGCTTGCGGGCTGGCTGCCCGCGCTGCCCGACAAGGAGACCTGGCTTGCCGCATGGCTGGCCTACCCGGCGGTGTTCTTCCGGGAGGCCAACTGGGTGCTGGTCATCATGGCCGTCGCGACGCTTGTGCTGGAGGCCTGGATGCTCGTCGAAGCGGCGCTCCTGTTCCCCAAGGCAAGGGGTGTCCTCGAGGAGGGTGGCGAGGCGATGCCCGGGTAAGGGGCGGCTGTCCAAGATCGGCGCAGGGCGTCGTATGCGCTGATACAAGACACCGAGGGTCTTGGTTTGAATGCTGAAACCCTGTGCCGGTGCGCACAACCCTCTCAAGTGTGCCACGGGTTTGTTGGCGTCCTTGGCTTGGTTGCCGGCTTAGCAGACACCACATCGATGCGTTTCGATAAGCTTTGTAAAGGCAAGACTTATGGTTACAGTGTGGTACGAAGGGTGTAGAAAGACTGGGCAAGGGGGTGCGTGGGTTGGCGTCCTTGACAAGCGCTGGAATCGGACTGATGAGGGGGATTGAGGTATGATAAGAAGATGTTGCGTACCGCTAGCCTGTTGGTTTTATCGCTTTGTTTCACCGGCTGTATCGGGATCGAGCGGCCGACCGTCGAGGTGACCGACGTCCGGCTGGATGGCGTCTCAGAGGGCGGTGGCCGGATCTTGCTCGACCTGCTGGTGGTCAACCCGAACGATGAAGAGCTGCCGATGCCGACGGTGAGCTACCGGGTCGACGTGGTGGGGGCGGGCAGCTTTGAGCTGTCAGATCGGCCGTATGCGGCGCTGCCGAAGAACGGCCAGAAGACGGTGACGCTGGCCGCGGCGGTCCGCGGCGTGAACCTGCCGGGCAAGCGTGTGCTGATCGATGGCGAAGTGATCTTCAAGCCAAAGGGTGAGTTCCGGAAGCTCCTGTACGACAACTACGTGCCGCTGCCGCGGTCGCGTTTTTCCAGCGAGGGGACGCTGGAGTAGTGAGCCAGCCTGGTGGACCGAGATGCCTTTTTCTGAACGACGCTACCTGATCCCGTTCCGCGCGACGCTGCTGCCGCAGATCTTTACCGATGTGCTGGTGATCGGTGCAGGCGTGGCGGGGTGCAGCGCTGCGTTGGCGGCGGTGCGCGAGAACGGCTCGGCCGAAGTCATCGTCACCTCCAAGGGCCGGCTTAAAGATAGCAACACGTACTGGGCCCAGGGCGGGATCGCCGCGGTCCTAGACCACGTGCACGACAACACCGAGCAGCACCTGCATGACACCCTGACCGCCGGGGCGGGGCTGTGCGACGAGGCGATCGTACGGAAGGTTGTCGAGGAGGGCCCGGATCGTGTCAACGAGTTAATCAACGCCGGCCTGCGTGTGGACCGTGATCACGACGGCGGGATCAAGCTCGGCAAGGAGGGCGGCCACAGCCAGAACCGGATCATCCATACGGATGGCGACGCGACGGGAAAGGCCCTGGCGACCTCGCTCTTCGGCGCGGTCCACGGCCACGAGCGTGTCCGCCTGTTCGAGGACTGTTTCGTGATGGACCTCATCACCACCGGCGAGAGGCCCGGGCAGGGCGAGTGCGTCGGTGCGATCACGCACCACCCGAAGTACGGCCTGCAGGTCGTCTGGGCCCGGGCGGTGGTCCTCGCGACCGGCGGCAGCGGCAAGGTCTACCGCGAGACCACCAACCCCAACAGCGCGACGGGCGACGGGCTTGCGATGGCCTACCGGGCAGGCGTCGTGATGCAGGACATGGCGTTCATGCAGTTCCACCCGACAACGCTGTACATCGCCGGCGCGTCGCGTGCGTTGATCACCGAGGCGGTCCGTGGCGAGGGCGGCGTGCTTGTAGACAAAAATGGCTACCGGTTCATGCCGGAGTACGACGAGCGGGCGGACCTCGCCCCGCGGGATATCGTCTCGCGGAGCATCCTTGCGCAGATGGTCAAGACCGCGCACAGCCACGTCTATCTCGACATCCGGCCGATCGGCATCGAGCGGTTCAACGAACGCTTCCCGGGTATCGCCAGGCTGCTCAAGCAGTTCGACATCGACCCCGTCAAGACACCCATCCCCGTGCACCCCTCGGCCCACTATATGGTCGGTGGCGTCGCGGTCGACCACGAAACGCGGAGTTCGATGCCCGGGCTGTACGCCTGCGGTGAGGCGAGCTGCTCTGGACTAAACGGCGCGAACCGGTTGGCGAGCAATTCTCTTTTAGAGGGCTTGGTGTTCGGCGATACCGCCGGGCGAATCTGCTTGGAGCGTTTGCAAGGATCGGTCGTGGATGATGCGAACACCCAGACCGCACGGCCTTTTAAGATCGTCTCGGACATCCGGCCCAGCGACCGAAGCGAACTCGACCTCGCGGACGTGCGATCGTCCCTTCGCAGCGTGATGTGGCGGCACGTCGGCATCGAACGTGAAGGCGACCACCTCAAGGACGTGCTGGATATGTTCGCCTTCTGGGGCCGGTACACGCTGGACAAGATCTTTGATGACCGCCTAGGCTGGGAGGTTCAGAACCTCCTGACCATCGGCATGCTCATCACTCGCGCTGCACACTGGCGTGAAGAAAGCCGCGGCACGCACTACCGGGTTGACCACCCCGAACAGGTGGAAGAGCTGCGCGTGCATGATCAGTGGCGGATCGGCGAAGAAGGGCCGACCACGGTCCCGCTGGCCGAACCGGTTGCGAAATGAGTCAGTCTTTGCTGGCTAGAGACTCTGCGAGCGTCTGATCCGTGCTCTGAGCATCAACGGCTCGGCAGGTCTGAGTTAGTTGATCAGCCCAGCCGCGCAGCCGAGCCTGCCACGCATCGACAAGCAAACCGGACGGGGTCAGCTGGCTAAACTCATCGAATAATAAGATCAGCCTAAGCAGGTGGCGGAAGACAACGCCTTCCTGTTGATTCAGTTCGCGAGAACTGACGAACGCGTGGAAGTCGCCATTGAAATCGTAGAGCAGCGGCCCGGCCGCCCAGACGGCACGGATGGGGTTATGCCCGCTGCAGTCGACGCTGCCATCGAACAGCATCGCGAGTTTCTCGGCCAGTGGCGGTGGGTAAATGCGTTCATGTGGCGGCAGTTCGTCCTGTGGCGGGGGGTAGAGTTCTTCCTGCGTTGCGAGACCGCGTTGGATGAGTTCGGGATCGACCACATCGAGCGCCAAGGTACCTGGCGGCAATCGATCGGGCTGCGGCACACGGACGCGACGCGCGACCGACCCCGGCATCTCAAGCAAGCTTTCGAAGATTTGTAGCTGCTCGATCTCGTCAGCAAGCCCGAGATGGTCGAGCAGGAAGGAGCCGTACAACGGATTCACAGCACGGAAGATGAGCAGTTGATCGAGCTTTTTGGTGGCGGTGCCGGTCTTGGGTTGGTAGCCGGTCAAGCGTGCCGAGCCAGCGGCCGGGTCTGGCTTTACTGCCCTCTTGTCTTTCTTTGGCGGCGATGGCGTTGGTGCTGGCGAGCCTATGCCGGTGCCCAATGAAAGCATCGCGAGCGGGTCGGCCGTCTCGGGGGTATCGTCTTTTATCTCTTCTTCTTTGCCCGGCCTCTCTTGCCCCGTTGCTGGCGGCTCGGGCTCAAGCTCGATGTAAGCGTCGTCATGCAGCGTAACAAGCATCCGCGTTAGCAGCTTCTGCTGGCTCTCGATCAGATTCGGCGGCAGCAGACGCTTGTTAACCGCGTCGCGCAGATGGGTCAGGTTCTCGTTTGCATCGAGCATGTATGCCAGCAATCGCCAGGGCAGCCGGCCCTTGCTCTCCAGCTTGCCTGGCGGGGCGTCACGGAGCTTCTGTAATTGGGCCTCTGTCCAATACGTCACGCCGTCGCGTCGGCGCGGGCCCTTCTTCTCCAGCTGTTTGCGTTTCTTCATGAGCTGCGGGTCTTTGGTGTCGGCAGGGATCTGCTCAATCTTCAGCTTGTGCTTGGCGATCCGGGCATCGTCTTCGTGGGCGAGCGCGAACACGTGGCCTTGCGTGTCGTATTGTGGTCGCCCCGCTCGGCCAAACATCTGGTGCGCGCTGCTCGCGTCGATCAGCCGCTTCTTGTCCGGCGGGCCCTTCACAAGCGAGGTCAGCACCGTTGAACGCGCGGGCAGGTTCATCCCCGCTGCGAGGGTCTCGGTGCAAACACAGATAGAGAGCAGCTTGTCTTGAAAAAGCTCTTCAACCAGACGCCGCCACTTCGGCAGCAGCCCCGCGTGGTGTACACCGACACCGCGCATCAGGAGCCGTTTGAGTTTGTTGCCCGCACCTTTGCTGAGATCGATCTCATCAAGCCGCTCAGCAAGCCCGGCCTGCTGGCCTTCGCGCAGCATATCGCGACCGCGAAGCTGCTCGGCAACATCCCAGCACCGCGCGCGATCGAAGCAGAAAACCAATGCCGGCGTTTTGATCGTCTCGTCATTGCCCTGACACATCGCCGCCAGCTGATCGGGCAGCAGTTCATCGCCCACCCAGTGAAATTCAAGCGGGATCTTGCGGTCGCTGCTCTGCACAAGCGTGAGGTCGCGGTCGTGGGATGTGCGAAGCCAGCTAACAAACTCGTAGGCATTGCCCACGGTCGCGGAGAGCAGCATGAGCCGGACGTGCGGCGGCAGCAGCCCAAGCGACAACTCCCAGACGACGCCTCGTTCCGGGTCGTTGAAAGAATGGAACTCGTCCATGACAACCGAGCCGACCTCATCCAAGCCGAAGTCGTCAGGGTGCAGCAGGCGGTTGAACAAGATCTCCGCAACAACGACCCTTACGGTCGCGTCCGGGTTGATGCTGCGGTTACCCGTGACGAGCCCGACGCTGGACCGCGGGTGGCCCCAGCGTTCCGCTGAGTCGGCCAACTCCTCGAATTTCTGCTCGGTCAACGCGATGAGCGGCGTGGTGTAATACATCGGCCGGCCGGTCTTGAGCGCCTCGTAAACCGCCGCCTCTGCAACGAGGGTCTTTCCAGTTCCGGTCGGGGCACAGAGCAGAACACCCTGATCCGACTCGCCCCAGGCCATCAACGCCTGCTCCTGCACGGGATAGGGCTCGTAGGGCAGTTGATCGAGGTACTCCAGAAGCAGCGTCTCGCGGTCGTACATCGCGGGGCAGCGTAACAGCAGGCCGGCAAAAAAACTTAAAGCTTGAACCAAACGTAACCCGAATCTATGATAGTAGCAATTTGTTAGGGTAAGGAGCTCGCCATGCTGCGCGAACTGAACATCCAGAATCTTGCCGTGATCGAGTCCACATCGATCGAGTTCGGGCCGGGCCTGAATGTCTTCACCGGGCAGACCGGCGCGGGCAAGAGCCTTATCCTCGGGGCGATCCAGTCGCTTCTGGGGCTCAAGAAATCCGCCGCGAAGATGATCCGGCCCGGTAGCGATCAGGCGCGGATCAGCGGGGTGTTTGACGTGATCGGTGCGGAGTCTGCCGAACAGGTCGGGCTCGCGCTGGACCTGGACCTGCTGCCGGGCGATGAGCTTGTGCTGACCCGCAAGATCTTCGCGACCGGGCGATCTTCGCTCAGCGCCAACGGCCAGCCCGTGACCGCCGCCATGGCTAAACGCGCCGCCGAGACGCTCATCGACATCCATGGCCAACACGATCACCAATCCCTCATGCGCCCAACGCGACAGCTCGCGCTGCTGGACGACTACGCGGGCTGCACATCGCTGCGTCGAAAGTTTGCCGAGCGGTACAAAACCTGGGCTGAACTATGCCGAATGCGCGAGGAACTGACCGCTTCCGCCGAGCTGCGCGACCAGCAGTTGGACCTGTACCGCTTCCAACTCGGTGAGATCGATGGCGTCGAGCCGTTGGCCGGGGAGATGCCCGAGCTCACCGCGCGCGAGCGTGTACTTGATAGCCTGTACCGGATCAAAGAAGATGCGGGCTCGGTGTACACCGCGCTGTACGACAGTGATGGCTCGATCGCCGAGCGTCTGCAGGCGATGACGCACGTGTTGCTCGGCCTGGCCGACATTGATGAGCAACTCGAACCCGTTGCCGAGCAGGTCCGCACCGCGACCCTGACGCTGCAGGAGTCCGCGTTCGAGCTGTCACGCTATACCGATCGGTTGGAGATGGACCCGGAAGAATTCGCCGAGGTGCAGAGCCGGCTTAACGCGCTCAACCGCCTGATCCAGAAGTATGGCGACGGGCGATCCACCGCCGGCCTGGACGACCCGCTGCGCCCCGTCCTCGAACACCGCACCCACTTGGCTGATCAGATCAAAGAACTTGAAAGGCAGGTCAGCCAGCAGGGCGGTCTGGACGAGCAGATCACCGCCTGCGAATCCGAAATGGCCAGCATTGGTTCGCAACTGAATGCCAAGCGTACGAAGGCAGCCTCCACGCTGGGCCCGAAGATCATGCGGCAGCTCAAGGCACTCGGCATGGCCGAGGCAACCCTCAGCGTCTATGTCGAATCCCATGCGATCGACAAGGCCACCGCCAGCGGCCTGGACCGCGTCGATTTCCTCGCCCACACCAACCCCGGCCAGGACGAACGGCCCTTGCGTGAAATCGCCTCCGGCGGCGAACTCTCCCGCGTCATGCTCGCGATCAAGTCCGTGCTCTCCAAGAAGCAGGGCAACGCTGCGACAGGCGTCGATATCCTAGTGTTCGATGAGATCGACGCGAATATCGGCGGCCGCCTCGGCGATATCATCGGCCGCAAGCTCCGCGAACTAGCCGCTTCCAAGAACCACGACAAGCAAGTCCTGTGCATCACGCACCTGCCACAGATCGCCGCCTTCGCCGACCGGCACTTCCACATCGTCAAAGAGGTCAGCGGCACCGGCAAGGCCAAACACACCGACACGACCGTCCAAACCCTTACGGGCAAAGAACGCGTCAACGAACTCGCCGAGATGCTCGCGGGTACCGGTGCTACAACAACCAGTCGACGGCAGGCAAAGGAATTGATCGCGGCAGCGGTATAATGAATTGATGCATTGGGTGGTTGAAAAAATTCCGGAATATACGAGGTATCGTGATCGCTTCGGGGTTTCTTATCTTGAATCCAAGCCGTATCGGCCGGCTTCATTGCGACTGCTTCAAAGGTGTGCGTGGCGATGCTTTATCTACGTCTTCTGCGTCTTGATTGCTGTTTCAGCCCTTTTGGCACTGGTATTGCCCTATGGGCGAAACTCAACAGCAGGCCCTTACTTGCTCGCGGTCACACCAGCAGTATGGGTTGGATTGACCTTGCTAATGTATAGGCTGTGTTTGTATAGGATCCGAAAGCGTATCCGACACACACTTGATCACGAGAATGATTTTTAGCTCTGCCCAATACTGACCGGTACCGGCTGAGCCCTTGGTGCCGCATTCGGCTCGATGACTAAATTGAGTGGCAGACGCTTGCCGTCCGGGCCCTTGGGGATGTTGTCTTCATCGATGATGCGTTGGATCGCCATGACGCCTTCGATGAGCGTCTCGGGGCGTGGCGGGCAGCCAGGCACATAGACGTCGACGGGGATGAACTGGTCGATGCCCTGGACGACGGCGTAGGTGTCGAACACGCCGCCGGTCGAGGCGCAGGCTCCCATGGAGATCGTCCACTTGGGCTCGGTCATCTGCTGGTAGATCCGCTGCAGCACGGGCAGCATCTTGGTGCTGATACGGCCGGCGACTAGCATCAGGTCCGCCTGCCTGGGGCTAAAGCGCATGACCTCGGCACCAAAGCGAGCCAGGTCATAGCGGGACGAGGCGGTGGCCATCAGTTCGATCCCGCAGCATGCGGTTGCAAATGGCATCGGCCAGACAGACGAACGCCTAGCCCAGTTGATGACCTTCTGCAGCTGCGTCGTCATGATCCCGTCGGTAGGTAGCGCGGCTTCAATGCCCATAGCAAACTCCTGCTTGTACTATCGGAATGGTAGGCCACTGGCTACACAAAGCAAGTGGTGCGGCGGGTACACTCGGGCGATGGATCAGGTTCCGCCGCCACCCGTTCCGACGCAGCTTATCGTCTTCGCCGACGACTGGGGCCGGCATCCCTCATCGAGCCAGCACCTGATCCGTGAGCTGCTGCCACACTATCCGACGCTGTGGGTGAACACGGTGGGGACAAGGCGGCCCTCTTTGTCATGGAGCGACATCAAGCGAGGGGTCGGGAAATTGTGGTCTTATATCGATTCCGATGGCTCGATTGAGGTTGAGGATACAGAGTACCCTGACAATTTAAAAGTGATCGATCCTCTCATGTACCCTGGCTTCAGGAGAGGCTGGCAGAGAAGGTTCAACACAAGCAGGGTCAGCAGGGCCGTGAGCAAGCATCTGATCCATGGCTATCGGCACGTTGTTATTACGACCCTTCCTGTTACCGCCGACCTGATTGGGAAGCTGCATGCCCAACACTGGGTGTACTACTGCGTTGATAATTATGCGCAGTGGCCTGGTACAGATAGTTATGTCATGGAGTTTATGGAATGGGAGATGGTGCCAAAAGTTGATGCGGTGGCATGTGTCAGCGAAGTGCTCCAAGAACGGGCGGTAGGTATGGGGGCTGTTGAGCCCAGCCTGCTGCCCCATGGTGTCGATGCGTCGATGTGGCATACCCCCGCAACGGATTCGACGCTCAGTCCAAACTGGCCGGGGGATGACAAGCACATCGCGCTATTCTGGGGCCTGATAGACGAGCGGATGGACCACGAATGGATCAATGCTCTAAGCAACCAAAATAACTGCCGAGTAGCGTTTGCAGGACCGATCCATGACGCTTGGCTATTCTCGATCATATCCAGTGTTCTGTACCTCGGTCCGATCGAGCATCGATCGCTACCTGCTCACGCCGCTTCTTCACAGGTCCTGATCATGCCTTACATCGATGCGCCCGTGACGCAGGCGATGCAGCCGCTGAAGCTGCTCGAGTACCTCGCCACCATGAAACCTGTGGTCGTACGTGACTTGCCATCGACGCGCGTATGGGCGGATTGTTGCGACCTTGCATCAGACGCCGAGACGTTCGTTCAACTCGTAGAAAAGCGGATCGAGACCGGCACGCCCAACGAGCAGATCGAAGCACGCAAACGCCGGCTGGCAAGTGAATCTTGGGCAGCCAAAGCGATCCAATTAGCCGAATTGATTAACTCGGGTTCCGGATAAGCAAGGCGTGATCGCTGTTCTTCGGCGTCGTACGGTGCACACGAACCGATAGTAATAGCAATGATCAAAAGAATTACACACTTGGGCGGGCTCGCTCTATCTCTGCCGCTCATTGCACGCTACGCCGTATTGACCAGAGTCGTGGGGCGGGATCGCGCTGTGAGTCTTGTCAGCGAGTCCGCCGCTCATATCCCGGGCCTGAGAGGGCTTTACGTCCGCCAAGCCCTTTATCAGCGACTACTTCTTCAATGCGGTACTGGTGTCCACTTCGGGTATCAGACGCTGCTGAGTAAGCAAGGTATAACTATCGGAGACCAGGTTTACATCGGTAGGTTCTGTACGATCGGCCGGGTGACCATCGGCGATGAAACGCGGATTGCTGATGGCGTACAACTGCTCTCGGGTCAACACCATCATGGCTCAAGCCAAGAGGGTGTACACCTCACCTCGGTTCGGTATGAAGTAATCACGATCGGCAAGGGTGCTTGGATCGGCGCAAATGCTGTCGTCATGGCGGATGTAGGCGATGGGGCGATCGTCGGGGCAGGATGTGTCGTGACCAAACCTGTTGAGCCAGGGGCGACAGTCATCGGGGTGCCGGCTCGACCGATCCATAGACCAACCCAACCGAGGCAGGCCGCGTGATCGAACATATCCGTGAGCTTAGCGATCGGCACCGCTTTGCCATCCGCGAGTTGATGCATGATGGCGTTGTGTCAACACGCGCGTGCGGCGAGCACGACCCCGCCTGGCTGGACATCCTGCGGCAAGCACTGCGGCACAAGACCTGCGTGCTGCTCGATTGGCGTGGCAAGAGGCTAGCCGGGGCCTTACCGCTTGCTCTGTTGAGAAGCCTGCTGTTTGGGAAGCATCTAGTGAGTCTGCCCTATGTCAACCGCGCGGGTTTGTTATGCGCAGACCCCGAGTCCGCGCATGCCCTCATCGATCATGCCGAAAGACTCGCCAGGGAATTTGATGCGCGTTACCTCGAATTAAGGCACCACGGCGAGGCATTCCCATCCGACCGATTCACCCATACACGGGATGAAAAACAACGGATGGTGCTGGACCTACCGAATGCGGCCGATCAACTGTGGGCGTCCCTCAAAGCGAAGGTGCGGAACCAGGTCCGTAAGGGTGAACAAGCCGGTTTGCGGATCAGTTTTGGGCGAGAGTCGCTATTGCCTGGCTTCTACAGCGTTTTTGCGACCAATATGCGTGATCTAGGGACCCCGGTCTACCCCCGCAAGCTCTTTGGTGCCATGCTCAGCCACCTGGGCGATCGGTGCGAGATCGCTCTGGTCACGCTGGAGTCGATGCCGATCGCAGGGGCTATCCTGGTTCACGATCGTGTTGGTGTGCGGTCGATCACGCAGGTTCCCTCCGCCAGTTGCCTGAGGCAATTCAACAGCATCTGCGCGAATATGTGGATGTACTGGCAACTCCTTGACCGGGCGATCGGCCGTGGTTCAAACCAATTCGATTTCGGCCGATCGAGCGTAGAGTCGGGCACCTACCGATTCAAGAAGCAGTGGGGGGCACAACCCGAGCCAACGCCCTGGCAGGTCATTCTGCGGCGCGGCTCGCTCAATGCTGCCCGCCCAGATGATCCGCGTAACCGCAGACGGATCGAGCAGTGGCAGAAGCTGCCTGTGTGGGTGACGAAGGCGATTGGACCACGCATCGTGCGTGGTATCCCCTAATACGCATCACGGATCGGTCTACGCCTCAGGCATCAGCGGGGCAGATGGCGGTTGATAGATTAAAGGAATCGTTAGCGTAAACGTGGCACCCTCTCCAACGGCACTTTGAAGCTCAATCGTTCCACCCAGCAGTTCCGCGAGTTCCTTGCTGATGGTTAGGCCCAGTCCCGTGCCACCGTGTTCGCGCGTTCTGGACGCGTCGACCTGTGAGAACTTTTCAAACACACGCTCGTGGTCTTCTGGTGCGATGCCAAGCCCCTGATCGGTCACAGACAACCGCAGGCTCGCAACGCTACGCCCTGCGTGCTGCTCAAGCTCGGCCTGCAGCGTCACGACGCCTTCATCCGGGCTGAACTTGATGGCGTTGGATAAGAAGTTGAAGAGTATCTGTTGGAGCTTACCCGCATCGGTTTCGGCAGGGGGTAGGTTGGGTTGGACCTTAATCTTGAGATCAATGCTGCGTTTTTCCGCCTGAGGTCTGATTAAATTGACTAAGCCCTCTGCCGTATCTTTGATCGACACCGTCGTGAGCCTGAGTTCGGCTCGTCCCGCCTCGATCTTGGCCAGGTCCAGCAGGTCGTTGATCAGTTCTAAGAGCCTCCGGCTCGATAGAATGATGTTGGTGGTATAACGCGCCTGCTTCTCCGTTTGCTTGCTTTCAGCGTTGGCTAGCGTTTCCTGAAGCACCTCTGCGAAGCCAATGATCGAGTTAAGTGGGGTGCGCAGCTCATGAGAAACATTTGCCAAGAATTCGCCTTTAATCTGGTTGGCCTCGAATAGCGCGACGTTTGATTCGGCCAACTCGCCAAGCTTTAAGTCAAGCGATTTATTCGCACTGGTTAAGCGATCCTGTGTTGAACGGACCGTATCGAGCATGGCATTGAACATGTCGGAGAGTTGTTCGAACTCATCACCGGTGTTGATATCACTACGGATATTGAGGTCCCCGCCTGACACCTTCTCGGCATAACCCCGCAGTACTCTCACCGGCGAAAGAATGATCCGCGTAGTAATAAACCAGAAGGCTGCCACCGCAAAAAGCCCTGCCGTTAACCCCGCCGCAATCAAGTAGATCAGGTTCAGTGTCCGTTGTTTACTCGCCTCCTCATCCACGAGCTGGATCAGGATCACTTTTTCAAGCGGGTCCTCGTTCGGCTCATCCACAGACTGGGTCACCGGATCTCGATCACCCATCTCGCTTAAACGCACAGCACGGGCATAGAGAAATGTCTGTTGGCCATCCTCGCCCGACCGGGTCGCAAAGTAGTCCTTGGTATCCTCTGCCGAGCCAAAGTAGTCGAACGCATCACGGAGGAAAGCATCACCTTCCGTACGAAGGCCGGCCTCACCCGCCCCGAGAACCTCGATGCGTATCCCGGGATCGATATCAGGGTTACCCCGGGTGTCGCTTTCTTCAGCTTGTGCAACCAGTTCGATCCGCCCGCTGATCCAGAGCGCCGCCAAATCACGGGCGCGTTGTCGCGGGCCTTGTTCCGCCAGATGATCCATTCGCATCGCGACAACGAGTAAAGCCGCGGTCACGATCAACACAACACCTAAACCAAACAGCAGTTGGCACTTGTTGGCCAGGCTGATGCGGATCCGTCTAGACATAGTAATAGTGTAAAGTGCTCGGCCAACAGGCGTTGGACTAGCCCGGTGGCAAGTCGCCCGGGTCGATCGAATCATCGTCATGTGCAGGCATGTCCGAGATGCGTACAAGCCCGCTGCGGACACTACGTCGCGTCAGGTCGCTGTTGCCGCGGGGCATGGCGATCACGCCGGTGCGAGCCAACTCGATCAGGCCGAAGGGCTTGACCTGCTCAACAAACGCCTCGAGCTTCTCCTCGGCTCCACCAAGCTCGAGCATCATGCGGTCTTTCGATAAGTCGACGATATTCGCGCGGAAGATCTGTGCGACCTGCATTACAGCCGTCCGGTGCGCAGAAGGGTTGTCGCCATCACGCGTGTTGACCTGCACGATGACTAGGTCGCGCTCGACAAAAGGGACGTCTTGGTAATCTACGACTTTGACAACGGGCACGAGCTTCTGCAATTGCTTACGGACCTGCTCGAGTACCGCGTCATCGCCGATGACGACAATCGTCATTCGTGACAGCTCCGGGTTCTCGGTTCGTCCGACCACCAGCGAGTCGATATTGAATCCACGCGCGGCGAACATACCCGCAACCTGGGCGAGGACGCCGGGCTCGTTGGTTACCAGAGCGGCAATGACGTGCCGCATCACACTAGTAGCTTGTGCTTGCATGGCAAAATGATAGTCACTTTGGCTGTAGGTGCTGATTTTTATGGGATAAGCGAGCGCATAGGCCTTATGAATGACTCAGTGCACGAAACGCATCCTGCCGAAATCCGGCAAAACGCCCTTGCCTTGCGGTGAGAACCCGTGAGGGGCGGGGTAGTACACCATGAAAGCCCGCCCGACCAGGAGGCTACGCGGAACCACGCCGAGCCGGCGATCCCCATTGAAGTAACGCTCCTGGATCCATGCGTTCACCCCCGACCAGTCGCGCCCGTCTTTACTGCCGGGTTGATTGTCACCGACGCAGAATAGCTCGGCGTCATGTGTGCTGGATTGTTCGCGTAGCTCTAGCGGATCATCGCCGATATCAAGCTGGCCATTCACCCGCTTGGCTTGAGCCCGGGAGAAGCCATCGGTTGTATATCCGCTCGGGTCGTAGTAGATGTCACGATCCAATTCGACCCGGCGCAACTCGACGGGACCGTCCGACTCAACAGAAAGTCTAACCTCTGGCGACCGCTCCTGTGGCTGCCGATTCGCAATCTGTTGCCAGGATAAATCGATTCGGTAGACAATCTTTTGCTTGCCATCGATCCATACACTCGCTTCGTCATCAACAAACCACAGCTCGATATTGGTCGCAATACCCTGCTTCAGCGGACCGAGATTTACGGGACTCACGAGGTCCCTAATCTCCCCGCTTTTGCTAATGGCCTGGAGTACCAAACGACCATCGGTATCGAGTATCGCTGCGAGTGTTTCGGTACCGCTGCCGGGTTGATCAAGCCGAGCCGTGGTTGAGAGTGTTAGTTTCGCGCGGGATGTTTTCGGCGTCAGCGCTGCGGCAAGGCGGATATCTTCGATCGGATTTGTTGACCCGGCAACTTGGTTGTAGGGGTACTTGCTCTGCTGTGAGTTGTATTGGATTGTGCCGTATGCGCCTGCCATTTTGAAGCGGATCGAGCCTGAGCCGCCCGCGAAGCGATAGACCCGGCTTGGACGGCGGTCCGTGCCGATATCCCACGCGCCATCTTGCCCGCTTTGCACGACCCACGGCACACGCCACACGTGAAGGCGATCCCGACCAGGGCCATCGTGGCGCCCATTTTCAATCGGGATGTACTGGCTGTGGTAGACCGGCTGCCAGACCGCGCGCTGCACCTTCTCCCAGTGGTTGTTCTCTTGGGCGTCTGTCTTCCGCGCAATTGAAAAATCATTTGTACCCGCCGGGGCAACGAAGATGTTGCCATCGAGCATGACTACCCGCTCACCCGGCAGGCCGATGAGCCTCTTAATGAAATTGGATCGTGGTGCGGGGACACCATTGACCTGCTGGGCCTGTGGGGCTTTGAATACCACAACATCCCATCGCGAGGGTCCGCCGAAGTGGTAGCTGAACTTATCGACCAGGATGCGATCCCCGGAACGAGCCTTGGTGCCAAGCGACGTTGTCACTTCGTAGTTGCACATTGGGCAATCGGCCGAGGTGATCGGAACAAGTGATTCGCCTCCGAGTGAGCCCTGATCAACGCCGACATCGAAGTGATAGCCGCACGACGGGCAGGTGATCTGCGCGTGTGTCCCTAGCATCGTCGGAGCCATCGACCCGGTCGGAATAATGAATGGCTCGACTACAAACGCACGGAATACAAAAGCCAGGATAAATGCGATCACGATCGATTCGATCGTTTCTTTAACCGTCTCGTCGGCTGTAGGCTCCTTGGGCCTATGTTTCCGACGCCGCTCCACAAAGACCGGATTGATAGCGGCCGCTTCGGAGTTGTCCTGTTGCTCAGGTTCTGGCGTATTGGGCGATGCATCTTGCATGAAAATATGACCCAGATTCTACTCTCAGAGCGCGGCCGGTTTGCCAGAGGTCGATGTCCGCGTGATAATGCTGTGCAATGTTACTGCATGTTCTGATTCATCGATCAGGTCGGCCATGATCCCTATCCCTGCTCAATTATTTGTGAGTGTCTGCGTGATCCTCGTAGTTGTGCATGCGATCTTAGGCGCGACCGCGTATCTGATTTTCCTTGAACGGAAAGTCGCCTCTTGGGCTCAGGACCGGATCGGGCCGAACCGGACAGGCTTCGGTATGCTTCAGGCCGTCGACGGGCTTCTGGACCGTATAGGCCTGACGTGGCTTTATAAAAAATCATTCGGTGGGCTTGGCCAGGCGCTGGCCGACGGCATAAAGCTACTGTTGAAAGAAGACTACACGCCACCGAACGTCGACCGTGTCCTGTTTTTTCTCGGTCCAGTCCTGGTCGTGATCCCCGCACTGATTGGCTGGGCGGTCGTGCCGTGGGGCGGGAACTGGATCGTTCCGGACCTGTATCTGTTCGGGCACCATGTTATTGAGGGCGGCAAAACCGTCGTCGCTGTCGCGCCGGTCAATATAGGTGTGGTGTACATCCTTGCGATTGGGTCAGTCGCCGTGTACGGCCTCGTCCTCGGCGCGTACGCCTCGAATAACAAATATTCGTTCCTCGGCGGCCTGCGAGCAACCGCCCAGATGCTCAGCTACGAAATCCCTATGGGGATCTGTGTCCTCATCATGATCCTGTACTACAAGTCAATGGATGCCGGCTTTATGGCCAATACCCAGGCCTCGAGCGTTGGCGAGGGCATCGGCACCTGGGGCATCTTTGCGCATCCCTTGCTGGCCGTTATTTTCTTCATCTGCATCCTTGCCGAGGCGAACCGCGCACCCTTCGACCTCGCCGAAGCGGAGCAGGAACTTGTCGGCGGGTTCCATACCGAGTATTCGTCGATGAAGTGGGCGCTCTTCTTCCTAGGCGAGTACATGCATATGATCACGGGCTGCGCCTTCTTTGTGATCTTGTTCCTGGGCGGATGGGACCTCCTGCCGTTCTTCAACGAAACGCCGATCACCGCTGGCGGTGGAGAGGGCTTCTTCGCAACGACGCTCGGCGGGTTGCTCCTGGTGTTCTTGAAGTTTGGCATTTTTGCGAGCAAGATCTTCCTCTTGTTGTTCATCCAGATGTGGGTGCGTTGGACACTACCCAGGCTGCGCTTTGACCAACTGATGAAACTCGCCTGGAACGGCATGATCCCGCTCATGATCGTTTTCCTGGTGATCGTCGGCGTTATGACCTCACTCAGCAAGGAATACCCTTGGCTTGGGGAGTGGTGGGTTTTCCTGATTGCTAATATCGCCATGGCGGTCATCGCGGCGATCATTGCCCCATTGCTGCCTTCGGGGCCACCGGTTAATCGGAAGGTGCCCTTGGCGGGTTCTCGATTCAGTCCGCTGCATGAATCCGCTCAGTAGTTTGGTATTTTCGCCGCCTTTGATATATTGCGTACACGAATCAAGTCATTCAACTGGCTGGATCGGGGTTGATGGGTCGGTTGTTGATCCATTGAGATAGCCCAACCAAAGTGAAACGGGAGCGTGGGCTCATGGCAGATGCCATCAAATTCAGATGCAAGGCCTGTGACAAGAAGATCACGGTCCGCGCGGAATACGCCGGGAAGAAAGCCAAATGCCCCGGGTGCAAGCAGCCCCTCCGCGTGCCATCGGCTCGACCGAAGCGGTCTGCTACTGGCGTCCCGGTTGCATCGGGTGCTGCACCCTCTCCCGGCCAAAGCGCGTCGGGGATGTCTTTAGCCGAACTCGCCGCCATGGAGGCCAACGCAACTGCTGAGTTGACAGAACTTTCCCCAAAGGCTGCGAGCCGGCCGAACATCCGCATCGAGGGCGGCAAGGACTGCCCAGAGTGCGGCGCTTCATGCAAGCCAGACGCGGTTATCTGTGTTCACTGTGGCCACAGCTTTGAGAGTGGCAAGAAGCTCAAGACCAAAAAAGACTCGAAAATGGGTAATGCGATGCGTTCTGTCGCATCGGCTGCGGTTGCTTCTGACGATGATGGCAAGTACGACGATGGTGAGTACTGGAAGTACGCCGGCCCAACTTTCGGTTTTTTAGCCGTGAGTATCGCCTGTTTTACTGGCTTAGTTGGCATGATCGGCGGCGGTATCCCGATTGAGATCGTACAAGACATCAAGGAGATGTATGAGGATGGAGGCAAGATTGGCTCCGGCCTATTTTTCCTGCTTCTAAGCGGGATCAGCGGCGGTATCTGGTGGTTTATGAAACGTTAACGCAGCGATGAGGACTTTTACTGCAGCCCGTCATCATCCTCGTCTTTACGGTACAAATCCAGGTAGAACTCAAGTGTTTCCTTGCCGGGCGTGGGCCGAGTGCGCGTGTGCTGGAAGCCGATCCGATCGAACAGGTCCACCGCCTCATCTTTCTCAAACCGGGTGTCGAGCCTGATTTTGAGGTAGCCGTGGTGCTTACAGTGAGCGATCGCTGTTTCTAGGAGGTTTGCCGCGATGCCAGAGCCTTGCAGGCCTTTTTGGACACGTAAGCGACGGATCTCTGCGGTGTGCTCTTCATCGCTCGCGACCCCGATCATGCCCACGCAGCGGCCATCCTGCACCGCGACCCAGAAGTGGTGGCGTTCGTTGTCAAAATAAGCCTCGAGGATGTAGTCGAGGTCGGCCCCTGAATCGTTAGGTGCGATCTGTCCCGCGAGCAGCCCCTCGCTGTAGAGCCGGGTGACCTCGTCGTGGTCCGACTCTTCGTACGAGCGGACCGCTGTCTGAGGCATTGGCTGGTCTTGAGCAGGATTGGGCATGGGGACGGCGTTTCTGTCGCGCCACCACAACGGGGCATCGATATCCCATTTTATCAACCTCAGCGTACGACGCTTGCCACCTCGATAACCTGGAGATCACCACTGGCCGGAGTCAATAAGGCGACGGTGTGACGGCTGGCCCGGAACAAGGCGCCCGGGTTGATCACACGTGTCTTTTCAATAGTGTCGTCGCTCTGCAGGTGCGTATGGCCGTGCAAGAGAAAGTCGGCCTCGCTTTCGATGGCATGGCTCATTGCCGCTTGATAGTGGCCATGAGTGAAGACAATCCGCTTGCCATCGACCGTCAGCTCACCCGCGGAGTCATGCACGACCACGCCCAGGTCCCGTGCGTATATTGCCAGCGGCTTTGCTTCCCAGTCACAATTCCCAAAGACAAGGTGAGACTCGATTTGATGGCTTTCATCGGGGCGGTTGACAGCTAACGCGTCGATCACTGCGGCGGTTCCAATATCCCCGAGGTGGATAAGGAGATCAGCACCGTGGTCCAAAAGAAGACCGACAGCATCGCGAGCCGTATCGGCACGCCCGTGGGTGTCTGAGAGGAGACCTAGGGTTGTCACGGAAGCCCCGCGATCGTGGTTTCAAGCAGGCAGGGAGCGACATACTATGAGTATCTAACGAAACATGCGAACGGCGGGTTCGATCCAGACGCTAACCACGGCTAGACTAGCCTGCTCGCCAGACTGGAAGCCCGGAGCCTGCCCCTTGACCGACGTTCTAGCTGAAATCGTAAAGCATAAGCACACGGAGGTGCAGGCCGCCAAGGCAACACTTTCTGAGGTGGAACTGATCAAGCGGGCACTGGACACGCCGCAGCCCCGTAATTTCTATACCGCCCTGACACGCCCGGAGGGTGAACTGCGGGTCATCGCCGAGGTGAAAAAAGCGAGCCCATCGGCTGGGTTGATACGCGAGAACTTTGACCCCGTCGCGATTGCAAAGGCGTACGAGGATGCGGGTGCCGCGGCGGTCTCCTGCCTTACCGATGAGAAATACTTCCAGGGCTCGTTGGACTACCTGCGGCAGATCAAGGCCGCGGTTCAGCTGCCGGTGCTACGCAAAGACTTCATCGTCGATCCATACCAGGTCTATGAGGCCAGGGCAGCCGGTGCCGATGCAGTCCTGCTGATTGCCGAGTGCCTGACCGAGCCGGTCCTGATGGACCTGCTGATCCTTGCCACCGAGTTGAAGCTGTCTACCCTTCTGGAGGTCCATGATCTCGAATCCCTTGTGCAGGTGAAGCAACACCTGACCTTCCCCAAGGCCGGTTATACCCTGCTGGGGATCAACAACCGCAACCTGAAAACGATGACAACCGATCTGAATCACACGATCGAGTTGCTGAGTGAAGTGCCAGACAAGTCAGTGCTAGTCAGTGAATCAGGCATCCGGACACACGATGATATTCTTCGCCTGGCCGAGCACGGGGTCCACAGGGTGCTTGTTGGGGAGCACCTAATGAAACAGGACGATCCTGGTGCCGCACTGCGTGCTTTAAATGGCAACTAACCAGGCTGCTCTATTATGCCTATCAACTGGTTCCCCGGCCATATGAATACCACGCGGCAGAAGCTCGCAGCGCTGATGCCCAAGTGTGATGTGGTTGTTGAGCTGTTGGATGCACGACTGCCCGCCTCATCCACCAACCCACTGCTGGATGAACTTCGGCGGGGGGTCCAGGGCAAGGGCGAAGAAGGCCGGCAGGGCGACCTCCCCTGCGTGACCGTCTTCAACAAAGTTGATCTGGCAGACCCCGGCGTGACCAAGGCGTGGCGGGAGACCTTCGAGCAGGAGCGGGGCGTCAAGACCGTTGCGATCAGTGTCAACCAGCCCGGCGAAGCCGACCGTGTGGTCCGGCTTGTCAAAAAACTCGCACCTCGCCGCGTCGAGAAGGGCCAGAAAATCCGCGTATTGGTCGTTGGCATCCCCAACGTCGGCAAGTCCACCCTGATTAATGCGCTGCGGGGCAAGCGCGTTGCCAACGTGGGTGACGAGCCTGCCGTCACAAAGGGGAACCAGGAGATCGATCTGAAAAATGGCGTGGTCTTGATCGACACGCCAGGCATCCTCTGGCCCAAGTTTGAGGACGAGGATGTCGGCTACCGCCTCGCTGTCAGCGGCGCGATCAAGGACACCGCAATCGATTATGACGACATCGGGGTCTATGCCGCCAGCTATCTGGCAGCTCAATACCCCAACGAAATACGGGTACGCTACAAGCTAGATGCTTTGCCAGGCGATCCGATCCAACTGCTCACTGAGATCGGCAAGAAACGGGGATGCTTGGTCGGTGGTGGCGAAGTCGATCTGAACCGTGCAGGCGAACTGCTGCTGCGTGAGATGCGATCGGGCAAGCTCGGACGTATCAGCCTTGAACAGCCTTGACCGACTCACCGAACGACATCAAAGTCAATGTCAACCCATCGTAAGCAGGCTCGACCCCGTCAGGCAGACGCTCTAGCAGTTCGACATGCGAGTGGTCGTGTGCGATGTGGGTGAGGTAGGTCTGCTTCGCACCGATTATCTCTGCAAACTCGCATGCCCGGTCCAGCGTCATGTGCGTTGGGTGGTGGCGCTCGCGCAGCCCATCGAGGACCAGGACGTCAAGGTTTGTAAGTTGATCGATTGTCTCCGGCGGGATGGTCGAGCAGTCCGTGCAGTACGCAATCGACCGGCCCTGATAGTCAACCCGGTAGCCAAGGATCGGTAGCCGCCCATGCATCAGGCGGATCGGCGTCCACCTCGCCTGACCGATCTCGACAGCCTGCCCGGGCTTGATCGGCAGCGGGATCAGCTTGGCGACGTAGGCGTTCTCGTAGTGGTGCTCGTCCTTGAAGATGTAGGAGAACATGTGGCGGACCGCCTTGATCACCTCGGGCTCAGCAAACAACTCGATTGGCCCGCCCACAACCGAGTTGAACCGCCGCAGATCGTCCATACCAAGGATGTGGTCCGCGTGAGCATGGGTCAGGAACATTACATCCAGCCAGTCCACGCCGTGCCGGATGGACTGGTGCCGCACCTCTGGCGAGGCATCGATCAAGACGGTGTGCCGTGGTGGCAGCGTGGAATCTCCTGCGGGCTTCTCTCGGGGGTATCGAACAACCACGCTGGAACGGTCCCTGCGATCACGCGGGTCGTCGGAGCGGCAAACCGGGCAGTCGCAGCCAATCATTGGGACGCCCGCGCTGGTCCCGGTCCCTAAAAAAGTCAGCTCTAAGGCCATGCCGCGATCATAGGCGGGTATGCTGATGGGGTCTACGCAGGACGAACCGCATCGCCCCCAGGCGCGTATGGCTGGAAAGGACCCTGCCATCTTTTCTTCCATTGGAGCCGATGATATGCACACTCAATGCAAAATCTTGACCGCACTGGCTTGTCTGCTGCTCGGGATGCCGGTGGCGGCGGGCGAGTTCCCCGACAACTGGTACTGGGAGCGGCCTGTCGAACACACGAAGTTCGAAGGCATGGAAGCCCCCGCGCTGACCGTTGGCGAGTGGGTTGGTGGCGAGTTTGATGTCGAGAAGATGAAGGGCAACATCGTCATCATCGACTTCTGGGCGACCTGGTGCGGCCCCTGCATCGCGGCGATGCCGAAGAACACCAAGCTTGCTGAGAAGTATGTCAATGACGGCGTCAAGCTCATCGGTGTGTGCACGAGTGGCGACGCGGAGAAGATGCCGGAGATTGTCAGCGACAACAACGCCCTGTACCCCAACGCATTTGCGCAGGGCGGGCAGGTTGAGAAAGACTGGCCCATCCAGTGGTACCCGACCTACGCCGTGGTGGACCGCGAAGGCATTGTCCGAGCAATCGGGCTGAAGCCGGACAACGTTGAGGACGTTATCGAAACGCTCTTGGCCGAGGAGGCCGAAGCGAGCGGCAAGATCCGGATCCGCCCGAACTGGCTGGAAGGCGATGCCGAGAAACGCGCCCGACTGAAAAAACTCGAAGACAAGGCAGACCAGCCGCCCGCGTTGACCGTCGATAACTGGCACAACAGTGAGCCGCTGAAACTCGAAGACCTGAAGGGCAAGGTCGTGGTGCTGGACTTCTGGGCGACCTGGGCTGGCCCCAGCGAGCGAGCAGTACCCAAGCACAACGAGCTTATGAAGCAGTACGGCGAGGACGGCCTGGTCATCATCGGCGTCTGCTCCACCCTTGGCGGGGAAGCCATAGAGAGCGCGATCGAGGCCCACGGCATCACCTACCCCGTCTGCGTCGACATTGATAATAAAACCAACACCGCTTATGCCCCAAACGGGTACCCGGATTACTACATCATCGACCGAGCAGGTAGGCTGCGTATTGCCGACTGCGTCAATAGCAAGCTTGAGGACGCGATCAAGGCGCTGCTATCAGAAAAAGTTGATAGAGAGCCGGCCGAGGCTCAGGCTCAATAGAACAGCGCATCAATCCAAGCGAGGTCAGTCTTTCGTCGCTGCAGTCGTCGCGACGACAGGCAACGATAAATCGTCGTAGTCTTGATTGACGAAGCGCTCGTGAGCCAGCCCTGCGATCATGGCCGCATTGTCGACGCAGAATTCCATCGCGGGGATGTGAAGCCGCAAGTCGAGCTTTTGTGCGAGTTGCTCAAGACGTACTCGTAATAGAGAGTTGGCGCTGACACCTCCCCCAACGATCAGAGACCTCGCTGGGCAGCCCTGCTTGTCAAGTTGTTTGTGTGCCCGCTTGATTTTGCTGCATAGGGTATCGACAACGGCCAACTGAAACGAAGCGGCAAGATCGGCCCGATGCTGCGGTGTAAGATCGTCTGCATCGCGTTCAAAGGTTGTGCTATCGCCACGCCCGGCCGGTGTGCCACGCACCGCGTAGAGCAGGGCGGTCTTCAGCCCGCTAAAGGAAAAATCCAGCGACTGTGGACCAAGCATCGGCCGGGGTAACTGTTTGGCTGTCCCATCACCTCTCTGCGCGAGCGCATCAAGTTTGGGGCCGCCGGGGTAGCCGGCCTTTAGCATGACAGCGGCCTTGTCATACGCTTCACCCACCGCATCGTCGATCGTCTTCCCCAAGAGCGTCACATTGGCCGGGCCATCCACCCGGTACAGCGAAGTATGCCCGCCCGACACGACGAGCCCGACCGCGGGGTAGTGAACCACAACAGGACTCGCGGCCTCATCATTGATCGAAAGGTTTGGAGCGTAGAGGTGGGAAAGGACGTGATCAATCCCGATCAATGGCTTTCCGAGGGACCATGCAAGTGTCTTAGCTGCACTCGCCCCAACGACCAGCGAGCCTACAAGCCCGGGCCGGTTGCCCACCGCGATCGCGTCAAGCTGGTCCAGCGAGGTACCCGCCTTATCGAGCGTGGCCTCAACTACTGGCATCAGTCGTTCCAGATGGGCCCGGCTCGCGATCTCCGGTACGACCCCGCCGAATCGTTGATGCAACTCGTGCTGCGTGCTGACCACGTTGCTCCGCACACGCACGCCGTCTTCGACGACCGCTGCGGCGGTCTCATCGCAGCTCGTCTCGATACCGAGGATCAGCGGCATAGCTACGGCCGGTCCTCTTGGTCTTCGGGTAGTTGCTCAAGCTGCTCATCAAGCCACTCGATCTGATCGAGCAGTTCCTGCTTACGCTTCTGCAATGATTCCCGCTCGGTCGGCTCGGCCAAAGCGGTATCTCGATCGGTCCCGACCCTCGGCCAACCCTCTTTCTGCAGCATCTGACGTGCCGCATCCAGCGCAGCCGCCAACGGGTCGTCCAGCATCTCGTCCCGCAGCCATTGCGGGGTGATCGGGCCGTCCAGTTGAGCGAACGGGTCCTCGACCTCGGCCTCACGACGCTTGATGAGCATTGCTCGGAGCTGCTCAACATCCATCGGAATAAAGCAGCCCGGCGACGGGTCCACTCCCCACCGCTCCGCGTCCGGCTTGCGGTGGATCATTTTTCCGGACGGCATATACCAGTACGCCGTGGTGAGCTTGATCGCGCTGGTCCCATCCGCGAGCGGGAGTAGCTGCTGCACACTGCCCTTGCCGAACGAACGCGATCCAACCAGCAAGGCACGCTTATTATCAAGCATCGCCCCGGCAACGATCTCCGAGGCGGATGCGCTGTTTTCGTTGATTAACACGATTAGCGG
>JBCCYY010000062.1:0-25713 GCA_039188575.1 Planctomycetota bacterium | reverse complement strand
CCGCCGGTGGCGGTACTCACGCCGGTGGCGGCGGCTTGCGCGTTGGCGCCGCCCTGGATGGACCCGCCGTAGAGGATGGGCGGGTCGTTGGGGTCGACCTTGCCGAGGGTTTCGAGCCAGACGGTGGAGGCGACGGGCCGGTTCTTGGAGTCGAAGCGGGTGGTGGTTTCGGCGAGGGTGCGGGTGTTTGGCGCGTCCCAGATGCCCGGGCCGCCGTCGTCGGAGTTGGCGATGGTGCGCGCACCGGTGGCGCCGTCGATGACGACGTCTGAGAGAAGGTCTTCGACGACAGCGGTGTGGGCGACGTTGCCGTTGAAGTCGGTGCCCTGTGCGTTGCCGTGGCCTTCCTGGTCGATGGTGGCGCGGAGGCGTTTGCAGCAGTCGCGCCAGACGGAGAGGGTCTCGTGGTCGGCGGGGGTGAACTGGGGGTCGTTGCCGTTGAAGTCGACGGTCTTCTCGTGGGTGCCGTCGAGGTAGTAGAACATCACCTGGGTGGCCTTGGCGCCGAGGCCGGAGGTGCCCCCGGAGGTGACGAAGGCGTCGTAGGTGGTGTCGCCGGCGGCGACGGTGCGGGTGGCCGGGAGGTTCCGGCCGGTGTAGGTCATGGTGGTGAAGGCCTTGTTGAAGCCTTCGGTGTCGGCGGCGTCGAAGTAGCGCGCGGAGCGCTGCTCGATAACGTTGGACTGGGCGTCGTAGACGGTCTGCGAGATCGCCTGGGCGGGTGTGCCGACAGCGGTGGTGGACTCGGTGGCGCGGCCGCGCGAGTCATAGACGGTGTCATGCTGGATATTCCGGGGATCGACGGTCGATGTGGTCTGGGCCTCGGCGTCCTTGACCATATCCGTAATCAGGTAGGCCGCACCGCCCCCGGAAGTTGTCGCGCCGAGCGTGGACGCGTCCTCGAAAGACAGGTCGCGGGTGAGGTTGATGACGTCGGCGAAGGTGCCTGTATCCAAGTCAATCCCGCTGCCGCCGGGGACGGTCTCGCGGACCGTTCGGATGAGCGCGGAGTCGGAGGCGCGGTAGGCGTGGAACGTCGCCCGGCCGTAGGGGTCGACGGAGGCGAAGCGCAGGTTGTCCTTGTAGACGGTGGTGCTGACCAGCTGGCCTGGGTCGCCGCCCGCCGCGAGCGGGCCGGCGCCGTCGGGGTCGATGAGGTTGGTGTTGTGAGGGAAGACGCCTTCGTCACGCGGAAAGACGGTGGAGAGAACAGATCGGTGGCGGAAGTCGTAGGCGTACTCGGTGCGTTCACCGTTGCGGGTGCAGATCAGTTTTAGGCTTGTACCCTTGAGATAGACACACTCTTCGACATCGTGGTAAGTCGTATCAGGCAGGAAGGACTGGTTGAGCGCGTCCGCTTCGGTGGTAATCCCGCGGATGGTGGTGACGCGTCGGCCCTGGATATCGTAGCGGTACTGGGTGTAGTTGCCGTTGCGGTCCTTGGTCGCGACGACCAGGTTGGCATCACCACTGCCGGGGGCGCCATAGAAGACTTCGCTTACTGAGTTGTCTTCGTAGGTGACGGTTTTCTGGCGATCGCGGCTGTCGTAAGCGTAGGTCGTCACACGACCCAGCGGGTCGGTGGTGCTCAGCATACGACCGGCACCATCGTAGCTGTACAGCGTGGTCGCGCGCCCGTCGCCGGCCCGGTCCGCAGGCTCGATCGTCGCGATCAGGAAGTTGTTGGCGTTGTAGACATAGTTTGTCACGTTGCCGTTCGCGTCGGCGGAGGACTTGAGAAGCCCGATCGGTTGCGTACTCGCGGCCCCCGAAATCCCCGCAACTGCGGGGCCTTCTGACCCGTCGTAGTAAGTGTTGACGTATGTCGCCACCTCGGGTTGATCAACGCCGTTGATCACACCCGTCTTGCGAGTTAGCAGGTTGCCGTTGGCGTCGTAGGTGTTGATGGTCTGACGCCCGAGCCGGTCGGTGTAGGTCTCGACCTGCTTGAATTGGTCGTAGGTCCAGGCCTCAAAGGTCCCGTCGCTGTAGGTCTTGCGGGTGGGGAACGAGTCCGCGTCGTACTGGTAGGTGTACGTCCGGCCCTGGTCGTCGATCAGCACCGCCGGGGTTGCCGTGAAACGCTTCTGCGGCGCCCACTCGGACTGAGGCACCTGCGCGAAGGTCGACTCGCGCGTGCCCTGGATCGCCGCGAACCCGGCATTCGGGTCGCCGTACGTCCAGCCGTCTTCATAGTACGCCCCCGAGACTTCCGCGCGGATGTACCGCAGGCGCCCCGCCCCCTCGTACACCGCCGCGGCGTTGCCCCCATTCGGGTCCGGGATGTTCAGGTAAGACACCTCACCGGCGCCGTTGACCACCATCCGGATCATCATCGCTGACTGGTTGTAGATATCCCCGGACTCCGCGTTGATGTCGGGAATGAAGATGCTGTTGGTCAGGTACGCCGTCTTGGTCCGGTGCGTCCCCTGCGCCGACGCGTCGTCCCAGGTCACGTTGAACGTCTGCGTGCCCGTGTTGTTCGCGTAGCTGATCGTCGACTCGGTCCCGTCGGCGTGCTGGACCTTTGTCAGGTGCAGGTCGTCCGCGTACAAGTAATCGATATCTTGGTTGTTGGGCAGGTCGATCTTCTCCACCACCCAGTAGCCCGACGCCTGCGTCGACCGGTAGAAGAACCGCATCTGGCGGTTAAACGCGTCCGTCACCGTATCGATCTGCCACTGCCGGTCCGGCGAGACCACGATGTCCCCCGCCGAGATGTGCTCGGGGTCCGACGCCGGCAGCTGGTCCTTGTACTGAAGGTCCAACGCATAGCCGTTGCGATCACGCACCTGCACCAGGCGACCGGCAAGGTTCTTCGCCTCCGACAACGCCAATACCTCCGGCTCCAGCAGGTTCCGGCCGTACACGCGGATGTCGTCCATCTCGCACGCCGTTCCCGCCTGCCACGGATCATTGCCGATACGCAGCGTACCCGTGTTCGAGACCACCTCACCGATCACAGGGGTGATCGCGTCCAACCGGCCGTTGATGTAGAGCCGGAGGTAGCCGCCCGCCCGCACATACGACACGTGCGCCCACTGGCCCACCGTCAGCGCCGTCACGCTGTTGCCATAGAAGTTGGTCGACGTAGTCGTGCTCGCCGTGTAGTACACGCGGTTGTCATTCGGGCTCAAAAACAGCCCGAACGTCCGGTCCAAGTTGTCATCGCCCTTGTGCATCAACGCACGCCACTGGCCCGTCGCCCCCTGGTCCAGCTTCACCCAGAACGCCACCGAGAAGTCCGAGTCGCCGCTGCCGACCTCCAGTTCCGGGCTGTTGGCCACCGTCAGCACATCGTCCACGCCGTCGAACTTGAGCGCAAAGTCCCCCGACGCACCGCTGCGGCCCGCCACCCACGACGGGCCGTTGCTCAGCGTGCCCGTATTCGCGTTGCCCGACGCATCGCTTGCCACGGTGCCCGAGCCCTCGTCCAGCTGCCAGCGCCCGACCAAATCGTCATCGCTCACCACCCCGCTGTTGGACGACAGGTCGATCAGCCCGAACCGGTGCACGTATCCGTTGTGCGCCTCGACCTCGACGTGCGTCGCCTGCGTCAGGTCCGTCGTGAGCTGCCCAGAGCCGTCCAGCAGACGCGCCCCGGCAAGCGACAGGTTCCGCTGGTCCGTGAACGCGCCGTTGAATCCGCCGGACGTATCTCCACCATGGCCATCCACCAGGCGCCGCGCGAACGCCTCACGCGGGTCAAACACGTCCATCTGTAGGCCACCACCCGCTTCGTACAAGAACAAGCGTGTGTCGTAGTTGCTGTACGCACCCGGGCCGAAGCTCCCGCCCTCCGACAGGTTGCGGTACCGGTGGCGGCGTTCCAGATGCAGCTCGATCAGGTTCTGCCCTAAAGAAGCACCACTACTGCAAGAACCACAAGAAGCTGAGCCACGCCCGATCTTGTAGTCATCCGTGTAGTGGTGGTAGTTAAAGCCAACATTATCTACCACCGATTGGTTCTGGGTCGACGAGCCAACGCCGGATTTTTGCCCACCTTCACTGGAACCTGTGAGCTTCCATCGGCAGGTCTTCTTGCATCCATAGCAGTCCAGCACGTACAGCTTGGACATCTCCTGGTTGTAGCACGAAACAAGGAAGGTTTGCTTCAGCAAGGTCTCCCCGTCGATCACTTCGATCTCTTCCTTAATCAGCACCTCGTCGTTCGCCGAGGTCACCCCAGGCAGAGCCAGAACCAAGACCAACGCCAGAATCAGCCACAGACCACAACGCATCAGCTTCATCGCAACACCTCGTCTCATGAATCAAACCCGGTCAATACACAACAGATAAAAACCAAAACAATCCCACGAAAAACAAAAAAGCCTGCCCGCCCGGAACACACCCGCAACCCGTCAAGGCGGGGTCGGACCCGCATCACCCACAACCGGCTCAGCCGCCGGGAGTGTGCCCGGTCGAAGCACGTTCACCACGAACCGGGACTGACCACTGGCCACGGGGCTCGCCGCAAGGATCTGGACGTCAGCGATCGTCCCTGGCGGCGCGTGGAACACCGCCTCGGCCAGGCCGTACTCGTCCGCCTGAACCGTTACCGATGTCAGCTCGCTGCCCGCAAACCTGCCCAGGTCCAAACTCGTAAACGTCACCGGCATCGATGCGCCCTCGGGGCCCACCGAGACACGCAACGCCACCGAACCGCCCTGCTGGATCTGCTCAAAGCGACGGCCCAGACGATGGATCACCGGCACGCCTTCGCCGGGCTGGGCCGACGCGAAAACACGCCCAGGCTCGGCCACGCCCAGGTACTCCCGGCGGTAAGCCGCGTCCTCAACAAACCGGCCCCGGTCAAACCCAAGCTTCGAACCCGTCAGCACGTTCAAACGTTCCGGATGCTCACCTGTCCGCACCGCCTCGACCGCAGCAAGCGTCTGCGCACTCGCATCAAACCCAACGCCAGGCGTCTGGCCATAATCAAGCGGGTCAACCCCGGAAGTGGCCTCAGCATCCTCGGACGCCCGCATTGTGCCGTTACTTCCGAGGGTTCCGGGGGCTGGGGCCAGATCGGTCTTAGGCCGTTCGACACCACCGATCACCTCATCGCCGGGCTGGGGATCGCCATCAAGACGAGGTCCACCATCCGTCGACGAACGAGCGAGCGCGTCATCGAGCAGGCCATCATCGTTGTCATTAACAAACAGCTTCGGGCCCCCAGGGCCAACGCCCAGCCAGACCGCGAATACGATCAATACCAGCAGCAGCACCGCCAACACCACCGTCAGTGGCGTGTTTTTTTTGAATTGCAAAGATCCCACGAAAGCCTCCCCTGAAACACCGCGAAATATCTGAAACACGATCACTCACACTCATCGTTGAGAGCCGGCGTGGCAATCAAGTACAAGCATGGAATAAGCATACAGCGAGCCTATACTTTAATCGCGCAATAATAATCTTTTATCATGCAATAACGAATTGGCGCTATCAAAAGTATTGCAAAACGAAGCCGATGACTTGTTATCGCAACGGGAATTGAACTGTCGTTGCCCCAGCAAAGCTCAGCGCACTACCGCCGGAAGGCGCCGTCGAGGCGACCCAGGTGGGGCCAGAGATCGTGCCGTCGTACGTGCCCTCCGAGTCACCCGCGGTCGTCCCGGCGTTCTCATCAAACTCCCAGTGCGCGATATACTCCGTGTCCAGCAGCGCATCAGGGTTGAACAGCGGGCCCACCGACTGGCCGCCGACCACGCCGGAGAAAGACTCGGTCTGCACCAGGTCAAACGTGAACGTCACGCCATTGTGCAGCGTCAGTACCGCCTTCTCGGCCGAAGACAGCGAAGACGTCAGCGTATCCGTGCTATCGTACAGACGCAGGTCCTTAAACCGCTTGTTGAAAAGGTTGTAAAGGATGCCGTCCTTGGTATCACCTTCCAGGCCGTCCACAAACCGGCGTGGCGCAATATCACGCGCCTCAAACAGGTCCGCGACGATCCCGCTGTCGAACTCGTAGACACTTAGCTTCGTGTCGTAGCCGCTGAATACGCCCGGGCCGAAGCCGCTGTAGGTCGTCATATCCCGGTAGCGGTGGCGGCGTTCCAGGTAGAACTCGAAAAGACTAGCCCCGCTACCCACACCACTCTGGCAGGTCTTGCATGACGAAGACCCACGCCCGAGCTTGTAATCTTTTGCAATATAATGGTAATTCAACGCGATCGTGTCGATGAGCGAACCACCCACGAAAAAGCCCGAAGAGACGAGGCAGGAATCACCGTTACCAGCAATCGTGAGCGCGGGGATGCCATCCTCGTATTCGCACGGGTCACTGTCAGCGTCTTCATAAGGGGGGTAGTCCGGGTCATCCGGGTAAGGCTTAACTGGCGGCTGACCACCGATTTTCGGCGGGATCGGCCCCCCGATGATAGGGGGGAAACCCGTGCCTTTGTTAAAGCAGCTGTTGGTCCCGCTTAAGCTCAGCCAGACACGGCTCTGGTACTGGCTCAACTCCTTATTAAAATCACCCTGGACAATACCACCCTCTCCCTCCTGGGCATGCGTTAACGAAGAGGCGTTCGCGAAAGCGAGTCTAATAGACACTAACAACAAGAATCATTCGATAGATTTTCATAACCGGAAGTTCTGTATAAAAAGGCATTCATTGCCCAGGATGAATCGTGACGTTCTCAAACAGGAATAAATCACATCAAAGGAATCAAAAACACTACTTGCCCGGCTTACCTGGTGACGTGCACAATCAGTTTCTCCTGGCCGCTCGTCACCGGACTGGCCGCCAGAATATTTACATCATCAACCTTCCCCAGCGGGCCCCAGAACGCCACCTCCGCGACACCCGTCGCGTCCGCCTCGACCGTGATCGTGGTCAGCTCGTTCTCGAACCGCCCCAGATCGAAGCTGCTAAAGGTCACCGGGGCGCCTGGGACCGCGCGCACCTTGAGCTGGGTCTCTTCACCCTGAACAACCTCCTGGTACACAGGGGTCATGCGGCGAAGCTTCGGGACACCCGGACCGGGCTGGGCGACCTGGAACACCCGGCTGGGCTGGGGCGTGTTCAGGTACGACGCGCGGTAATCCACATCCTTCTCAAACTTAACCGCGTCAAACATGTCCGCCGCGGCCAGGCTAGACACCGCCTTGGCGTACGTGTGCGGATCACGCTCACGGTTCTCGATCACCTCATACACACTTGCAACCTGCTCGTTCGCGTCCGGCGACACCGCAGGCGTCTGGCCGTAAGACCAGCCATCATCCGCTTCCTCACCCGAAGCCCGGCGATCCCCATCCGCCTCAGACACTTTCTGGGACAGGTCCGTTGCCGGCCGTTCAACACCCCCCGCGATCACATCGCCGCTGCCCGGCTCCAACACCCCATCGGTCCGAGGCGAAACATAGGGCTCACGCGGCGACGCAGCAGCATCAGCAACCTCGTCATCGCCACGATCACCGAAACCCGGCGGCTGCAACGCCTGGTACCCGAGGTAGACCACAACACCAAACAGCAGGATCAGGGCCATGGTCAGTAAGAACTGAAGCTTTTTGTTGTTACCCACGAAAAAAATCCTTCAATAACAAAGCCAAACACCGGAAATCCTTCAAACACATCTAGACTGCGAACCCGAAAATCCCCAAACGGTAGCGATTGACTGATACAAACGGTCAACAGAGACGACTTCAGGCCAAAGCGTAACGGTGCCGATGGCACACGGCAAGCACCTGTGGAAAAGATTAATCGTGGCAACAAGACGCGAACGCCGATCCCGGAAAAATCACACAACAAGGCTGATCCAAAAAACGACAGGTGGCTTAGTCCTTACAAAAGGTTCTGTATCAGAAGCATCGACTTCGGACTAGGCTTGTGTTCTCCCGTCTCCCACGCCCAAATACTGCTGGGATCGACTCCAAGGTTCCGGGCCAGGCCACGCTGAGTTAGACCGTGCTGCTGTCGATAGCGGAGTAACCTCTGGCCGAGCGTAGACACCTCTGGCAGTGGGTCATAGCCCAGGAACTCGATCAGCTTAGCCATCTGCTGAGATCGGGGGCGGCACTTATCCTGTTCCCAGAACCGGATCGTCTGTTCCGTGCAGCCCAGCAAATTAGCAACGAAACGCACGCCCAAAGGGGACAAGCCCGCCGACGCCTTCGGCCAACGCGAGATGGACCGCTACCTCGCCAAACTCTCCGGCCCGCTCATCGACCGCATCGACATCCACGTCGAGGTGCCCAAGGTCCCCTACCAACAACTCACCGGACAACGCACCGGCTCCACCTCCGCCGACCTCCGCCAACAAGTCCTCAACGCCCGCGCGGTCCAGCACCATCGCAACGGCGGACCGCTCAAACGCAACGCCGTCCTCACCGGCCGAGAACTCGACGAGTATGCAGCATTGGATGATGCAGGCAAAGACGTGCTTAAGCAAGCTATGACTGAACTAGGACTCAGTGCCCGCGCCTATGACAAGGTCCGCCGCCTGGCCCGCACCATCGCCGATCTCGATAACAGTGATCAAGTCCAGCTCTCCCACGTCGCCGAGGCGATCAGCTACCGGCTTCTGGATCGAGAGAGGTAGTGGTGTTTGTGTTAAGCCTAGACCGTTGGGCAGCAATAGGCAAAGACCGCGCCGGATTCTGCGCCGCCTGAGGTAGGGTTGGCCGTTTCCTTGCGGCTCTATCGGGGGTGCTCGGTTCCTAGTCCGGTCCAATTCCAATCGCCTCCACATAGATTAGAACGACGAAGACAAACCCGAAAAATCTGGGCATAGTCTTTTCGATACGGGTTGCAGCACAAAGAGGAATCACACCAACTCAAACCGCTACGGGGGGTTTGTTGGTGGGTTCGCCGTCAGTTCTGGTACGAAGCCGTTGGTATCAAGGTTGTTGAGGACGCCGTTGGCATCGAAATCGCCGATGATGTCTGGGTTCAGGCCCGGCTGGTCCAGGTCGCCCTGGATCCAGTCGGTGCCGATCGCGGTGAGAGAATTAGGGACTCTGCCTTTTTACTTCCCCCGTCCTTTTTAGTTCCCTCGTCGGACTCTCGTTGGCTTTAGGCGGGTGGCGGGTGGCCGTGGTCAGGCGTAGCCTGCCCACGGATGTGCTTGGTTTACGTCTGTCTTGGCTCGGTCCGTGGGCAAGCTTTGCTTGACCACGGCCACCCGCCGGTACCGATCGCGGTGAGATAATTAGGGACTCTGCCTTTTTACTCCCCCTGTCCTTTTTACTTCCCTGGTCGGGCTGTCGTTGGCTTTAGGCCGGCGGTACCTCACGGACTACGGCGGCTACAAGAGCCGCAAAGACTTCACGCAGCACCAGTTGATGGCCTGCCTGATCCTTCGGACCTGTCTCAAAACGACATGCCGCGGTGTGATCGAATTCCTTGCGGTCTCATGTGAACTGCGTGAGACGATGGGCCTGGACAAGCTGCCCAACTACTCGACGCTCAAGAAGTTCGCGGACAAGCCCGGCGTGTCAAATGATTTCAACAGAGCAAATCTACAGGTGTTCCAAGCTTGTCAAAACAAGCCATTAATAAAATAACCATTCGCACCCCCAAACTATCCGAGCAACAAAAGATCGGCACCTACTTCCGCAACCTCGACAAGCTCATCACCAAGCATGCGGTTCAGCTTGAGAAGCTCAAGAACATCAAAACCGCGTGCCTCGATAAGATGTTTGTTTAGATGTCGTCTCTTCGCATTGTAAAATAGCCGGCGGCCTACGGACGCCGGACACGAGAACCTTGCGGGTAGAGTGAAGCGGGCTGCTTGCGCGTCCGGAGCCCGTAGGTCTCCGGCTATTTGATTTTCTCGCTGTTGGTTGTTGGGGTCCTGTACGGGCTGTGAATTGATCATGACAACGTTTTCCAAAGAAGCTGATTTTGAACAGGCGGTGATCAGCGAACTGTCGCAGCGCGGGTGGGAAGCGGAGGTGATCAAGAAACCGACCGAGGCGGACCTGCTGGATAACTGGGCGGCGATCCTCTTTGAGAACAACAAGGGTGTCGATCGGCTCAACGGCGTGCCGATGACCGGCGGCGAGATGCAGCAGATCATGGAGCAGATCGCCGAGTTGAAGACGCCGCTCAAACTGAACGGCTTCATCAACGGCAAGACGGTCGCGATCACCCGCGATCACCCCGACGACGCACTGCACTACGGCAAAGAGATCAGTCTCAAGATTTACGATCGCCACGAGATCGCTGCGGGGCAGAGCCGCTACCAGATCGTCCAGCAGCCCCGCTTCGCCCGTGGTTCCCAGGTGCTCAATGACCGCCGTGGCGACCTCATGCTGCTGATCAACGGCATGCCTGTGATTCACATTGAGCTGAAGCGGAGCGGCGTGGCCGTAAGCCAGGCCTACAATCAGATCCAGAATTATTCCCGCGAAGGGATTTTCACCGGCCTGTTCTCCTTGGTTCAGCTGTTCGTAGCGATGGAGCCCGAAGAGGCACTTTACTTCGCTAATCCGGGTCCGGATGAGGTCTTCAACAAGGACTACGCCTTTAGCTGGGCAGACTTTAACAACGAGCCTATCAACAACTGGCAGGCCTTCACCTCCGGCCTGCTCTCTATCCCCATGGCTCATCAGTTGATCGGTTTCTACACCGTGGCGGATGCTTCGGACGGCGTGTTGAAGGTGCTCCGGAGCTATCAATACTACGCAGCCCACGCTATATCCGACAAAGTCGCGAAGACAGACTGGAAGAATCCGAGCCGGCTCGGCGGATACATCTGGCACACGACCGGGTCGGGCAAAACGATGACCAGCTTCAAGTCGGCCCAGCTCATCGCCAACTCCAAGGATGCGGACAAGGTGGTGTTCTTGCTCGACCGCATCGAGCTGGGCACCCAGACACTTGAGGCATACCGGAATTTCGCCGGCGATAGCAACGACGTGCAGGCGACGGAAGACACGAGCGTCTTGGTAAACAAGCTTAAGAGCACTAATCCTGCCGACACCCTAATCGTCACATCGATCCAGAAGATGAGCCGGCTTAAGGATGAAGAAGATGGCCTGAAGGCAGATGACCTAAACAAGATGCGAGCCCAACGTATCGTCTTCATCATTGATGAATGCCACCGCTCTACATTTGGTGACATGCTCACGGATATCAAAAACAGCTTTTTCGGGGCGATCTTCTTTGGCTTTAGCGGTACACCTATCCAGCGTGAAAATGTCCGCAAGGACAACACCACCACGGATGTGTTTGGTGATGAGCTCCATCGATACAGCATCGCCGACGGCATCCGAGATAAGAACGTGCTGGGCTTCGACCCCTACCAGGTAATGACCTATCGTGACCGTGATTTAAGGCAGGCAGTCGCACTGGAAAAAGCCAAGGCCGCCACGCCCCAGGAAGCTCTTGCTGACCCAACGAAAAAGAAGGTATTTAACCGATATATGAACGATGTCGCAATGGCCGGCAGTCGCGACAGCTCAGGCAACTACGTAACTGGTATCGAAGATCATGTCCCCTACGCACAATATCAACGCGATGAGCATCGAAACGCGGTGATTCAGGACATCGCCGAGAACTGGGTCACACTGAGCCAGAACAGTAAGTTCCACGCCATATTTGCCACCAGCAGCATCGAGGAGGCGGTCATCTACTACCGCCTGATGAAATCTCAGTGCCCGAGCCTGAAAACAACGGCTCTATTTGATCCGCATATCGACAACGATGGCGGTGGCGATTCTGCTTTCAAGACAGACGGCCTCGTTGAGTTGCTTGAGGACTATAACGCCAAGTATGGGCAGCGCTTTGATCTCGGTAGTCACGCTCGATTCAAGAAAGACATCGCCGCCCGGTTGGCTCACAAGAAGCCATACACACGTATTGAAACTGAGCCAAACAAGCAGATTGATCTCCTTATCGTTGTGGATCAGATGCTGACCGGTTTCGATTCCAAATGGGTGAATACGCTGTACCTCGACAAGGTGTTGAAGTACGAAAACATCATTCAGGCATTTTCCCGCACCAATCGCCTGTTCGGACCGGACAAGCCTCACGGCACGATTCGCTATTACCGCAAGCCGCACACGATGAAGCGGAATATCGAAGCTGCGGTAAAGCTCTATTCGGGCGATAGACCAATCGGTCTGTTTGCCGATCGACTACCGGCCAACGTCACTCGAATGAATGCAGCATTCACTGCGATCTGTGCAATCTTTGACGCAGCGAGCATCGAGGATTTCAAGAAACTGCCTGACAATCTCGCAGAAAGTGCCGCCTTCGCAAAGCAATTCCATGAGTTCAGCAGCATCCTAGAAGCCGCCAAGATTCAAGGATTCATCTGGGAGCAGACAGAGTACAAGTCTGAGGATGGCGCAACGAGCGTAACGCTCGCGATATCTCACGAGCAATATCTCACACTCCTACAGCGCTACAAGGAACTTGGCGCAGGTGGCGGCGGAGGTGGGAGCGACGTTCCCTTCGACATCAACAGCCATATCACAGAGATCGACACTGGAAAAATCGATGCCGATTACATGAACTCGCGCTTTGAAAAATACCTCAAAGTACTTGAAGGTGGCGATGAAGAGGCCAAAGAGAAAACTCTCGCTGAAATGCAGCGATCCTTTGCTTCACTCTCTCAGGAGGAGCAAAAGTACGCTGAAATCTTCCTACGCGACATCCATCGCGGCGATATCCAGATCGATCCCGCTCGTACTTTCCGCGACTACCTCACCGATTACCAAGCCAAAGCAAAGAACCGCGAGATTGACGCCCTTGTGAATGTTCTCGGTGTGGACAGAGCAAAGCTCTCCGCACTGATGGCTGCCGCTGTAACGGAAGCCAACATCAATGAATACGGCCGTTTCGACGAACTGAAGGCGACCATAGACAAGCAAAAAGCGATTACATACTTCGAAGGCCTGGAGGGCGGCACGCTCCCACTTCATAAGGTGAACATCAAGTCAGCCCAGCTACTTCATGATTTCATCGTTCAAGGCGGCGTCGAATTGTCTGTCAAGTAAGCCATGTAACCACCTGATATTCGTGGATGTTCCGTGGTCCATCATGTAGGATGCCGGAACGACAATCTGAGATCACCGACAAGGTGATTCGCCCGCTGGCGTCGAACTTCCACACCGGATTAACCGGGATCAGCACACAGGGCGTTTCGCTGGGTCTGTGCCTTCGCTTACAGCGAGGTGCGGCACCCGGCGGACGAGCCGTGTACCAAGGCTGTGGAAGGCCGGACGCCAGGGTGAGTCCGCCGGCTGGCGGACCTCGCTGCTTTTTTAGCGGAGTCGGCCATGAGCGACACAGAAAAACACCGGGGTCATACGACTAAGAACAACCAATGGACGTACCGAGGAATGGCCCGCTGGGTGATTGCTTGGTACGCCACACTTACGGCCATTCGCGGGATATGGTTTGGCATCACACTCGGGGCAATTCTCCTTGTCTTGTATAGCGCAAACAGTATCCGCCTGCCTTTTAGCCTGGAGGATAGGCAGAACCTGATCGCGGTATGGATAGCGGCCATCATCACTCTGGCCCTATGTGCCGGGCCAACCGTATGGCTAATGGGTTTGGGAAAAAAGCATGTGGTGCGAGAGCCCCTTCGCGGGGCGATCTGGATCGTGCGCGGACTAAATGCAGCCTTCTTGACTTATTTCACGGGTCTTATGTTGGTACTTGTTAACGAATTTGATTTGGCTGCCGGCGATTGGACTCAAATACCAGTCGCAAACTATGCCCTTGCATTGGTCGCGGCAATATGCCTGTGGCTGATCCCATTCGCCCTTGCAAAACCATTGGCGCTTAAGCCGTTTCGAGACCTCGCATACTGTGTCGATTCGATCTACCGACAGAGCTCAGGCAAAGCATCGCACTTCTACATTGTGCGGCTGATGGCTCAGGGAGGTCTTGAGGCTGAAAAAATAGATGGCAGCGATGAATACCGTGTTACAAAACGAGCTGATCCTCAGAACGCCGACCGTGGGATGAAGGAGGTATGGGCAACGATTGCCGCTGCGGTCATTGTGCTTTTGATCTGCTTGCTTGTCAGCAAGAGTGTTATTGATGCACGCGCTGCTGACAAACCATTATTCCCAGATATAGAGAACTCGGCGATACCTGATACTACGAATCCCACTGATCATCTTGCTCTACAACCAAATACCGAAGAACGCCGGGATTTATCGAAAGCATTGAAAGTAGCAGAAGCCAGGCTCGTTGAGCAGCAAGAACAGGCAAGGATCGCGCATAGTGAGGCCGCGGAGCGACAACGGCAAATAGACATGCAAACACTGCTTGTCCAAGAAATCCAACGTCGTGAAGCTGCAAGGTTACAAGCCCAGGCCGACCAAGCAGCCGCAGACGCGCTACGAATTCGGCGATGGTGGATCGACTGGGATAATCGAGGTCGTGGAACACTCGTAATTCAAATGGCAAATCACGGATTACACTCGATCCATATCAACAGAGCCTCTATACAGCAGGGGCGCTGGACCTACGTGGCTCAGTATGTCCCCGCCGGCTCGACCCTCACGCATCGAATCGCCGTGAACCAAGAGCCGATCTATGTAGACCTGGAAACGTCTGTAGGCACGCTCCGATTCGATCTCGTACCTGATCGGTGATGATCTGATCCTGTACAGTGCTGACATGCTCAAGCCGACGCCCATCCACATCGTCGAGCGCAACCGGCGCAACGCTTTACAAAGTACTGGTCCTAAAACCGCCCTGGGCAAGCAAGCCAGCCGGGGTAATGCCCTGAAGCATGGGCTATGTGCCAACCCGGCCGTTGGTGTCGTCGAAGACGAACAAGCATTCATTGACTTGCACGAAGCACTGATTGATCGTTTTCAGCCGCACGATCCGCTTGAACAGGGACTCATCCACAGGATTGCTGTCTCGCTCTGGCGGCTTCAGCGGGCCGCACACATCGAGTCAGCCGCAGGTGTACTGCAATCAACGGCTATTTCTTCCGCCTCAGACCGAGTCCAGCAGTGGGTAACGGAGATCACGCAGAAATTTACTGCAATCGACTGGGTCGAAATCACAGACAAGGAGTTGCTTCGCCAGCGTGCAATCCAAAAACCAGAAACCGAAGGCCAGCGTTGGCTACGTGTCGAGCGACGATTCCTGCTTCATGCCGACCGGTACCGCGACGAAGTCCTAATGGCCGATGGAACCGCGATCCAAGCAATGATCCTAATCATCGGAGAGCTGACCGATCAGCTCAAATACATCCGCAGGATTGACTCCACTCAAGCCCAGATGCTTGCTTGGCTTATGGGCGAATCTGCAGGACGGTTGGTTGAACCCGTAGATGCTGAACAGCGCGATGCCAGCTACTACCCCGACGAACAGCGCAACCCCACACCAATCGACAGCCTGATCGGTGAAGCCCGTTTGAGAGCTGAGGGTGATCCCCTATCCCCCGCTTTAACAGCAGCCATCCAAAGCTGCTTGACGGATTTACAGATCAAAAGCCGCTGTACCTCAGCCCCCTATACCGAAGAGCATGAAGCTCACATCAGGACCAATACCTTGTTGCCAGACGCGAGTTTGCTCGATCGATTGATCCGCTATGAAGGGCACGCCGAACGAAGCCTATTCAAGGCGATCGAGACCCTCTCAAAACTTCGTGGTGTGACGGTCGAGTCTGTCCGGGCCACCATGACCCGACCCTCCAATGGCGATGAGTCATTGGAAGTATCCGGTGAACGGACCACATGGTCCAGTACATAGTCGGATTCTGCGAAACGAACCCAGTTGCTGCCGACTAAGTCGTTCTGCAGTGAGTAACTGCGGTTCCTTGATAAGAATTGCAATCAACCCGCCCTACCATGATCGCAAGCTTGAACTTGATGAACTCATATGCGTTGAAACTCAGCGCGTACCATAGGTACAGCCGGACATTCCGGCCAAACCGCGATGCAGGAACCGTATCGGTCATCTCAAATTCGATCCGGCGCTCGGGAACCGTCACTCTGTGATCGGCGTTGCCGAGCCGACAACCTTAGTGCCGTCGGGTTTCTCGATCTCGATCCACCACTTCACGTTTTCGGGCAGCGGGGTTGGGGCCATGGTGTGGATGTCGTAGTCGTCGTGAGACGCGGCGTACTCGCCCTTGCCGACCATGGACAGGGTACGATCCTCGGTGCCGATCCAGGCACGGACGATGGTTTCCCCCTTATCGTTGTAGGGCAGCTTGACGACGAGGTGGCCTTCCTTGCCGGCTTGTAACGCGCCGTGGGCTTGGGCGAGTTCGACTTTCATGTCACCGATGGTTGCGGCGGGTAGTTCCTTCTCTTCGCCGTGGTCGTGGTCATCGTTGTCGCCATCACCATGGGGATGCGGGTGGCCATGATCGCCATCTTCATGCGGATGGGGATGGTCGTGATCACCATCATGGTCGTGACTATCGCCACAGCCGGCGAGCCAGAGGGTGCAGGTGAGGGCCAGTAGAAGAGTGAGTGTCTTGGTCATAGTGGTGTCCTTTCGGGAGGTAAATAGTCTTAGCTTGGTTGCCCATCACGCGACGGGGCTTTGAGTCGATGGATCGCCGCGTACCCGGCGGGGACGACGACGAGGTTGAGGAAGGTGGAGGTCAGCAGTCCGCCGAGGATGACGACCGACAGCGGCGCGAGGATTTCGTTGCCGGGCTTGTCGCCTTTGATGATGATCGGGATGAGTGCGAGGGCCGCGGTCAGAGCGGTCATCAGGATCGGGACCAGCCGTTCCATCGAGCCCTGCACGATCGCCTCGTGCATCGTCTTGCCCTCTTCATCCATCAAATGCTTGTAGTGATTGACCAGGAGGATGCCGTTGCGGACGGCGATGCCGAACAGGGTGATGAAGCCGACGAGACTGGCGATCGAGATGACCGGGGCGGTGTACTGACCCGAGCCGAACAGGGCCGCGAGGTTGGTGAACGGGTTGGGCGACTCGGTAATGAAGATCGCGAGGATGCCGCCGATCAGTGCAAGCGGGAGGTTGACCAGCACCAGCAGCGAAACGCGCAGCGAACCGATCGCGAGTTGCAGCAGTACGATCATGACGAAAACGACCACGCCGCTGAAGATCAGGATGGTTCGGCTGGCTGATTGCTGGGCCTCGAACTGCCCGCCGTACTTCACGGTGTAGCCGTGCTTCTGGACGATGGGATCGACGCGTTGTTTGACCTGCTCGACGAGGTGGCCGAGGTTCGATCCCTCGGCGACGTTCAGCGTCACCACAGCCTTGCGTTGGGCGTTCTCGCGGGCGATCAGGTTCGATGACAACTCCGGGCCGATGACCGCGACTTCTTCGAGCCGGACCAGTGCACCGCCCTTACCACGCAGGATGACGCCTCGCAGGTCTTCGATGCTGTCGCGCTCTTCTTCGTCCAGTCGGACGAGCAGGTCGTATCGACGGACGCCTTCGTTGATCTCCGCGACCTCGACGCCGAACACGGCGTTGCGGACCTGCATGGCGGCGGACTCGGGTGTCAGGCCGTACGCCGCGAGTTCCTGGGGCTGATACTCGACGGGCAGTGACTGGATCATCACCTCCCGGCTTGCGGCGACGTCGCGTGCACCGGGCAGGGGCTTGAGTGCCGCCTCGATCTCCTTGGCGATCATGCGGAGTTTGTCGAGGTCGTCGCCGTAGACGTTGATCGCGATCGCGGCGGGCGTACCCGAGAGAATGTGACTCAGCCGGTGCTCGATGGGTTGGCCGACGTTGGTGGTGATGCCGGGCACGCGTTCAAGAATCTCTGTGATCTGTTCGCGGACCGCGACCTTGTCGTAGCCGAGCTTCACGGTGACGTCGATCTCCGAGTTGCTGACCGGCTCGGCGTGTTCGTCGCGTTCGGCCCGGCCGGTTCGGCGGGTCACGCCTTTCACACCCTCGATCTTGAGGATTTGCTGCTCAATCGACGAGGCCATACGGTCGCTGGCCTGCAGAGACGTGCCGGGCGGTGCGTAGAGGCCGATGGTGAAGGTGCCTTCGTTGAACTCGGGCAGGAACGATGTACCGAAGGTGGAGGCGAGCCAGATCGCCAGCACCGTTGCGCCCGCAGCGGCTGCGAGCACGAGCATCCGGACACGGATCGCCACACGCACCATCGGCTCGTAGATGCGCTTGAGGAAGCGGACCAGGAAGCCGTCCTTCACTTCACCCTTGGTGGGCTTATCGCTGAGCATGTACCGGCACATCGCCGGCGTTACGGTCAATGCGACCAGCAGTGACGAGAGGATCGACACCACGAACGCGATGCCCAGCGGACGGAAGAACCGACCCTCAATCCCTTCGAGGAACATCAGCGGTAGGAAAACCAAGGCGATGATGATCGTCGCGAAGACCATCGCCGGGCGGATTTCATTGCTGGCGTCGAAGATGACTTGGAGCTTCGGCCGTCGATCGGCTTCGCTTATCGCAGCGTTCTGCTTCAGGCGTCGGAAGACGTTTTCGACATCGATGATCGCGTCGTCCACCAGGCTGCCGACCGCAATCGCCAATCCACCGAGCGTCATGACGTTGATCGTCTCGCCCATCCAGTCCAGCACGAGCAAGGCTGAGGCCAGTGACAAGGGCAACGCCGTCAGCGTGATGATCGTCGTGCGGATATTGAGCAAGAACAGGATGAGGATGACCGAGACGATGATCGCCGCGTCAATGAGAGCACGGACGACGTTGTCAATCGATAAGTCAATGAAGTCTGCCTGACGGAAGACATCCCTGTTAATGGTGATACCTTCGGGGATGGCCTTGGATTGCTCCAACTCGCTAAGTGTTGCATCGATCTCATCGGTGATGACCAGCGTATTAGTCCCCGGTGCTTTCTGCACCGTCATGACCACTGCTGGTTTACCGGCATCTGCTCCTGTGCCACGCCGCGGGGCGGGTCCGAGCTTCACCTCGGCGACCTGACCGATCGTGACTGGTGCCCCGTCGTGGTACTTGATCACCGTGCCGGCCACATCCTCGACCGAACGTACACGCCCGCTCTGGCGGATCGGCAGTTCCAGTCCATCGACATCCGGCAGGTAGCCGGCACTCAGCGTGCTGTGTGACTCGTCCGCCGCCACGACCACATCCTCGACCGACAGGTCGTACAGCCGGAGCTTCTCCTGCTGCACGAGCACTTGGTACTCCGGCAACTCCGCACCGATGACCGAGACCTGGGCGACACCGGGGATCGCCAGCAGCTTGTTCCGCAGGTCGTACTCGGCGTAGGCCCGCAGGTCCATCGGCTTCACCTCGCCACCGGGCGATGAGACGGCGAGCAGCATGATCTCGCCAGTGATCGAGGTAATCGGCGTCATCTCCGCGTGGGCGTCGGGCGGCAGCTCTTCGCGGACGGTATCGAGCCGTTCGGAGACAAGCTGACGGGCGGTATAGATGTCCGTGCCCCAGTCGAACTCGACGTAGGCAATGGAAAGGCCGATCGCGCTGCTGGTGCGGACCCGGCGGACGCCGGGGATGCCATTGACGGAGGTCTCGATCGGGAACGTGACGTACTGCTCGACCTCGTCGGCCGCGAGCCCGGGGGACTCGGTCATGATGACAACGGTCGGCGCGTTGAGTTCGGGGAAGACATCGACAGGCGTCTGCGGCAATCGGAACGCCGCGAACGCGAGCAATAGCCCCGCGAGCACGAGCACCAGCGCCGCCCGGTCGATCGAGAATTGGATGAGTCGCTTAAGCATGGGTCGGTTCTTTCTCGATCAGTGGTCGTCCGCGTGGAAAGTGCCGTCCGCGTGGAAGTGCCCACCCTTCTGGCTGACCCCGCTCTGTTGGGTGGCGAGTTTCAGTTCGTACGCGCCGTTGAGCACGACCTCATCGCTGAGCATCACGCCGCTGTTGAGCGCGACCCAACGCCCGTCGCTGACACCCATGTCCGCCTCGACGCGGATCGCCTTATTCGGGTCGGCCGGATCACGGCGGAAGAAGACGTGGACGATGCCGTCCTTGACGATCGCCGAGCGTGGGATCGCGAGAGCCGGCCCGTCAGTTGACTCAACCGTCACCTCCAGGAATGCCGACACGCCGGGGCGGATCCAGTCACGTTGCTCGCCTGGTGTGGCTAAGAGCGTGACCGTCCGCTGATCGGGGTGGGCTTCCAAGCCAATCGTCAGCTCCGCGTCCACGCTGCTTTCCAACTCAATCGTTGGGTTCAGTGGCGGGACGATCTTTGCTTCAGCACCGCCGTTGAACCGAGCGAGGTCGGACTGCAACGCCATCGCTCGGAACCGCACTTGAGTTGGGTCGATTGTCGAGAGCACCAGCGAAGGTGCTTCGGCGAACGCCCCGTCGGTTACCGCGAGCTTCTCAACGACGCCGGGCCGGGTTGCACGGACCTCGATCCAGTCGATTGTCTGGTAGGCGGCAACTTTCTTACCGTCATGATCGATCAACCCGCCGAGCCTTGGTTCCTCGATGCCTGTCGCGGATGAGGCAACATGCAAGGCATGCTCTCGTGTCCGCTTCGCGTTGGCGAGGTTCGTTTCGGCCTGCTGGAGTTCTGCCCGTAGCCGTGGCAGCGTTGCCTCGATTGACTTGGCCTGGGCTTCCAGGTCGGCGTTCTTGACCTCAGCCTGTGCGAGCGATGCGAGCCGCTGCTTGACCAGGCCGAGCTTGGTTTCGGCTTCGGCAATCGCAGCACGGGCGACGCCGATCTCCGCCTCGGCCGACGCGATCGCCTGCTCGCCCTCGATGATCTCGTGCTGCAGCTTCGGCCACTGCGGCGAGCGGAACCGATAGAGCACATCGCCTTCCTTAACCGCCTGGTACTGGTTGACCTTCAGTTCCACCTGACCGGGCAAGGCCATGCGGTACTCGTGCCTTGCCAACGGTTGCAGCTCGAACGAACCAGGCACGCGGATGGTCTGATGCACCTTCCGCCGTTCGACCGGCGCGAACGTGATACCCAGGTTGCTGCGGACCGTCGCGGGGATGGCCACGCGGTTGGTTGGTGTTTCGCCCTCTTCTTCGTGCTGTGCCGGGGAATCACCGCTGGGGTCTTCCGACGAACAGGCAGGCAGCAAAAGCACCGCGACGATGATGAATAGGAACGGATATAGCTTTTTCATGGGGACACCTCCTCGACAGGTTTCGCCGACGGTGGATCTTGTTGTGTTTTGTTTTGTGTTGTGCTCGTAGCCGGCCCAGCCAGGTACGTAAGCTCGGCGTAGGCCTTCGCTTCATCGAGCCGGACATCAATTAAGTGCAGCTTGGTCTCGTGGGCACGAACCAGGCTCTCCAGCAGGACCAGCCCGCCGCCCTCGCCGAGGTCCAGCAGCTTGCGGGCACGGGCGACTTGCTGATCAACCAGCGGGGCCATCTCACCGGCGACCAACTCGCGCTCTCCGGTCAATGCTTTGGCCTTGGCTTGCGTCTGTGCGAGCAAGCCGACCAGCCGCTCGTACTCGGTCTCGTAGGCGGCGCGGGCCAACTCACGCTCGGCCTTCGCCTCGGCGATGCCCTGCTTGTTTGCGTTGAGGATCGGTAGCGGGATGCCACCCGACAGACCGATCCGCGATTGCCCTTCGTCGCTCTCCACCACCGGGCCGATCGTCAGGTCGGGGTATTGCTTACGGGCCTCACGGCGAAGCGTCTGCTCGGCAACCTCGTACTCCTGACTCAACCGAGCGAGAGCCGGGTTGTTATCCACCGTTGTTTTCTTCGTGTCGTCATCGCTCGTTGCCACCGAGATGACTTGCGGGTTCAACTTAAGTGGGGCCTTTGGTGATAATCCCATCAATGCCCGTAGATGCTGTTCGGCAGTCGCGACCTTGCCTTGTAGGCGACGCAATTCGTAACGCCGCTGAACGCGTTCGATCTCGAACAAACCCGCTTCGGTGGTTGGCAGTTCACCCGCATCAGCCAGCTTCTTCGTCGCATCAACCAGTGTGCCGATGCTCTCGATGAGTTGTTCTTGTTGTTGCAGCTTCACCTTCGCCGCCGACCATTCCAGCCAGGTAAGACGGACCTCGTGACGCACCTTCCACTCCGCCTCGGCGACCTTGAGCAGCTGAACCTGATACGCCGCATCTGCTCGTGATTTTTCGGCTTCAAGCCGACCGGAGATCGGCAGCGTGATCGCCAGCCCGGCCGTGACGATCCATGGATCCGACACGCTTTCGGTGATCCGCAGCAGGTCTACACCCAACTGCGGGTCGTCCCACAGCCCGGCATGGTCGGCCGTCGCCAATGCCACTCCCGCCTTCAATCGGGCCAGCCGCAGGTCGGGGTTGTAGACCAACGCGATCATCTCGCCTTCGGCAAGTTCGATCCCGTCTTCCGGATCGTACGCGACGGTCTTGTCCGGAGACGCCTTATTGAGGCGCTCGGCAAACGCCGTCACCGACTCATCCGCCGGCGTTCGCGCTTGCCACGCCTCGCGATGAGCCGCCGCGTCCAGCGGGCTCGGGTCATAGCTCTGACAGCCCGCGATCACCACCATCGTGCTGAGCGCAGCGACAGCCAGTGCGGGCCGGATTGTTAAAGACTGCAAAGGGGAGTCTCCGGATGGTGTGTTGTGACCAAGTCGCTGCGCGATCAACGCAACAGCACGACGGCTCAAAGCCGCCGTCTTAGGTCAGCAACACCACGGTCCGGAGTTGTGAAAGGGGATCGCCGGGCCCAGCCCGCGGCGGAGGCGGGATCGGCTTGGCCTTCGGCGAGATCACCGCCATCGGCTGCCACGGCTCGGGCAGCGCGCACGGAGCTAAATTCAACTGATCCTGCCAACGTGGTCCGGTCTGCGTAAACACATAGACCGGCGTCGCGTGCGAGTGATCCTCGTGGCAGCAGTGGTGATCGGAATGCTCTGCCAGCGCAGAGGCGCTCACCTCACCAAGCTCATCATCATGGTCCGTGCAGCCTACTCCGCAGTTGTGCCCGGCATGTGTGTGCCCATGCGTATGCGTGATCCCGTTGTCGTGGGTGTGAGTGTGCGAATGGCTATGCGAATGCGAATGCCCATGGCCACCGTGGTCTGCATGAAGCCCTCCAACAGCCAGCATCAGCACAAGGCCGAGAGCCGCCAAGAAGGTCGAGATGGCACGAGCAGTCGATGACACTAAACAACAAGTTAACAATCTGATCAACGGGAAACAAGAGGATGCAAGATACGCGGGGAATCCAGGCTCATTTCGATTGACGTAGACAAGCCGTCATTGCCGTAACTGCGGTACTACCGCGCAACTACTGCAATTCTTTGAAAAGTGTTGCAATCAATCCGCCCTACCGCTATCGTAAGCTTAGATTTGATCAGCCCTTATGCGTTGCCAACGTGAATGTCGAGAGTTCGAATCTCTTCACCCGCTTCCGATGAAGGCCTGCCACACGGCAGGCTTTTCCATTGATCGCCATTGAAAGAACCCCGGCCGATTATGACAGGGGTTCTTTACACTGATGCCTAATTGAATAGTGCTGTCGTCGCGACTACACCGCACGGGGGTGGGCATCGTCGTAAGCGGTTCGGAGCCGCATCGACGAGAGGTGGGTGTAGATCTGGGTGGTGCTAAGCGACTGGTGGCCGAGCAGTTCCTGGACGGAGCGGAGGTCGGCGCCGTTGTCCAGCAGGTGGGTCGCGAACGAGTGCCGCAGCGTGTGCGGGCTGATCTGCGGGTCCAGGCCCGCTTCCTTGAGGTACTTGTCGAGCTTGCGGCGGACCGATCGGCTGCTCAGCCGGCCGCCGTTCTTGTTAACAAACAGGGGCACCGCTGCGTTAGTGAGTGACTCCTGACGCAGCTCTGCGAAGCGGGCATCCGGCTCGAGCAGCGTGAGGTAGTGGCGGATCGCGGCCATGGCGTGGCTGCCGAGCGGCACGATGCGCTCCTTCTTGCCTTTGCCGCGGACGTGCATCGTCTGGCCGGCATGGTCCAGGTCGTTGCGGTTGAGATCGACCAGCTCGCTGACGCGGACGCCGGTGGAGTACAGCGTTTCGAGGATCGCACGGTCGCGGGCGCCGAGGGTCTCGCGGTTGTCGGGGGCCGACAGAAGCTGCTCGACCTGCTCGACGGTGATGGCCTTGGGCAGGCGCTTGGTCTGCTTGGGCGTGCGGATCAGCAGCATTGGGTTGGACTCGATGATGCCGCGCTTGTTCATCCACTTATAGAACGAGCGGAGCGTCGCGATCTTGCGGGCGGTCGTGGCCGGCGAGTAGCCGAACTGGTCCAGGTGGCTGAGGAAGCCGCGGACGACCATGGGGTCTGCCTGCTTGAGCTTGTCAGCGATGGTGATCGGGCCGTTGGCAGCAGGACCATCGAGCTCATTGGCAACGGTTGCAGACGCCGACTCTGGCGCATGGTCTGACTCAAGATACTCGACGTACTGACGCAGGTCCGCGCCGTAGCAGCGGGCGGTGTACGGGCTGAAGTGCCGCTCGTTGCGGAGGTAGTCCACGAACTGGTTGATGAGCTCGGGTTGCTGCTCGGTTTGGGTTTCAGGCATGGTGTTGCGTTCCTTACTCATCTGCATCCCTGCGGTTGACGCCACGTCCACGAGGCGTGTGTTCATATCCAGTTCGTAAAAATCAGGCCGAGAGCCTCGGGGCCCCCAACTCGTTGAGCCGTCTGCTCATCCGCTCACCGAGCTGGTGCGAGAGCACCGCGGCATCGAACCAGGTCAGGTCCGAATCGTTGCGGGTCACCATCTCGGCGATTTCGTTGAGCGTCTGTGCCTCGTGGCCCGGGGCACAGTCAAAGACATAGCGTTTGCCGTTCTTGACCAAGGCGAACTCGTGTTCACCAAGCTGTTCAAACTGCGCAGCGGAGTCATGGCTTATCTGCGCTTGTTTTGATTTTGTCGTGTCCGACATCGTCGTGCTCCGGCCTCTCGCCGACGCACGCCGCGCCGGTCAAGGGCTTGTATTTCCATCGGCCGCAGCTCGTCGCCGCACCGCCTCATACCCTCTTGCCAAGCGTTGCCACTCGGCCCAAATCAGTTGCGAGCCCATCTCGTGGCCCGCGAATTCCTGGAACAGGTTCATGTTGATCGTGTACAGACGCCGCTCGTGCAGCGCGTTGGGCGTTGAGCCCCGCCCGTAGGCGTAGTCATCTAAGAGTTGTTTCGTACCAACCCCCGAGGCGTCGAAGTAACCCGACACCGTCGTCACCGGCTGGTCCGGCCGGTAGAGCGTGCCGCGCCGGATCCCCGCCTTGTCCGCGGTCGGCGCCCATGACAGGCCGCGGATATCAAGCCCCCCGCCGCTGCGATCCAGCGGCCAGGTGTAGAGGTCCAGGGCCAGCCCGATCTTCGGCGGGTCGTACGCGTCGTAGTGTGTGATGCTGCCAACGACCAGGGCGTCTACACCCAGCGCTTCACGCAGGTGGATCGCGTCTTCTCGCGATTCAATCCCGGTCAGCCGGACCGCGTCCATCGCCTCGAGCACACGGTTCAGCGGCAGGGCATCGATCCCCACCACCTGCTCCAGCGACCGCGTCAGCTCATCGGCCATCTGCATGCCGTCGGCGAATCGGCTGCCCGACTCGTTGCGGAGCGGCGCGACGGCCCAGACCTGACGCTTTGCGTAAGGCGCTTCAATACGCTGCTCGACCTTTGGCGTCTGGCAACCCAATAGCGGGGTGACGACCAGCACGAGCAGCATCAAGCGCATCACGATCAATCGAACCTGTTCACTTGTCATGGCGTCGTGCCGGGGGTTATTCACGCCGGGGCCTCCGCCGACGCGTCGCTGTCTATCAACCGATCGTCTTGATCAGTCGGTCGGCACGTCGGCCGTTTGTGTCTCGTCCGTCTGCATGCCGAAGGCAACCTTGATCGCGTCGTCAGGG
>JBCCYY010000061.1:0-26265 GCA_039188575.1 Planctomycetota bacterium | reverse complement strand
GGCTCGATGACCGCCCACTGTTCGTCCGTAAGTTCCGATTGTTGCTTGGCCATGAAATGGAATCCTTTCCATGGCCGATTGGATCATAAGTGCGCCCGTAGCGCAAATTTATAGATCAGGTAGTTGTGAAACCGCTTCTAGAGTTGTTTTTGTGAAATGCCCACACATACACTGAGTGAGGTTCTCGATGAATCGGCTTTATGCAAACGCCCTATTAATCTGGGTTTTGGTGATGGCGGGTTGCATGAGTGTTTCTAGAGTGGCTCAAACGCCTGATGCGCTGATTGTACTGGAGGAAAAGTTGCATCTGCTCGATGGCCCTGAAGTTGACGGCTTTCCCTATATCCAAAGGGTATTCACGGAGGATGAGCTGTATCTGTTGCACGAACAGATCAGACGGGTCGAGCCCGACATCAACCAGCGCCTTACCGAAGGGGACTATCGGGCGGCCTGGGTCGCGGGCTACCTACGTTTACGATCAAGCCTGCAGCTGCTTCGCCAAGGCCTGCTCGCTGAGCGGTACTTTTACGGCTGGGAAGGCCCGGACTACACCCAAGACTCAAGCTGGCTGCATGACTGGCAGTACACGCACCACCTGGCCTATATCGCAGCGATTGAAGCGATCACCGGTCGCTCGATTCATGAAGCGGTTGTGTTGACTGATTCCGAGTTCGCGTACTTGCGCGCAGAGTCGGTTTCCTCCGATATTTCCAAGGAGGATCGGATGCGTGCGCGTTGGCTGCTTTTGAAACTTAAGAGGAAAGATCACTGAAATGTTGCACGTTTTTTACGATTTGGCCTAAGGTATTTTTCTTGAAGGGTAGTAGCAGATAATCAATGAGAATATTTTACATGAATCAATCGACAGTCATCCGTGGGCTTGTTTGTGTCTGTATGTTTTTTGTGACGATTGGTTGTGCTAAGACGCCTGAGCCAATCAGGGCGGGTCCGCCCCAAAAGGGGCTGTACGGCGCACTAATCCGTGAAGTCGGCAATATGCTTTCGTTCCCTCATAGTGCTGATAAAAAAGATCCAAGTGGTTTCATTCTGGATCTTGGTGACACACGTGATCCTGTGGCATACGGGTATCTCGTGGATGTGACACGCAGCACGGATCACCATTGTGGTAACAGAGGTCTCGCCGCACAAGCATTGGCAAAGATTGGCGACCCACGTGCTTTCGAAGTAATTAAAAACGCCGTTGATTCAGAAAGAATCAGCAAAATGGACGCGATGTACGCCATGGCGACCCTTGCAACGACAGCAAACAGCCAGGAAGCGCTCGAGTATGTCATTCAGGCCACTGATCCAAACCAAGATGAGCACCTCAGGCTGATGGCGACACAACGCATTGGTGGGATGAATCCGAAGCATCCGGATGTGGGATGGGTTATCCATCAGTTGATGGATTCAGATCACGATATGCGTGTCCGCGCCAGGGCCGCCTGTATGCTTGCCGGGCATGGCAATGAAAAGGCTTGGCCCATCATCAGGCAGGCGGCGGCTGGTCCTGATCCAGAGATACGGACGGATGTCGCTTACCATCTGCCTCTTGAAGAACGGACTGCCGAGATATGGCTCGACATTATTGACGACCCGGCCCCTGAGGTTCGTGGCGCGGCTTGGGAAATGCTCGATAAAAAGATTATATTACTAACAGAAGAAGATGTTTTTGCCACATCCAGTCCAACCCTGGACATCGAAGTATGCAGAGCGATTTATCGTCGAGCCTACAAAGAGCAGTTCAAGAATAATCCTCAGAAGTGACAATGCGGCGGGTGTCTTGCTTCGTGCCTGCGCTTCTTCGTGATTCTGGCCTGCCTTCAATCTGTGGATGGTTGGTTCGGTATCAGGCGCTTCGCTGTCGCTGAGCGCCGGCGTGGGCGATTTTTATTTGTTTGCGTCCGGATAACCGAAATGGGATGCATGTATAGGTTCTTTGTAGGTGTAATCTGCGATGCCAACCTTTGAGTTCAAGTACAAGACGGTGCTACGGCAGCGTGAAGTCATTGAGCAGCAGAAGCAGCGAACCCTGGCCAAGCTGATGCACCAGCGCAACGCGATGGTGAACCAGTTGCGCGAGATGCAGGAGACGATCAGCGCGAGCAAGCGGCAGGCCGCCGACGGCCTCGTCGGTGCGGTCGATCTCAATGCCATCGCAGGAATTGCGCGGTACAGCGCAAACTGTGCGCTGCAGGGCAACACGCTGGTCCGCGAGATCGCGCAGCTGGAAACCCTTGTAGAACAAGCACGAAACGAATTAATCGAGGCATCGAAGAACCGCAAGGCACTGGAATTGCTTAGGGACCGTCAGCGGCAGGCATGGGAGCTTGAGCAGCGACGCATGGAGGCGAAGCTGCTCGACGAGCAAACGACCCAGGCCTACGCCGCCAGAGCCATGGCGGAGCCCAACCGATGCGTACCCTCTTCACAGCCTTCACCCTCGTCCTTGTCGTCAACGTCCTAGCCCTCGGTGCGCTCGCGGGTTGGCTCGGTGCAACAAACCGGCTTAGCAAAGACCGCCTCCGCGAAGCGGTCGCGGTGTTTGACCACACGATCCCTGAAGAAGCCAGGCTCGCTGTTGAAGCCGAGCAGGCCGAGCAGGAGGCGCAAGCCCTTGCCGAGCGTGCCCTGCGGATGGAGCAGGTCGCAAGCGGACCGGTGACCCCCGAGGCCCGGCTCGATGCGATCCAGGTGGTCGATGACAAACGCCGGGCGTTGTTGGAGCGGCAGAAGGTCGAGGCAAATGCCCTCAAGCGGCAGCTCGATGCCCAGCAGCAACTGATCGAATCGCGGATCGCTGAGCTCGACACGAAACAGAAGGTGTTTGACGACGCGATCGCCAAGAAGATCGAGGAGATGGAGTCGGAGGACTTCAGAGAAGCCATCGCGATGCTCGAGGGCATCCCACCCAAGCAGGCGAAGCAGGTGATCCAGCGATGGTTGACTGATGGTGCAGAACAGCAGGTGGTCGATTACCTCTCCGCGATGGAAGAGCGCAAGGCCGCGAAGGTCCTCACAGAGTTCAAGCTCCCGAACGAGGTGGCGCAAGCAGCCACGCTTATCGAACAAATCCGCCAGCGGACCGATCAATTCAAAGAGGAGGCCGATCTTTGAGCATCGTTTCATTCACGACCAGCAAGCAAGGCGTGCAGGACCTGCTCGCCGCTCTACCCGCACCGGCAACGCCTCAGCTTGAACGCTCGGGCAGCGAGGACCTGAACCAGGAGAAGAAGCCTGGCTTCAACGATCTGTTGCGCGACTCTGCTGATTCCCAGCAGGCACCGCAGCGTGCTGAATCACCAGAGCCTGCGGATACGCAGCCCCGCGCTGAACCACAGCAAGATGATCAGTCGGTCACCGACAAGGCCGAGCCGACCGATCAGGACACGCAGGCCAGCGATACGGCGGAGGACTCGGCGCAAGATTCATCTGAGTCTGAAAGTACCGATCAGGGTACGGATCAATCCCCTGAAGAGTCTGGTGACAACAAAACGACGGACACCTCGGAAGACGCCCAGGTACAAGCCGCTGCCAACGCGGTCTCTGCTCAGCTCAATGTGCTCGATGCGGTGGCAGCGGATCAGGCCAAGGCACAAGCCCAATCTACGACAACCCAGCAGACTGATACCGGGCAGATCGAGAAGGCGACTTCGAACGAAAAGTCTTCAGCACAGAGCCAATCTAATGGCTCCAACCTCAACTTAAACGCAGTGTTGCCGAACCAGGCACAGTCTGCAGCGGGTCCTACTGTGCAGGCTGATGCGGCCGCAGCGGTGCAGCCCGTCCTGCAGCAGGGTAACACAGCACAATCCAATACCGGCGACACACGCGGCGAGAGCAAGGCCGCAACCGCGTCGAGCACCGCGAATACCACCTCATCCGCCAACACAAACGCGGCTGCAACCACCGCCTTTACCGTCCCAGACCAGTCATCCGCTGAAGCCCGGCTGCCGATCAATACCACGACAGCGACTCAGACCGTTGATGCCGCTCGACAGGCCCAGGCACAAACCGTAGCGACCAATACCGACAATGATTCGCTCAACACGGCTCGCCTGACACGCGGCTTGGCCAACGCGGTCCAGCAACGTGGTGGGGCGGTGACGCTCCGCTTGACGCCTCCGGAGATGGGCACGGTGCGCATCCAGATGCAGATCACGGGCACGAACGTCAGCGCCAGCTTCCATGCCGAGTCCACCTCGGCACAAACGCTGCTGACGACGCAGCTGGCCCAGCTCCGTTCCGCGCTGGAAAGCAAGGGCATGAGCGTTGACAGGCTCAGCGTACAGCCCATGGCTGCGACGACTGCCGGCCAAAACACCAACCAGAGCCAGAACCAGAGCGACACCCAGCAGCAGGGCCAGTCTCAGCAGCAATCCGCTAATGACGGCCGAAGCCGTGGGCAATACTCCAGCGACCGCTCCAGCCAGCAATCCACGGAACAGCAACAAGACGCCGGGTCATCACAGCAAGCCATGGATGGCTTCCTGGGCCGCCTCACTGACGCCTCGGCCAACGAAGCCGCCTGACTAGAAGGACGACACCATGTCATCAGCCATCGGTGGCGCCGCGAGCGTCATTAATGAACCAAACGCCACGCCGGGCGCGAACGGCTTCGCGGACCTCTCCTCTGGTGAGTTCCTAGAGATCATCCTCTCGGAGCTAGCCAACCAGGACCCGCTCGCGCCGAACGACACGTCTGCGATCCTCGAGCAGCTTTCGAGCATCCGAAATATCGAAACGCAGACTCAGCTGGACGACCAGCTCAACGAACTAGTCACACAAAACTCGATTTCTACCAGCGCGAACATGATCGGTAAGTTCGTTGAAGGCCTCGATGCGAACAACAACACCGTGGAAGGTATCGTCGAATCGCTAAGCGTACGCGAGGGTGAGCCGGTCCTGAACCTGGCAGGCGGTGGCGAACTGGCCGCAGAACGCGTGACACAGGTCGAAGACCTGGGTGATCTGGATACACAAGTCGTTCAGCAGTTGTTGGCAAACCTGCAGGTGCTGGACTCGGGGACATTGATCGGCCGTGATGTCGTCGGGGAAGTTGCAGATGCCAACGGCGGGACCCGTCAGGTCTCCGGCAGGGTGACCGGTGTGTCGGTGGTAGATGGTCAGATCCAGCTGGAGCTGGATACGCTTGATTCGCTGCCCTTAGGCGGCGTCAGGAGTTTTAAGGAGTCGCAGTAGCGGCGAGGGCTGAGGGCGTCATGACGGTTGATCCTTCAAGGTTGTTGCAGATGCTCGAACCGACGGTTCGGCCCGGCAGCCCCGCCTCAACGGGTGGCGTGAAGCAGGGTAAGCCTGCCTTTGAGAATAGGTCATTTGATGAGTTACTGACCGAAGCCAAAACAAACGCGACGGATAACAAAGAAGCAGGCAACAAGAAGCCAGCACAGGTCGACCCGCTCGGAGCGCTGGGTGGATTGGGACAAGTGGAGAACGCGGCGCTGCGTGAGGTGCTCGCAAAGTCAGACGGGACAGAAACAGGGTTGAAACAAACAGACTGATGTTGAACCGACGGATAGTCGGATTGATTTGGAGACACGACGATGAGTATCACCAGGGCACTTTTCTCGGGCTTGACCGGGCTCAACGCGAACTCGCAGACGATTGGCGTAACGGGTAACAATATTGCCAACGTCAATACGACGAGCTTCAAGCGTAGCCAGGCCTTCTTCGAGACACAGGTCTCGCAGACCCTGAAAAACGGCTCGGCCCCGAGCACCGCGCTTGGCGGCACCAACCCCGCGCAGGCCGGCCTGGGTACACGCCTCGCCGCGATCACACGCGACTTCTCCGACGGCGGCCTGCAGCCGACAGGGGTCTCGACACACGCTGCGGTTGAGGGTGCGGGCTTCTTTATCGTTGAGCAGAGCGGCTCGCAGCTCTTCACCCGTGATGGCACGTTCCAGCTCGACCGCGACTTCAACCTTGTGACCAACAACGGCGCACGCGTACAGGGCTACGGCGTGGACTCCGACTTCCAGGTCGTGCCCGGCGTTCTGCAGGACATCAACATCCCGCTCGGCGTCCTGACCATCGCCCAAGCAACAGAGACTGTCAACATCGGTGGGAACCTGAACACCGGCGGCGATGTCGCCACACAGGGTTCGATCATCGAGAGCGAGGCGCTGTACTCCGATGCGTTGGCAACAACCCCGGCAGTCGCGGGTGATTTGCTTACCAGCCTCTTCGGCTCGGATGGTTCTGCACGCTTCCCTGCTGGTGCCGTGTTGAATGTCGGTACGATCACGCGCGGTGGGGCCGAGCTGCCCACACGCAGCTTCGAGATTAACACGACAAACACCACCAACTCTGACCAGTTCGGCACGACGCTCGGTGACTTCATGGCCTTTATCGAAGACATCACCGGCATCGATACCACGACCAGTAACGCTCCAGGTGTCACCGTCAACGCCTTGGGGCAGCTGGTCGTCGAGTCGAACACCGGCGATGCCAACGAACTGCTGATCGATCCGGGCGATATCATCGCGAGTAGCGGCGGTGTGAATACTCAGCCCTTCACCTCGCCCTGGACAATCGTCCAGGAAGCGACGGGTGAATCCGCCCGGACGAGCTTCATCGCCTACGACTCGTTGGGCAACCCGCTGAACATCGATATGATCACGGTGCTCAATGACAAGAACTCGACCGGCACCCAGTGGGACTTCTATATCCATTCGGATGACGATTCGGACTTGAACAAGTTCCTGAGCCGAGGCTCACTGAGCTTCGATACCAACGGCCAGTTCACCCTCGCGCAGGGGGCGTCATTCGTGATCGACCGGACTGACACCGGTGCGCTGGACCCGCAGAACATTACGCTTGAGTTTACCGACCCCAATGGCACGCTCGGCTCACTGACCGCGCTGTCAGGTTTGGACACAAGCCAGGTCAACTCACTGCGGCAGGACGGCACGCCGATCGGCACGCTTGAGGACTTCAGCATCTCCGAAGACGGCACGATCACCGGCGTCTTCTCTAACTCCTTGCTGCGTGACTTAGGCCAGCTCCCGTTGGCGATGTTCTCCAACACCGCCGGGCTGAATGAAGTCGGCGGCAACCTCTACCAGAACGCCTCGAACTCGGGCTCGCCCCAGATCGTGGCCGGCGGGACAGGCGGCTCGGGCCGGGTCATCGGCCGGGCCCTGGAGCTGAGCAATGTCGACCTAGCCCAGGAGTTCATCAGTCTGATCAGCGCACAGACAGGCTTCAGTGCCAACTCGCGGATCATCTCGACCAGCGACCAGTTGATCCAGGAACTGCTGGCTTCGATCCGGTAAGTCTTTTTAGTTGAACGGCCATCATGATCACCGTCACGCGACTTAACGGCAAGCAGTTCGTGATCAACGCCGACCTCATCAAGGTCGTCGAAGAGAACCCGGACACCACGCTGCGCCTGACGACGGGTGACACGCTGATCGTTCGCGAGTCGATGCAGGAGGTCGTCGAGTTGGCGGTCGATTACGGACGCTCGCTCCGGAAGATTCTGCCGCCTAGCTGAACGTGGTTTGGCGGGCTGGGTGATTGGTCAAGAGGCCGTCGCGGGACCGCCGATAAAACCTTCGTGTCAACGGACTGACGACGAGTTTTCCTATGGACCTGGGCACCATCTTTGGATTCATCGGCACCTGGCTGCTGATCATCGCGACCCTGCTGCTTGGCGGCAAGATCGGGATCTATCTGGATATCCCATCTGTCGTCCTCGTTTTCGGCGCGTCGATCACGATCGTCTTCTTCGCGATCCCGACGAAGATCGTGAAGAACATCGCCGGGATCGCCAAGAAGGCGTTCTTTACCACGCCGATGCCGATCGATAAGCTGATCGAGGATATGGTCGGCTTCGCCGAGATCGCCCGCCGGGACGGCATCCTCTCCTTGGAGAACGCGGTCAAAGATATCGACGACCCCTTCGTTGTCCAGGGCATCCAGATGGCGGTGGATGGCACCGACCCCGAACTCATCGAGCAGATCATGCTCACCGACCTGGACAACCTGGTCGAACGGCACGAGTCGGGCAAGTTTATTTTTGACACGATCACCAAGTACGCCCCGGCGATGGGCATGATCGGCACGCTGATCGGCCTGGTCGCCATGCTGTCGGACCTGACCGACCCGGCCTCGATCGGCGCAGGCCTGGCGGTCGCGTTGCTGACCACGATGTACGGCTCGATCATCGCCAACGCCCTGGCCGGGCCGATCGCAGACCGGCTATCGAAGCGGTCGGCTGAGGAAGTGCTGTACAAGACGGTCATCGTTAAAGGCGTCATGGCGATCCAGAGCGGGGACAACCCCCGTGTTGTTGAGCAGAAGCTCCGCACCTTCCTCCCGCCGAGCCAACGGCCGAAGGAAGATGCGGCCTGATCCACGCAGGGGCTTGCCATGGGAAAAAAATGCAAATGCCCACCCGCCGGTGCTCCGGATTGGATGGTGACCTACGGCGACATGGTCACGCTGCTCTTGTGCTTCTTTGTGCTCATCGTGTCCTTCTCCGAGATCAAGAAACAGGAACAGTTTCAGTCCGTGGTCGAAGAGATTCAGAAGGCTTTCGGCATGCGTGGTGGCGGCGGCAAGCTGCCCACCGAAGACGATCCCGCGCTCTCCCTGATCGAGCGTCTCGAAGCGATCCGCATGCGTCAGGAGCGCGTCCCAAACAAATCCAACGTGAAGGACCCCGGCCAAACCGGCAGGGAGCCCCGCGTTACCACGATCCGGGAGGGCAAGCAGTACGCGATCGGCGGGAAGATTCTGTTTGAACCCGGCTCCGCCGAATTGAGTGAGCAGAACAAGCTTCAACTTATTGATCTCGTGTCCCGTGTGAAGCTCAAAGACTCGACGAACAAGATCGAACTCGTCGGCCACGCCGCAACGATGGAACTGTCGGAAAGCGATGGCACCTCGGGTGATCTGCGTTTATTGAGCTACCAACGCGCCGCGACGGTCGAAGACTTCCTGACCGGGACCGAGATTCCTGCGGCGTACCGCCTCGATGGTGCGCGGTTTCTCCTCATGGGCGCCGCCGATCGCGAGCCGATCAAGCCCCGTGGGATCAATTCGGATGAAGCCCGCAGCAACCGGCGGGTCGAGATCATCGTGACCGAGCACGTGATACAGGATCGCCAGGGGAGCGAAGGCCCGCCCGAGTTCTGAACTACGTTTGCTTGGGGTTGTACTGGATCGCGCAAAAATTGCGGGATTGATCGTGGTTTAGCCACGAAAACGCCGATAACCAAAGCGTATGGCTGACGAAGAAACGACAACAGAACAGGGCCCGGTAAAGAAGAAGCTCCCGATGAAGATGATCATCATCCTTGCGATCGTGATGGTCGTTGAGGGTGCGATCCTCACCGGAGGTTTCTTCTTGTTTAGCGACAAGCCGCCTGCTGTGCAGGCCGAGGGCTTACAGGCGGACGATAAGGCCGCTGAGTTCGAGCTTGTCGAGATCCTATTGATTGGCGACAAGTTCCAGAATACCCGGCAGGGCGCGCAGGCCTACCTATACGACGCGACGATTTATGTCTTGGTCCAGCAGCGTCACAGCGCCCACGTCGAAGCCGAGATCCAGGAGAAGATGAACAGGATCAGCCAGGAGATCACGGAGATCTTCGCGCGGGCTGAGCCCGCGCAGCTTAACGAGCCTGACCGCATGACCCTTAAGCGGCAGATACTCGAGCGTTGCGAGAAACGCTTCGGTGATGATGCGGATGGCGAGCCCTATGTCCGCAACGTGGTGATCAGCAACTGGAAGCGGTTCAGCACGGACCTGTAAACGCAAAGGCGGCCGGCGATGTCAGACCAAAGCATGATCGATGAGTTGTTGGCGCAATCCCTGGCCGAGGCCCAGGGGCAGGTCGATGGCATGCAGCAGGATGTCGCGTCGGCGCTAGGGCCGACCGCGGGTGAGCAGGGCGGTATCGATATGCTCGGCGATGTAGATCTCGATGTTACGATCGAGCTCGGCCGGACCGAGATGCTCGTCGAAGATGTGCTTCGGCTGGCAAGTGGCAGCGTTGTTGAACTCGACAAGCTCGCAGGCGACCCGGTGGATGTGTATGTGAACAGCCGGCTGGTCGCGCGGGGCGAGGTGCTCGTGCTCAACGACAATTTTTGTATCCGCATCAGCGAGATCCTGGCGGATGTTCAAGAGACCGATCCTGCGGCTCATTCCGATGACGCTGAAATGGAAGTCGAGCCCGGAGCGACAGCAACGTAAGTAAGCAGAAGTAAGACGCAGCTGGGATGAATGCGGCAGGATGCCGGCATCTCTCATGGAGGCTGCGGCAGAACCAACATCGGCCATGGAGGGCCAGTCTTGGGGCGGCATAACGAGTCATTATTCGGTTGGGGGGCCTCGGCGGTCTTGTTGCCGCTGCTGTTACTTGGCGCTGTATTGTGCTCGGAGCATATCCACGCACAAGAGCTGCCGGCCGCCGAGCGTTCGCGGATCGAACAGATGCGCGATCAGGCAGAGCTGATCACGGTTGATGAGGCCACGAGTGATCAGTCGGCTGAGACGGCGGCCGTGTTTTCTGATGAGCCCGATGAATCATCGCCCGCTGTAGAGACACCTCTACCCCCGAACGAGTCGTTGCCTCTGGGCGCGGGTGAAGGCGACCTCTTCACGGGTAATGACGAGCAGGTCACCACGGGTTCGCTTGGAGACGGCTGGTTTCTGAGCACTCTTGCTGCGCTTGGTGTTGTCCTTGCGATCGTTTTTACGATCCGCTGGCTACTCAAGCGGGGCGGCGTTGTTAGCCCGAGTGTCTCGCAAGGCTCGGTCGTCGAGGTGCTCAGCCGAACGACCATCGCCCCGCGCAGCCACGTGGTCTTGATGCGGGTGGGTCAGCGGATCCTGGTCGTATGCGATTCCCCAGCAGGGATGCGCACGCTTGCCTCGGTTCACGAGGCTGAAGAAGTCGCGGAGTTGCTGGGCGCGATCGACGCATCCAAGCCCGCGAGCATCAGCTACAGCTTTGGCTCGGTGATGAAGAAGCTCTCCGGCCAGTGGTCGGGCGAGGATGATGGCTACGTTGATGAGCCTGGTGCTGAGTCTGGGAAGCCCAAGTCCGCGGTTGATCAGGCGGAGGGTGCGCTATCGCAAGTGCGGGGCCGGCTCGCCGCGTTGTCGGAGACAGGGGGCCGAGCGTGAAGCCCTGGGATGGCCTGCCTCTAGTGTTGCTCGGGTTGCTGGTTTTTCTTCCGCTGACGTCGGTAGCGCAGAACGCCAACCCCACCGGCCCCGTGACGCTGGACTCGCCCGCAGTAACAGCGCCTGAGCCAGCTGCCGACGATGGCTTGCCGGCGAACCCGATCGATGCCGCGGAGGAACTCGGCATCAGCAACCCGATCCAGCTGCTCTCACGCAGCGGCGACGCGATCAACGCGTTAACCACGGGTGCTTCGGGCTTGGCCGGGCAACCGCAGCCATCGGCGGATAGCACGGCTCAGACAAACACCAACGAAAACCCCGTGGCGAATCAGGGCCTAAGCACATCGCTCTCGATCCTGCTGCTGCTGACCGTGCTCACGCTGGTGCCGGCGATCCTTGTGATGTGCACCAGCTTCACACGGATCGTGGTCGTCCTCGCGTTGCTGCGTCAGGCGTTGGGCACGCAGTCGTTGCCGCCAACGCAGGTTATCGTTGGTTTGTCTCTCTTTCTCACGTTTCTCGTGATGGCACCGACGCTTGACCGGATCAATACGGAAGTCCTGCAGCCGATGCAGGACCCCGAGATCGAGATGAACGAGATCCAGGCGTGGGAGAAGGCCAAGTCCCCACTGCGCGATTTCATGTTTGCGCAGATCGATCACGCAGGCAACTGGGACTCTGTTTACATGCTGATGGAGTGGCGTGAGCCGGGCTCGACGAAGAACAAGAGCGAGCTGCGTCGGTCGGATGTCGACATGCTCACGCTGATCCCCGCGTTTATGCTCAGCGAGTTGAAGGTCGCGTTTCTGCTCGGTTTCAGGCTGTACCTGCCGTTCCTGGTGATCGATATGGTGATCAGCAGCGTGCTGATCTCGATGGGCATGCTGATGCTGCCGCCCGTTTTGATTTCGCTGCCGTTCAAGCTGCTTCTCTTTGTCCTGGTGGATGGGTGGAACCTCGTCGTTGCGAACCTGCTGAGCAGCTTCTCGATGGCGGGTGCCGGGTAGCTGGGTTGATATGGCAGGAGCATTGCGCGCGTACTAAATCGGTGACAGGCGACTCAATCGGAGACAACGATGCTGACAGACCAACTGGTTGACGTGACACGGCAGACGCTAACAGTGATGCTCATGCTGAGTATCCCCGTGCTGCTCGCAGGCCTGATGATCGGCTTGATCGGCAGCTTGATGATGACGGTGACTCAGATCCAGGAGCAGACCCTGACGTTTGTGCCCAAGATTATTGGCATGGTCCTGATCGCGATCGTCACGATGCCGTGGATGGTCTCGAAGTTGATGACGTTTAGTGCCCAGATGTTTGGGCCGCTCCCTGCGGGTGGATAAGCCTTGAAATTGCTTTGAATTGATACCGACCTTTCGAGGAATCGTGTGATTGCCCGTCGACCTGACCCCCATCCTGCCATATGTGCCTGTCTGGCTGATGATCCTCTTCAGGCTCACGGGGATCTTTGTGCTCGCGCCGGTGCTGGGCAGCTCGTCGATCCCGCGGACGGTGAAGGTGTTTCTGGCGCTCGGGCTGTCGTTCGCGATCTGGCCGATGCTGTGGATCGACCCAGAAGCGTCGGGCAGCCTTGCGGTGGCGGTTCAGAACCTCGATCTCTGGTCTTTGGGGCTGCTCGTTGCGCTGGAGCTCTTGATCGGCTACGTGATTGGCTACGCGGCGTCGCTGCCGTTAACCGGGATGCAGCTGGGCGGGCACATCATCGACCAGCAGATGGGTCTCGCCGTCGCAGAGCAGTACAACCCCGAGATCGATGGGCAGGCCGGTGTGGCCGGGCAGCTTCTGTTCTGGCTGGCGCTGGCTCTGTTTATCGCGGCAGGCGGGCTCAACGTCATGCTCCACACACTGGCTCAGACCTTCCGCCACGTCCCGCTCGGCGGGTTTGCCAGCTTCGACCAGATCGTCACCATGGTGGTCGGCATGATCACGATCATGTTCGAGCTCGGCCTGCGGGTCGCGGCACCGCTGCTCTGCCTGATGTTCCTGATCAGCGTGGGCATGGGGTTTTTGATGCGGACGGTGCCGACCTTCAACATCCTCAGCGTTGGTTTCTCGATCCGCATCCTGTCGAGCCTGATCGTCATGATGATGCTGATCGGGGCGATCGCCGGGGCCTACGGCGAGATGACCGGGCAGATCCTCGGCGAATTGATGCGGTTCTTCGATGCCGAGCCGCCGCCACCGCCCGGGCCCAGGGGGATCCCTCAAGGGTAAACAAGTAGCACAAGCGGGCCGCAGGACGCGGCCCTGAGAGAGGCCATGGATGGCTGAAACGACTGGACAAGAAAAAACCGAAGCACCCACGCCGAACCGCCTGAGGAAGGCTCGCGAAGAGGGCAATATCGCGCGCAGCACCGACCTGACTGCGGCGTTGATGCTGCTCTTCGCGATCGTGCTGCTATACCTGTTTAGCACCCGGCTGTTCGAGTCGATGGCGGGGGTGCTCCATCGGCTACTGAGTTCCGTCGATGCGAGCAACCCAACGCGCAGCGACGACCTCGGGCCGGTTTTTGATTACCTGCTCGGCCTGATCGGATGGACCGTGCTGCCGCTGCTCATCGCGATTGCTGGCGTGGGCATGCTCGTGACCGCGGGACAGACCGGCCTGCTGTTGACGGGCAAGCCGCTCGTCCCAAAATTCAGCAAGCTCAACCCGCTCACCGGTTTTAAGCGCCTGTTCGATGCGCGTGCCGCGATCCGGCTGGTGATGAGCCTTGGCAAAGTGATCATCATCTCGGCGGTCGCGACGCTGATGATTATGGCCGAGATCGATGCGATCGCCGCGCTGCCCACGATGACCATCGCCGCCGCGACGGCCGCTGCCGCCCACATGACCTTTATGCTTGCGCTCAAGCTTGCTGCGTTGCTCGTGATCCTCGCGCTGCTGGACTTCGTCTTCCAGAAGTACCAGCACACCAAGGATATGCGGATGACTAAGCAAGAAGTCCGTCAGGAGATGAAGGATATGGATGGCGACCCGCTGATGAAGCAGCGACGAGCACGCGTCGCACGCCAGCTCGCGATGCAGCGTATGGCTCAGCAGGTGCCCAGCGCAGACGTCGTGATTACGAACCCGACACACCTGTCGATCGCATTGCGTTACGACTCTGACACGATGGCCGCACCTAAGGTGATCGCGAAAGGCGCCGACTTCATGGCGATGCGCATCCGGCAGATCGCGACCGCCAACGGCATCCCGTTGGTCGAACGCAAGCCCCTGGCCCGAGCGCTATACAGCAGTGTCGAGGTCGGCGACGAGGTGCCCGAAGAACACTACGCCGCCGTCGCGGAGATCCTGGCCTACGTCTACCGGCTCAGTGGAAAGGTGGCGACGAGCTAAGAAGCGATGGCTGATGTCCTGAAGAACAACTCGATCCCCGCTTGGGTGCACAAAGTCAATCAGAACCGTGCGCTGATGGTGCCGATCGGGTTGATCAGCCTGCTCGCGGTGATCATCGTGCCGCTGCCGCCGATGGTGATCGACCTGCTTTTGGTCGCGAACTTAGCGCTCGCAGCATTGATCCTGCTGACGACGATCTTCGTTGATTCTCCGCTGGATTTCTCGGTATTTCCGTCGTTGCTGCTGTTCACGACCATGTTCCGGCTGGTCCTGAACATCGCGACGACGCGCATGATCCTCACTGCCGACGCGGCGAACCCCGCCGAAGCGATGAGCGTTGCGGGCAAGCTGATCGAGTCTTTCGCCGAGTTTGTCGCCGGTGCCGAGCCTGTGGTTGGTGTGATCCTGTTTGTGATCTTGATCATCATCCAGTTTGTGGTGATCACAAAAGGTGCCACGCGGATCTCGGAAGTCGCGGCCCGCTTCATGCTCGATGGCATGCCGGGCAAGCAGATGGCGGTAGATGCCGACCTCAACGCCGGCCTGATCAACGAGCAGCAGGCACGCGAGCGACGCGAGACCATCCAGCACGAGGCCGATTTCCATGGTGCGATGGACGGTGCCAGCAAGTTCGTGCGCGGTGACGCGGTCGCGGGCATCATTATTACGGTCGTTAATATCGTCGGCGGCCTGGCGATCGGCATGGCCCTCAAGGGCTGGACGTTCGGCGAGTCCGTCGAGGTCTTTACCAAGCTGACCATCGGCGACGGCCTGGTCTCGCAGGTCCCCGCGTTCCTGATCGCGCTCGCTGCGGGCTTGATCGTTACGCGTTCATCAAGCCGGGCAAACCTTAATACCGAGCTCACCGCGCAGCTGACCGGCAAGGCGCCGGCCCTTGGAATTACGTCTGGCTTTCTTGCGATGCTGGCGCTGACGCCGCTCCCCACCCTCCCGCTGATTGTTTTGTCTGCGGCAGTGGGTGGTATCGCCTGGCGAAGCGCGAAGGCAGGGAAGCAGGCGGTCGAAAAAGAGCGCAAGGAAGCCGAGAAGGCCGATGCACCCAAGCCGCCCGAGCCGATTGAGCAGGCCATGACGGTCGACGCGCTGGAACTCGAGGTGGGCTATGCGCTGGTCAAGCTTGTCGATACAACGCAGGGCGGTGATCTGCTTGAGCGTGTCTCCAATGGTCGCCGACAACTTGCGACCGAATTCGGGCTGGTCATGCCGCCGGTCAGTATCCGTGACAACGTGCAGCTACCACCGAATGAGTATCGATTGAAGATCCGTGGCAATACGGTCGCGGTGGGCAAGGCGTACCCCGGACAGTTCTTTGCGGTGGACAACGGGCTGGCTTCGCCCGGTGAGGATGGCGAGCTCAATGGCATCGCATCGAAGGACCCCGCGTTCGGGCTGCCCGCCTGGTGGATCGAGGCCGGTCAACGCCAGCGTGCCGAGTCGCTCAATTACATCGTGGTTGAGCCGAGCATGGTGGTGACAACGCACTTGATGGAGGTCGTAAAAGACCACGCCGACGAGATGCTTTCCCGCGAGGAGACCAACAACCTCATCACCCAGCTGCGCGAAAAAGCACCCAAACTCTGCGACGAGGTACTCGGCAAGGTCGGCGCAACCGAAGCGCCGCTAATCCGGCCCGGCGAGATGCAAAAAGTGCTGCAGAGCCTGCTGCGGGAGCGTGTTCCTGCTCGTGATCTCGAGACGATCGTTGAAACCCTCGGCGATTGGGGCAACCGCACGAAGGACCTCGATGTGCTAACCGAGTATGTCCGTAATGCGCTCCGCCGAACGATCTGCGCCCAGTACACCGTGCAGGAGCAGGAAGATCCGCTCGCCGCCCCGGAGACCGCGAAGATGGTTGACAAGCTGTACTGCATCTCGCTGGACCCGGCGATCGAAGACCAGATCAACAGCTTTATTCAGCGATCGACCGAAGGGACGAGTATGACGATGCCGCCGATCGTCGCCAACAAGATCACCGCCGCGATCCTCTCCGAGGTGGATGGGCTGATACGCAGCGGACGGCACCCGGTCATCCTTGCGTCACCTCAAGTCCGTGCGCAGGTCCGCAAACTCATCGAGCCCCATCTTCCGAACGCGGCGGTGCTCGGCTACAACGAAGTCTGCAAAGGTGTCGAGGTCGAGTCGATGGGCCTGGCTCAGCTTGATTCTTCAGCACAATCTCCGGCAGGTACTCGTACACCAGAGGGCGCTGCGGTATGATGCATTTCAACGCGTGATGCAAGCGATGGATCGTTTGGCTCGCGTCGTCTCGTCAAGACTCAATAAAGGCATGGATGCTTATGAAAACCTTCACCGCTAAGTCAATGCCCGAAGTGCTCGCGCTGGTCAAACAGACCTACGGCAGCAACGGCGTCATCCTGCATACCCGCAGCTACAAGAAGGGCGGTATCTTTGGGATGGGGGCGCGTCAGGTCGTCGAAGTTACCGCGACCGATGGAAGGCAGCTTGCACAGAAATACCAGCGAAAGGCGGACCAAGCATCTCGTCAGCGTACGATGCGGGCCAGGCAACCACTCGCGCAGGTGATGCCGCCCGCCCGCCCGCAGCCGCCCGCGGTCAATGAGCCCAGTGCCGGCGATCTGATCCGGAAAACCTACGCCGCTGCACGGGCAGACCTGGGAGCGACGCCCGCGCCACCCCGCCATGACGGCCCGGCAGTTGATAGTTCGCCTGCACAGTCAACGCTAAGCGAGTCCGCCTCCAGCAAGGCGGATACCAATGTGGTTCGCAGGCCCGCTCCACCGGTGCCTGTTCCCGCACCAGCACAACAGGTCGTGATCCAGCCGCCTGCCGACAACCAACTCGCGGATGAACTCACCGCGATGAAGCAGATGATGGTCAAGATGATGCGGCAGCAGAAGGCGGTCCTTCCGCAGGACGACTCGTCATCCTGCAGCGAAACACCCGATCTGCCCGATCCGCTCGTTGCTCACTACCTCCAGTTGATCGAGCAGGAGGTCGCGGAGGAATTGGCAGAGGAAATCGTGTCCCGGGTCAGCCAGGGGCTGTCTGAGCAGGCGCTCGCGGATACGGATGCTGTGCGTCGAGCGGTTCATAACGAGATTGCGCGCCGTCTTCCGGTCGAGGGCGGATCGGGCAAACTGGAAAAACCCGAGGACGGTCGACCCAGAACGATCGCGCTCATCGGCCCGACCGGCGTGGGTAAGACCACCACCATCGCCAAACTTGCCGCAACCTTCAAGCTCAAGCAGGGCAAGAAGGTCGGCCTGATTACGATGGATACCTATCGAATCGCTGCGGTCGAACAACTGCGTACGTATGCGGGCATCATTGGGCTGCCCCTGAAGGTGGTAAACACCGCAGAGCAACTCACCGATGCGATCGCGGGGTATCAGGACCTGGATGCGATCCTCATCGATACCGCGGGACGCTCGCAGAAGGCCTCTGACAAGCTTGGTGAGCTCAAGCAGGTGCTCGCCGCCGCCAGCCCGCACGAGGTTCACTTGGTTCTTTCTTCGACGGTGAGCCAGAAGGTCTTGTTGCAGACGATCGATCGGTTTTCCGCGGTCGAGGCGGACCGGATCATCTTCACGAAGCTGGACGAAGCCGTCACTGGCGGCGTGCTTCTGAACGTCGCTCGGCGGGTAGGCAAGAAAGTCAGCTATATTACGACTGGCCAAGAAGTGCCCCACGAGATCGAGCCGGGCGATTCGGATCGTCTCGCGGCGCTGGTGATGGGTGAAGAAAGCGGAGACGAATGATCGTGGATCAAGCCGAAACATTAAGGGGGTTGATGCGGCAGGGTACGCTGCAGGCAGGCGATCAGTCTCTCCCGCCGACCGACCCATCTACGCCGCGCCTCGCGCAGGCCCTTGCGATCTCCAGCGGTAAGGGTGGGGTCGGTAAATCGACGGTTGCTGTGAACCTCGCGGTGATGCTGTCCCGGATGGGCCGGCGTGTGGCTCTGCTGGATGCGGATATGGGTACTGCGAACGCGGATGTGCTTTGCAATGTGATGCCTGTTCATACGCTTGCGCATGTTGTGTCGGGCCGACGCGACATTGAAGAGATCGCGATCCAGGCGCCGGGCGGCTTCTCGTTGATCCCGGGCGCGTCTGGCCTCGCTCAGATGGCTGCGTTGGGCACACAGGAGCGTGAACGCCTGATCGATCAGTTCGCCAGGCTTGAACAGGCGTACGATGTCTTGTTAATCGATACCGGTGCCGGCATCGGGCCCGGCGTGCTTGGCCTACTCACCGCGGCGGACCGCGTTCTGATCGTGACCACCCCGGACCCGACCGCGATCACGGACGCCTACGCGGTGATCAAAACGGCCCATCGTCAGAATAAGAAGCTTGATGCGAGGCTGCTGGTGAACCAGGCGGCCGACCCGGAAGAGGCGAGGCAGGTGTATACCCGAGTCGCGAGTGTGTGCCGCAAATTCCTTGGGCTTGACATGCAGTACGCGGGCTGTTTATTGAGTGACCCGTTTGTTCGTGAGTCGATCCGGAATCGTCGACCGTTTGCCTTGGATCAGCAACAGAACAACGCGACCATCGCGATGAGCGCATTAGCGCACAGGCTCGATAAACATGCCGCCGAACCCGAGCGCGCACGCAGCGGCCTGCTCCGTCGGATGACTGCGCGCCTGGTAGGTGGTTGAACTCTATTCTTCTTTTGATTGTCATGCCGTGTGTTTTCAACACATGCTTGATCATTCATGAGGCAAGCTGAATTGTGTCGAAACCAACACTAGGCGTGATCTCTGATCATGCTTGTGAAGGCCTGTTACTTTTTTTTCAACATCGACGTTCATTGCTTTCATCTTCTTGGTAAAGTCGGTAAACTATGGAGCGTCAGCAAGGATGCTGACTTGTTTGCCTTTCAAGATTCAGTTTGTTCCGCAAGCAACGGAGTGCTCGCAATACCCGCCCGAGTGATCGCAACTAGCTTCGCGCTGCTCTGCTTCGCAGCCACCATTGTTGTTGGTCTCGCCAACGAGAATGATTGGTTATCGATCTTATCCAGTGCGTTTCTTGTTTGTTTGGTCTCATGGATTGTTGGTTCGGTGCTGGGCATGCTCATCCTTCACAGCGTGAATGAACAGATCGATCGACACCGGGAGGACAACCCGATCCCAGATGAAGAGAACATCTTTGAATCAGACCCCACCCAGGTGGGCACTGGTTAAACGAGGCAGGATGTAATTCGAGACCGGTTTGACGGTTCTTGTGATATTGAGTAATGAGTTTAAACAGCCCACGCAAGGACGCGTCGAGGCAACCCGGTCAAGGAGCGGACCATGGCCCGAATCAGGACAGCAACACGCAAACCCACACCCGAGCAGGCCGAGGCGATCAAGAAGGTCTGGGTCAAGTACAAGGCCAAGCCCACCGAGGCGATGCGCAATGAACTGATGGAGTTCTACCTGCCGTTGGTCCGCTACAACGCTGAGCGCGTCCACACGAAACTGCCCGACGAAGTCGATGTAGACGATCTCATGTCCGCGGGTATCTTTGGCCTGATGGATGCGATCGATGCCTTCGACATGGAGCGCGGGGTTAAGTTTGAGACCTACTGTGCCCCGCGTATACGCGGGGCGATACTCGACGAGTTGCGATCGATGGACTGGGTCCCGCGCCTGGTCCGCTCGCGCTCGTCGCAGGTCAACCAGGCACGCGGCGCCTTCGAGATGGAGCACGGCCGGGCGCCGACGGATGAAGAACTCTGCGATAAGATCGGCGTCGACCAGGACGAGTACGCCAAGATCCGCAAGGACGCCGGCGCGGTATCGACCGTATCGCTCAGCCGCAAGTGGTTCGAGACCGACTCGAACAAGGACGTCCGCGAGATCGATGTGCTCAAGGATACCCGTCAGATCAACCCGTTGACCGCGGTGCAGAAGCGGGACCTCAAGGACGTGATCACCAAGGGCCTGACCCGTGCCGAGCGCCTCATTATCATCCTCTACTACTACGAGGAGATGACGATGAAAGAGATCGGCGTGACGCTCGATCTCTCAGAGTCACGGGTGAGCCAGATGCACTCGTCGATCCTCGCTCGGCTCAAGGCGCAGTTGCAGCACCGTACAACCGACATCGAGGACGAGATCTAGTTTCAGTACAGGATGGGCACTAAAAAACCCGCTATACGGCGGGTTTTTTCATTACGTAGCAACGGGGATCAACTTACTCGGTATCTTTTTCTGACGGCGTGACTTTGGTGATGAACTTGTTGGGTTCTTTGTCAAACTTGCTCTTGCAGCCGCCGCAGCAGAAACCGACGGTGAGTGTCGAGCTGGTCTTCGCGGGCCTGCCGTTGAAGATGCACGTGCCTTCTTCGGCCTCGGCGGCTTTTTCTAAGTACTTGGAAGGGTCTTTGTCGAACTTGCCCTTGCAGTTCTTACAGCAGAACTCCACCTGGTAGTCTGAGGAATTGTCCTGGTTGACGGCCTCACCGCTAATGGGGCAAACGTCGTTGTAGAGCGTCTTGGCTTGCTCTTCGGCTTGCGCGATGCCGATGCACAGCGTGAAGATGACAAGGCCCGCGAGTAGATTCCACTTTTTCATCGTCTTATTCCGTATACAGATTGGTGATTGTTGGCGTGTTAAAAGTATCTTAGGCATCTGCCGCTTTGGTGAAACGGTTTTTGAAGAATTTTGCAGCCGTCTGTCGTTGTTTCGCTGCTTTGTGGTCTGCCCGGCACGTGTGGCGTGGTTCGTTATCATGCTCGGTCCATGGCGGATATGATCCAACAACTCAAGCAGGCTTTCTCGGCGGCGCTGGCCCGCGCGTTTGGCGATGACTACGCGGACGCGGACCCGATGCTTGGCCCGGCGAACAACCCTAAGTTTGGGGACTACCAGGCCAATCTCGCGATGAAGCTGCGCGAGCCGCTCGGTAAGCCCTCACGGGAGATTGCTCAGGCGGTGGTGGACCAACTCGAGACGGGCGGCCTGGTCGAGAAAGTAGAGATCGCAGGGCCCGGTTTCATCAACCTGCACCTGTCAAGTAGCGCATTAGCGGCTGCCGCACTGGCGATGTTTAAGGATGATCGGTTCGGTGTTGCCTTGGCCGAGTCGCCCCAGACGGTGGTCGTGGACTACTCAAGCCCGAATGTCGCGAAAGAGATGCATGTCGGCCACCTGCGCTCAACCGTCATCGGTGACGCGATCGCGCGCGTGCTCACCTTCCAGGGGCACGATGTGATCCGGCAGAACCATCTCGGCGACTGGGGCACGCAGTTCGGCCGGATTGTCTTAGCAGTTTGGTACGAGGCTCTCGTGACGAGTAGTAGCGATCAGGGCCAGTTGGAGGATTGGCTGGCGCAGACCAACGAGCCCGGTACAGACTGGGATGCGCTCGCGGAAGCGGTCGCGGTGTGGCACAACCAGCTTCTCGCTCAAGACGAGTCCGGGCAGACCAGCTTATTCAAGGCGTTTTTAGGTGATCCGTTACGGTTTCCTCATCTTACCCGTCTGGATCTGCTTTACACGTTTGTTTCAAAATTGACTGCATCCGAGGCTGCACAGCGCTGTGTCATTCGCAGCGCGAAACATGGGGAGATGATGCTACGTCAGCTGCCGAGTTTTATCGCTTCGATGGTTCAGCAGCACGAGAAGCCTGAAAATCAAGAAGAAAACTTGGCCTGGTTATCCAGCCGAAAGATCAGCATCGACGCCTGCCAGGCGGTTTATGACCGTATGGGTGTTTCCTTGAAGCCCGAGCATGTCAGGGGGGAGAGTTTTTATTCTGGCGTAGACCCGGATGATCCCGTGGACCGGCTTGCATCGGTGATCGACGATCTGGATGCGGCCGGCCATCTGGCCAAGAGCGACGGGGCGCTTGTTGTGGAAACGCCGGGTTTTACGGACCGTGATGGCAATCCGCTCCCCTTCATGGTGCGGAAGTCAGACCGCGGCTACCTGTACGGCACGACGGACATCGCCGCGGCCCGGTACCGGATTGAGGACCTGGATGCCCAGCGGCTGATCTATGTGGTGGGTTCGCCGCAGCGTCTGCACTTCGACATGCTGTTTGCAACGCTCCGTCATGTCGGGTGGGATAAGAACGTCGGCCTAGATTTTGTTGGCTTTGGGAATGTGTTGGGGGCGGATGGCAAGAAGCTCAGTTCGCGGAGTGGTGGGGCGGTACGCCTCGCTGAATTGCTTGACGAGGCGGAGCAGCGGGCGACACAGATCGTTCGCGAGAAGAATGCCGAGCGTGGTGAAGTAATCGGGGAAGAAGAGGTTCTGAACCTCGGCCGGGTGATTGGGATGGGTTCGATCAAGTATGCCGACCTTAGCAGCGATCGGATCAAGGACTATGTGTTTGATTGGAGCCGGATGCTTTCATTCGAGGGCAACACCGCGCCTTACCTGATCAACGCCTACGTCCGTGTGCACGGCATCTTCCGGAAGGGAGAGATCGACTTCGACTCGTTCAATGCGGGTTATGTGCAGGTGGAGGACCCCGCAGAGAAGGCCCTCGTGCTCAAGCTGATCCAGTTTGGCGCCACCATCGATTCGGTTGTAGAGTCGCTCGAGCCGCACCGCTTGTGCAACTTCCTCTACGAGCTGGCCTCGGCGTTCCACAAGTTCTTTGAGTCCTGCCCGGTGCTGCGCAGTGACGTGCCCGATGACGTTCGCCAGGGCCGGCTCGCGCTGTGTAAGCTGGTCGCGCGGACGCTGAAGCAGGGCATGGATCTACTCGGGATCGGCGTGGTCGATCGGATGTGAGAACCCTTCAGGCCGCATTGCTTAATCCGATTCGACTACTGCACTCCTGGGCAGCCCGCTTTGCCGGCGTATCTCGTAAGCGATCCAGTCGAGTTCATGATCGTTTAGTTGGATAAGTAGTTCGATAGGTTTGCCCTGTTTGGGGTAGATTTTTAGTTCTCGAACGGGCTCATCGTTAATAGTCATGTTTGAATCATCTACCCGGATATGTGACAGTTCGCTTACCGGCCAATTCAAATCGCGTGGTTTGCGGATCGGGCTGTGGCGGTAGTAGGCGACTACTGCATCGGGGCCTTGCCCGATCACGACCAAGCCTTCGTGGCTTTTGCTTGAGTGAATACAAAACACGGTCAGGCCGATTCCGATGGCGATGAAGGGCAGGAAGAAGAGCAAGACCCAGGGCGAATCAGGCCCGGAAGTATTGGGGTTGTTTGGCGTAAGCATCGCGTAGACGACCAGCCCAAGCATAAGCAGGATAAACCCGTTCCACATCACGGCGAAGCAGCCCAGGCCCTTGCAGCCGCGTATAAAGCCATCTGGTGGGATCGTGATGGTCAGCCCGTCGTTCTCTCGTTGGAGGATGATGTTGGTCTTTTCGGGTGGATCGACAGGCCTTTCGCAATCGTCGCCAACATCGTCGGGTGATCCAATAGTTGTTGTGGTTTCGAGACCCGAAAGCTGTGGGTTTATGATCTCGGAACCTGCGGTCAGTGCGTCAGCGAGTTGCTGCATCCACGTCTTGGGGTAGCCCCATGCGATGATGAAGTCGCGTTTTTTGTTCTTGGGGCTTTGCTTACCGGAGGATCGCATGGGCAGGTCGGTACGGGCGATAAGCATCGTGACGTTTTCCATCGGCACCTGAGGTCCGCCGTTGGTCGAGGATGTGCCAACATTGATCTCGAAGCCGGTGATTCGCGTGGTATCTATTCGGCGTGTCCATCCTAGCGGACCGAAGCAATCGGTGGTGGTCAGTTGGTTGTGCGTGAGTGTCACGGTGGTCTGTGCGTAGCGTAGAGCAAGACCAACGAGCATTACGATGAAACCACCTAGCGTTGCAAATACTTCGCCGATTAGCCAAACCAGGTCGAAGGTGGCGGTGATCATATCCTTGCTAAATTTGGGCAAAGTGACTGGCCCGTTGATCCCAAAGATCGCGGTAACAGCGATGCCGGCAGCGATGAAGATGTATGGCATGAACCACCCTGCGCCCCAGGGCCGGCGGGGCAGCTGCCACTGCATACCGTTGCCAGCTTGTTGGCTGTTGAGGTCGAGGGGTCGCGGTTGCCCGGCCATATCGCGATTGTACCGGGCGGGGATCGCGTACACTCCGGTGATGCTGTTGGACATCGCACTCAAAGAGTGGGCGATCGTTTGTGACTTCCTTGCCGGGGGCAGTTGTGCGCTGCTGCTTCGGAAGGGTGGGGTCCATGAGGCTGAAGGGCCCGGGCGTTTTGCGCTGAACCACGACCGTTTTCTGATGTTCCCGGCGTGGGAGCACGAGCGACTCGATTGGATCAAACCCGACTGGCTGCCCCAGGAAGTTGATCTTCAAATTGAGGAGCCGGAGCAAGCTGAGCCCACTCAGATTGGGTTCAAGTGCTACGCGGAGGCTTCTCGGATCTGGCAGGTGCCCTCGCGCGAGGCGTTTGAGAGTCTGGACGATCTGCACCCCTGGGCGAAGCCCCAGATCGATATGCGGTTCAACTACAAGCCCGACCGGCCGTTGTACCTGTTGGCGTTGCGGGTTTATCGGCTGAGAGAGCCAGCGGTTGTGCCCAACGAAGACGGGTTTGCGGGGTGTGTGAGCTGGGTGCCTTTGTCCGGTGGGGTGGATGTCGCGGGAGCTGAGCCTGTGATGAGCGGTGCTGAGTTCGATTTGTTGCTCGGGCGCGTGGATCGGGCGTTTGCTTAGCGTGGTAGCGGAGAAGTGAACGGCGTCCACACAGAAGGCAGCGCTGAATATCTTTAAATGATCCTTTTAAAAATACTTATGCGATAACTGTTTCGCGATGGTCATGTTGTGCGCACGTGATCAAGGCTGTCAAGCTAGGTTTGGCAGCCTTGTCCGATAACGACGGCCGCCCGGCCGGGTCAAGCGCACCGGGGTCTTGTCCCCGATAACGCGGGGGTGCAGCGGCTGTTGTGTCGCTCGGTAAGCCGTCCGCGAAAGGGTGCAAAGGTATGGTGGGCAAGAAGACAACCGGGTTCATGTTGCTCCTGCTCTTCGCGGTCGCACTTGGCGGATGCAAGCAGTACTACAACGGGGCCTTCGGCCTTCACGAAGACGACTACAACTCCGTGACGGAGTACCACCTCCAGCGCGAACAGCGCATGATTGAGCAAGATCAGAAGCAGGCGAAGCTTGCCGCTGAGATCAACAAGGCCGCAGGCATCACGTCCGAACAGCTGCCGCCGGCAGGCGTCAACACCGCGGAGCCCGTGATCTACCCGGACGAGTCGGATCAGCCCGAACGCCCGATCGATGATCTGCACAGCGCGCTGGGTGCCCCACGGCCCTACGTGTCTACCCAGCCGACGCCCCAGCAAGCCTCAAGCCCGATCGACATCTACGGCAGCATGGGCGCCGACGCCGGTCCGATCTCGCCGCTGGATTCGACCGGCCAGCTCCGACGCATCAGCCTGACCAGCGAGGGGGCTGACTTTGATGCCGCCCTGGATGCCGAAGGCGAGCACCTCATCTATAGTTCGACGCGCCACCGGGAGACCGCCGACATTTATCGCCAGCTGATCGATGGCTCGGCGATCACCCAGCTCACCGACGACCAGAGCAACGATGTCATGCCGGCCCTGAGCCCGGACGGCAAGACGATCGCTTTTACATCTGACCGCAGCGGCAACTGGGACATCTACCTGATGGATGCCGATGGCGGCCCTGCGGTGCAGCTGACCAGCGATCGTCTTGCCGTCCGGGCTCAGGGCCGGCATGACATCGTTGCTCTGGTCGTCGGTGAGCTGGGTGATCGCCGAGCCATCGATCAGCT
>JBCCYY010000060.1:0-26629 GCA_039188575.1 Planctomycetota bacterium | reverse complement strand
ATCGACCCTTTAGCAAGCGGCTTCTGCTTCCAGACCAAGTCCCTCGCGCTCCCGCCCGGCAAGCACCACGGCCTCACCGACCCCGAGACCCGCTACCGCAAGCGCTACGTCGACCTGCACACCAACCCGCAGGTCATGGACGTGATGAAGAAGCGCATCCAGATCATCGACGCGATGCGAGCCTACCTGACAGACAAGGGCTACATGGAGGTCGAGACCCCGATGCTCCAGGCCCTGCACGGCGGCGCCGCGGCGCGACCCTTCAAAACCCACCACAACGCGCTCGACCTGCCGCTCACGATGCGCATCGCACCGGAGCTGTACCTCAAGCGCCTCCTCGTCGGCGGGATGCGCAAGGTCTTCGAGATCAACCGCAACTTCCGCAACGAGGGCATCAGCCCCCGGCACAACCCTGAGTTTACGATGCTCGAGGCCTACGACGCCTACGGCAACTGGGAATCCATGGCCGACCTCGTCGAAGACATGGTCTGCACTGTCGCGGAGAAGGTGATCGGCACTCTCAAGATCGAGCATAAAGATGAAGAAGGCAACGTTACTCGTACGATCGATCTGACGCGGCCTTGGAAACGCCAGTCAATGGCGGACCTCGTTGAAGAACGTACAGGGTGGAAGTTCGACAAAGACAAAGGTCTTGGACCTACCCAAACGAACTTGATCGTTGACGCTTTTACCAATCAGTACATGGAAAGGTGGATGCGTAAGATTCAAAATACATCTGGTACGAATCCGCATGACTACCTGATGAAGCCAGATGAAGATCCAATGGCTTATCGAACGCGTATTTTTGGTCAGTCAGGATTGGACGAGATGGATGCTCAAGCTAGGGACTACACAGACCATGTGATGAGCATGAGCCCTGCCGAGCAGCTTACCGAGGTCTACGAAAAGCTCATCGAGCCAACCCTCATCGACCCGTGCTTCGTCACCCGTGTGCCCGGCGTCATCATCCCGCTGGCTAAGCGGTGCAAGGACGACGACTACTTCGCGGACGTCTACGAGCTCGCCATCAACGGCGTCGAGATCAGCCCCGGCTACACCGAGCTCAACGACCCCGACATCCAGGAGCACCACTTCCGCGAGCAGGTCGGCGACGAGGAAGAGCAGCAGCAGATCGACGAAGACTTCCTCGAGGCCCTGCGCGTCGGCATGCCCCCGGCCGGCGGCATCGGCCTGGGCATCGACCGCCTGGTCATGATGCTCACCGGGGCTCAAAGCATCCGCGACGTGATCCTCTTCCCGCTGATGCGACCTCAAGGCAGGGATTAAACCGCAAAGACGCGAAGGCGCAAAGGAAGGCATTGTTCTGGGAGGCTTTGATGCAGGAATTAAGTGAAGAATTGAACCGTCTCTCACATGATGTGATTGGTGCGGCGATTGAGGTACATCGTATTCTTGGGCCTGGTTTTCTTGAGCGGAGTTATCAACGAGCATTGGCGATTGAGTTACGAATTCGGGGTATTCAACATACTCTTGAGTCGCCAATTCATCTGGATTACAAGGGCGAATCAATTGGTGAAGGGCGTATTGATCTGTTGGTTGGCAATGAGTTGGTAATCGAGCTTAAAACAGTAGAGAAGCTCGCAGAAATCCACGAGGCTCAAGCCTTGGTCTATCTCAAAGCAACCGGCTATCAACTCGCTCTACTCATCAATTTCAACACACCTGTGCTCAAAGACGGCATCAAACGTATCATCCGATCAGATTGATTGGCCTTCCTTTGCGTCTTGGCGCCTTTGCGGTTCAAAAGCGAACCTCTGACCGATATGTACAAGCTCCTGCTCATCTCGAAGTACCTCCGCCGGAAGCTCGCGCCGTTGTTCGCGGCGTTGGCGGTGACGATCTGTACGGCGATGGTGATCATCGTCGCGTCGGTGATGGGGGGCTTCTTGGACCTGATGCAGACGACGGCCAAACGACTGACGCCGGACGTGGTCGTGAAGTCGTCGCTGACCGGGATCGAGGACTACGAGCAGCTGATTGCGGAGCTGGAGAAGCTGCCCGAGGTCGAGCTGGCGACGCCCGCGATCGAGTACCCGGCGACGGTGACGATCGGCGGGGCGACGGAGCCGATCAAGGTCTTCGGCATCATCCCGGAGCAGTACACGAAGGTCGTGCCGTACAACGAGACGCTGATGTGGTCGTCCGACGACTTGTTCGATGAAGAGCCGATCGAGATGTCGCCGGAGATGCGGGAGAACCTCAAGCCGGACTACGACCTGAAGGAGGCGGGCAGGACGCTGACGACCCCGCCGGGTTTTGCGAGTTTTGAGATGGCGGGCGACGGCCCCGCGGCGGTGATCGGCATCGCGACCAACCCCTACCAGCTCCGCCTGCCGGACGGGTCTTATGGGTTTGATCGGAGCATCGCGAATATCCCGATGACCAAGCCCAACGGCTTGAACCCGATCAAGCTGGCGCTCCCGGTGTTCGCGCCAAACGGCGAGCCGATCGACGCGGTGCAGCTGCGCATCCCCGCGGTCAATGAGTTCAAGACCGGGTACTACGAGATCGACAAGGGCGTGATCTTTGTACCTTTCGATTGGCTGCAGCGCTCGCTGAAGATGCAGCGGTTCGAGGAGTATACGGATTTCGACGAGCTCACCGGCGAGGGTGGGGACGCGGTGATCCAGCCAGCGCGTTGCACGGATATCTATGTGAAGGCGGCCCAGGGCGTCGAAGCCGATGAGCTGCAGGTGATCGTGCAAGACGCGGTCGATGCGTTCCAGGCGGACAACTTCCGGACCTTTATCAGCGTGCTGACCTGGGAGGATGTGCACGGCACGCTGCTGGGCGCGGTCAAAAACGAGAAGGGCATGGTCACCTTCCTCTTCGTCATCATCTCGATCGTCGCGATCATCATGGTCGCCACAACGTTCTACATGATCGTCCTCGAGAAGACCCGCGACATCGGCGTGCTCCGCGCGATCGGGGCGCCGTCCACCGGCGTGCTCAACCTGTTCCTGACCTACGGCCTGGCTATCGGGCTGATCGGCTCCGGGCTGGGCGTCTGGCTCGCATGGTTCACCGTGACGAACCTGAACAACCTCCAGGAAGCGCTCGCGACACGGCTTGCGACCTTGATCGGCACGGTTGTGATCGCGGGTGCGGTGTCATTGGCGGTCGCGATTACACTTGCGTTGATCAACAAGAAGCGTGACTTCACCATCGGCGCGGGTGTGATCGTGTTCCTGGGCTCGTTCGTTGGGCTGATGGCGATCGCGTTCTACGCCTTCCCCGCGATCCAGCTGCCCGTGGCCTCGGGGTACGACACCGAGATCGGCTGGCGGATGTGGGACCCGCAGCTGTATTTCTTCGAGGAGATCCCCGACAAGGTCAACTGGGCCGAGGTGACCTACATCGGCATCGGAGCGGTGGTGTCCAGCGTACTCGGCGCGATCATCCCGGCGGTCATCGCGGCCAGGCTTAACCCGGTGGAGGCGCTGCGGTATGAATAACTCTAGAGAATCTAATTTTGACAGGATTTCAGGATTAGCAGGATTTACAGGATCAATCCCTTTGGTTCCAATCCTGTTCATCCTGAAAATCCTGTAATCCTGTCCAAAACGAACATGGCAAACCCCGGTCCCATCATCCAGGCCAGCGCCCTCGAACGCTCTTTCCACGAAGCGGGCAGGGAACTGCACGTCCTGCGAGGCGTGGATTTGTCAATCAACCGGGGCGAGTGGCTCTCGATCCTCGGTCGATCCGGCTCGGGTAAGTCGACGCTGCTGCACCTGCTTGGCGGGCTGGATCGACCCACCAACGGCTCGGTCGTGTTCGACGGCATGGATATCTTCTCGCTTTCCGGCGGCAGGCTCGACCGCTACCGCAACCAGCACGCGGGCTTCGTCTTCCAGTTCTACCACCTGCTGCCCGAGCTTAGTGCATTGGAGAATGTGCTCGTTGGGTCCATGCTCGACCAGGAATCTGTCTCTAGTAGTTTTACGAGTCTGGCCACCGGCATGCTCCTGGATGTCGTGCGATGGCTTCCGCGTCGCAAAGCGGCCATCGCCACCGCAACCGAGATGCTCGAGCGTGTCGGCCTCAAAGACCGATTAACCCACCGCCCGGCTAAGCTCTCCGGCGGGGAACGCCAACGCGTCGCGATCGCCCGGGCTCTGGTCAACCGCCCATCGGTCTTGCTCGCCGATGAACCCACCGGCAACCTCGATGCGGACACCGCGAGCTCGATCCTCGACCTCTTCCGCAGCCTGCACGAGGATGGCCAAACGATCGCGATGGTCACCCACGACCAGACCGTCGCCAAGGCCGGCGACCGGATCGTGACGCTGGTCAAAGGTAAATTGGAAGTTTGATCTGGTGAAGTACGATTTGGTGAAGTTTCAAGGCATAGGGGGCAAGATGTCAGAGCGGGATGATCTGATTCGACGGACGAAGTCGTTTGCGGTACGTATTCTGAAACTGGTTGATGCACTGCCTAACACGGCGTCCGGGCGAGCGATCGCCAATCAGATCAGCCGTTCCGGAACCTCAGTTGGAGCAAACTACCGGGCGGCACGTCGCGGCAGGTCAAAAAAGGAGTTTATTGCTAAGCTAGGGATCGTTGTAGAGGAGGTCGATGAGACCGTCTACTGGCTAGAACTGATCGTCGAGACCGGTATGCTACCGACCACGAAGGTTTCCGATTTGTTGGACGAAGCGGCACAGCTAACACGCATCTTTGCAAAAGCGCGTAAAACAGCTCGAAGCTGATCGCCGCTTGCTACTTCACCAAATCGAACTTCACCAAATCCGACTTTTGCAAAGGTAAAGAAGATGACAGCAGACTCAAACAAGTGTGATATCGGCCTGATCGGCCTGGCCGTCATGGGCCAGAACCTCGTCCTCAATATGGCCGACCACGGCTACACCGTCGCGGTCTACAACCGCACGACCTCGGTCATGGAGGAGTTCATCGCCAGCAACAAGGCGGAGGAGCCTTCCGCCGAGCGCGTCATCGGGTTCCCAGAGCTGACCGACTTCGTGAAGTCACTCAAGAAGCCCCGGAAGATCGTGCTGCTCGTGAAGTCGACCGCGGTGCTGCCAAACGACCGTGACGCGGTGGACAAGGTCATCGAGGGCCTGCTGCCGCTCTTGGACAAGGACGACATCATTATTGATGGCGGCAACTCGAACTGGAACGCGACCATCCGCCGGGAAAAAGAGCTTGCCGAGCAGGGCTACCGCTTCTTCGGCTCGGGCGTGTCGGGCGGCGAGCTCGGCGCACGCTTTGGCCCGTCGCTGATGCCCGGCGGTAACGAAGAGGCTTGGAAAGAACTCGAGCCCATCTGGATGGATATCGCCGCGAAGGTCGACCCGGCCACCGGCAAGCCGATCGAGCGCAACGATCCGACCAACCCGGTGACGCGCGATGAGGGCGAGCCCTGCACGACGTACATCGGCGCCAACGGCGCGGGCCATTACGTCAAGATGGTGCACAACGGCATCGAGTACATCGACATGCAGCTGATCTGCGAGGCGTACTTCCTGATGAAACACCTGCTGAAGATGAACCCCGGTGAGATGTCCGAGGTCTTCGGTAAGTGGAACGAGGGCGAGCTCGACAGCTTCCTCATGGAGATAACCACGGACATCCTCCAGCAGAAAGACCCGACCAACCCGGACAACTGGTTTGTCGACGTCGTTCTTGATACCGCCGGGCAGAAGGGTACGGGAAAGTGGACCAGCCAGAACGCGCTGGACCTGGGCATCCCTGCGAACGCGATGGCCGAGGCCGTGTTTGCCCGCTGTCTGTCTGCGATCAAGGACGAGCGTGTCGAAGCCAGCAAAGTGCTCGAAGGGCCGGCCATCCCCGAAAGCGTCGGCGACAAGGCCGAGCTGATCGACGCGATCCAGCAGGCGCTCTACTGCAGCAAGATCGTCAGCTATGCCCAGGGCTTCCAGCTGATGACCGAGGCCCAGAACGAGTACGACTGGGAACTGAACTTTGGCGAGATCGCGAAGATCTTCCGCGGCGGCTGCATCATCCGCGCCCGCTTCCTGCAGAAGATTACCGAGGCGTACGAGGCGGACCCGAAGCTGGTCAACCTGCTCTTGAACGATTACTTCAAGGACGCGGTCCACAACGGCCAGGCGGCATGGCGGAAGGTCATCGGCCTGGCGGTGCAGTACGGCATCCCCGTCCCGGCGTTCGGCGCGGCGCTGGCCTACTACGACGGCTACCGCACCGCGACCGTCCCGGCAAACCTCTTGCAGGCCCAGCGCGACTACTTCGGCGCCCACACCTACGAGCGCGTCGACCAGCCCCGCGGCAAGAAGTTCCACGTCGATTGGCCCGAAGCGGACCGCCCGCAGCTGGACGCGTAGAGCACGCTGGCCAACTTGATCACGATCTGAAGCCTACGCCGTGACGGCGTGGGCTTCTTTTATCATTGACATCCTCTTTGTAGCGCGACACAATCCAGCCGCCTTGGCGGCTTGTCGTCAATGACAAAGTGAACCTGCCGCGTATCAAGCGGCGTTGGCTCCGCGCGGTGGAGCACCGTATGAAGACGACCGGTCGGGCGTCCCTGACGGAAGAACAACTCGTGGGCTGGCGGGCGTTTGAAGCGTTGGTGCAAGAGCAGGTCGGTCACGGAGGAGCGGACGGATGAGACCGGTATGGCTGGTTGGTTTAATCCTTGTTTCACAAGCCCTGCTCGGCTGCACGGCCGCCGAGCCGCGGCCGCCGAACGTTCTGATCATCTTGACCGACGACCAGGGGACGCTCGATGTCAATTGTTACGGCTCGACAGACCTCTATACGCCGCACATGGACCGCCTCGCCGCCGAGGGTGTTCGGTTCACGCAGGCCTATGCGCACACGGTCTGCTGCCCGACCCGTGCCGCGCTGATGACCGGCCGGCACCCGCAGCGCAGCGGAGTCAACTCGTGGACGCAGAACGACATGAAGGGCGAGCCCGGCGTCAACATGGCGTTGGCAGAAGTCACGCTCGCCGAAGCCCTCCGCGACGCCGGTTACCGCACCGCGCTGTTCGGCAAGTGGCACCTCGGCGCCGCCGAAACACACGGGCCGACCAAGCAGGGCTTTGATACGTTCTTCGGCCACCGCGGTGGGTTCATCGACAACTACAACCACCACTTCCTGCACGGCAAGGGCTTCCACGACCTGTACGAAGCCACGACCAAGGTTTTCAAGCGCGATCAGTACTTCCCCGACCTGATGACGCAGCGCACACTCGATTACATCGAGCAGCACAAGGATGAGCCGTTCTTCGTGTTCTATTCGATGAACATCCCGCACTACCCCGAGCAGTCGGACCCGAAGTTCGACGAGCGGTACAAGAACATGCCGATGCCCCGGCGGTCCTACGCGAAGATGGTCTCGACCACCGACGACCGCATCGGACAGGTGCTCGCCAAGCTCGACGAGCTGAATCTGACCGACGACACGATCATCGTGTTCATGTCTGACAACGGCCACTCGGAAGAAAACAACCGTGGCATTCGGTTCGATGACCACACCAGCGGCCTGCCCAAAGGCCACTACTACCTCGCGCACGGCGGGGGTGGTAACACCGGCAAGTGGCGCGGCAGTAAGGGGACCTTCTATGAAGGCGGTATCCGTGTACCGATGATGATCCGCTATCCCAAATGGATTGATGGTGGACTTGTTCGTGATGATATTGTTTCGGCGATGGATATCATGCCAACGGTTCTGAATATAAGCGGTGTTGATCTGCCTGGCGGCGTTGGATTTGATGGCCAATCGCTCGTACCGATGATCACGATCGGTGTCCCCAATAACCGAAAGGTGATGCATTGGCAGTGGCAGACGCGTTGGGCGGTGCGCGCGGACGACTGGAAGCTGATCGGCGACGCGGAGAAATCGGTCGAGCTCGTGAACCTTGCCGAAGCGAACCCGGAGCAGAAAGACCATCTTGCGGATCAGCCCGCCATCGCCAAGCAGTTGCTGGCAAGGCACCGGGCCTGGTTGGCCGAGGTCACGCCGAAAGCAAGTGACCGATCAGGTGGTCAATAGCGGCTCAGCAACGCGAAGGCCCCTGGCAGAACGCATCTAACTTTCGCCATTCAATGGCGATTTACACTTTTTTCTGACAAACGCCGTCAGATTCTGTGTGTTTGTGCTGATTTATCCCTGGCGGGGGACTTCTCGCTCGACAATTGGGAGCCCGTCTTGAGCCTGGCCGACGCTGATCACAACCTCTCGAAGTACTGGCTGCAGGCCCAGGCCGCTGTCGCGTCGTACGTCGCCTGCATGGTGCCGGACTTCCACGACGCCGAGGACGTGATGCAGTCGGTCGCGTCGGCAGTGATCGACAAGTTCGGCACCTACGACCCCTAGCGGCCGTTTGTCGCCTGGGCGATCGGCATCGCCCGGTACGAGGTGCTCAACTACCGCCGGCGGAACCAGAACGACCGCCACATCTTCAGCGCGTCGGCGATGAGCCGCATCGAGAACGCCTACACCCGGGTCGAGCCCGACATCGATCGCTACCGCATCGCGCTACACCACTGCATGGCCCGGCTCGCCGAGCGCGGCCGCAAGCTTATCGAGATGCGCTACCTGCACGGGCTCAAGACCGGCCGTATCGCCAAACGTGTCGGTATGACCCCCGCCGCGGTCTCCGCCATGCTCTACCGCGTCCGCGGTGCGCTCCGCAACTGCATGGACACCCGCCTCCGCGAAGAGGGGGGTGACACATGACGACCGACACCGACCGGCTGATCCACGCCTACATCGAAGGCGACTTGACTACTGAGCAGGCCGCCCAGCTCAGCGCATGGGTCGAACAAAGCGACACCAACGCTGAACACTTCGTTCGCGCCTGCGTTCAGCACTACCTGTTGCGCGAGCAGGCGGTGGGCAAAGATCTGGCCGAGTCGGCTTTCAGCATGGAAGGCAGGCAGGCCGGAGACGCCGATGATGCCGAAGGCCTCACCAGCCCGGGCCTGCTGCAACATCTTTCGGAGCTCGGAACTCAGGGACAGCCATCCGACGAACTGCCCCTGATCCACATCGATTCGTCGACCCCGCTGACGAGGAAGGCCTACTCATCGGCTCTGTCCTACGTGATCAAGCACACCTTCACCCCCAAGCGCGTGGCGATCCTGGCGACCGCGGCGGCGCTGCTCCTGGGCGTGGTGCTGGCGATCGTTTTATTGGTCGGCGGTCCAGACGGCACCCAGGAGATTGCCGGGACACCCGAGCAGCCCGCCGCGGTGGACGGGCAGATCGATGCCCGGCCAAGGGTTGTTGCGACGTTGACCGCTGAGCGTGACGCGGTGTGGGAACGCCAGCCGGTTCCAGACCTTCGTGCCGGACAGCGTTTTAAATTGACACAGGGCACCGCCGAGATCACGACCCAGCGCGGCGCGGTTGCGATCCTTGAAGCCCCGGCGACGGTTGAATTACTCGACAACGACAACGACAACGACAACGACAACGCCATCCGCCTGCACGCCGGCAAACTCGTGGGTATCTGCGATACCGAGTCCTCGAAGGGCTTTACGGTCTTCACCGATACCGCCGAGGTCACGGATATTGGCACCGTGTTTGGCGTCGAGCGTGATGCCTTTGGTCAGACCATGGTGGGTGTACTCAGTGGGCACGTCGTGCTGAGCTACAAGGCGAGCAATGATGAGGCACGCCTGCTGGAGGCCGGAGACGTCGCGGCGGTCTCAGCCCAGGGGCTGGCAATCGCAAAGCCACCCGCTGACGCAATCGAACGCTTTCACGATTGGGGCAGGCTGCTGCGCCCGGTCACGGTTTCTGGCGACGCCGTCTTCGTAGAGAATATGCCCGCCGAACTCCATCAGGACCACGAACTGGTCCGCGTCTACCGTGAGCCCGCTGGCGTGCTGCTGCACGAGGACCTGGGGGTCAGCCGGACGCAGACGGGCCCGTACCGGCCCTCCGATCCAAAAGAGCGGTCCACGGTCACTACCGGCACGCGTGTCGACAGCTACTTCGTGCACATCAACCGACCGAGCCGACCGACCAACAGCATCAGCAGAACCTTCACGATCACGTTCGATCAGCCGGTCGTTGGGCTGATCGTTCACACGGACCTGGTGATCGAGACCAACGGTCGATTCGGCAACCCGGGTATGCGGTACTTGAAAGCCGGGGGGATAGGCCTGGTCTCCAAATCGGGTTTCGAACCGGATGCGCCACAGGTCGATTCGATCCAGTGGTCGGACAACCGCAAGACACTGACCGTCACACTGAATGTGGAGGACGCCGACCAGTTCCGCGTGCTGACCTTATCCCCTGAGACTACGTCGGCCCCAGGCACACCCGAATAAACACTTTTCTTTTCCACCTTACTCAAACGGAGAGACTATGAAACGCAGCATCTTGATTCCAACACTCTGTGCCGGCGTCGGCTTTGCATTCATGACCGGGGCGTCGCGGGCCGCAACGATCGTACTGAACGACACGGCGACGTATACCAACACCGGTATCAAACAAACCAGCCGAACCGTCACCCTCGCGCAGATCGATGACGGCTCAGATAGCGATGACTTTGTTCTCACCGGCACCGACAAACTCGTCGTCGCGCTCAAGTACGAGGGCGAAGGCAGTGGCAGAACCGTCACATCTATCACATACAACGGCCAAGCCATGACCGAAGCGATCTTCGATCTCTCCAATGTCGCTTCGGGCGGAACCAACCAGGCATTAGGTATCTTCTACCTCGATAACCCCACCGGCGAGGGCGATCTCACGATCGAGTTCTCTGGTAACACCAACGGCCTCGGCGTCTCGTTCTGGGCCCTGTCTAACACCCTTGCGGGCGGTCCCGCCGCGACCTCCGCCGCCGATGGCGACGGCCTATCCGCGGATATCAGCGTCGAGGCAGGCAACACCTTCATCGCCGCCGCACACGTCGCGAACAACGGCGCCGCTACCGCCCTCGCCCCGCTCACCAGCACGATGACCAACAGCAATGTCGGTTCTGCACGCGGCGGATCGGGCTACCTCAACTACGATGGCGCTGCCGACACGATCGAGCTGGACTTCGACGGCGGCAACTCTCGGCCCGTGACGATCTCCGCGGGCTTCGCCGTGGTCCCCGAGCCGGGCTCGCTTGCGTTAGTCACGGTGAGCAGCTTGTGTGTGCTGCGTCGGCGGCGCTGAAATAGATTCTCCTTCAATCCTGCGGCGCTTTGTCGCGTCGCAGGGTTTTTTGGCCGCCTCTTTGACAGCGGAACAACACCATGCAGCCACCCAATCGATCCGCGTTTACCCTTATCGAACTTCTAGTCGTGGTCTCCATTATCGCGCTCTTGATCGCGATCCTCCTACCCGCCCTGGGCGCGGCACGCAGCGCGGCTCAGCAGACCCAGTGCCTGGTCAACCAACGTGGTTTTACGCAGGCCCAGCACGGCTTCGCCGCCGACAACGACGGGTACATGGTCCGCGGCGGGCTGCGCGACCCGTTCTCTTTTGACTTTGACAAGCCGGTCAACGGCAACAACGGCCGGGGCTTCGCCTTCGCCGCCATCGCGGACTACCTGGGCCTCAAGGCGCCCGATGCAAACTATATGAGCCAGACCTCGCCGGTCATCCCCGACTGGATGGACCAGCACTCGGACATTTTCGAGTGCCCCCTCGGCCCCGTCCGATGAATACACGCTCGGCTACGGCGTAAACGGGCTCTGGTTCAAGGGCCTGAGGACCGAGGGCCGGTATTGGGAAGTCGGCTACCGCAAGGGCACGAACTACCCCGCCGCCGAGTCGCTCGACGCCGTACCCAACCCCAGCAACACCTATATCTTCGCCGAGCTGAACCGCACAACACTCGACACACCCGGCGGGATACTCCCCGAGGTCTACCAGCTCATCCAGACAAGCTTCTTCAACCCGAACCACCTGACCTACAACGCCTCTGGCAACGAGACCAACAACCCGCGCACCATCGACGCAGACGATGACCGCCACGACGGTCGAACGAACCTCGCGTTCTTTGATGGTCGGGCCGAGTCGGTCTTCATCGGCCCTGACACCTTGACGCTGGAGATGTTCAACGGCGGGCTGAAGGACTGAGCTTCTGTGAGAGCGTACAGGGGCAGTCCCTGTTATGGCGGCTTAGGTCTTCCGGGAGGGCGAGGCTCCTGCCGAGCCGCGAGTGGGAGAGCATACGCGGCTCGGCAGGACCCTTGCCCTCCCGAAAACGTTCGATCACTTTGACAAGCATCATCACGCAAGAAAAGGAATACAATGATCCATCGTTTGCACATCTATCTCCTAATCGCCTTCTGCATAGGCGGTTTGCTGTCTTTTAATGCTGCTGCGTCGGCAGAAAATCAGGTCAAGGTCTTTATCCTCTCGGGCCAGTCCAACATGGAGGGCAAGGCCTCGGCAACGACGCTTGAGGCCGTGATCAACAACACCGAACACAATCACAACGGCGTGATCAAGCATTTGAAGTATGAAGGCGAATGGGTCAAGCGCGACGACGTGTTCGTGACTTACTTAGACCGCAAGGCGACGGAACTGAGCCCGGGATATGGGCCGCTGTCCGTAGGCTTTGGCTCGATCAAGAAGCTCAAGGACGAGAACGGCAGGTGGCAGAACCACCCGGGGGTCGGGCCGGAGCTAGGGATTGGGTGGGTGCTGGGCGAGCACTTCGATGAGCCTGTGCTGCTGATCAAGGCGGCGTGGGGCGGGCGGGCGGTGAACCACACGTTCCGCCCACCGAGCGCGATGCCGAGTGATGAGGCGTTGGCAGCACATCTTAAAAAACGCAAGCAGAAGCACCCGGACGCGACGCTCGACGAGCTCCGCGAATCATACGGCAGTGACTACCGCAAGGTGGTGACCGAGGTCACGCGGGTGCTTGAAGACATTGATCAGTACGTGCCGGGCTACGACGAGGCGGCCGGCTACGAGATCGCGGGATTCATCTGGTTCCAGGGCTGGAACGACATGGTCCAGGGCGGCAACCAAGACTACACCGAGCAGTTGGCACACTTCATCCGCGACATGCGTCGGGATCTGGATGCGCCGGGCATGCCGTTCGTGATCGGTGAGCTGGGCCACAAGGGCGTCGATGCGGGCGGGGGGTACGAGCGGTTCCGCGAGTGGCAGCGGGCGGTGGCGGCGATGGATGAGTTTCAGGGCAACGTGGCTTATGCGGAGACGGCGGGGTACTGGCCGACGCACCTGGACACGTCCGAGGAATACAGGGTTTTCGGCAGGCTCAATCGAGCGAACCGGGACAAGCCGTTGGACGACCCGACGCGGGTGGACCCGGATGAGTTTGTGCGGGTGAACTGGATGGAGAAGCACGCGGCTATCATGCCTTACCGTTCGGATCGGCCGTTCCACTACATGGGCTCGGGGCTGTGCTATTACCGGATGGGCGCATCGATGGGCCGGGCGATGGTGGGGCTGGTGGATGGGGCGGAGTAGGTTGGTTCACACGCGGTGCAGGAAGTCGGGGCGAGGGGTTTGGGATGGTGGATGCCAGGGGCTTGCACGCGTTGCGTGGTGGCGTTGTTGCAGGCGTTGCGCGCGCGGGCATGGGGGGAGGGGTTTGATTGAGGGGTGTTAATGAAGGTGCATCGGAGTGAGCCGGGCCGTGTCGACTCGGTGGTGGGTCGTGTGTGCGCAGCGGCGCACCGATTGTGCGCGCTGGGGTTTGCGGGCCTCTTATTGAAGTGCTGTCACATACACGTTCTGGGTCATATCACAGGGCTTGGTCATCGGCAGGTGACAACTAGCTGTCACTACCTTCAAGAAAAGGGGTGACACGGTTGAAACAGCATGTTACATTGATCCCGAACCGATCCCAAACGTGGATAGGAAGACCGCCATGCGATTGATTGTTCAACTGTGTCTCGCCGTCGTGTTTGGTTTGGGATCAGGGCCTGTATCCGGGCAGGTCCTGATCAGCGAGATCATGTACAACCCCGACTCGCACGAGGGGGACCCGCAGAAGGAGCGGGACTACAACCAGACGGAATGGATCGAGCTCTACAACGCGGGGGACAAGGCGGTCTCGCTGGCGGGCTTCTATTTGCAGGATGAGGATGGCAAGACCGAAGCGTTGGCCGAAAGTGTCGAGATCAAGCCGGGCGAGGCCATCGTGCTGATCCCCGGAACGCAGTCCGTTGGCGATTTCCGCAAAGCCTGGGGTGGTGGGTTCGATGTTTACAGCCTCAAGGGCTGGGCCGTCGGCGATGACCCGCTCTCTAACCTCGCTAACGGCCCGAGCAGCAGCAACGAGGTTCTTACCCTGCGCGACGCCGAGGGCGAGATCGTCGACGAGGTCAACTACGACGACGAAGGGGACTGGCCGAAGGACAGCCCGGACGGCCCGAGCATCGCGCTCAATCCTGATGCCCTGGACCCCGGCAAGAACGACTCGGGCAGCAACTGGCGCCGGTCCGAAAAGGGCAAGCAAGGTGCTAAGAATGCGAAGAAGACCAGCGAGTACAGCGACCAGGACGTCGGCTCGCCAGGCAGGGTGCCGACGAAGTAGACTATGACCTCTTGTGATTTTGTGAGGTCATAATGCGAACACGATCCGACGCTTTCTTGTTACTGCTTTTGATCTGCTTGGCCAGTCCAGTCCATGCGGAACAGGCTCAGCAGGACGCCGCGCCGCCATCCGAAAGCGATACACGACCGGTCGAGGTCGAGCGGTTGGCTTTTTCGATCACTGCTCCAGCGCACTGGCAGTTGAAGCTTAACGAGCGGATCAAGATGTTTCTTCACCTGCAAGAAACAAACGATGACGGTGCTCTTCTCCCGGCCAACCTGAATATCCAGTATCGGCCATCCCAAGACAAGCCCTACCCGCAGATCCCCGATGCGGACGCATACGCCGAGATCATCGTTGCGAGTTCCAAGGCAGACATGCCCGATATCGAGATTGTAAATACTACGAACGTTGCGCTGTCGGGGTATGAGGGCGTGATGGTCAGTTTCACGGCAACGATTCGTGGCATGCTCTTGCGGATGGATCACTACAACGTCGTGCACCCTGAAGGCAAGGATTCCTTTGTTGTGACGGCCGGGACGCTCAACGAACTGTGGGATGAGTCAGAAGAAACGTTCTCACAGATCATTTCCACCATCAAGCTCGATGCAGGCAAGGAGTAGCAACGATGCCGACCTACGAGTATTACTGCCCGGCGAACCGGAAAACCCTCGAAGTCATGCACGCCATGTCACGCACCGTCTCGACGTGGGGCGAGCTGTGCGAACTGGCCGACGCCAAGCCGGGCAAGACCGCGACCAGTGAGCCGGTTGAGAAACTACTGAGCGCGGGTATGGTCGTGACGGGTGACAAGCAGGTGCCCGAGTCGGGCGGTGGCAGCTGCTGTGGAGCAGGTGGGTGTGGGAGTTGTTAGCCAGCGTTGTATGATCGAAGAGCAGTTTATTGCTTAGCGTTTGACGACTTGCGCATAGGCATCCCTTCAATCACGGGCCCTTTACCCTGTCGCAACCTTTTCCCGATCTGCCCGGTCAGCCAGAGGTAGTGATCGCTGGGCAACCCTTCGTAATCGAGGAACGGGCTCTCCCCAATAGGCGGGTCGTTGGTGCACTTGAAGATCGCGGTGCCTTCGTCGATCTCATCGAACATGGCGACGTAGAGTGATTCGGCCCCGGCTTTTCGTGCGGCCTCTGCCTGCGCCCAGATGAACCGTCCCCCATGACGTGGGATCTGGTCAAGCTTGCCCGGCTGTCCCTTCCATTTTTTCAGGTTGTGCCAGCTAAAGCCGGGGAAGATGACGGGTAGGTAGTGCTTGCCTTCGCTTTTGCACCACGCGAGGTCGGGCTCATAAAACGCCTCGCCGTGTTCCAGAGCGGTGTCGATGTTGTGCTTGCGTCCTACTGCCCATGGGCTGAGTACATCTGCTTTCCGCAGGACATCGTGCAGATTCTTATCCGGCACCGCATCTCGTTTCTGCTCTCTCCAACGGTATGGAATACCAAGCATCACACTGAACTGCCCGCCCATCGAAACCTGATCGATCAATTTGGCGCAATCGTCGGGTGTGTACTCTCGGTTATCGTTAAATCCCACACCCCATATCGCAACGAGCGGCTTGCCGTTGTGGTGCATATAGGTCGGGTCTTCGGTTACCTTGTGGTTGTTGACGAGGTCCTGCCAGTCCTCAGCGACTGTTTTTTGTGGCTCGCCTTTCTTCATCCCGCTGAGGTCGTACATCGTCATCCACAAGCGGCCGGTCTTGCGCGCTGCGGAGCGTGCGTGCTTGATGACGGCGTGGTGATGGCGTCTTCGTTTGGCATGTTTTAGCCCTGAGCCGAAGCGCTGGATCGCGACCCCATCGATGCCGTAGGCCTGCATCCACTCGAAGTGTCTTGCAATCGTTTTAGGGTGTGCGGAGCTGTAGACCTGCGCAACGCGTCCATCCCGATGCCGGAACGCGGTATCGAAACGCTCGTCTGCATCGAACTCGCGCATATCAGGCCAGTAGTCGATCGTACACGCGCCGGGATGAAACTCATGGCTGGTTTGATAATGGCGGAAGGCCATATCGTAGCCATCGCCTTTCGCGTTGAACCACCCCTGATAGCCGCAGATGGTCTTGCCGGTCAGTTCCCGGTCGGCCTGTGCTTCGCTAGGGACGGCGTAGACCGACGGCACAAGCAAACCGCTGGCCGTTGTCGCAACAAACTGTCGACGTGTGATCTTCATGAGATAGGCATGACGTTAGTCGTGCCGCAGCGCTACGATGGGGTCCTGCCAGGCCGCACGGATCGCGGGGTACAGCCCGGCGAGCAGCCCGACGACCACCGCGGCGAGGAAGCCCGCGATCATCGACCACGCGACGGGGATCGGCTTCTCGATCCCCGGGAAGTAGTCGGCGAGGATTGCGGCGATGCCCGACAATACAAGGCCCGTAAGCACACCCAGCAGCCCGCCGATGACGGACAGCGTGGTGGTCTCAACGATGAACTGCGCGATGATGTGGCGTCGCGTCGCGCCCATCGCTCGGCGGACGCCGATCTCGCGAATACGCTCAGTAACCGAAGCGAGCATGATGTTCATGATGCCGATACCCCCAACAATCAGCGACAGCGAAGCGATCACGATCATCATGATGGTGAAGAGCAGCTGGGTGCGGGCCTCCTGCTTGATGAGCTCCAGGGGCACGACGATCTGCACATCGTCATCCGTATGGCCGACCGCGATGACGCGCCGGACCTTATCCGCGATCGGCTCAACGTTGCTGGGTTCGGGCACGCGGATGATCAGCTCGTTGATCTCGATCAGTTCCGCGACGTTCCCGCCGGGCAGCATGCGCTGGTCGCCGAAGCGCGCGCGGGCGGTCTCGATGGGGATGTAGATATCGAAGTTGATGTCTCGGCCGGTCGCCAGGCCGACGGGCTCGAGCACGCCGATCACCGTGAAGCGCTGGCCGTCGATGCTGAATGTGTTGCCAAGCGGGTCTTCGAGCCGGAAGAGGTCTTGCGCCGCGTCCGCCCCGATGACCGCGACCGGCGAAACTTGCTCGCCGTCCTGCTCGGTGAGGTGCCTGCCCCGCGCGATGGTCATCGGGATCGCGTCACCGATGGAAGGCATCGTGCCATAGACGACCGCGGCCTGCGCGGTGATGCCGTTCTTGTAGACAAAGTTTCCCACCCGTTTGAGCGGGACCATCTCCTCGATCGGGCGGATGCTCTCGGTGTCGAGCCGACGCAGGTCCAGCCTCGTTAGGCCGTACGGCGTGACCAACACCTCGCGGTCTTCGCTGCTGCTGCCGCTGCTCCGACCGCCACCGCTTTGTTCCTCCTCTTCCTCTTCGATCAGTTCGGGCGGGCGGACCGACCGGAGGATGATGTTGTTGGCACCGAGCTCTTTGATGTCTGCAAGGGCGGCCTGCTTGGACCCTTCGCCGTACGCCGCGATCGCCACGACAGCGCCGACGCCGATGATGATGCCCAGCGCAGTCAGCAACGACCGCAGCTTGTGCAGCATGAGGTTGGCCAGGCCGAGCCGGAGTGTTTCAAGCAGGAAGGTCAGGGCAGGTCCAGGGTGTGATGTTTAAGCCTCCATTCTACGTCTAGCACACGTGACGGTTCCGCGGGGCCGGGCAATACGGTTAGGATGGTGCCATGGCAGATATCGAAGTCGGCGAAGAGACCGAGGCGTCCAACCACTGGGCTTACGAAGTCAGTGTGTTTGATGGCGGTCGCAAGCACGACTACCGCGTGACACTATCGTTTCAGGACTACGACCTCTGGAGTCGGGGCCGTGTCAGCCCAAGCCGGGTGGTCGAGTCGGCGTTTGAGTTTTTATTAGCGAACGAGCCGGCCGGCTCGATCATGAATAAGTTCGACTGCTCGGTGATCCGCCGGTACTTCCCACAGGTGGATGAAGAGTTGCCGGAGATGCTCTAAGGGCAGGCCTATGCCTTGAGATCGATCGCGTGGAAAAGGGGCGCGTCGCTGCCCGGGCCGTAGGTCGGCTGCAGCGGCAGGTTCGTCTGAGAACTCAGGGGGGCGTCTTCGGCGTGGATCTGGTCGTTGGGGTTCGCGTCGTCTTCAGCGGCCTCGCCTTGGTAGAGCTCTTCGTACCCTAACGCCTGCTGGTCGGGCAGGTCTTGTTCGGCATCGCGTGCGGCGCCGGCATCGTGCAGTTGGGTCAAGGTAAACTTGTCGGTCTGCTGTTGGCTGTTAGCGCGCTGGGCGTCCCGTCCGCTCTGTGTAGCAGACTGCGTGCGGGAAGCCGTGCCCGCGTTGGCCACCCCCGCCGCGATGCCTGTGCCGATGATGCTCATGGGTCGATTCCACAACGCTGGTTCGCATCGTAACTATCGGCAAGATGGTGGATTCTCTTGAATCATCGCACTTAAGTGCATGCAATACCAGGGCTTGTGGGTTTATATGTTTGGGGGAAAGACCGGTAAGCTCAAAGAAAAACCCGCCGTTCAGGCGGGCTTGTTCGGGCGTTGTCTGAGCAAAATAGCCTTACTCTTCGTCGGCCTTGGTCACGCTCCAGTATTCGAGTTCGACCGGTGTCGCACGGCCGAAGATCATGACGATCACACGCACCTTGCCCTGGTCGGGCAGCGTGAGGTCCACGGTGCCCTCCATGTTCTCGAAGGCGCCGTCGATGATCTTGACGTGGTCGCCCTTCTGGAACTCCATCTTGACTTCGGGCTGCTCTTCGGGTGGCTTGGCCGCGTTGATCATCTTCTCGACCTCGGGCAGGGTCATCGCGCTGGGCCGGCCCGCGGTGCCGATGAAGTCGCCAACGCCGGTGGTCTCTTTGATGAGGAAGAAGATGTCCTGCGGGATGCGTCCATCGTCTTCGAGGCGCATCTCGACGAACACGTAGCCGGGGTACAGCTTGGTCTCGACGATCTTCTGTTTGCCGGCCTTGATGACCTTTTCTTTCTCGGTGGGCACGAGGATGCGGTTGACTAGCCAGGGCTTGGCCTCATCGCTGCCGTCGTAGCCCTCGATCTTGATTTTGCGCAACAGGGTTCTGCGGACGGAGTCTTCTTTGTTGGAGGCGACGCGGAGGACGAACCAGTCCATACCGTCGGTCACCATCGGCTCTTCCTTTGGAACGTCGAGGTCGGTCGCTTCGGTCGTCGCTTGGGGGGTTTCTTCGCTCATGTCTTGTCTATTTCGTTGGAAACACGTGGGTGTTCGGTTTAGCTGGGCGTGTCGGTGGTTTCAAGGACGCCGAACCACTGGAACAGGTTGGTGAACCCGAAGTCTGCGACGAAGAGGATCGCGGCAATCATCAGCGTGCCAGCAATGACGATCCACGTCAGCCCCATGACCGCCTGTTTGGTCGGCCAGTTCACCTTCTTCATCTCGTTCTCGGTGGCGATCATGAAGTCGGCGATGCGGGGCTTGTTCAGCAGCCACCAGAGCAGGGCCCCAACGATTACTAAGGTGGCCGCGAAGATCCCGGCCTTCCAGAACATCTCGTTTTCATCGCTGACGAACTTGAACAGCAGCTTGTCGTTGAACCACACGGCGAAGCCGAGGGTGAACGTCATCACCGCGATCGCGGTCATCACGCGTGTCCAGTAGCCCTGGCCGGATTTGTAGACTTGTAGAGCCATCTTTGTTATCTCAAAGGCGGTATTGAACCTCAGCGCCCGCCCGCAACGGCGGGGTCTCCTATAACACGGGCGGAGGGACTTGAACCCACGACCTGCTGATTTGGAATCAGCTGCTCTGCCAACTGAGCTACACCCGTAACCGGGTCGACGCGGGGCCGACCATTCTTGTGTCACCTATTGATAAAGCCCCCGGTCGGGGGCCTTGTAGTGCGTCACGTATTAAACCCGATCCGTGCGGCTTGGTCAAGCGAATCAGGCGGGTTTTGGAGCTTAGCAAGCCCCTGATTGTTTGACGCAGGGATTTTGGCTTGCTACTGTATCCGTTCTGTCTGGGCCGGGTCTCGTCCCACCGGGCAGGGTGTCACGCCAGCTCCGAGATACGGGGCGAGTTTGGGTTTGCCGGAGCTTGTTTGAGCTTTTAGCCGGAGGCCGAGTCTCGCCCCTTGTGTTTCGGAGGGCCGGCCGATGAGCCGGTGGCGTCAGAAACATAGCCGCCCGCTCGGTTGAGATAGGCCGGCAATCCGCCACCCTAGCTCAGTGGTAGAGCACTCCCTTGGTAAGGGAGAGGTCGTGGGTTCAAATCCCATGGGTGGCTTCAAGGCCCGCTGACACGGTTGTCACGCAGGCCGAGGTGACAGGCGGTGGCGTCTGTTGCAAAATACACAGTTCGTTCAACGGATACGACATGGCTCCGCCCGACGGCGGGCCCCAACCCTAGCACCGCAATAGCGGAGGTTTGCAAGCGATGGCAAAAGACACTTTCAACCGGACCAAGCCCCACGTCAACGTCGGCACCATCGGCCACGTCGACCACGGCAAGACCACCCTCACCGCCGCGATCGCGACCGTCCAGGCCGCAAAGGGCTTCGGCGAAGCGGTCGCCTACGACCAGGTCGCAAAAGCCTCCGAGTCGGACGGCCGTCGTGACGCCAACAAGATCGTCACCATCTCCACCTCGCACGTCGAGTACGAGACCGAAAAGCGCCACTACGCCCACGTGGACTGCCCCGGCCACGCCGACTTCGTTAAGAACATGATCACCGGCGCCGCCCAGATGGACGGTGCGATCCTCGTCGTCGCCGGCGACACCGGCCCGATGCCCCAGACCCGCGAGCACGTCCTGCTCGCCAAGCAGGTCAACGTGCCCAAGCTCGTCGTCTTCCTGAACAAGTGCGACGTCGCCGACCCGGAACTGCTCGAGCTCGTCGAGCTTGAAATCCAGGAGCTCCTCGAGAAGTACGACTTCTCTGACGAGACCCCGATCATCAAGGGTGCCGCGTTCCCCGCCCTGCAGAACCCGACCGACGAGGAAGCCACCAAGTGCATCACCGAGCTGATGGACGCGGTTGACACCTGGGTTGATGAGCCCGAGCGTGAGATCGACAAGCCCTTCCTGATGTCTGTTGAAGACGTCTTCTCGATCAAGGGGCGTGGTACCGTCGCCACCGGCCGTATCGAGCGTGGCGTCGTTAAGGTCGGTGACGCGATCGAGATCGTCGGCCTGGGTGAAACCCAGAACACGACTGTCACCGGCGTCGAAATGTTCACCAAGATCCTCGAAGAAGGCCAAGCGGGCGACAACGTCGGCTGCCTCCTGCGTGGTGTCGAGAAGAAGGACATCAGCCGCGGCCAGGTTCTGGCCGCACCCAAGTCCATCACCCCGCACAGCGAGTTCGAAGCCGAGGTCTATGTTCTGACCAAGGAAGAGGGCGGCCGACACAGCCCGTTCTTCAACGGCTACCGCCCGCAGTTCTACTTCCGCACCACGGACGTGACCGGCAAGATCGAGCTCATGGGCGGCGCCGAGATGTGCATGCCCGGCGACAACGTCCAGATGAAGATTGATCTGGGTGAGAAGCCGATCGCGATGGAAGAGCAGCTCTCTTTCGCGGTTCGTGAAGGCGGCCGCACCGTCGGCGCGGGTGTCGTCACTAAGATCCTGAAGTGATCTGATCGATTCAATTAACCCAAGTGGGCCGTTGGTTACCGCCGACGGCCCATTTTTACCCCCGGGCCCCTAACCCCTTTGGCGCCCCAAACACGAGAAGAACCATGGCAAAGAAATCCAAAGGCGCCGTCGAATATGTCTGGCTGCAGTGCACCGAGACCGGTGACCTGAACTACCGCACACCCATCAACGTCAAGGGTGGCATCGCCGACAAGCTCAAGGAAGGGATGAAGAAGTACTCGCCGCGTTTGCGCAAGCACACGCTGCATAAGATCAAGCGGAAGTAATCTGCCCATTCAACCAAACGATCCCTCGAAAGCACCGCCTCGCTGCGGTGCTTTTTCGTTGATTTAAGTTGTATCCGCTCACGCCATCACGCGTACAATCGGCATCCCAAGGACGTCGTTAGCTCAAAGACCCTGCAAGAGGAAAATCCGATGACACGTATCGCTTCCCTGCTGCTCGCACTGTCCATGACGCTGCTAGGCAGCCAGCCCTGCTACGCCGTTGAAGACGAAAAGAACGAGCCGCCAAAGATCAAGGTCTTGATGATCGATGGTCAGAACAACCATAAGTGGCAAGAGACTTCACCTGTCATTCTCGACACGCTCAATGCCCCGGGGTGTTTTGAAGTCGAAGTCGGCAGGGTGCTCAAGGGTGAAGCCAAGGGCTTCAAGCCCGACTGGAGCAAGTACGACGTGGTCGTGATGAACTACGTGGGCGAGTCGTGGCCGGAGGAAACCAAGGCAGGGTTTGAGAAATACATGAAGGAAGGCGGGGGCATGGTCGCCATCCACGCCGCAAATAACGCCTTCCCCAAGTGGAAGGAATACAACCGGATGACCGGGCTTGGCGGCTGGGGTGGACGCAACGAAAAAGACGGGCCTTATGTCTACTGGAAAGACGGCGAAGTGGTCCGGGACAACTCGCCCGGCCGGGGCGGTGCGCACGGCAGGCACTGGGAGTACACGATCGATCTGCGCGTCAAGGACCACCCCATCACGCGTGGGCTGCCAGCCAATTTCATGATGGCGAAGGAAGAGCTCTACGACCGCCTGCGCGGGCCGGCGGAGAACATGGCGATCCTCGCGACCGCGTTCGCTGATCCCGAAACGAAGGGGTCCGGCCGGCACGAGCCGGTCCTGATGACGATCGACTACGGCAAGGGCCGGGTCTTCCACACCACGCTGGGCCACAGCGGACAGTCGATGAAAGGCGTCGCGTTCCAGGAGACCCTGCTCCGCGGGACTGAGTGGGCCGCCACCGGCGACGTGACCTTCCCTGCGGTGTCGTCTGAGGTGCTGCCCGCCGACCGCGCGGCCAGCCGTGAGCCGAAGGACATCCAGCACGAACGACCCGCCAATACTCAGTAGTCACGTCTAGGTGGTCTCTCGAAGCAGGGGACTAATTAGAGCCGACGGAGCCGACTCGAAGAGTTGTTTTCTCTTGGAATGGTAATGAGACCGAGCTGTCTTTTGCCCCATGCCGGGATACAAACGCCAGGCCAGCCACTCGACATGGAGACCTTCTTCCAAGGCGACCCCGAGCCCGCCTCGTTACTTTCCATGCCTCTTGGAACAGCCCTATGCCTTGCTAGGCAGCGACGACTGCAAGACCCCGCGTCTTGATTGTCCTTCGGGATGAACTCGCCTATGATGCAGGTGAACGATGAGCGATAAAGCCCCCACGACCACCACGCCTCCCGGACCCAACAGCGAGCTTGAACCTCAAGTGACCGCGGTCCTAGAGAAGATCCGCCCGATGATCCAGTCGGACGGTGGCGATGTCGAGATGGTGGGTATCCGCTCCGACGGCACCGTGCTGATCAAACTGCTCGGTGCCTGCGTGGGCTGCCCGTCCAGCCAGATGACCCTCCAGATGGGCATCGAACGCAACCTCATCGAAAAAGTCCCGGGCGTGACCGCCGTCGAGCAGGTCCACTAACCTGCCCGGGATCGTCCAATAACAACACTCCCTGCGTCGAATCACCGTGAACCAGCGGTTTCGGCCGACGATCATCACTGCTCCTCCCGCATCATGTGGGCTGGTTTGCATAAGGATGTGCCGCACTGCCGGCCAATGGAACAAGGACGAACCCATGCTCGCACTAACCCGACGCGTAGGCGAAGAAGTCATCATCGGCGACCCCGACGCGCCCCTCGGCCTCATCCGCGTGGTCCAGATCAACGGCGACAAGGTCCGCCTCGCCTTCGACTTCCCCAAGGAAACCCCCATCAACCGCAGTGAACTCGCCGACGAGAAGCGAAAGAATAAAGACAAGCCCGACGACGCGTCCTGAGCCAACGCCACCATTCATTCACACCGATCAGCCCCGCCCACCCGGCGGGGTTTTCGTTATGCATCTCGAGCGTGCGTCTGATCTCACACAAATCGATTACGAACTAATCGGAATCACTGCGTTTTCATCGTGTCTTCACCTGCCCCCAGACCCCCGCGCACAATCGGCGCGCCCAAGCCCGGGGCCTTGCGCAGCCAACGCCCCGGCGTCGGAACCCCCGCCTCGCGGTGGGGGTTATTGGAGACAAATGACACCTCGCTTCAAGCATCTCATCACTCCCTTCAATCAGACCCCAATCCCAAACCCCGCGCGCACAACCCGCCCGGCAGCCCGCGCCCGCAACCCACGCCAAGCAACACGCCGACCCGACCCCCACCCAACAGGCTAAACCCCTGCACGGCGTGTGAGGATCCGGTGCCCTTGCCCCATGGCACGTATGATGACCCCGCAGCTGGGGATCACGCATGATTTCGAAACTCGCCTGGGCGGCCAAACCACTGACAACCGCGATCGCCTCGGTCGCGCCTGCCTGCCTGCCGGGCGTCGCGGCCCTGCTCGGCGTCGGCACCGCCATCGCCTCGGGCACCGCGCTGCTCGCCAGCTTCGTCGGCCTGCAGATCGCCGACTATCAATCCGACCAAAAACGCCAGGAACAGCTCAACGGGTTCTTCAAGCTCGCCCTGACCAACGATGCGCTGACCCGCAGCGAGCTGATCCACAAGCTGGCCGAACTGGACGACAAGATCAAGCCGCCTGGCTTTGACCCCGCCAAGGCCGCGGAGGCGGTGGGCCTCCTGCGCGATATCGCCCGCCGGAGTGAAGAGCAGGCCCAAGCGATCCAAGCGCAGGAAGACGCGGCGGGTGGCCGGGGTGGAGCGTAGCGACCCCCCGGAACGAGTTGTTCTAAACACATCAACTCCGTCTCGTTCCGGGGGCTCACTACGTTCGTTCCCGGCCACCCTCAGCCTTCGGCCGACCCCTCACCTGTGTCCTCTCCCGCGGGGAGAGGAGCGTCAATACGCCCGATCGCCTACACAATCGACAACGGCGGATCCGTCTTAGCGGGCCGCTTGATCGCCACGCCGCCTCCGGCTCATCAGCAGCCCGCCCAGGCCCGTCATCACCACCAGCGACGCCGGCTCGGGAACGAAGGCCGCCAGCGCCTCGGGTAGTTCCTCGGCTGGCACGGAACTGGTCAGTGCCGCGACGAAGCCGTAGATATCGGTGTTGGTCAGTGTGCCGCTGCCGTCCATGTCGCCAAGCAGATCCGGGTCCAGGCCGGCAAACTGTTCGTCGTACGCCAGCGGGTCCGTGAGCGCCATCACGAACGGGTCGATGTCGTCGGCGGTGATTTGGCCGTCGCCGTTGAGATCGCCGGGCAGGCTGACCAGCCGCGCCAGGAGTTCGTCGGGGTCGACGTCCATCAATGATGCGAAGGGCGCGACGTCGTCCGCGTCGAACTGGTCGTCGCCGTTGAGGCCGGCGTAGTGCCGCGGCGACAGGCCGTACCGGTAGACATACTGCTGCGGGTAGAGCTGCGCGGTGACAAACGCGTCGATGTCATCCGCATCGAGGGTGAAGTCGCCGGTCAGGTCCGCGAGCGAGAGCGTCTGGGTCGGCAGGCCCGCGGCAAAGGCGTCGTTGTATGGGGTGTAGCGGATGAAGGGCCCCCCGCCGTTGAAGCCGATGGATGCCTGGAACTCCTCACCTACCACCGCGGTCGACGCGGAGAACACGACTTTGCCACTGGACTCGTGGTACTGGACGAGCTCGACCGTACCGTTGGCGGGCAGCAGGTCGTGCAGCCGGACAGGCACGCCGCCGTCGATGGGCACCGCGAAGAGGGCGGAGCGCGACTGGCTGCCGACGCGTGTGACCGTGCTGACCAGCGCGTGGCCGTCGACGACCTCGCCGAGGTAGCTGTAGCTGAAGGTCTGCCCGGGGCTGGCGGGGTGGCCGTAGAAAACCCGCTTCGCGGGCGTCGAGCCATCGGTCGCGGCGAAGTACAGGTCCGTGCCGGAGCTTGCTTCGGGTGACCGTGCCCGGTACGTCACGTACGCGTCGTTGCCGGTGAAGGAGTAGGAGCTGAACAGGGCCGAGGACTGGCTGCCGAACGGCTCCGCATCGATCTGCATCAGCAGCGATGGGTTGGACTGGACGCCGACCTGGGCGAGGTAGAGCCGCTCATCGCGCGTGGTGAGGTTGCGCTCGCGGTAGACCGCGTGCTGGCCGTTGTCGGAGAGCGAGAAGCCCTCGACCTCGCCGAAGGGCGCAGCGGTGCTGAGCTGGACCTCGGTGCCGGTGGTGAGGGT
>JBCCYY010000059.1:0-28046 GCA_039188575.1 Planctomycetota bacterium | reverse complement strand
CTGGTCGATGTTGGCTACGCCAGGCACCTGCGCGTCAACCATGGCGAGGACCAGTTCGTCGATGGACGCTCGCACATCAATGGCATCGAGAGCTTCTGGGCTTACGCCAAGCACCGGCTGACCAAGTTCAAAGGCGTTGCGCGTCATACGTTCTACCTGCACCTGAAAGAAACCGAGTTCCGCTTCAACCACCGCCGTGATAACCTCTACCTGGCGGTCCTCAAACTACTCCGTGAGAACCCAATTTAGGACGCTTAACTTCCTAAGACCCTTTATAAAAATACATAAAAGTATATAAAAAGACCTCATAGTCTTATATAGTGGGTTCAGAGGCCTCAATGTCCCGATATGGGCACATAGGTTGCCTGACTTTCCTCGAAAGGAGCCCCCGATGACCCTTCTCCAACCCCTCCCCGAGAACCCCGAAACAACTGCAACCCGCGAGACGCCTGTCATGTCCAACCACGCCGCCTTGAATGTCTGGGTCAAAGAGACCGCCGAGTTGTGCCAGCCCGACAGCATCGTGTGGTGCGACGGCTCGAAGGATGAGTACCAGCGCATGCTCCAACTCATGGTCGACGCGGGTTCGGCTCAATGGCTCTCACCCGACAAGAAGCCCAACTCCATCCTGGTCCGTTCCGACCCGGCGGATGTCGCACGCGTCGAAGACCGCACCTTTATCTGCAGCAAGCACGAGGCCGACGCTGGACCAACCAACCACTGGAAAGACCCCGAAGAGATGAAGGAGATCCTCCGTCCGCTCTTCCGCAACTGCATGAGGGGCCGCACGATGTACGTGATCCCCTTCTCGATGGGCCCGGTCGGTTCGCCGATCGCGCACATCGGTGTCGAGATCAGCGACTCGCCCTATGTCGTCGCCAACATGCACATCATGACCCGCGTCGGCCAGCCCGTGCTCGATGTGCTCGGCGAAGACGGGGAGTTCGTCCCCTGCGTCCACTCCGTCGGCAAGCCATTAGCCCCGGGCGAGAAAGACGTCCCATGGCCCTGCAACGCAGACAACAAATACATCACCCACTTCCCCGAAACCAAAGAGATCTGGTCCTTTGGCAGCGGCTACGGCGGCAACGCGCTGCTGGGCAAAAAGTGCTTCGCGCTCCGTATCGCCTCCGTGATGGCAAAAGAGCAGGGCTGGATGGCCGAGCACATGCTCATCCTCAAGCTCACTAGCCCCCAAGGCATCGTCAAGCACATCGCGGCGGCCTTCCCGTCGGCCTGCGGCAAGACCAACCTCGCCATGCTCACCCCGACGATCCCCGGATGGAAGGTCGAGTGTGTCGGCGACGACATCGCCTGGATGAAGTTCAAAGAGGACGGCTACCTCTACGCCATCAACCCCGAGGCCGGGTTCTTCGGCGTCGCGCCGGGCACGAACTACAAGACCAACCCCAACGCGATGGAATCGCTTAAAGAAAATGCCATCTTTACCAACGTCGGCAAGACCCCCGCCGGCGATGTGTGGTGGGAAGACATCGACGCACCTGCGCCCGACCTGCTCATCGACTGGCACGGCAAGGAGTGGGTCCACTACGACTCGACCAACAAGGCTGCGCACCCCAACGCCCGTTTCACCGCCCACGCTAGCCAGTGCCCGGTCATCGCAGACAGCTGGGAAGACCCCGAGGGCGTCAAGATCGACGCGATCCTCTTCGGCGGGCGACGCTCCACCGGCCAGCCATTGGCACTTCAGTCCTTTGACTGGGAGCACGGCACGTTCCTCGGCTCGACGATGGCATCACAGAAAACCGCCGCCGCCGCGGGCAAGGTCGGCCAGCTCCGCTTCGACCCCATGGCCATGCTCCCGTTCTGTGGCTACAACATGGCCGACTACTTCCAGCACTGGCTGGATATGGGCGCGAAGGGCGGCGACAAGATGCCCAAGATCTTCTACGTCAACTGGTTCCGCCGGGCGGAAGACGGCCACTGGCTCTGGCCGGGCTTTGGCGAGAACAGCCGCGTGCTCAAGTGGGTCTGCGAACGCTGCGACGGCAAGGGCGGCGCCGTCGAGACCCCCATCGGGCTCTTGCCCACCCAGGACGCGATCGACCGGTCGGGCCTGGACGTCCCCGACGAAGACATGGCCGAACTGCTCCGCGTCGATGTCGACGAGTGGAAACAAAAGACCTCTTTATTCCGTGAGCACTACGCCCAGTTCGGCGACAAGCTGCCCGCCGAATTAGCCGAGCAACTTGAGGCGCTAGAAGGCAGGCTGTAAACCGCGGATTGAGAGCAGCCCGCGGTTAGACCACGCTACCGGGCCTGGCGCGCCAATTCCTTTGCCAGGGCTTCGAGGCTCTTGGGCCACTCGTCGAAGGTGATGGCCTTTGCGCCCGGGATGTCCGGCTCGGTGATGCCGGGGACCAGCGCCGGGCTCGGCTGCGCGTAGAGCAGTTGGACCTCTTGGTTGCTGTACGTGCCGGGCAGGCTCGCGGCATAGGCCTCCAGCTCCGCGGCGTAGTCCCCGGGGTTGTGGCCGATGTTGGCCGGCGACGGCACCCACACGACGCCGGCGACGCTCATCGGCGTGTGCGGGCTGACGTTCCAGTTGTACGCGTAGGTCGGGATCGCGTCCTTGGGCACGTCGTCGGACTGGCCCGCGGTGGGGAAGGCCGGTGCCTTCAGCGGGAGCTTGCTGCGGTCCGCGCCCGGCTTACCGAGCTCGGCCACTTCTTGCACGTAAGCACGCACCGATTCGAGGTGGTCGTCCACGGCTTTTCGGGACTGCTCCGAGCCGGGGTATTGCAGCAGCAACTCGTTGATGCGGTTCTTAAACGCCGGGTCCTCGAGCCCCTTGACGCCGTCGAAAGAGGTCCAGGACAACGGCGAGGCGTGATGAGAAACGCCCCGGTTATTGCCTCGGCCCGATGACATCGTCATGAACCCCTGCGGCACGCCCTCACGCCCGAGCGTCTTGGCGAAGTGGTAGGCGAACATCGTCACGCCCTGGCGTTCTTTCGAAAAATCCGCGTCCGCCCAGTACGAGCGGTACTTGCCCCCGCCGGTCTCGAACGAACGCTTCCGTGGGGTGGTATAGCTGTCGGCCTTGGTCCGCCGCTTGAACTCGCGCACGAACGGCAAACGCTCGGGCAGCTCGGCGCCTTCATCGCGCGCGTTGTACGCCGACTCAGATGTCAGCTGCGGGCTGCCGGTCAGATACCACACGTCCCCGACAAGGATGTCCCTGACCGCCCGGCTAAACCCGTTGGTCGTCTTGACCTCGAGCGTGATCGGCTTGGTCGACGCCTCGCGCGCATCGAACGTGACCGACCACTGCTGGTGCTTGTTGGGCTTGGTGGTTTTTGTGACGCCGTCGAGCGTGACCGTCACGGTTTCACCGGTGTTGGCGTGGCCCCAGACGGGGATCGGTCGGCCGCGCTGGATGATCACGCCGTCGCGGAAGTACTCGGCGACCTGGAGGATCGGGTGGTCCCAGTTGATGTACTGCGCGTACCTTGCCTGGAGCTCGGCCTGCCGCTCTTCGTGGCTGATAAGGATGAACTGCCCATCGATCTGCGAGAACGGCGTAGCGGGCAGGCCGGCAAGGTTGTACAGGTTCGCGTCCTCGGGCACCGCGTTATAGGCGTACTGCACGCCGACCGGCTCGGGCACCGTGCTCGACGTCACGACCACCTTATCGCTGACGATCTTCGCTTCCGCAGCGTGCCACTTCTTGTCTGGCCCGCAGAGCCGGAAGCCGCCGAGCGATACGCCCTGCACAGCCCTCGCTGGCTCGATGTCGCGGTCCTTCCTGCCTTTCTCGTCGTCCGCGTCCTTGCTGCCGACCATGAGCCCGCCGAACAGCGAGCCTTTCTCGAATGAAACAACAGCTGCGTTGCCGCTTACTTCGTAGCCGGCAAAGATCGGCCCGGTGTATGGGATGTCTTTTCCGTACTGCTTGGCGAGCGCCCAGCGCGCCATCCGCATGCCCGGGTGCAGCTTGTTGCCGTAGTGGATGCCGCCTGCGCTGTGCGCGTTGACGTCGAACTGCACGACCATGCCGACGTTCTCGCGGTTATCGATGAAGAACTTGTGCTGGGACTGCCGTATCTCGCCGAAGCCGAGGTCGTCGGGAGAAGTGTTCTTGCCGTAGCTCTGCATCTGTGTGAAGTAGAAGGGCATGTCAGGCATGTCCCACGCGTCGCGCCAGCCGTTGACAAGGGCCTCCATGCGTGCCGCGTAGATCGCGCCATCTCCCCCGTTGCTCGTGCCCTGGCACCAGATCGCGCCGCGGATGGCGTACGGGATCACCGGGTGGATCTTGCCGTTGTAGAACTGCGAGGGCCCACGCCACATCCCGGCAATGCCAGGCAACTCTGGTCGCTTGGGCATCCGTGCCGCGGCAAACGCGGCCTCTCCCGCCTGATCCTGCCAAGCGAGAATGTCCTTTTCGTATTGCGCAAACGCGGCCTTGCCCTGCGCGATCAGCACATCCGCGTCGCGGATCATATCGGCGTCGCCCTCCAGCCCGGGGTGGGCGAGGATCGCGTCGCCCTGCGTGAACGCCTCGATGCGCGTGTTGCTGTGCGCGCTGAGCAGGATGCCGATCGGTACGCCGAGCTCCTGGTACAGCTCGTGCGCGAACGACAGCGACAGCGCGGAGAAGCCGCTCGCTTCACTGGCCTTCTTCCAGCCGCCGTCGGAGGTCGCCCGGCCCTGCGGGTACAACGCGGAGACGGTGTTGATGTTGATCTCGCGGATCGGGATGTCTTGGTCGCTGCCAGCGATCTCGCGGGCAAGGTCCTTGCACATGCTCTTGCTCGCGACCCACACCATGTTGGATTGACCCGAGGCGAACCAGACCTCGCCGACGAGCACGCCACCAAGCGAGATAGACTGCCCATCGCTGGAGGTAACTTGGAAGCCCCGCTCGGTCGAAGAAGCCTCGAGCTTATCGAGCCTGACCACCCACTTGCCGCGGCCATCGGCGTCGGCGGTCTTCGCCTGGCCCGCGAACGACACGGTGACCTTGCTGCCGGGCGGCGCGAAGCCCCAGACCGGCACCTCCGCCTGACGCTGCAGTACCATGTTGTCGGTGAACGGCGCGGCGAGTTCGAGCTCTGTTTCCGACGCCTGAGCCAAACGAGGCGCCGCGATCAGCAGGGCCAACACGGCCAGCGGAATAACAACGTTCTTGCGGATGTTCATCGTGTGCTCCTTCAATGATTGAATTAGCCTTACAGGATACAGAACGCAAGCGGGCGTCGCGGTTACAGCATTTCCCCGGTAATTTTCCGATCTTTGTAGTCGGGCCGACCGCAGCCCGTTTGGACCAGCCCTTCTTGTATAGAAAGATGAGAATCCGAATGACCCGTGTCATGCAGTCCTACTCCTCATTTGTGCTTTTGTTGTTGCTGGCAGGCTGTAGCGTCGCATCACGCCCTGACCTTGGGGCGATCTACGACGAGGCCGCCCAGAACATCGGCCCGCAGCGCAACCCCGTGATCGTGATCCCGGGGATCCTCGGGTCCAGGCTCGAGGAGCCGGGCCTGAAGACGCCGGTCTGGGGCGCGTTCACCTACGGCGCGGCGGACCCGGACCGGCCGGATGGCGCGAGGCTGGTCGCGCTGCCGATGGGCAAGGGCAAGCCACTCAGCGAACTGCGTGACACCGTTGTGCCGACGACGGTGCTGGACAGCGTCGAGATCGATGTCGCGCTGCTGGTGCGCGGGCTGGAGATCGACGCGTACGACGAGATCATCAAGACGCTGGCGGCGGGGGCTTACCGGGACGAGACGATCGAGCTCGCGATGAGCGGGCCGGTCAACCAGGGCGGGCACTTCACGTGTTTCCAGTACGCGTACGACTGGCGTCGGGACATCGCGGAGCAGGCGGCCGCGTTGGACGAGCGGATCCGCGATGCGCAGGCCGCCGCGAAAGAGGGGTTCGATCTTGACGAGCCGCCGCGCGTCGACATCGTCGCGCACTCGATGGGCGGGCTGGTGCTGCGGTACTACCTGCGCTACGGCACGCAGACGCTGCCCGACGACGGGTCGCTGCCCGAGCTCAACTGGGCGGGTGCCGAACGGATCGAACGCGCGATCATCATCGGCACGCCGAACGCAGGCTCGGTGCTCTCGCTCAAGCAGCTGGTCGAGGGCGTCAACTACGTCGGGCTGATCACGCCGACGTACCGGCCGGCGGTGCTGGGCTCGATGCCGAGCATCTACCAGCTGCTGCCGCGCGTCCGCCACGCGCGCGTCGTTGATGAGGCGACCGGCGAGCCGATTGATTTCTTTGATGCCGGGGTCTGGCGCAAGTACGGCTGGGGCCTCGCCGACCCGGGCGATGCGCGGACACGCCGGTGGCTGCTGCCGGATGTCGAGGACGCTGATGAGCGAGATGCGATTGCGTTCGAGCACCTGCAGAAGTGCCTGGCCCGTGCCGAGCAGACATTCCGTGCGCTCGACAAGCCCGCCGACCCGCCCGAGCATCTGCGTCTGGTGCTCTACGCCGGCGATGTCGATGAGACCCCCGACGTCCTGAGCGTCGACAAGCAGGGTAACGTGCGAATCAAGTCCTACACGCCTGGCGACGGCACGGTCACCCGCGCCAGTACGCTCATGGACGAACGCGTCGGCCGAGGCTACGTCCCGCGCGTGCAGTCGCCGATCCAGTGGGACCACGTCCAGTTCATCCTCGCCGACCATATCGGTTTGACCAGCGACCCGTCTTTCAGCAACAACGTCTTGTACGAGCTGCTGGAGCGGCCGTAGGACTGTGCGGCTAGTCCGAGTTGCGGTGCCGTTTGCGGTACTCGCCCGGCGTCGTGCCGGTGGCCTTGCGGAAGAAGACGTTGAAGTGGCTGGTGCTGGTGAACCCGCAGGCGGCCGCGACATCGCTGATGGGCTGCTCGGTGTCGACCAGATCCTGCTTGATGGTCTGCGTGCGGATCCGGTTGATCTCGGTGAGCACGGACTTCCCGACGTGGGCGTCAAACCGACGGCTGAGCGTGCGCTTGGAAACATTCGCAGCGGTGGCCACATCCTCGACCGAGAGCGCGGTCCGCGCGTGTTCCGCAATAAAACGCATCGCCTTGCTGACAACCTCGTCCTCACTGACAAAGACCTGCGATGAGCCGCGTATGCGGAGGGTCTTGGGCTGGACGCGGACGGGTTCGCCCGGCGGCTTCTTGCCCTGGATCAAACCATCGAGCAGCCGCATCGCCTCGTAGCCGATCTTCTCGTCGTTCGCCTCGATCGAGGTCAGCGTTGGCTGCGTGTTCAGGCAGATATCCAGCGAGTTGTAGGCTACAGCCAGCCCGACCTCGTCCGGTACGCGTAGGTTCAACGCGTTACAGAGCTGCACGACGTACAACGCCATCCCGTCCATCGGCACGTAGATCCCAATAGGTGGCTTCACACTCAAGAGTGTCTTGCGCAGCTCGCTATAGAACATCGCAAAGGCATCCGGGTCGTCCTCGAAGTCGTACGGCACATCAAGCGTCTGGACTTCAATGCCGTGCTGTTCCGCTACTTCTGTTATCCCGGCGAGATATAGCGCACGCGCCTTGTCGGTCTGCCAACTAATCAGCCCGAGTCGCTTGTAACCGTGCCCGATGAAATGCTCAGCAACAATCCGGCCGTTGGCGGTGTAGTCTGCATAAGCGCCCGCCGCGTTCTGGGCGGGCGAGTTCATCCAGTGATTCACCACCGGGACCCCGATCTTGTCGGCTCTCTCCGCAGCGTCGGCGGTGATCCGCCCGACGATCCCGTCGTACTGGGCCTGGCCCGAGTCATCGACGATCCCAACCATGTACGGGTCGACCGCCGTTTGCCAGCCAGGTCGGTGTTCACGGACGTAGTCGAGGATGCCCTTGTAGCAGCCGTGGTGATGACCGAACGGTTGTCCCATTTCGATTGCGATGCCGATGCGTTTGGTCGATTGACTGCTCATTGGTTGCCCACGCTTTTTATATCACCTAAAGGTGTAATTTTTTAATTTAATTCTCGTAATGAATCACATAAGTTACTTTTTAGAATAGGTTTATAAATTTTATTAACCCTAAAAGTGTATTCTTTCAATATGTCATTAATTTAAAATATATTGTCCCATTTAAGTCTTGTCTCGACTTCATTATGGCCTATTCTTTAATCCGACTTGTTTATTTGACACAGTTCATCCTTTACCCAAACCATTGGAGGAGCCGGGCAAACCAAACAGCTAAGCCCCGGGTTTTGCACGCCGTTTCGCAACCGCCTGATTTCATTCAGGCCCACTCGTTTTCTTACGTTTTTCCCGTACACGGCATTTCGCCACCGACACACACTTTAGGAGATTTCAAAGATGAACGTTACAACCAAGCTTCTTGCTGCCGCACTCGCACCCGTCTTGATTGCCGGTACCGCCAACGCGACCGTTGTCTATGAGGACACGTACGAGGGCGATGGCTTAGCAACGAACAACGGTACTGGCGGGGGCATGACCCAGCGCACTATTTTCCAGAACTCATTCGCTGATGCTGGCAGTGGCTTGGATTCACAGAGTAGTACCAACGCCGCCCGACGCGCTGTTGTGAGTACCGACAATGCCTTCGACCTTTCCGAAGGCTTTATCATCGAAGTGCATTATCAAGTCCCTGGTGATGTGACGGATAACGGTTTATTCGAATGGTCGATGTCTACCACGAACTTTGCAGCCGGGACGCAGAGCGAGCCTGTCTTTAGCACCTTTGATGGCGGGACAGCCGGTGACCAAGGCAACTCCCAACTCGCGATCGGCGTTGCGGTCGGCTCTTTCCCCGAGTTTGGCCCGGGCGTTTACTACAACGATGGCCTGGGCAACGACGGCACTTCGGTGTCTGCGCTGCTTACACCAGCCGGCCTGACTGCCTCGGATACCGAGATCGTGACCATCCTGACGGTCAATGCTGATAACACTCTGTCTTTGTCGGTCGATGGGAATGTCACCAACGGTGCTCACGCCTTTGACCTATCGGATCCGCTTTACTTCAATGTGCTGGCTCAACCGCGCGGTACCGTGAACTTCGCCAGGATTACAGCAATCCCCGAGCCCTCCTCATTCGCGCTTCTCGGCCTCGGTGGCTTGCTGGTCGCTCGCCTTCGCCGCGGCTAACACAGCAAACAGCCCCGCCTTCTCCTTCAAGCCGTGCACCTCTCGGGGTGCATGGCTTTTTCTATGGGATGTGTGCTGATGGGTCACGCTTCCGATGCGGCGGACTCGACCTCATCGCGCGTGATCCCCAGCCAGTCCAGCATGTGCTGCTCGTAGGTGTCTTGGTGCGCGGGGTTGGAGAAGTCCAGCCGGAGCTCGTTGATGACCTTCGTGCCCATGCCGATCCACTCGTTCCAGGTGTCCTGGCCGAAGTTGGCGTAGATGTAGGCACCGACGGGCCCGCGCATGGGCGGGTCTGCGAGCCTGGCCTGCGGCTGGCCGGTGCGCTTGTCCAGCACGGAGTCGCCCGACGCTTCGACCGCGGCCTTTTTTGCCGCGAAGTCCTCGGCCTCTGGGACCGGCAGGCCGAGCTTGCCCAGCAGGGCGGCGATCGACCTCTGCGGCATCACGTCGCCACGCTCGGCGGCGATGGTGTAGCCCTTGGTCAGCACCTCGCCCGCCTCGTCGTTGCGGTCGAGCTTCATCAACGCCTGCCCCTGCATGTGGAACGCGCGGGACATCGTGTCGTTGTACTCGAGGGCCTTGGCGTAGGCGTCGGCGGCGTCTGCCCAACGCTCGGCTTCCTTGTAGCTGTTACCCAGCGAGAAGAACGACATGTCGTCCGGTGCCTCCCGGCACATCTGTTCCCACTGCGCGATACGGTCGTCTAGTGTGCTCATGGCCCTATTGTAGCCGCGACGCTACGCATCGCCGGGCCTGCGACGCGTAGCGTCGCGGCTAAATCGTTACCCTGAGTCGATGGCTTCCTTGGACCATATCGAGCGCGTCTTCCTCGGGTGCGATCGCCCTGCGCTGCATGCGGCGGCGGACTGGCTGCTGGCTCGGGAACGCGACGGCTCGCTGGATATGGGCGAGTTGCTGATCGCGGTGCCTGGTGGGCGGGCCAAACGCCGGTTGGAGGAGCTGTTGGCCGAGCGCTCGGCGGGGCGGGCGTTGATCCCGCCGAGGGTCGTGACGATCGCCGGCCTGGCGGACCGCGTGCTGCCTGAGTCGGGTGGGCCGATCGCCAGCCGGCTGACCTCGATGCTGGCGTGGTCGTCGGTGCTCCGCGAAGCGGGCGACGCGCTGCTCAGCGCGGTCGTGCCATACCCGCCGCCGCGTGACGATTGGCCGGGCTGGTGGACGCTGGCCGAGCAGGTCATGCAGGCCGCGGATGAGCTCGGGGCACACCAACTCGCTGTCGAAGATGTGGCGACGCGCGCAACACAGCCGGGCGATCATGCAAGATGGCAGGCACTTCGTGGCCTGGCCGAGCGATATGAGGCGATGCTATCTGAGCACGGCCTGACCGATCGGCACCGCGCCCGGCTTGATGGTGTACGGACCCGTTCCTGCGCGTGTAATCACCACATCGTGCTGCTGGGATTGGCCGACCTTTCGCCGATGCTATCTGCCATGCTCAAGTGCTTGAGCACCCCTGTGGATGCGCTGGTGGTTGCAGACCCAACCGATGCGGATGGCTTCGATGCGCTCGGTGGGCTGGTTCAAAGCTATTGGCAGCACCGTAACGTCGTGATCGATGACGGCATGATCCAGGTCTGCGATCGACCGATCGATCAAGCGGGCGCGGTCCTGGAAGCGGTACGCGGATGGTCAGAAGCGCTCCCCACCTCGGCGGACGAGATCACGATCGGGCTGGGCGACGAGAAGCTGGCCAGCCCGATCGAACGGACGCTGTCGTTGGCGGGCCTGCCCGCTCGGTCGGCGGCGGGTCGGTCGATGGCCGGGGCCCGGCCGGTACAATTGCTCAGAGTGGTTGCGGCCTTTGCCAACGGCATGCGCTTTGACGCGCTGGCCACACTGCTGCGACACCCCGATTGCGAAGCATGGATCGAAACGCGCACCGGTGATACGGCACGCCCGTGGCTGACGCTGCTGGACCGCTACGCGACCGATCACCTCGCGGCCCGGCCGATCGCCGGCTGGCTGGGTGAAGAGGCCGAGGCCTTGCAGCGGGTGTACCAGGCGGCGTGTTCGCTCCTGCCCGATCAGGCGGATGCGCTCAGGCCGCTACAGCAGTGGGCTGATCCAATCGCCCAGACACTGCGTGAGGTCTACGGCGGGCAGACCCTGCAGCGCTACGCCGAGACAGACCGTGCGCTGGTTGTGCCGTTGGAGCAGATCGCTCAGGCATTGCAAGTACTGGCTGCCACCGAGCCTTTCGCCGCGCCGCATTGCACGTTCGCCCAGGCGGTCACCCTCGTCGTCAGTCAGGTCAGCGGGCAGGCGATCCCCGCCCCCGGCGGCGAGGCGTCGATTGAGCTCGTGGGCTACCTCGAGCTATTCCTCGATGATGCGCCCCGGCTCGCGATCGCAGGCATGAACGAGCAGCACGTGCCGGAGCCGCCGCGCGCAAGTGCGCTGCTGTCGGAAGGCCTCCGCCGCAGCCTCGGGCTCACGGATGATGCGCAGCGCCTGGCGCGTGACGGCTACGCGCTGACGACGATGCTCGCTTGGCGGGATGGGGTGAAGCTTGTTGTTGGGAGACGCTCTGCCGATGGCGATCCGCTCCTACCCAGCCGGCTGCTGCTGAAGACGGATGACGACACGCTTGTTCGGCGCATATCAGACTTCGTTGCCGAACAAAACGAAACGCAGGCACCCATGCTGCTCACACCGGGGAAGCACGACCGGTTCTTGATGCCGATGCCCGTGCTGACGCCAGAGCCGATCGCGTCCATGCGTGTGACGGCGTTTCGTGACTACCTCGCTTGCCCGTACCGCTTTTATCTGAAGCACGTGCTGAAGCTGGATGTGCTCGATGACCGGGCGACCGAGCTCTCCGCACGGCGGTTCGGCACGCTGGCCCACGATACGCTCCGCATCCTCGCAGGCGATGACCTGCGAGCGGAGACCAGCCCTAAGATCCTGAGCGATCGACTTGGTAGTGCGCTGGACCAGGCGTTTGCCAAGCGATACGGCAAGACGCCACCGGTCGCCGCGCTCGTTCAGGTCGAGCAGCTCCGCTACCGCCTGCAGGCCTACGCGAAGGTCCACGCTGACGAAGTGCTGGCGGGGTGGCGGATCGAGCACGAAGAGAAGACCAGGCGGGCCGAGGTCCTTGTCGATGGCGAGCCCTTCACGATCCGCGGCCAGATCGACCGGATCGATCTGCACCCCGAACTCGGTCACCGGTTGATCGACTACAAGACCAGCGACACTCCCAAGCAGCCATCGCAGACACACCTCAAGACGATCGAAGGCGTGCAGCATTGGGTCGATCTGCAGTTGCCGCTGTACCTGGACCTCAGCCGGGAGCTTGGCGTGGGTGAGACTGCGCAGCTTGGCTACATGAACCTGCCCAAAAAGGTCTCAGAGACCCGGCTTGCGATCGCGGATTGGGACGCGGGCATGCTGTCGGCGGCGCGTGAGCAGCGGGACGAAGTGATCCGGCAGGTGCGGGCCGGCGTGTTCTGGCCGCCGAAGCAGCCGCCGGCGTTTGAGGACGGGTTCGGCGGGCTTTGTGCGGATGATGTCGCCGACCGCGCTGCGCTGATCAAGGCCTCGGAAGGCGGTGGCGGATGAATCAGAGCCGGTTCAATCCGCTGCCACACCAGGTCGTCCGCGCGTCCGCAGGGGCGGGTAAGACCTACCAGCTCACGACGCGGTACCTCGACCTGCTCATGAGGCAGGAGGTTCCCGCGAACATCCTCGCCACGACGTTTACCCGCAAAGCGGCGGGCGAAGTATTAGCCCGCGTGCTGGGTCGGCTCGCGTCGGCCTGCGCAGGCGGTCACGAAAGGCAGCAACTCGCCGATGCGCTGCGGCAAAGCGACCTGAGCCGCGCGGACTGCCTGCGCATGCTCCGATCGCTGACCGATGGGCTTAACCGGTTGGCGGTCGGCACGATCGACGGCTTCTTCAACCGTGCCGCCCGCGCGTTTACGATGGACCTGGGGCTGCCGCCCGACCCCCGGCTGATCGATGAGGGCTCCCCGCTCGCGCAGCAGATGCGCTCCGATGCGATCCAGTCGGTGCTGGGCGAAGAGGCCGAAAGCGACGGCGGGATGGTCACGCTGATCGAGATGCTCCGTCGGCTGCACCACGACACCGCCCAACGCAGCGTGACCGATGCGATCGACCAGGTCGTGAAAGACCTCGGCGAGGTGTACCGCGGCTACCCCGACCCCGTGCTGTGGGACCAGCTGCCGGACACGGGCCTGCTGACCAAGGAACTGATTGACGCGGCGCTCGAGCGGCTTGACGCGATGCGAGACCAACTGCCGACCAACGGCAAGGGTCAGGTGTATTCGGGTTTTCGAGACCGTTATGAGGAGATCATCTCTGATGCGCGGCTTGGGCATTGGGATAGCGTGCTGGATAACGGCTTGGTTGTGAAGGTCATCGAGGACGCCGAAAAGTACGGCCATGCGCCGATCAGCGAGGGATGGCAAAGCGCGGTACACCCGCTGGCGGTGCATGCCCGAGCGGCCCGGCTCAAGGCGCTCGCCGACCAGACCCAGGCGACGCACAAGCTGCTGGCCCTGTTTGATCGCCACTACAAGGAGAGGCGCTTCGCGCAGCGGGTGCTGCTGTTCAGCGACTTGACGAACGTGCTGGCCGACGGCCTGCCGGGTATGGGCGAGGCGGGGGTCGATGAACTGAGCTACCGGCTCGATGCGAAGGTGACGCACCTGCTGCTGGATGAGTTCCAGGACACATCGCTGCGGCAGTGGGCGGTGTTGGAGCCCTTCGCACAGCAGATCACGGACAACTTTGAAGACAGCCGGGGCCTGTTCTGCGTCGGCGACACGAAGCAGGCGATCTACGGCTGGCGCGGAGGGTGCGCGGAGCTGTTCGATGCGGTCGGAGCGCTGCCCGGCGTCGAGGAGACGACGCTGAGCAAGAGCTACCGCTCGTCTCAGGCCGTGCTCGACGCGGTCAACCAGGTGTTCACGAGCCTTGATGGCAACGCAGCGCTGAAAGACTGCAAGGATGCCGCGGAAAACTGGCAGGCGGGCTTCGAACACCACCGCGCAGCCCAGGAACAGCTACCAGGACACGTCGTGCTACAGACGACCGACGTCGACACGGGTAACGGCTCATCCGGGATGATCGATGAGGAGACCGCCGCAACACCCGATGCTCATGCACACTACGTAGCGGGCTACATCCGCGACCTGACGCAGCAGCTGCCCGGCCAAACTATCGGCGTCCTGATGCGCTCGCGCGCAAAAGCGCGGATGCTGATGCACGCGCTGCGTTCGCTGGGTATCAAGGCCGCGGAAGAGGGCGGCAACCCGATCAGCCACACGCCCGCGGTCGCCGCGGTGCTCGCCGCGATCCAGTTCGCGGACCACCCTGGCGACAGCTTGGCACGGTTCCATGTATCAAACTCACCGCTTGGCGAATTGCTCGGGATGGATCGTGCGGCGGATGTCTCTGCCATCGCACGTGGTGTCCGCAGATCGTTGATGGACCGGGGTTACGCCGCGTTGATAGCCGATTGGACCGAGCGGCTGGCCCCGAGCTGCGGTGCCGGCTCGCTGCGCCGGCTGATGCAGTTGATCGAGCTGGCCGAGCACTTTGATGATGGCGATGCCACACTCCGGCCTAGCTTCTTCGTACAGACAGTGCAGGCCGCGAAGGTCGAGGACGCCTCGCCCGCGTTGGTGCGTGTGATGACGATCCATGCCAGCAAGGGGCTGGAATTCGATGCGGTGGTGCTACCTGACCTGGACGGGACGCTCTCGGGTCAGGACCACCGCGATCTGGTTGTGCTCGACCGAGACTCGCCGATCGAGCCGGTGCGGGGTGTGTACCGCCGGGTATCCAAGGAGCTGGCCGGCCTGACGCCGGAGCTTAAGCGGGCCCACGCGCAGCGCGCCTATGAGAAACGTACGGAGGACTTGTGCCTGCTCTATGTTGCGATGACGCGCGCCCGCCAGGGGCTGCACCTGCTGGTCCGGCCGTTGAGGCAGGGGGCCCGCAGCGGCAAGCCGACCGGCAAGCCGACGGGCACGGGGCTGACGAACCTCTCCTACGCGGCGATCCTCCGGCAAGCACTCCGTGAGGACGGTGGCGAAGGCTTCGAAGGCGATGAATGCCTGTTCGAGTCGGGGTCGGCCGACTGGGTCGGGGCGGATCGATCTCCTCCGCCCGCGACACAAATCCTCCTGAGACCGCCCGAGCCCATCAAGCTTGTCAGCAAGCCCGGGCATGCCGCGCGCACGTGGGTCAAGGCCAGCCCCAGCGAGATGCACAACCAGTCGCGCATCTCAGCCGATGAACTACTGAGCATCGCGCCCAGCGGCGGGCAGCACTACGGCAGCGTCGTGCACGCGATGTTCGAGCAGGTGGGTTTTATTGATGAGGGCCTGCCGGAGGCAGAAGCGCTGCGGGCCGCTGGTGAGTCTGTCGGTCGCAGCACGATCGACCTGGAAGAAACAGCGCGATCCGTGCTGAAATCCCTTGGGCACCCAAACACGATCGCGCTGCTTCGGCGCGGCGGGGCCGACACCCTCTGGCGCGAGCGTCGCTTCATGGCCCGGCTCGAAGACCGGCTCATCACAGGCACGTTCGACCGGGTCCACCTCTGGCACGAGCGCAACAAAACCGTCCGCGCGGTGTTGATCGACTATAAGACCGATCGTGTGGATGACGACAGTATCGACTCAGCGGTCGAGCGCTACGCGGATCAACTCAGGCTCTACCGCCGGGCACTATCGACCCTGATTGACATCGATCAGGCGGCGATCGAAACGAAGCTGCTGTTCATCGGCGACGATCGTATCGCCAGCGTCGCTTAAATCGCTACTTGATCTGCAGCGCGCTGCGCAGGCGGTTGCCCAGGCGGTTGCTCCGATCGCCGATATCGCCGACCTGCTTGAAGATCTTGGTCCAGAGGAAGAAGCCGCCTGGGCTCATCTTGTGCTCGACCGCGAAGAGCTCCTTGAGCAGGCGGTGCTGCAGGTCGTCCGCCTCGCCTTCCATCTCAGACACCCGCTCAAGATGCTGGCCGATCGTTTGCTGCGCCGGCCCGCCGGTGCTGTTGTCGAGCAGCTCGTCCAGCTTGTCGATGACTTCGCGGATGACAAGGAACGTCTTGATATTCAGATCAAGGAACTGACGGAACGTTTCTGCAAAGGGAGGCGGCTCCAGGCAGGCCCGCAGCGTCGTCAGCCGGGCGAGGTTCTGCATCTTGTCCGCGATCGAGTCCTGCACCGCGATGACCTGCCGCAGCCGGCCACGCTCGACCGCCATGAACACCCCTCCACGCAGCTGCTGCTCGACATCCCGCCGCAGGTCGTCCGCCTCGCCCTCGATCTGATCGATCTCTTTGGCGAGCTGTTCGACCGATTCCTGGTCCCCGACCATGTAGGCGTCTAGCAGCGCCTGGCCCTTGGATACGCACCGGCCGACACGCTCCATGTGCTGCTGGATGGGGACAAAGGGGGATCGGCCGAAGAGTTTGGCGATCTGACGCATACCGTAGGTTAGCGTATGAACACGGTTTATGCGATTGAGCTATGTGGATTGCTTAGCAGCCTAAAACCGTAATGTGGCCGTCGTAATAACGTCAAGTCTCTATTCAAGCCATTCAACTTCAGCAGAATGATTTGTTCCTCCAAGCCACGGAATCAGATATGAGACGCTTGCCTGCCCATCTCACTCCGACCCGCCTGCTCTGTGCGCTGCTCCTGCTGCTCGCGATACCCGCCACTGCGGACGCTGAAACAACGGATGATGAGAGCCAGGCCACTGATATGTCCAAGCCCGTTCAGGTTTATATCCTGCTGGGCCAGTCGAACATGGTTGGCTCTGGCAAGACGGCTGGCCTGCCGGGTATCGCGAAGAACAAGTACCCCTTCCTCTTGGACGAGTCCGGGGCATATACCACCCGCAAAGATGTCCGCAACGTCTTCATTATGGCGTCGGGCAACAGCACCGGGAAGATCCAGCAGAACAATTGGATGACGGTCGAGCGCCGGAAGATCGGGCCGGAGATCGGCATCGGCCACATCATCGGCAACGCGACCGACGCGCCGGTCATGATCCTCAAGAGCTGCATCGGCAACCGCAGCCTCGGCTGGGACCTGCTGCCCCCGGGCATCGAGGCCTACGAGCACGAAGGCAAGCTGCACCCCGGCTACCGCGGCACCCCTGATGATCCTGCAGGCGACACGGGCGGCGACATGTCCAAGGGCTGGTACGCCGGCTGCCAGTACGACGGCGATGTCCGCTCCGCCAAGCACATCCTCGAGAACCTCGGCACCTACTACCCCGGTGCGAAGGAGTACGAAGTCAAGGGCTTCTTCTGGTGGCAGGGTTGCAAGGACAAGGCAAACGCCGCCCACGCCGAGCGCTACGGTGTCCACCTGGTCCAGCTGATCCGGTCGCTGCGTAAAGACTTCGACGCGCCCGACGCGCTGTTCGTCAGCGCATCCATCGGGGAGACCAAGATGGGGGCCGGCGGCAACGAGGGCAAGATGATGCAAGCCCTCATGGCCGTCGCTAAAAGCGATCACGAGGATTTCAAGGGCAAAGCCGGTTTCGTCTATAGCCACCCGATAGCGCGGGGCGGTGGCTCCTGCGGGCACTACGGCGACAAGGTCGAAGTGTATATGGATGTCGGGCTCGCGATGGGCAAGGAGATGGTCAAGCTGCTTGAGAAGAACGCGGGCAGCTCTGCCAGCCGCAGCAGCAAGCAAGACAGCAAGCCCGCCGAGCCGATCGACCACCTGATGCGCGACTGGACAGGGACCAACGGCAAGAGCTTCAAGGCAAAGTTTATCGAGGCGTCACGAAGCAAGGTCGTGCTCGAGTTGGAGAACGGCCGGAAGCGTTCGTATAGCAAGCGGGCCTTCATCGAAGAAGACATCGCTTACATCGAAAAATATGCTCGGTGACCGCGATTGACCCGCAGAGCCTCTGCGTCTATAAACTCACCCCAACCCAAGGCCCTGGTCGATTGAAACGCTGGTAGCGCAGCTGTGACCATCACGGCCAAACGCTACAGCGCATCGGCTGATCCAACCGCGGACCGTCCGCGTTCCTCTCGGTGCGTCACCTGAGCCCCTTAGGATCCTGCAGACGCAGGTAGGGCAGGCTTCCAGCCTGCCATAGGGCCGTACCGAAGAAAGACCTCCATGCGATTTGATGACTTCCCGCTCTGCGCGCCCGTCCTGCGCGCGGTATTCGATAGCGGATACGAAACCCCGTCGCCCATCCAGGCCCAGGCCATCCCCGCCGTGCTCGACGGCAGTGATGTGCTCGGCTGCGCCCAGACCGGTACAGGGAAAACCGCGGCCTTCGCGCTGCCGATCCTGCACAACCTCTTTGCCAACAAGAAGGCAAAGCCGACGAACAAGCCGCGCTGCCTAGTGCTGGCGCCGACGCGTGAGCTGGCCGGGCAGATCGCCGAGGGCTTCCAGGCCTACGGCAAGCACCTGCCCGTCCGAGGCGCGGTCCTCTTCGGCGGTGTCAACCAGAATCCGCAGGTCAAGAAGCTGCAGCGCGGCCTGGACGTCCTCATCGCCACGCCAGGCCGGCTGCTCGACCTCATGAACCAGGGCTACGTCGGCCTCTCGAAGATCGAGGTGCTCGTGCTCGACGAGGCAGACCGTATGCTCGACATGGGCTTCATCCATGACATCCGCAAGGTCGTCGCCAAGGTGCCCAAGGACCACCAGACGCTGTTCTTCTCCGCGACGATGCCGAGGGAGATCAAGAAGCTCGCCGACCAGATGCTGACCGACCCGGTGAAGATCGAGATCGCCCCGGATAAGCCCGCTGCAGAGCGTGTGAAGCAGACGGTCTACTTCGTGGAGAAGCATGACAAGGCCGATCTCTTCGCGCTGGTTTACAACAAGCTCGGCATGTTCCGCGTGATCGCATTTACCCGCACCAAGCACGGGGCCGACAAGCTCGTCCGCCAGCTCAAGCAGCGCGACATCAAGGCCCAGGCCATCCACGGCAACAAGACACAGAACCAACGCCAGAGGGCGCTGGACATGTTCAAGAAGGACAAGCTGCACGTCCTGATCGCCACCGATATCGCCGCGCGTGGGATCGACGTCGACAACGTGACCCACGTGATCAATTACGACGTGACCCACGAGCCGGAGACGCACATCCACCGCATCGGCCGGACCGCGCGGGCCGGGCAGGAGGGCGAGGCCCTGTCGTTCTGCGCCCCGGACGAGGTCGGCAACCTCCGCGGTATCCAGCGGCTGCTCGGTCAGGAGATCGAGGTCGTCGGCGAGCGCCCCGGCTGGGCCGACAAGCCCAACGTCCCGCTCAACAACGGCCAGCAGAACAAGCAGCGCGGCGGTGGTGGTGGCCGTCGCCGCTCAGGCGGCAAGCCCACGAGCCACAAGTCGAGCAACCACGGCGGCGGCACCAAGAGCAAACGCGCCCGCTCCAAGAAGAAAAAGACCGGCAAACCCAGCGCCCACGCCAACGCCAACCACGGCCAACCCAAGCCCAGCGGCAACAACAAGCCCAAGCGCCGCCGAGGCAAGGCCCATCCCAACGCCAAACGTAACAAGCCGGGCGGCGGGGTGAAGGGCTAACTGCCTAGAACAGCTTCTTACTCACCGGTCAGCGGCGACTGGATCCGCCACATCGCCCAGCGTTCCCCGCGGTTGCTCAGGAAGTACACCGACTTCATGTCCGGCGACATCAGCGGGTACTTATCCGTCGACCCATTCGTGGTCAGCTGCTGCTTGAACCCGCCGTCGGCCTTCATGATCCAGATGTCTTCGTTGGGACGGCCCGTCGGGTCGTTGCCCTCCATCGACGCGAAGACGATGTGCTTCCCGTCCGGCGCCCACGACGGGTGCGAGTAAGGGTAGATCGGCTTGATGCCCGACTCATCCAGCGAGTCAAAGACCTGCTTGTCCGCATCATCGAGCACCTCGTAGTAGCGGTCGCGGATAGACTCGGCGTTTGTTGTGAGCTGGATCTGATTCGAGCCGTTGACATCGCTGACCCAGAGGTTCTGGTCCTGCCCGATGTAGGCGATCAGCTTGCCGTCCGGAGAAATCTTCGGCTGTGAACCCTTCACGATCTGGGTCGGGTACTCGTTCGGCCCACCGATGGTCCAGATGTAGTGGTCGCTGACCGCGACACGCCCGCCCTTGTCATCGACCTCACATATCTCGACCGCCATCGTGCCGTCGCTCGCGAAGGAAGGCGATAGCGTCATCGTGCTGCGGTTGCTCACATAGATGTTCGCGATCCCGCTCCGGCCCGCCTCGTTGACCCGCAGGATGTCTGACAGGTTGGTCCGCCGGCGGTTCGAGGCAAACACAATGTGGTCGCCTGTCGGGGTGAATGCGGGGAACTTGTCGTTGAATGACTCGGTCGTGATGTGCTGGATGCCGCTGCTGCCCAGCAACACGCTCCGCAGGTTCGAACCCTCGGATGGCAGGATCAGCCCGCCACCGTTATAGGACGTTGCTTCCTCGATATCGCTCAGCTTTTTCTCGTACGCAGATTCGGCAAAGACGACCTTCTTGCCGTTGGGCGAGATGTCCATGCCCGTGATGCCGCGGTTCTCATCGAGGTCCAGCACCAGCGCCGGCACGCGCCCGCCTGTCTCGGCGATATCGCGGAACGACCGACGCTTGACATGCACCATCACCCAGTTGCCTTCCGGGTCGAGTTCCTCCCGCACCTCGGTTAAATAGACGTACTCTTTCTTGGTCAGCGGGACGGTAATCGCTCGCTTGTCGTCGCCGATTAGGGGCAGCGTGTTGTACTCCGCGGCGATCAGTTCCTGCGTCGCGACATCAAAGGTTTCCGCCTGTTTCGGGGCGGGCCGGGCGGTGATGGCGTAGCTCGCATGCTTCTCGAAGTTCACCGTGAGTTCGGCACCGCCGACACCCTGGCCGACCATCTTCCCGCTGCTGTCGCGGACCTGGATGATGGCGCCGCGGGGCTCGCTCTGCACCACCAGCTTGGTTTTGGTACACCCGGCGAAGAAGCAGACCAGCAGCAAGACCGCCAGCGTCTGAAAAACGCGTGAGAGATCAGATCGATTCATTATTCGAGCCCTAAACGGAAGATGAGCATGGGTGAAAACAGCAGACAATCTATGATCCTAGAGCAGTCGAAGCATAAACCAAGCCCAATTGAACACCCCTCATCGGATGGCCTGATCCTAGCTCAGGGCAGGATTCGCCAGCAATGAACCTGCCGCATCGGCAAAGGCTATCTTGGTCGGCATGATCGACCTGCAGCAAACCATCGGCTTCGGCGTCGCAGGCAACTTCGCCGGCCACCTCGAGCAGGCGGGCGAGGCGTCGGACTTCGTCGGCGTCAAAGCCCAGGCCGGTGCACCGAAGGGGGTGTTCCCGTTCTATGTGCCACCAGCCAAGCCGAACCAGCCCGACCACTTCCTGCACACGTTCCCGCTTTCCAGCGACACCATCGAGAACCCCGGCAAGATCGATGGAGAGCCCGCGAACCTGCAGATCGAGCCGGAGCTCGCGCTGCTTTGTGAGCTTCAATACGACACCGATCATGTTGTCACGGCGATCAAGCCCACCCACTTCGCCGCTTACAACGACTGCTCGACCCGCCGGCCTACCGCGACGAAGATCAGCCAGAAGAAGAACTGGGGCCCGAACACCAAGGGCCTCGCCTCCGACCAATGGCTGCCGCTCGACACGTTCGAAACCGGCGGCTGTCTCGACCGCTTCCGCCTCGCCTGCTACCTCAAACGCGATGACCAGCTCCACGCCTACGGCGAAGACTCGCCTGTCGCCGGCCCCGATGGCTACGGCTACATGTATGGGCAACTCCTCGATTGGCTCGTCGACCGACTCAACCACCAAGAAGACAGTGGCCCCCTTGAAGACCTGCCCAATTGGTTCAGCGTCGCCAACCACCCAAGTCAAGCCGTCATCGCCATCGGCGCGACCCGCTACACCCCGCTGGGCGAATCGACTTACCTCCAGCCCGGCTACGAATCGATCGTGGTTGCGTACGACCAGGCCCATCACGATACGGCCACGCTTGAAGCGGCGTTGCTCAGCAGCGGTGCAATCCAAGGCGCTGGTCAAACGTGTTCGGTGTTACGACAGGACGTCGTCGCAAGGTAATGCTGATTTGCAGCCGCCGGGCCACGCCCGGGCGGACGGGCGGGGTGATCCGTAGGGTGGGTGGAGTGAAACGATACCCACCACGAAGCCTCTAAGGCTTATCAGATCACTCGCGGTGGGTTTCGCTCCGCTCTACCGCACCCTACGACGGGTTTGTCACGCTTCGTCCGTCTGCGTGTGATGCGGCGGCTACATCTTTAACAACATTTACTGGATCTACAGGGTGCCCGGGGGGTGAACGAAGTGAACCCCCGGAACAGGTCGGCGGCGATGTATTCAAAAAGATTTTTTCCGGGGGGTCGCTCACGCTCCACCATGGCCACCCAACGTTTTACACATCTGATGGCAACTAATCAGGCTTTCGGGGAAATAGCCTGTGAGCCCCAAGCACCAGCTCGACTGTTGCTAAATTAGCTAGCGAATGGACTGGAACTAGACTGAAGCAGATACGTCTAGCACTACAATCCATCTTATTATTTAACTTGATCTGAAGCCCTCAATACCAGTGAACACAGTGATGAAAACGACCGTGAATAAACTTGCATTACTCTTAGCAGCCATATTTATATTTGCGGGCGGTTTGTCTGCCCTACAGACAACGTCCTTCGCAGCAAGCCATTTGTCCGAACGCGAAGCTACGCCATCAAGCAATGCGGACCCAACGCCACGTGAATCGAAGCTGCTCGCACGCATCGATGAACTGGAAGCAAGCCTTGCTCACGAGAGAGACCTAACAGCGAACCTCAAGGCCGACTTAGATGAGGAAAAAAATAATAACAAGAGCCTTTCAGCGAAGCTGGATCAACAGTTGGTCACAAACGCTCGCCTCTCCGCTGCGCTGGAAGTCGCGACCCGGGGTAGTGAGGCCAAAAGCGCCCAGATCGAAAAGCAGGCTGAGCTTATTCAACAACAGCTGGAGCATATCGCAACTGTCCAGGAGCAGCGGGCTGAATTAGGCGATGCCTTGATCAAAGAACGATCGGAACACCGACGAGCAAAAGTCAGTGTGCTTCGATTGACAGAAAGCCTGAAAGCATGCCAGGCTGAGAGAGACAAACTCGCCGCCGAACTCGCGGACCTTCGCTCCAAGGAAGACTAAATCTGCACGCTAAGGCACCCTCAGATGATGGAGTCTGTCTTGCTCAACCCATGCGCTTCCACGGTGTTGAGCTGGACCAGCTGCTGCTTCTCCTGCTCACGCATTTTCGAGGCCTCGTCGGGATCAACGTAGTCGCTGTGGCATGACGGAGCGTCTTTGTCTTCCGCCTCGACCTCACCGGCGATCTTCTTCTTTTTCTTCGCCGCGAGCTTGTGGATCTCTTCGGGGCTGAGGTGGCCGCGGGTGGCGAGGATTTCCTGCTGCTCGGGGGTCAGTGCGGGGGACTTGACGGTCTTGCCGTCGCCGTTTCTGGCAAAGCCCTCGGCATTCCCCGACGCCCACTCCTGGATCTCCTTGCTGATTCGCACGCTGCACCAGTCGTGGCCACACATCGCGCAGAAGTCGGTGTCGACATCGAGGTCTTCGTCGTGGTACGCGCGGGCGGTGTCGGTGTCGAAAGCGAGCTCGAAGTGTTTCTCCCAGTTCAGCGCAGCACGGGCCTTGGTGAGCTGGTCGTCCCAGTCGCGCGTGCCGGGGATGCCGAGCGCGACGTCCGCGGCGTGCGCAGCAATTTTGTACGCAACGCAGCCTTCCTTGACGTCGTTCTTCTTCGGCAAACCAAGGTGCTCCTTGGGCGTGACGTAGCAGAGCATCGATGCGCCGTGGTAGGCGGCGTTGGTCGCGCCGATGCAGGAGGTGATGTGGTCATAGCCGGGGAAGACATCGGTGACCAGCGGCCCAAGCACGTAGAACGGCGCGCCGTGGCACATCGCACGCTGGGCCTTCATGTTGAACTCGATCTGGTCGAGTGGGACGTGGCCCGGGCCCTCGACCATGACCTGCACGCCGCAACGCCAGGCACGTTCGGTGAGGTTGGCGATCTCGACGAGCTCGGCGAGTTGCAGGTCGTCGGTTGCGTCCGCGAGCCCGCCGGGCCGGCAGCCGTCGCCGATGGAGAAGGTGATGTCGTACTCACGCATGATGCCGCAGATGTCTTCCCACGCGGTGTTGAAGGGGTTTTCCTTGCCGTGGTGGATCATCCACTTGGCGAGCAGCGACCCGCCGCGGGAGACCAGGCCGATCAAGCGGTTCTTCGCGAGCTTCACGTGGTCGCGGAGGATACCCGCGTGGATAGTGAAGTAGCTCACACCGTGCTCGGCTTGGAGCTTGCAGGTGTCCATGATGATGTCATAGTCGAGGTCTTCGATCTTCCGGCCGATGATCATGGAGTAGATCGGGACCGTGCCGATGGGCACGGTGGCGTTCTTGCAGATGGCGACGCGGGTCGCGTCGAGGTCCCCGCCGGTGGAGAGGTCCATGACGGTGTCGGCCTTCCACTGCTCGGCCCACTTGAGCTTCTCGACTTCCTCATCGGTCGAGGACGAGACGGGCGACGCGCCCATGTTCGCGTTGATCTTGGTCTTGGTCGCACGGCCGATGGCCATGGGGTCGAGGTCGTAACCCAGCGCGACCTTGTTGGCAGGGATAACGAGTCGGCCTGCAGCGAGCTCATCGCGGACCTGCTCGGCGGTGAGGTGGCCTTCACGCTCGGCGACGCGCTGCATCTCGGGGGTGATGATGCCGAGTCGGGCGGATTCGAGTTGGGTGGAGGGTTCGAAGCCTTCTGGGAAGACGACGCCGCGTGTGCTGCCATCGGCCTGCTTGAAGGTGAGATAGGTCAGGCCTTCGGCGAGTTCTGGCTTGGGTGGGTTGGTATTGTCGGTTTCGAAGGTGAACCAGCCGTCGGGCAGAAAATCCCACGCGGTCTTGTTGGAGATCGGCGGCATGCCGGGCGTGTCGGGCGAACTGAAGGTCTTGGCGCCACGCACGCCGGGGAGGATGGTGGGCTTGTTGGCGAACGAGCCGGGCGTGGTGACATCGGGTTCGAGGCCGGGGTCTCCACCGATCGCTGGAAGTGTGTAGGTCTTTTGGTTGTTCGTCGTCATGGTCGAATCCTTTCGCGAACTGTTTCACGATCGGAGACGGCCCAATTGTTCGGCGCGGTCATAGCGCACCAAAGATGGGCTCGCCTCCCTACGCGACCCCCGGAATTGGCCTTGGCCTGCGACACACGCCGTGTCGTTCGGCCTCGGCTCCGGGGGATCGATCAGGTTCCAAGGGACTGTCTCAGCCGCAAACACCGCGGCACCCCTGGCGAGTGGTATCAGGATAGGTCGGGCTGGCATGAAGGACAAGGCCGGGCTTTTAGCGCTGCACGTCCCGGCTCATCGTGATGAGCATGCTATCGGGTAGCTGATCGCCTGGCACGCCAAGCCGGCGAAGCATGTTGACCGCTTGTGCGGTGGTGTACTGGGCGTGAGTACAGACATGTAAGAGCACATCGAGCAATGGGGTATCCGAGGTCTCCCCGGTAAGCGAGGCTTTCTTCGTGACGGGTTTGGCGAGGTCGCCATCGCTGAGGGCGTCAAGCAGTTTGGACCAGCCCTGCTCGCTCTCATCCCAAGCCGCTTCGAGCTGGGCGAGGCTACCGAAGCGGAAGTGGAAGGGTGAGGGTGGGTCGGCCTCGCCGTTGATCGCGGCAAGCCAGACGGCCTCGGCGGCGTGCAGGTGTGCGAGGGTTTTCATCAGGCTTCCTGCCCCGATCTCGAATGATTGATCAAGCTGCCCAGCGGACAGCCTGCGGGCGGATTCGCGTAGCTTTCGGTTGCTCCAGTCGCGGTGCTGGTGCAGGCGTCGGATGGCTTCGAGGTTACACATACCGGGATGGTAGCGGTGCGCGATAGGATGGGTTGCTATGACGGACCTGTTTGGAGATGACACGCCAGGTGAGCAGATCGTTGAGATCAGGCCGACGCAACGAGACGAAAACCGCGCGACGGTCCGCGTCGGTCTTGCCCCGGGAACAGGTCCAAAGAAAAAGCCGCGCGTTGTGGCGACGCTGACCACACGGATCATCGCGGACATGGGCCTGCATATCGGCCAGGTATGGACGGATGACCTGGCCAGGCAGGTCGAGGGCGGGGTTGGTCAGGACAAGGCGATGCGGGCGGCCATGAACCGGCTGAGCCGACGGGCGATGACCGGCTGGATGCTGCGTGACAAACTCAAGCAACTCGGGCATGCCTCTGCGGTGATCGATCAGGTGCTTGAGCGGCTTGCGGAGCTAGACCTGCTGGATGACGAGCAGTTCGGCCGGGCGTTAATAAGGGAGACGATGGCGCGCAAGCCTGCCGGGCCGGTGTTACTCAAGCAGAAACTGTTTCAGAAGGGGATCCGTGGCGAGCTGGCCGATCGGCTTGTCGCAGAGGCGACGTCCGACACTGATTCGCAGCAGGCCGCCGCCATCGATTTCGCCATGAAGCGTGCTGCGAGCATGATGAACCTTGAACACGCAGTCCGTGAACGCCGCTTGTACGGTCAGCTGGCTCGGAGGGGTTTTGACCCCGACACGATCCGGCTTGCGATGGATGCGGTGGAGCGCGACGGGGCTGAATGATTACAATGAGGCGATGCGAGGACATGTCGCCCTAATCGTGATCGTTGGCTTGACCCTGCTGTCTGTTGGTTGTGTCGAGCGTCGTCTGATGATCACCTCGGAGCCGGCCGGTGCGTTGGTCTATCTGAATGATGAGGAAGTAGGGCGGACGCCATTGGAGGTGCCTTTCACCTGGTACGGTACGTACGATGTTCGCTTAGAGCGGGAGGGCTATCGCACGCTACAGACCCAGCAGGTCGCGGAGCAGCCCTGGTGGGAAGTGCCCGGGCCGGACCTGTTTGCCGAGACGATCCCCAACAAGCGCGTGGAGATCGCCTGGCATCTGGAGATGACACCACGGGAAACGCCGCCTCCAATCGGTTCAGAGGCGTGGAATGACTACCTCGAGTTGCTATTGGGACGAGCCGGCACACTGCGCGAGCTTAACCGTCGCGACTGATCGCCGCTCACTGTTATTCAGATCATGATCTGCGATGTCGATCCACCCGGTTCACCTTGATTTGAAGCGTGATGAGGCCTTGACCGTGCAGTGGTCTGATGGGGTTGTTTCGGTGTACCCGGTCGCCTATTTGCGTCGGATGTCCCCCTCGGCGGACGCGCAACAAACGCGCGAGGCGATCGCGAGTAACCCCCTGGCTGTGCTCCCTGCGGGGGGAGGTGTGCCGTTACGAGCCGAGCGGATCGAGCCGGTTGGCCGGTACGCTGTTCGCCTGGTGTTTTCGGATGGGCATCAGACGGGCCTGTACACCTGGGCGTATCTGCGGGAGATCGATCCGGGCCCTCATGTGGATAACGCCGATAATCCGTGTGGTGGTTGACAAATCTGCAAGAATGATGTGAAATTTGTCAGGGCTTAAGCATCTCGCCCAAGGATTATTTCTTTTCTATGTTCATCGCCTTGGCATTCTCATCCAAGGCAAGCCCGATAAGTGCTCTGGATTTTGTGCTGGTACTGCAGTTTCTAGTCCTTTGTGTTCGATAACAGGTCGACGATATCTGAATCAGGGGTGGTTCATGAGGTTTCAAGACACGTCTTTAGGGTGGACGATTTTAAGACATGTGTTAGTAGTGTTACCGTCGTAAACATAGCGGCGGTGTGCATTCGTCACAGGCTTGCTCGGGGGCGAGCATCCTGAGACGACAGCGGGGCATGGCTCCCCCAGGCCGGCGTGTGCCGGCCGGGCCTCCCCCGCTTCAAAGAGTGACCCGGCTTGTGCCGGGTCGTATGCATCTTTCCAAGGAGACGCATGATGCAAAGCAAGATGAAGACCGCATGTTTGATGGCCGG
>JBCCYY010000058.1:0-28923 GCA_039188575.1 Planctomycetota bacterium | reverse complement strand
GATGTGGTCAAAGTAAACGTAACTGCCTAAGCGCGAGGTCAAGACCGCCGGACACCCCGGCAAGGAGTTAATGAACATGCGAAAGATGTACACCACCAAGCGTCTACTGGGAACGGTCGCCTGTGCCGCACTCCTGGCCGTACCCGCCGCCGCTCAAGACGCGGTTGAGGTCGAGGTCGCCGAGGAGATCGAGCTCTTCGAGGGCGACGCCGACACCGAGGGCCAGACCGTCGAGCTCAGCGAGACCGGCGAGATCGACCTGAACGTCAAGAACCTGGAGATCACCAAGGTCCTCCAGCTCCTCTCGATCCAGGGACAGAAGAACATCATCGCCTCGCGTGGTGTCGAGAACGCCAAGGTCTCCGCGGACCTTTACAAGGTCTCCTTTGAAGAAGCCCTGACCGCGATCCTCGAGCCCAACGGCTTCGGTTACGTGCAGGAAGGCAACTTCATCTACGTCATGACCAAGACCGAGCTGGAAGAGCGCCTGCTCAAGGACCGCAAGCTCTCGACCAAGATCCTGCGTCTGGACTACCTGCGTGCCGACGAGGCCGCGGGCTTTGTGACCCCGATGCTCTCGGACAACGGCTCGATCACCGCGAGCGGCAACGTCGAAGACGGCATCGACCCGACCCTCGACGACGCGGGTGCCGACAACTACGCCGGCCCGCCGACACTGGTCATCCGCGACTTTGAGGACTCGGTCGAAGAGATCGTCGGCGTCCTCGAAGAGCTGGACAAGCAGCCCAAGCAGGTCATCATCGAAGCGACCGTGCTCCTCGCATCGCTTACGGAAAACAACCAGTTTGGCGTCGACTTCTCCCTGTTCACCGACCTGACGGGCACCAGCCCGCTGGACATCGTTGACGGCCTGGTTTCCGGTGGTGCGCCCGGGAGCGAGCGCGCCGGCGCGATCGAGTCGCGCGTTGGCTTTGACAGCGACAGCGCGGTGAAGATCGGCTTCGTCGCCGGCGACGCGTCGGTGTTCGTCAGTGCTCTGGACAGCGTCACCGACACGACCCTGATCGCGACGCCGAAGGTCACCGTGCTGGACCGCAACCGAACTAGCATCCTGGTCGGCGAGAAGATCGCCTACCTGTCGACAACCGTGACGGAGACCAGCGAAACGCAGACCGTCGAGTTCCTCGAGGTCGGCACCCAGCTCAACGTCCGGCCCTTCATTTCCAGCGACGGCAAGGTCCGCATGGAGCTTAAGCCCAGCGTCTCGGACGCGACTATCCGTACCATCGGTACCACCGACGCGCCCGACGAGTCGACCGCCGAACTGACCACGAACGTGATCGTCGAGTCCGGCCAGACCATCGTACTTGGCGGCCTGTTCACCGACGACTCGTCGATCGATCGCAGCCAGGTACCTGGCCTGGGCGATGTCCCGCTGCTCGGTGCCGCCTTCCAGGGTCAGGACGACACGGTCAGCCGGTCGGAAGTGATCTTCCTGGTCAAGGCTACCGTCATCGAAAACGAGACGCTGGTCGATCTGGGCACCGAAGCGATGGCCCGTATCGATGTTGCTCGGCTGGCAGAACGTGAATCACTGCTGCCCTGGTCGCGCAACAAGCTGACCGCCGCACACATCGTCAACGCCCGGAAGCACTACGACGAGGCACTCACCCTGACCGGCGACGCACGCGACGCCAAGATGGGCGAAGCGCTCTACGCGGTCGATATGGCCCTGCACATGAACCCGTCGATGGTGGACGCCTTGATCCTCAAGGAAAAGATCACCGGCGAAGCAGCGTACATCAAGTACGAAGAGAGCCTGGTCAATCAGACCTACGACGCGGTGCTGGACGCCGAGATGAAGGCCCTGGGGATCGAAGTGATGCCCGAGCCCGAGGTGGAGTTGCCCGAGCTGCCGGCGTTTGAAGAAGCGATCGAGCCCGAGCCGCTGACCGAAGCGGACCCGGAAGCCGAAGCCACGGAAGAGTCGGCGGACCAAGCCTCCGAAGAAGCACAGGCTCAGGCCGACGAAGCCTGGCTCGAAGCGGCGCTGGCAGACGAGTTCAGCGAAGCGACCGAAGAGGCCGCTGAGGTGGCCGAAGAAGTCGCCGATGCCGCTGAAGAAGAGCCTGCTTCGGAAGACGACGTGATCGTCATCGAGCTCGAAGTCGAGGGCGAGCCGGAAACCACCACCGCCGACGCATCGGAAGCGACCGAAGAGACCGAGGAAGACCTCGGCGACGACGTGATCGTGATCGAGCCCGAGGCTCCGTCCGAAGAAAGCACTCAGGCCGGCGTCGAGACCGACACCGACTAATCACAGCGGGGCGATAATGTCCCGCATCACAGACTGAAAAACCAACCGACGCCGCTCCAGGAATGGGGCGGCGTTGTTTCTAGCCAGGCGCTACAAACGGACCGTGTAGACGCCGATACACCCACTAGACGTTTACCCCAACCCTCCGGAGTTGTTTGATGAAACTGCCACGCCTGCCGATCGCCGCCCTTGCTGCTGCCGCCTTGTTTGCCGGGCTCGTCGGCTGCAACTCGATGAACAACAACCACGAACAGTGGGTGGAAGATGCGGGCAACCGGTGGAACAACGTCAAGTCCGCGATCGCGGTCCAGATGGCCGAGGACCAGTTCAACGGCGGGCAGCTCGGCCTGGCGCAGAAGACCATCGAAGAAGCGATGGCCAACGACATGGAGAACCCGCAGCTCTGGCTGATGGGCGGGCGGATCGCGCTGGAGAAGTCTGAGCTTGAGACCGCCTACCGCCGGCTGGCGAAGTCGATCGAGTACGGCGAAGAGCGCGAGAACTACGGTGAGAAAGAAAAGGCAAAGCCGTACTACTTCCAGGGCATTATCGACCAGCGCTGGCAGCGATACGACTCCGCGAAAGACCGCTACACCCTATCCTACGACCGCGACCCGGAGAACGTCGCGTACTTCCTGGCCAAGGTCGAAATGATGGTCCAGCTCGACCAGCTCAGCGAGGCGACGGCTACGCTGGAAGGCAAGGCGAGCTACTTCGACCAGAACGCGACGGTGCGCGCGCTGCTGGGCCACGTGTACCGGCGACAAGGCAACCACGAGAAGGCGGCGGTCTGGTTCAAGCAGGCGTCGATGCTCGCGCCGGAAGACATGAAACTCAAGGAAGAGGTCGCCCGTTCGCAGATGGCGGTTGAGCGTTACGACGAGGCCGCCCGCGGTCTGAACGAACTGGTCAGCACCGGCTACGGCGAGAAGCGGACCGACCTGCACCGCCTGCTCGCGGAATGCTACTACAGCGACGGCAAGATCCATGAAGCCAAGGGCCAGTACAACACGCTGACCCAGCTGGACCGCACCTCCGTGCACGATTGGTCCAAGCTTGGCGAGCTGTCGTACCGGCTTGGCGATGAGGGCACGGCGCTTCAGGCCGCCAACCGCCTGATCAACCTCGCGCCGGACGACCACCGCGGCTACCTGCTCGCGGGCATGGTGTGGAACAAGCGTGACCGGCTGGACCGGGCGCTGAGCATGTTCGACCGCGCGGCGGAGCTGGCCCCGAACGACACGACCCCGCTGATCCTCCGCGGCATCGCGCTGCAGAAGAACGAACGCCCCGCCGCCGCCGCGGACGCCTACAAGCAGGCCCTGTCGATCGACCCAGAGAACAAGCGGGCCCAGCACCTTCTAACCAGCGTGACCGAGGGGCTGCGCTGAAGCAGGCCAGCGTTTTATAAGACGGAATACTTTAGACCTATAACGGCGATTCTTAAAGGATCGCCGTTTTCCATAGGGTGTTAACCGGGCAGTCTGCCTGACCGACATAAACGGTAGACGTTGTACCCACAGGGGGGAACTGCGCCGCAGAGCAGCCTCTTCTAGTAGAGGTAGAGAAGGTCACCATGAGCCGCCCAAGGATCCTGATTGTTGACGACGAGCAGCACATCCTCAGCCTGCTGTCGATGACGCTGCGCAAGGAGGGCTACGAGGTCGTCTCCGCGAACAACGGGCCCAAAGCGATCCAGCTGGCCGGTGTGTTTGATTTCGACCTTGCCATCCTCGACCACTCGATGCCGGGGATGGACGGGCTAGAGCTCTCGAACCTGCTCGACCCAGGCCTACCGCTGCTGATGGTGACCTCTAGGCCGCAGATCCTCAAGGACCTGGTGCACCGCATCGAAGACGTGATCCACAAGCCGTTCAGTCCGCGTGAGCTCGCTGTGAAAGTAAACGAGATGATCGGTCCGGGGCAATCCCCTAAGGAGCAATCCGCATGAAACTGTCTTACGAAGATAAAGGGCCGGTCACGGTCTTCTCGATCCACGGCGACCTCTCGGTTGAAGAGGCCGACCGCTTCCAACGTGAAGCCCTGCAACGCATGGACCAGGACGTGCGCGACTTCGTGCTCGACCTCGAGTCGCTGGACTTCATCGACTCGCGCGGGCTCGAAGCGCTGCTCTGGCTGCAGGAGAAATGCAACGACCTGCTCGGTCAAGTCCGCCTCGCCGCATGCCCCGAGCACATCTACAAGGTGCTGGAAGTCACCCGGCTGAGCACACGCTTCGAGAGCCACCCCGACGTTGACACCGCAGTCAGCTCGCTGGGCCACGGCGACCTGGCCTAAGAGAAGTACCCAAGACCAGCCGAGCAAGCGAACGAAGATGACGATGCAAGACCACAACACACCACCGACGACGCCTGTCCGGGTCGGCGACCTCCTTGTCGATCGCGGCATGATCGCGCCAGACCAGCTGTCGCAGGCGTTGGACTACCAGCGGAACTCGGACGGCCGCAAGCTGCTGGGCGACGTGCTGGTCGAGCTGGGCATGGTCAGCAGCGACCAGGTCATGGAAGCGGTGGCCGACAGCTACGGCATGCCCTTCGCGCGGATCGATCCGTCGATGGTCGACGCAACACTGACCGAGACGCTGCCGCTCGATTTCTGTGAGAAGCAGGGCGTGATCCCGATGTTCCTGGTCGAAGGCCGGCTCACCGTCGCGGTGAGTGACCCGGCGAACGTCTTCATCGCCGAAGAGATCGGCCGGATGACCGAGCACCAGGTGCAGCTGGTCGCGGCGACGCTCGACGATATCCGCGCGGTGCTCGCAACAATGCGTCAGACCGAAGAGGACATCTTCGTCATCGACGACGAGGGCGACAGCCTGGACATCGACGTGATGGAGTCCGGCTCGCACAGCATCGACATGACCGACGAGGATGCCCACGCGGACGACTCGCCGGTAATCCGCCTGGTGAACCACATCATCCTCAGCGCGGTGCGAGAGTCGGCCAGCGACATCCACATCGAGCCGGACGACGGCACGCTGCGGGTGCGTTTCCGTGTCGACGGTCGGCTGTACGAGAAGATCGAACCGCCGTACCACATGCTGCCCTCGATGGTCTCGCGTATCAAGATTATGTCCGCGTTGGATATCTCCGAGCGGCGCGTGCCCCAGGACGGCGCGATCACGATCCGCGTGGACAACCGCCAGATCGACCTGCGTGTCTCGACCATGCCCGGCAAGTTCGGCGAGAAGGTCGTGATGCGTATCGTCGACCAGAAGAACGCGGTCGCCTCGCTGGATATGCTCGGCTTCTCCGACCACATGCTCAAGACCCTGCGCATGCTCATCGGCCAGCCCAACGGCGTCGTGCTCGTCACCGGGCCGACCGGCTCGGGTAAATCGACGACGCTCTATGGCGCGCTCGCCGAGATCAACCGCGAAGACATCAACATCAGCACGGTCGAGAACCCGGTCGAGTACAACCTCGCAGGGATCAACCAGTTCCAGACCCACGACAAGGCGGGGTTCACCTTCGCCGCCGCGCTGCGGGCGCTGCTGCGTCAGGACCCGGACGTCGTGATGCTCGGCGAGATCCGCGACCAGGAGACCGCGACCATCGCGACCCAGGCCGCGCTCACCGGCCACCTCGTGCTCTCGACGCTGCACACCAACGACGCGCCTTCCGCGGTGACCCGGCTGATCAACGTCGGCGTGCAGCCGTACCTCGTCGCCGCGGCGCTGCGGGGTGTGCTGGCCCAGCGGCTGGTCCGCAAGGTCTGCCCCGACTGTGCCGAGCCCGCGACGTTCGACACCGATAAGGAGAAGTGGCTCCTTGATCACCTGGCCGAGGAAGGCTACGAGATCTCCGGCGCGTTGCAGGGTACCGGCTGCAAGAAGTGTCGCCAGAGCGGTTACGCCGGGCGGATGGGCTTGTACGAGATTTTCGTGCCCAACGCCGAGTGTATGGACGCGGTGAGCAAGGGCGCGAGCCTGCAGGAGATCCGAATGCTCGCGGGTCAGGGCTCGGACTACATCACGCTGAAAGAAGACGGCATCACGAAGGTGATGGCCGGGATGACCACGCTAGAGGAGGTTTTCAAGGTCGTCGCGGTGTAACGCGTCGGCACTTGGGTGATGGCACAGTTCCAGTACAAGGCGAGAGACGGCAAGGGCCGGCTCAACGAAGGCACCGTCGCGGCACCGAGCGCGTCGCAGGCCGGTGCGATCCTGCGCGGCCAGGGCATGTTTGTCATCGCCGTGCAGGAGGCAGTCGGCCGCGCCGCCAAAGCCGCACGCCCAGCCCCCGCGCCAAAGAGCCCTGCACGGCCCATGTCGCGGACCATCGACAAGGCGAAGGACGATGATGACGACTGGGAGCCCACCGTCGGCCGACAGAAGATCCGCCGGCAGGATGTCATCACCTTCGCCCACCAGCTCGCGGTGATGGTGGACACGGGCGTATCGATCAGCGAGGCGCTGTCCTGCTGTGCCGACCAGTCCGAGAGCGAGGGGTTCAAGAAGGTCCTGCAGGAAGTCGCGGACGAGGTGCGTGGCGGACGGGAATTGTCGGCGGCCCTGGCGATGCACGAGAAGATCTTCCCGCCGGTGATGGTCTCGCTGGTCCGCGCCAGCGAGGTGTCCGGCACGATGGGCAAGATGCTCGACCGCATCAGCAAGTACATGGCCAAGGAAGCTGTGACCGCGCGCAAGATCAAGAGCGCCCTGACCTACCCCGCGATCATGATCACCGCGGTGCTGATCATCACGTCCGGCCTGCTGCTGTTCGTGCTGCCACGCTTCGCTTCGATCTACTCGAACCGCGGCGCGGCGTTGCCCGCGCCGACGCAGATGCTGCTCGGCCTGAGCTCGAGCGTCCAGAACTACTGGTGGATGTACCTGCTTGCCATCGCTGGCATTGTGACGACGGTCACGCTTGGCTTCACGACCGAGTCCGGCCAACGGATTACGGACAAGCTCAAGCTCGACCTGCCGGTCATCGGGCCGTTATTCCGCAAGCTCTATGTCACACGGTCGATGCGTACGCTGGGCACGATGGTCGAGGCGGGCGTGCCGATCCTTGATATGATCCCGATCGTCCGCTCGGTCACGAACAACAGCACATTCGATGAGCTCTGGGACGAGGTGGACCAGCGGCTGCGCAACGGCTCGCAGCTGTCGGCCCCGTTCTTCTCCACCGACCTGATCCCGCGGAGCGTCGCGCAGATGGTCTTCGCTGGCGAAAAATCCGGCCGGGTCGGCGAGGTGATGTACAAGGTCGCCGACTACACCGAGGAAGAGTTTGACGAACAGGTTAAGGCCGCGACGAGCTACATCGAGCCGGCGATGGTCGTGATCCTGGGCGCGATCATCGGCTTCGTCGCGATCGCCCTGCTGCTGCCGATCTTCCAAGTCTCGAAGGTCGCCTCGGGCGGGTGAGCGTACACGAATTAAGAACGCGCCGCTGCATGGTGGAAGGCAACAAACTCGATGCGACGCTGTTCTTCATCGACCTGATAAACAGCAAGGTGCTCACGAAAGATCAGCTTGCGACTCACTCGGCCGACGTCTGCGGTGTATTGCTCATCTACCGGGTAAAGGCGTGGCATCTCCGCGACACCCCATAGCCGTTCATAGAGCCGGCCAAACCAGTCATCAATCGTGTTTTGAGAGACGTGCTGATCTTGCAACCAAATAATCTTCGCCTCGATATCGGCTTCGAACTCGGACGTAAAGACGATCTGGTACTTCATTCGGGCAGGGTCAACCCATGCTTCTCAGCAATACGCTGCATCGCTTCGCGCCCATCGACAAACCGCCCTGCCTGAATGTCTGCCATAGCCCGCTTGATCTTATCAGTCACCTCGGCACGGACCTCAGGATCGTCATCGATCGCAGCGCGGCTCTGGGTGAGTTGCTCGGCCTGAGACTGCAGAAAGCCCGCGATATCGGCAACCCGTTCCTCGCTCACATCATCCGGTATCTCAATCGTGATCCGTCGCATCGTGTCACCTTTATTGGCTAAATCCAACTGTATTCTACGATAGAGCCTACTGGTCAGACCATAAACAACTTCAAAAATCCCCCACAAAGGCGATAGCCAGACACCCCCTGAATCGACGGCCTTTCACAGATCAAAATCAACCGTGACCGTCCGCGTGCGGTCGTTGATCGACTCGACCGAGGCGAACGGGATCTTGTTCGCCAGCGCACGCACGTCCTTCGTGTTGGTCACCTCGAGCCTGATCTCCCGCGCGTCGGGGGACTGCACCTGCCTGACGACCTGCGTCTTGGGCAGGACCTGCTGGAGCTGCTGGACGAGCAGCTGCGGGTTCTGCGAGCCGGCGTTCTGGATGACGACAAACGCCGAGGGGTGCTCCGGGTCTTTGTCGTTGGTAGGGACCCGAGCCGATGTGCCGGCCGGCGTCACGATCGGGGAGGATGAAGTTGCTTCTGCCGGAGCCAACTCTGGTGTGGGCGAACCTGGTGTGGTTTGATCCGAAGCAGCCGCAGTGGTCGGCGGTGCTGAGGCGGCAGAATCTTCACCGCAGCCAGCCAGCCCAAGCATGAGCATCAGAGCGATCAAAAGCGAAAAAGCTCGTTTCATAACAAGACCCGGTTGAGGTGGGCCCCCCAAGTCTACCCCCGGATCGCTGCGATCCAAAACCGATCTCTCGCTAGGCTATAGCAGTGCCCCGCCTGACCGACAACGCGATCTGCATCCGCGACCTGGACTGGTCCGAGTCCAGCCAGATCGTTGTGCTGCTGACCGAGGCGCACGGCAAGGTGCGCGGGCTCGCAAAGGGCTCACGGCGGAACAGCCCGTCCGCGATCGCGAAGTTCTCCGGCGGGATCAACCTGATGTCGATGGGCCAGGCGGTCATCAGCACTAAGCCCACCACGCAGCTCGCCTCGGTCACCGAGTGGGACCTGCAGGACGACCACTACCCCCTGCGTACGAGCCTGCCTGCCCAGTGGTCGGCGATGTACGCGGCGGACCTCATCAACAGCATGCTCGCCGACGAGGACCCGCACCCCGGCGCGTACCAAGCCATGCAGCAGTTGCTGGCGGCGCTGTCGGAGCCCGGCGACGAAGCCGAGGCGCTACTGAATTTCCAGTGGGCGCTCTTGGTGGATGTCGGCTACAAGCCCGAGCTTGAACACGATGTCGAGTCGGGTGAGCCGCTGCCGAAGCAGACGGCCTACAGCTTCGACCCCAAGCTCGGCGGGCTCACGACGCGCAACGGGATGCATGACGAACAGTGGCGTGTACGGGCGAAAACCGTTGAGCTTTTACGTTCTCTAGAGCGAGATACGTTCGATCCATATGAAGCCGAGGCGTTTGTCCGCGCGAACCGGCTGTTGTGCACATATTTCCGTTCGCTACTTGATAAACAACTCCCAACAATGGATTTTATTTTAAACGAAGGGTCGATCGGCCTAGGCAAAGTGTCGCGGAGGGGCTAAAGTAGTCGATGTAAAGAGTATCCCATCCTTTTTTGGAGCCACGCTATGAAAATGATCCTCCCCGCCCTCGCCGTCTTCTGTTTTGCCATCTCTGGCGTCGGCTGCCAATCGACGTCGTCCTGCTGCGGCAGCTGCGGCGGTGAAGCCCACACTCATGCAGACGGCACGACGCACACGCACGGCAAAGAAGAGAAGTGCTGCGGCAAATGCAAGGCCGAGAAAGAGTAGCGCCGCACCTACGATTGTAAAAACCAATGATCGGAACAACACCCGAGCGATCGGGTGTTGTTTTTTGGGCAGGCTGGGTGCTGCGTGCCGGCCTTCGCTTAGTCAGCGGGCGCCCGGGTCGTTCCACGGGTCGTCACGCCAGGTGCTGCCGGTGGAGGGGGGCGATAGGGGGTCCGGAGGCGACGCGGATCGGTCTTGCGTGCCCAAGGGCGGCTGATCGGAAGGGGCGGGCGACGCGGCTGGCGCCACGGGCGAGCCATCGCGCTGCGTTTCTTGATGGGCGAGGTAGTTCTTGACCGCCTCGGTCGGCAGCTGCCTGAGCAGCAAAACGGGGAAGGCCCACATCGCCAGCAGCATCAGGATCGCGTTGAAGGTGCCGTTGCTTGGTGCGTTGGGCACCTCGGGCAGCGCATAGCGTGTGCTAAGTGCGACGGTGACCGCGGCGGCGGGTATCGCGTAGATCGCCCACCAGCGGGCGAGCTTGAGCGACCACCGCTTGTCACGAAGCAGTCCGTAACCGCCGACGAGGAGCAGCATCGCCATGAACGCGCTGCCGGTAGATTCGACCGCTTGCCCAATCCGGTACGGCGGGTTGCGCTGGGCCTTGATCTCGACGGTCAGCGACTGCTCGGACGTCTCGGGCAAGCCCGGCGGCTGCTCCTTGGCCATCTCCAACATCATCTCGAGCCCGTCGGGCCCGATGAACGCCAGGCCCGCCTCCATCGTGTTCTTGACCCCCGACACAACGCCAATGATCAGACAGAAGACCCCAAACACCACAATCCTTGTCGGTCGTTTCATCGATCTATCCTAGCAGGGCAAATCACGATGCTCACACGCTGCAGGCTTGACAAGCCCACGGCACCGGCGGACAATCCTTCGTTACAAGTTACCGCCTCCTTAGCTCAATTGGCAGAGCAGCTGACTCTTAATCAGCGGGTTCTAGGTTCGAGTCCTAGAGGAGGCATTGCAAGCCCCGCACCGATCAGGCCGGGGCTGTTTCTTGCGCGATGTGACACTTTTTGTACAGAACTTGGAGGCGACGGCGGCCGTAAAATTCGCCGATACACTTGTTGGACCCACCCGCTCACTCAACCCACCGCGAGCAAACCACACAATGAGCAGGCCCAGGTCGACGAGGCCAAGGCCATCATCGCTGCGGTTGAATCGTGGGCCAAGGCTCAGCAAGCCAGGATCGATACGACGCGCCAGAGCGACCCCGCGACGTCGTACACCGCCGCCGAGGCGATCGTCGCGCTGCTGCGGGGAGACGGCCTCGCCGAGGCGGGCCAGCGGGCCAAGATACTCTGGGACCAGTGGGACCTGGGCCGGTAAGCTGTCATTCCTATGACAAGCACACACGCCAACCGGGGGGACGCAATACAACCAAGACGCCCCTGGCACAAGCGTCCCTCGCTGGTCGCGGCGGGTGTGGTGTTGGCGGTCTGGCTGTTGACCCTTGGCGTCTTCTACGAGAGCCACATCCGCACGCTGAGCTTCACCGACGACGCCAGCGGCTGGTCCAAGTTCGAAGCAGGCGACCGCCGGGTCAGCCCTTATGTATGGTTGACCACCGGGCACATCTCGCGATGGGGTGTCCCGTTTGTGCTAGCCAGCCGGTCCGACCGGGGCCCATTTGATTTAGCGATGAGCTTCACGATCCATGCGGACGACCCCGCGTTGTCGGTGGTGATCGAATCGATCCGGATCGATTACGCCGACGGGACAACGCAACCGATCAGCATCCCGGATACAGGCCTAGCGGCAGACTTCGAGTTGGACGAACGGGACATCGATTTAGGGGAGAAGGCCTATCAACGCGCTTTCATCACGCTGCCCGAATCGGGCATCGACGAACAAGACTGCATCATCAAGCTAAGCGGCAGGCTCATCTCGGGTGATGCGGAAGACCGTTACGAAGATGCGATCGAGCTCGATGTCGACCGCGAAACCTATCTGTATATTGGTTGGATCGCTTTGATGCTCCAGGCACTCTGATCCGTTTGAGGACACCGAAAATGATACGACGCTTCGTCACGCTGTTTGGGTTTGCGATGCTGCTTAGCACCGCCGCGGTCGCGAAGCCTGCCGAGGCGGTGCCGGTCGCCGACAAAACGGCACCGGCAGAGGGCCTGGACATCTACCTGCTGATCGGCCAGTCGAATATGGCCGGCCGGGCCAAGGTCACCGCTGACCTCGCGGGCCCGATCGATCACGCCTACCTGCTGAACGATAAGCGCGAGTGGGTCCCCGCAAAGAACCCGCTGAACCTGTACTCCACCATCCGCAAAGGCGAGGGCATGCAGAAGCTCGGCCCGGGGTACCGCTTTGCCGTCGAGATGCTGCAGGCCAACCCAAAGACCAGGATCGGGCTGGTGGTCAATGCGCGTGGTGGGTCGAAGATCGAGCAGTGGGAGCGCGGGGCAAAGTACTACAAAGAACTCCTTGAACGCGCGGAGCAGGCCAAGCAGGCCGGCACGCTTAAGGGCGTGCTCTGGCACCAGGGCGAGAGCAACAGCAACAAACCCGAAGCGTACCTCGACCAGCTCAAGGCATTGATCGCCAACCTCCGTGAAGACCTGGGTGATCGCAAGCTGCCCTTCGTTGCCGGGCAGGTGACCAACACCCCGCCTTTGAAGATCAACGACGTGATCGGGGGTCTGCCGGAGGCCGTGCCGAACACCGCGGCAGTCAGCAGCGAGGGCCTGAGGTGCTACGACCGCTGGCACTTTGATACCAAGAGCCAGCTCGAGCTGGGCAAGCGCTACGCCAAGGCGATGCTTGAATTGCAGGCGGCCATCGAAGCGGATCAGGCGGACGATGCATCCAACTGAGCGCAGCACTTCGATGCGTCACTGGTATTCTTGTCGGCAACAACGTCTGGGTACAAGCCATCATGCGTCGAAGGTTTTCCATCCGATTGCTCGCCCCGCTGCTGCTGATGCTTCCGGTCGTGATCGTGTCGGGTGTGATCCTGTCGGTGGCTTCGGTGTCGGCGAGCAGGGCCGCCGAACGCATGGCCTTTGAGGAGCTCACACAGATCCGCTCGACGGTCACCGGGCGCGTGGACGAGCTGCTGCAGACGCCGGTCCGAGTCGTAGGCTTGAACCGAGAACTCCTCGCGATCGGGAAGCTCGATACCGCTGAACCCGCGGGTTGGAAGGATACGCTGCTGGCCCAGTCCGCCACGTTCCCCTCGCTCAGCGCGATCACGTGGGGATCGGAAGAAGGCGCCGCGACCTGGATCGCACGCTACGGACACGGCGGCGAAAAACGCTATTACGCCCTGTTGGAAGAGGCGGATGCCGGGCAGATGCGCGAGTTCGCGATTTCAGGAGACGGCGAGGTCGCGGAGCAACCCGCCAACGCCTTCGCCTTCGACCCGAGGGGCAGGCCCTGGTACCGCGCGGCGGTCGAAGCCGGCGGCGCGGCGTGGAGCGAGCCCTACGCCTGGGCGGGTGATGAGAGCGGCGAATCGGTCACGCTCGGTTTATCTCACAGCGCCCCGTACAAGAACACCACCGGCGATATCAAAGGCGTCGTCAGCGCGGACCTGAACCTCAACGACATCTCGGCCTACCTCTCGAACATGCGCATCGGCGAGACCGGTTTCTGTTTCATCGCCGATAGCAAGGGCCAGCTCATCGCTTGTTCGACCACAACTGATCTGACCGACGAGGACAACGTGCTGCTCAACGCTGAAGACTCCGACGAGCCGATGGTTGCCGCGGTTGCGAAGGGCTGGTCCCTTCCTTCACTCAAGGGCGATGGTTCGCGTGGGATGTTCGATACGCCGGCGGGTGCGGTGTTCTCGACGCGGTCGTCCGTCGGCTCAGACGCTGGGCTCGACTGGTCGCTGATCACGGTGGTGCCGGAGGCGGACTTCCTGGCCGACGCGAAGCGGACGCGCAGCAACACCCTGCTGATCGGGCTGTCGGTGGTGCTGCTGACGCTGGTGCTGGGGTACCTGGTCTCGCGCAAAATCAGCCTGCCAGTCATCCAGCTCGAGGGCCACCTCAAGCAGGTCGGCGCGGGGGAGTTTGATCAGAAGATCGATCTGCGCGGGACGCAAGAGTTCGCGCACCTCAGCGAAACCGTCAACCAGATGAGCGCGGACCTGCGCGAACGTATCGAGCTGCGTCGTTCGCTCGCGATGGCGATGGAGGTCCAGCAGAGCCTGCTGCCCGACACACTGCCGAGGGTGGAGGGCCTGCAGATCGCCGGCACGAGCAACTACTGCGATCAGACCGGCGGGGACTACTACGACTTCCTCTCGCTTGCCGGGCACACGGATCAGAGCATCTCGATCGTGGTCGGCGATGTGATGGGCCACGGGATCGCGGCGGCGATGCTGATGGCGACCGCGCGCGGCATCCTCCGCAGCCGCTGCTGCGAGCCGGGCACGACCGGCGAGCTCATCGGCCACCTCAACGAGCAGCTGGTCCAGGTAACCCAAGGCCAGCGGTTCATGACCATGATCATGGCATCGGTCGACGCCTCGACCCGCCAAGTCAGCTGGGCCAGCGCGGGCCACGACATGCCGTTTATCTACGACCCAGACCAGCAGGCCTTCATCGATCTCGAAGGCGGCGGGCTACCGCTCGGGGTGATGGAAGAAGAGTCGTACGAAGAGTATGTCACCGAACCACTGCCGCCAGGCACGACCATCGCCTTCATGACCGATGGCGTCTTCGAAGCCCGCAACAAAGCAGAAAAGCTCTACGGCAAAGACCGGATCAAGCAGATCCTCCAAGCGAATCATGCCGAGTCAGCAAAAGCGATCGCGGCAAAGCTCGAGCAAGACCTTGATCAGTTCCAAGCCGGCACGCCACAGGAAGACGACATCACTTTTGTGATTGTGAAGCTGGCGTAGGTACAGGCCGCCTCTGATAGTCGATTGATCGTGGATACGGTCGCAGTGCCATTGTGAGTGCGCAGGATCGTCTATCTCACAGCCCTTGATTACGGCTGCGCATCAACCTTCCCATACGCCGCGATCGCTTCGCGCATCGCCTCCCGGACCGGCTCGTAGGTCTTGGACCGCGGGTTCCAGTAGTCCTGCTCCAAGGCGGCTTTGAACTGCTTGATAATCGACCCGCCGTCCTTGCCCAGCTGCGTCGCGATCTTCGCCAGGCCGGGCTGCCAGTTGTTGCCGGCGATCAACTAGTCGCTGTGCTGGTTGCCCGGCCGCCAGCCATTGAGTAATCACAAAAGGTTTTATTTTTATAACCAGTGGCTTATCTGTCATATTTCTTCTTACCCACACCAAACCCAGTAAGAGGTAGCTATTTCACCGGGCAACGTATTGGGTAAGTGTTTGATCGTACGTGGTGGTAAGTAACTATTTTGTCTAACAAGAGGCAGTCATCTCACGGCACCAAGAAGGTCAAGTACGGGATCCCGAACGTCGATTGATCAAAACGATCAGCAAAGGACCCGCTATCTGTGTACTGTGCACGGACTGCTCTTGGGCTGTCGACGATCCAGGCAGGTTGCGGATCAATTGAATGTACTCTTGCGGGACCAAGGCTGATCATGAGTGAGATTCCTCGAAGAAGTTTCCTACGCAACGGCCTTTCGATTGGCTGTGGTTTGGCTGCCACGCCGTTGTTAAATTCCGCGCACGCGTCCGAGGTGAAAACGACCCAGGTCGCGCCGAGCGGTTTCATTACGCTTGGTAAGCGCAACGATCACTGGTGGTTGATTTCACCTGAAGGAAAGCCGTTCTTCTCGATGGGATTGAACCATATCGATCCGGCGAGCCTGCGCTATCCGGAGAATCTCCACATTTGGAAGCAGAAGTATGGCGGCAGCACGGTTCGCTGGATCAAGGAGTCGGTGGCCCCCAATCTGAAGGACTGGGGATTCAATTCGGTCGGCTGGGTGCAGGAAGTGACCGTGCGTAAATGGCAGCATTCGCGTTCGTTTACCAACGATGAATACCAAGCGCTGGGTATGCCGTATTGCCACCTGCTTCCCTTCACGGAGTCGCATCAATGGGAGAAGCACACGGCGCATTTTGATTACCGCAGCGCGGACTGGAAGGAATGGTGCGACTACGTCGCGCGTTCTCATTGCGCGGAGTTGAATGACGATCCGAACCTGATCGGCTATTTCTACAGCGACTGTCCTTGCTGGATTCACGACCGGCCGCACAACTTTTGGCGAGGACCACTATTCGACCCCGAGCTGCTCAAGTCGGACCTCGGACGCAAGGAACTCACGGAACTTGCCACGATCTATTACCAGACCACCCACGATGCGATTCGGCGCTACGACCAGCACCACCTGATCCTGGGCGATCGCTACGAGGTAAACGCACCGATTGCGATGGAGGTGATTAATGCCGCGAAGCCATTTGTCGATGTGCTGTCGTTTCAGGACTTCCGCAACCCTGTGCAGCATCTCGATCAGTGGCACAAGAAGACAGACATGCCCGTGCTGCTGGCCGATGCCGCCAAAATAAAATGGCAGACGGAGCCCGGTGAATTCACCCCCAACGACGGCCAATGGTACGCCCAGACGCTGGAGGCCTTGCATCAGAACCCGGGTTGTATCGGCTTCCATCTCTGTGGCGCCTATCAGCGGAACAAAGCGAGGAGACATGGGTTGCTCGACGAAATGGAAAGGCCTGACAAAGAGAACGTGGACCTCATGAAGGCGGCCAATGAACGAGTCACACAGAAGATGGCCCAAATGGTTCAAGACTAGCCGCACATGAAACCAGGAATATGAAGTCCATAACCACCGTTCTCGCTTTGCGGATAAGTATCGTTCTAAGCCATTCGGCGTCGGCCCAGGAACTCGGCACCTACGTTATGGAATAGCCGGCTCTTTCAGTCCGCGCTGATGACGATTCGCCGATACCGCGTAAGCGGGGGAACGCCGTTGTCCGTACAGGATAGGATGACGTGTACAGTTCCTCCGACGCCGCGAGGGAGTCGTACCTGGGCCTTCGACGCGTCGAGTCGCTTGACAGTGACGCCCTTCATGCTCGAAGGTTCCTGATAGATTGACCAGTCCATCGTGAGGCGGTCTCCATCCGGGTCCTTTGTTTCGCCCGCGTCCAGGATAACCGTCTCTCCTCGTTTGGCCTGAATTCGAAGTGGTTTGCGTGATTCGTCGCCATTGACAATGGGGTGGGGCTGGTGATTGGCCTTATCCCATGGTTTGACGCACCAATCCATACGGGCTGCAAAGTCGTTTTGCCAATCGTCTCGCCACCGAAACAGCGGCGCGTATTGATTGTCACGAAACGTCTGCTTCTCATAGGTCCACGTGTCTCGGGCATCCACGTGCATCTTGTACGGTCGGTAGCGTTTTTGCCATTTGTTGTATGGCTTTCTCATCTCCGGGTTGACGACCTCATCGTGGGTAAAGCGGCCGCCCCAGGATCCCCAGTGGGGTTGTTCGGGGTCGGAAAGTCCGGTTGGCAGGAGATGGAAAAAGGAGGGTGAGTCGCCTTCGTACTTGTACTTGGCGAGCGGATAGAGCGGCCCCAACGGGCCGTGGTTGTTCCGTACATTCTTCCTGACCCATGCGTGGGAGATGCAGTCCAGATTGGGGCCAGTGATCTCGGGTGGAGCAGGCCTGCTATGTCGTTGGGAGATGCCATGGAACTGCGATACGCTGCGTATGTACCTCACATCGGGGAAGTTGTGGCAGATCCACTGGCCCGTATCGTCCTGACCACCGATGTCGTAGACGCGCAATCGAGAGATGACCTTGTCGGTCTCTTCGGGGGTGCTCTCCACGCGAAGGTCCCATAGGGCCTGGCCCAAGTCGAGCGAACCCCCCAGACCGTGACCCATACAGGGCGGTCGTCCTCCTTCCGTAGCACCTTGAGGATTGCGCGAGACGCCTCGGTACTGAACCCGTCACCCACGCCTTGCATGCCGAATGCGACGCGTCCTCGCTTAATCATCGCCTTGAGGTCGTCAGGCTCCGGGTACCCTTCCGCATGCAAACGAAGGCTGGGGAATACCTGCCTATAGGCTTCTACTCTTTCGTATAACTTCTCTGCATGAATGGCGTCTTGAAGCCATACCGATGTTGTGGCCACGATACACTCGATGTCCAACTCATTGGAGTACAACAACAGCCGAGTGAACGACTGCTCATCATCTGGCTCATTGGCGATATCCGTAAGCACGATGACTCGAGCTTTTTCGGTCGAAGGGATAGCCAGAAGCTTTGCATGAGCCTGTCTTGAGGCATGCCGTGATTGGCCAGCGGCCTGGTCGCCAGCGGCAAATTCCTTAACGTGTGGTGTGGGCTCCTCCGTTTTCTGGGCCTGTTGAGAGCAGCCAAACATTGCGGCGGCCAAAAGAGAGAACAGCTGTGGCGGGATTATCAAAGTTTGTGCGATCATTCGGGACCAATCCCATCGGTATTTCACGATTACTTAAAGATAGTCTCTTGACAGAAAACCGGGCAATCGTGACTCGCGTTTAGATCTGTTTGATTTTTGTGGCACAAATGGGTTTTGGAAGGAGTCTCGAAGAAGGCCGCTAGCATTGCCCTTGTATTCGTGCGCATTGTGTACAGTCGGGGGCTAACCACAAGATGTTATATCTTTAAAATTAACATCTTTATGTGTCATATTTCCTCTCGGTCACACCATACTTAGTAAGGGGTAACTATCTTGTCGCACAACAGACAATCATCTCACAGCACGCAGAAGGTTAAGGGCTTCACATTTCTTTGGGGCAGTGTCCAGAATTCCGTACGTGCGTATATCAATGCCTCGGTTCGGGACATGCACGACCGTGACGATGTTCTTCAGTCGACGGTGCAGTACCTGATTGAGCATTTCAGTGAGTACGACCCCCAGCGTCCTTTTATCGCATGGGCGGTCGGGATCGCGCGATACCGCGTGCTTGATTACCGGCAGAAGAAATCGCTTCACGGGCGGGAACTGGGGGGCAACGCCCTTGAATTAGTTACGGAGGCTTTTATTGAACATCGAAACGATCTCGAACCACGATTTGATGCGTTAAAGCAGTGCCTGCAGACGCTCAATAAGAAGCAACTCAAGATGATTTCCCGCAAATACTACGACGGCTCAAGCATCGAAGTGATTGCCAAGGAGTTTGAAATCAAGCCCAACACGCTGGCCGTGATGATCCGACGCATCAGGCTGGCCCTGGGTAAATGCATTGACAAGCGTATTGAAAGCGGGGCTTGTTGATGGAATTTCGTGCCCTGGCAATTCATTACCTCAATGGCGAAGCGGATGATGAAGAAGTCGCCAAGCTAGAAGCATGGATTCTGGAGTCACCCGAAAACGCACTAATTCTTGCCAAGTGTGCGGTCGATGAGCAGAACCTACCGGCAGCATCCGGGTCTGCCTTCGCTTTAGCCGAAGGTATGCCGCGCGAAGGCATGATTGATCCTGAACTGCTTGAAGCACTCATGCCCCGTGGTCCACTCGACCTGATCGATATCACCGATCAAGTCCGAGCGGATGAGAAAGCCAGGCGCAAAGCGATTAGATCACAAAAAAGTTCGCGGCGTGGACGAGAGCGGGCGGGTTCTGATCTGCCACGCGTCATCGTCATACCGAGATCGATCGCATGGCTTGCGAGCGCCGCGGCGGTGCTGCTCATCGCAGCGGCCGTTTTTTGGCACGGCTCAGAACCCAAAACGAACCAACCGATCGCCGACAACAATACCCAGCCACCGGACCTCGAGCCGATTACACCCCGGCTAGTCGCGATGTTGACCGCCGAGCACGACGCGGTGTGGGACCGACGGCCGGGTACGGGACTCTACGCGGGGCAACGATTAACGCTCACTAAAGGCTTCGTCCAGATCACCACCCAGCGCGGCGCGGTGGCGGCCCTTGAAGCCCCCGCCACAATTGAACTCATCGACAGCCCCAACGCGATACGACTGCACACCGGCAAACTCGTCGGCATCTGCGAGACCGAATCGTCCAAGGGCTTCCTCGTCCGCACACCACACATGGATGTGATCGATATCGGCACGCGGTTTGGCGTTGATGCGACCAACCCCGGCGACACCAAGGTCCTCGTGATCCGCGGCGAGATCGAGGTCTCGACCAACAAGCCGGGCAGTATGCCGATCCGTTACACGCAGGAGCAGGCGGTCTCGGTCAACACGCGAGGTGAGATGGCCGCTGTCACCGAGCCGTTGTCGTTTACCCAGAAACTGCCGATGAGCGACTTACCAGTCCTTGAATCACTCGGCGCGCTCGCCTACTTCCCCTTCAAGGAGATGGCAAAAGAACAGGTGATCGATGGCAGCGTCTGGGCTGTGAGTCCTAATGGTTCGAAAGTCAAAGGCCTGCCCCTTGTTCCTGGCAACGGCCAACAGATCCAGGACTCGGCCTATACGATCTCGCTGTGGCTCAAGCCCGGCTCCGTGACGCAGAACCATCACGTCTTATCGCTGACGACACAAGAAGGGCCTTCCAAGCATTTCTCAAACCAGATCATACTCGCTCAAGATGGCCGTATCCGGCACTATGCCTACGAGCAGAAAGGTCCGAGATCGGTGCGCGGCGAGTCGCGGATGCACACCAGCAGATCAATAGTAACTGGGGATGATTGGACCCACATCGCGGTCTCGGGCTCGGCCAAAGGCGAGATGCGTCTATACATCAACGGCGTGCCCGACGCCGACCCGGTCGCGATCCCTTGGAACCTGATGCACGGAACACACTATGTCGTCGGTGGGCCTGCACAGACGCGTGCCGAAGGCCAGAATATCAAACGCATCGATCTAGCGCCATACCAAGGCGGCATCAAGCGCCTCGCGCTATTCGGCCGGCAACTCACAGACAACGAAGTAAAGACACTCTACGACACGTCCCGTCAAGCTGGACCGATCACCTATATCCCGGATCAGACAAACTAACAACGCTTCTTCAGTAAGCACCACTCGGTGCATGGATCTTGAAACCTAACCAGGAGGAACACGATGCCCCCATTTCTCATCCCCACCACTCTTCTCAAGGAGAAATTCGCGATGAAGACCTGCAAGACCCTGTTACTTGTACCCGCGCTTTGCATGACAGTTGATTCGGCCCATGCGGTGCCTTTTACAGATATACGCAACTTCGAAGAGGCCCCCGCTGGGCCATTCGGCGGCGGGTGGAATATCAGCAGCGCGACCCAGGAAAACGTAATAGACGGCAGTACTCAGTCCCCGTTCGATCTCTTCGGCGGATTCCCCACGACTGATACGAGGGGTCTCAGGCTGACCAATGCGACGGCTTCCGACACACCACAGAAAGGCGCGTCTTTAAGCCCGAACCCGGATGTCAACATCCCCTATTACTTCCAATTTGATTTCAGGTCCTTCGGTGACGTAGACAACGCTGGGATGTTCATCGGAGGCGGTAGCGGAAGAGCCATCAACATTCATATGAGCAGCGAAAATAGCACCTTCGTATCGGTCAACCAAGGCAGTGGATTTGGCAACATCAGCGGTATGGAACTCGCCAACGATACCTGGTACCGGTTTACGCTGACAATCGACCCCTCAGCGCAGCCGATGACACCTTTGACTTGCGGGTGCAGTCGTTGGAGAGCACGGCGATTGATGTGACGGCGACCGATCTGGGTTTCCAGAATGACACCAACGACCTCAACGACTTCCGGTTCCACTTTAATTCAGTGGCCAGTGCCCAAGGCGGCCAGTTCGCTATTGACAATACCAGGTGGACCACCGATGCCAATACCTTGGTCTTTGATGTCGTCCCCGAGCCCAGCTCGCTGGCGCTGCTTAGCGTGGGCAGCTTGATGATGATCAAGCGTCGGCAACGCGCATAAGCATTCTCCTTCAAGTGTGCCGAGCCCCGAAAGGGGTTTGGCACCTTTTCAAAGCCCGGTCGTTATTCAGCCTAAGCCATCAGGCAGACATGCCTGTCTGACACTCAGTCGAAAACCAGAACCATCTGGCTCATTTCAAGGAGATCTCCTATGCGTCGTGGATTCACACTCGTCGAACTGCTGGTTGTCATCTCGATCATTGCGCTGTTGATCGGGATCCTGTTACCGGTACTCAGCAAGGTGCGGTACTCCGCCAAGATCAACCAGTGCCAGGCAAACAAGCACCAAATAGGGATCTTGGTCACTGCCTACACGGTGGATAACAGCGGCAGGCTGCCTGGGGCTGAGCCGATCCCGGTTGGCACGGGCAGCAACCCATGGGACGTATCGACCCAACTCACCGACGATATGATCGACTATGGGCTGACCTCGCCGAGGGTGTGGTATTGCCCGGCCGACGACGGGTACCTGCAGTTTGTGCAAGAGAAAGCGCCGGGGTGGGGCGCGGACAACCCGTTCGATGACCTCGACGATATGAAGCGGGTCTTCACCGCGGGCGGTAAGTGGAAACACCATATCCTCCCGTTGTCGTACTGGGTCCCGCGTCAAAATAACAAAGGCAACTACTTCCCGACCATCGATGGGACGCTGACTCACCCGGACGGCTGGCCACGTACGATCGATGACGTTGCAAGGATGCGCAATCCGATCGCCACGGACCGCATCAGCGCATCTCCCGCGATCGGGCCAAGCAACCCGAACCTTGCCTCCGGAGGCCACCGCGCCAAGTCCAACCAGATCGAATCCGCCACGCGGCTATATGCCGACGGCAGTGTCGAGTTGGTGCTCGGAAGTGAGGTCGAGGCACGCTCGGGCCCAGGTATCACGGCACACGCCAACTACTTTGCGTTTTATTAAACGGAGTACGCCCATACGTCTTGTATTCACATTTATTGAACTGCTGGTCCTGATCTCGATCACCGCGCTACTCATGGCATCCTCGTGCCAGTACTCACGATAACCATTTTCCCTTTAGGAGGTTTCGCAATGCGTTTTTCACTTTCCGTTCTGATCCTGTGCCTTGGTACCATTGGAGGTGCCAACGCCGCACCGATCACTTGGAGCTCTGCCCAGGACACCACCAGCAGCGCCGCGACCGACATTATCGATGGCGGCGCGGTGGTCGTGGCGTTCAACGGGGCGTTCACGACCGGCGCGGTACCCGATGTGACGCTTGACGGCGTGACGTTCACCAAGCCACCGGTAAGCGACTTCCTGGGCCAGACCTTCCCCTCTGCTCCCGCCGAACAATTGGGTGTAAACACCACTGGCGACGCGGACTATGACACGCTGCTCAATCACGCCGGCGTCGTTGATGTTGCCACTTCCCCCGACGTGAGCGGGGCGAATGCCGACGCGGTGTACACCATCTCGGGCCTGACCGACGGCGTCGATTACCTGATCCAGGTCTGGTACACCGAGGAGCGTGCTGGCAGCGAAACCCGGGCGATGACGTTCGGCGACAACGAAGGCGTCCCGAGCTCAATTTTGGTCGCCGGCCAAGGCACCAATGGCTTCGGCCAGTTCGTTACCGGCTCGTTTACCGCCAGCGGAACGACCCAGGACCTGAGCATCCTGGCTACCGATGCGGGGCGGTCTCATGCCACGGCGCTGCTGGTCCGTGAGGTGCCTGAGCCGACGAGCCTCGCGTTACTGAGCCTGAGTGCCCTGATGTGCGCCCGACGCCGTCGTGCGTAAATTGATCATCTCTCTCGACCGGCTGCCCCGTAAAAGGGCAGTCGGTCTTCTCTGACATCACACTTTCCGATCGGAGTCTCATGATGCGAACCCGGCGACTAAGACATCGTAATGCGTATAGGCGCGTAGCAGACGATATCCTTACGCAGTAAGGTTTTGGCGGGGCAACATCAATGAATCAACTTGTCTTGCGCATCTCACTCATCTTCATGACTCTACTGCTGTTGTCCGAGAATCCCGCCTTGGGAGCTGAGTACGGCGTCGCTTCAGCCGAGGACATCACCAGGGTTATGGAACAGGCCAGGCCTGGCGATATTTTAGTCATGCAAGACGGTACATGGACCGATCAGGAGGTCCACTTCGCCGGAAAGGGAGACGAGAATGCACCCATCACCCTCCGCCCACAGACCCCGGGCGGGGTGACGCTCACGGGTCGCACAGAACTGTACATCTCCGGCAAGTACCTGGTTGTGGACGGCCTACAGTTCCGCAAGGGTACGCCCGGCAAATCCTCTCACATCATCCAGTTCCGGGGCAGACTCGGTGAAGCCGAATACTGCCGCCTGACGAACACAGTGATCGACAGCTGCAACCCGCCTGATGGAAAGACAAAATATCACTGGGTCTCGCTTTACGGCCGACACAACCGTGTTGATCACTGCCGATTTAAGAATCACGCGCACAAGGGTGTGACAATCGTCGCCTGGCTTAATGGCAAGCCCGCCTACCACCGGATCGATCGCAACCACTTCATGGACCGGCCACCTGCACCCAACAACGCCAATGGATACGAGACGATCCGGCTGGGTACAAGCGGTCGGTCAATGACCAAAGCTTCCATCACTGTTGAATACAATTTGTTCGAGCGGGTCGATGGCGAGGTCGAGATCATCTCAAGCAAGTCCTGCGACAACACCTTCAGGTTCAACACCCTCCGCGAGTCGGCCGGTACCCTGACCCTGCGTCACGGCCACCGCGCTAAAGTCGAAGGCAACTATTTCCTGGGTATGGGCAAGGCAAAATCGGGCGGGATCCGGGTCATCGGTGAAGACCATGTCATCATCCACAACTACATCGCGGATATCGACGATCAAGCCGACGCGGCGATCTCCTTGGCCGCTGGCATCCGCAACACCAAGCCGAGTGGCTATCAACAGGTCAAGCGTACACGTATCGAACACAACACCATTGTTAATGTGCGCGGGGCCGGGATCACTTTCGACTGGGGCTTGGGCAGTCGTAAAAGAAGGCTGATCCCCGAGAATCTGACCATTTCAAACAACGTTTTGTATTCAACCTCTGCCCCATCTCTGGAAGGCGGGATTAGGGACAACTGGGTCTGGTCCAACAATATCGTCTTCGGAGCCGAGCCGGGAATCAAACTCAACGAGGGCATCCAGGTCATAGACCCCGTACTTGAAAAGGGACCGGACGGGTTGTGGAGGCCGACTGCCAAAAGCCCGGCCTTGCACCTTGGCGCGGCACTGCCGCCCGCCGACAAGAAGAAAGGCAACAGCTCACCGGCCGATGGCGACGGCGTGATTGATGGTGAGGCTCCCTACCGGCTGTCTTATCCCCTTACGAGCAAAGACGTGGGGCCTGACTGGAGCGATTAAATGTAGATGGCGGGGTGTCTGAAGATGTATGCTGCTAGAGGGGGTAGCCGTACTGCACCTTGAGCGAGGTGGCGGTATCGACCGTGCCGGCGGGCTCCTGGTAGTCGGTGACGAGCTGGCCGAAGTCGTTGTAGGCCATCTCGACCTGGTTCACCTCGTCGCCCGTGCCCGACGCCGCGCTGTGGCTGGTCAGTGTTGCGACCTGGCCGCGGCTGGTGTACGTCGTGGTCAGGCGTTTGACCGTGTCGTCGATGCCCGTGCCGAAGCTCGTCACCGCGTCGGTGATGGGCCGGCCCAGCAGGTCGTAGCAGTACTCGTGGACGGTGCCGTTCTGGTCCCCGCGCTCGATGGTCTCGCCCTGGCGGTTGACCTTCAGGTTGATCCGCTGGCTGGCGGTGTCGGTGGGGTACTGGACCGCGGTGAGCAGGTTGTTGGCGTTCAGGCCCGAGCCCCCGGAAGTGGTCACGCCGTAGATATAGGTGGTGACCTCGTCGTCGGCGGGGTCGGTCATCTTCGCGGTGACGGTCTCCTGCAGCGAGTCGGCGGTGTAGGTGGTCTCGGTGGTGCGGTTGATGTCCGGGCCGGAGCCGGAGGCCTGGTAATTGTCGATCTGCTTCCGGGTGCGGCCCATGTCGTCGTACTCGGTCTTGGACGCGGTGCCCTGCGGGTCGGTGAAGGTCTCGGCCTCGCCCGCGTCGTTGTAGGCGGTGGTGGAGACGAGCACATCGTCCGAACGGGCCGGGATGGCCGATAGCCGCGTGAAGGCGGACCCGCCGTTGGTGCCGTAGTCCGCCGAGGCGATGGACCGGCCCAGGCCGTCGTAGTACATGGCGGCGTGGGTCTCGCGGAAGGTCGGGGCGCCGGCGGGCGTGTCGGTGTCGCGCAGCTTGGTCGTGGTCGACAGGACCTGGCCGATCTTGTTGTAGGCGGTGTCCTGGTCGGCGACGACGACGTCGCCGCCCCCGCCCCCGGAAAGCTCGTAGCCGGTGTACGAGCGGGTCGGCCGGGCGAGGTTGTCGTAGGTGGTCTTCGTAAACACCTACCCGCTTCCGGGGGCGATCGACTCGATGACGTTCCCGCCGTTGTCGTGGTAGGACCGGCCGGTCAGCGCGTTGCCGACCGCGCCGGTGTCCGGGTTCACGGCGAACTGCTTGGTCTGGTAGACCCGTCCCAGGTCGTCGAACGAGCTCTCTTGCTTGCCGATGAGTGTCCCCCCGCTTCCGGGGGCGCCGTCGTACTGGTCGGTCTGGGTGACTCGGCTGAGGTTGTCGTAGGTGGGGACGGAGACCCGGCCGGTCGCGTCGGTGACGGCGGTCTGCCGGTTGCGGAAGTCGTAGGCGTAGGCGGTGTCGCGGGTGGTGTTGTCGTCGGCGAACTGCTTGACGAGGGTGAGGTTGGAGTTGCCGCCGGCGGCACCGTCGTCGTAGACGTGCTCGACGAGCTTCTTCATGTTCGAGCCGGGCAGGTGCGGGTCCCAGTCCCGCCAGTCGGTGACTGCGGTGCGGTCCTGGTAGAGGTCCTCGACCTGGGCGTCGGTCAGGGCAACGGGCCAGATGGTGACTTGGGCCATGGCGCCGTCGAAGCGGTCGGCGGGGTTGTTGAACTTGCTATTGCCGATCTGCATCGTGCCGGTCGTACAAGCACTCAGTGTTTTGACAGCCTCGGCCTCAAGCTGGCCATCGATATAGATACGCAGCGTGCCGCCGGTATTCGTCAGCGTAATATGGTGCCAGGTATTTGCGTTTAGGCGTTTCTGGGTTGACATCTCGTGGCCTGGACCCCCCAGGTTACAAAATACCCTGCCGACGGCATTCGTCACCAACCAGTTGTAACCCGTGCCGCCCCCGTCGTCCTGGCAGAGCAAGTTTTGCTTGCTGACCGTATTCAAGTTAAGCCATAGAGTCGCCGTAAAATCCGTCGCCGCCGGATCGATGATGTGGGGCGCGGTGAGGTAGTCGTTGGTGCCGTCGAAGACCAGGGCGCTGTCCGGGTCGCCCGACGGGCCGGTGACGAAGCTCATTGATGCGAAGTTCTGCGGCGTGGCGGTTTTGCCGTTGCCCGCGCTGTCGATCGCTTCGGATCCGGTGGTGGTCGTCTCGGTGAGCTCCCACTGCGCGTCGGCGGCGGGCAGCGGCGTGATGTCGTCCTGTGTGCCGACCCAGGTCGAGTTCACCCGGTTGATCGGGTCGTAGACCGTCCGCGTGATGGTCCCGCCCGGGGTCAGCGTGCGGACGCGGAGGTTGGTGTCCGCGTCGTAGCCGTAGTAGGTCTCCTCGAAGTTGCCCCCGGAAGTGCCCGGATCACTCATCACACCATCAAGGCCAAGGTCCGGGCTCTGGCCGGGGATCGTGTGGTACGTGCGCTCGTAGTCCAGCAGGCCGGTCGTGCTGTAGATCATGGTGGACCAGCGCGACCAATCCGTACGTAAGAACGTGTCGGTGCTGGTCAGCTTGCCCGAGCCGGTGGATCGCTTGGACTGGATCTGGTCGACCGTGTTGCCGTTCTTGTCGGAGAAGGTGATCGAGACGGGGTCGATGAGCACGTCCGTCATCAGCCCGCCCCCGGATGTGGAACTGCTGCTGGATGAGCCGCCGCTGCTGTGGGTGCGGTAGCCCTGGGCTGTCCACGTCTGGTCGCTGCTCACGCCCTCGATGTAGACCGTCCACGTCGCGTGGCAGATCACCGACGCGGCGGACACGCCCGGCACCGGGTTGGCGGTGTGCTCCTGGCCCAGCACCTGGACCTGCCGGCCCAGGTCGTCGTATTCATAGTCGGTGGTCACGCCTTCGTGGGGCCCACTCACCACGGTCCAGCCCCCGCCCGAAGGACCCGCATCCACATCGACCTGGCTCTTGGTCATCAGCCCCGTCGCCTGGTCGTACGTGTTCCTGGTAATGATATTCCGGGGGTCCTGGCTGAAGGTCATCCGGCCGCGGTCGTCGTAGTAGGACCTGGTGGTCACCGTGTCGCCCGTGCCGTGCTGGGCGGTCGGGATCGTGGGGAGCGTGGTGGTGCGCTCTTTCATCCCGCCGCCGGGGATGGTGCCGCCGGTGTACCATTGGTAGGCGTGCGTCGTCTCGATCGCGTCGGTGCCCGCCTCATCGGTGTAGAAGGTCTGCTTGCCGACCACGATCGACGCCTCCGCCGTGCCGCTGGTCTTGTACTGCATGACACGCTGCTTGATCTTCCCCCCGGAAGTTCCTTCACTGATCTCGACCTGCTTGACGTAGCCCAGCGCGTCGCCGAGCGTCTCGCCGCTGGCGGTCGTGCTGTCGCCGTAGGTGGTGTAGGTGATCAGGCCCGACGAGGATTTCAGGGAGACACCGAGGCCTGCGTCCGTGTCGTCGTAGCTGGTGACCGCCGCGGGGCTGGCGGCCTCGATCGTCTTGCCCGTCGCGCCGCCGGACGTGCCGTACTTGGTGTAGGTGACCCAGTTGCGATCGGACGAGGCGCTCACGGTCACGCTAACGCCAAAAGGCTTTATGAAGGAATACACCGATGCCTATGGCAAGGTGACATCGGTCCACGCCTACAACGGCGAGTCGATCGAAGAGGTCCGCCGCACTGAAGACACAACGCTGTGGTCACTCCGCTACATGTTCTATCCCGCAGGCAACCACACGGATCGGATCCAATACGCGCTGCTGCGCAAGAGTACTGATGGGGGATCCAGCTGGACGGATACCCAGATCCAAGAACTGATCGAACAAGTCGAAGCGAAACTCGATGAGTTGTCCGCCGAGAACGAAAGTGTCCAACGTCTACAGACGATCCCTGGCGTGGGGCCGCGGCTCAGCGAATTGCTCGTTGCCGTGATCGATG
>JBCCYY010000057.1:0-28926 GCA_039188575.1 Planctomycetota bacterium | reverse complement strand
GGTAGAATTGTACATGGTCGGGTCTCTTGATCAGAGGTGAGCACGCGCGGCACCGACCGCACGCTGGAATCAGCAAGCAGTAACAGCAGGGTACAACCCTGCATGTAGCGCCCGCCAGGAGACCCGGCTTTCATAGTGTCTGGAACGAACTGTCTCAAAGTCATCAATGCCGGTTGGTTCCGGGTCTAGGTCGGCTGCCTGCTTGAGGGGGGACAGGCATTCCTGCCTGTCGTTCGGCGAAGCCGAAGCGCGGCTCGGATCAGGGCTGCGGCCTGTTGACAGGCAGGAATGCCTGTCCCCCTATTGATGGTGTGGTACCCCGCGTGTCGCGTTGTATAGTAGGACCCTGTTGGCCGATCTTCTTGCGCATCTCGCGGCCGGGCAAACAACGAAAGGGGGCCGCGATGGCATCATTCAAGTACGAGGCGCTCGACAGCACGGCCAAGATGCACAAGGGCGTCATCGACGCAGAGGACGCCGATCAAGCGATCGCGCAGCTCCAAGAGCAGGGGCTGAACCCGCTCTCGGTGATTGAACTGGATGAAAACGGCAAAGAGGTCGGCGGGCTTGTGGGCAAGCTCGGCATCGTCGGCGTGAGCTTCCTCGTCGGTGCGGGGCTGATTGTCATCAAGGGGAACATCCGTGAGCCGCTGCTGAAGGAAGGCCCGGGCATGCTGTTCGGCGTCGCGGTCGGGACCGGTATCGTCGGGGCGCTGATCGCGGCATTGTTTACCTTGGTCGAAACCATCGAGAGCGCGGGCAAGCGCCGGCTCGCCATGGTCGGCGGCGTTGTCGGCATCACGGTCCTGATCCTGGTCATCCTCATGGTCCTTGCGGATATCCTGGGCTGGTAGCGGCCTTGACCGGATCGGTACGTTTTCAGTCTGCGGGGTAGCCCGTGACGGTGACCCCCGACCGCCTGGCGCGGTCGAGCAACTCATCGATCGCGGTCTTCATCAGGTCACCGACGTTCACCACAACGACTTGGCCGTCGCGTGTGTAGCAGTTCAAATCGTAGCGCGTGCCTTTATCATCGCCGGGGTCCAGGGCGTACTCGATAGACCTCAAATCATCGAAGCGCAGATCGATCCGGTTCGGGTCGAACCAGAGCCCGGAGACGGATTCAAAATGTTCGTCGTCGAATGCGATACGGTCCTGAATAAGCGAGGGCAGGAGCAGGCCCAGGGCCACCGGCAGCATCAGCAGCACAAAAGGGAAAATCTTCCAGTAGAGCTTGCGGAGCAGCCAGCCCGCCGGCACCGCGATGACACAGGCCACGATGATCGACAGTATGAGCCAATCCGCGAACCGGTAGACCACCAGGCCACTCTCGACTTCACGCTCGTAGCAACCGCCCAGCAGGCAGAGCAGGCCAACCATCACAGCCACGCGGGGCGTCATTGAACCAAGGCATGCTTGAAACGGGCTCATCGTGCTGATGATACCGATTCATGATCAAGCCAAACGGCTGGGGCGGCGCAAAAGGGGCGGCGGGCGCCTGTGTGCGGGCTGCCTTGGATGAGTCATAGACCGTGCATCAACAGCGCCCAGAAGCTCCAGATGCGTTGAAGAAGGCTTACCCACCCGAGTGGTGACGCGGCGGCTTTGCGTGTTGTATCAACACACGCGGTGCGGGTAATGAGAACCTCTGCGGAACCGGTGGATCGGTATCGCCTGCGTGCCGTTGCGTGGGGTGGGGTTTGTTGCGGCCTGTGCGCGCGGGGGTCAGGCTTGGGGCTTTGTTGATGGATGGATTGACTGACATCGTGCCTGCCGCTTTGCGTGATGAGTCCCTCCTGCTCACCCCTCACTCCTGGCCTCTCCCATGCGGAGAGGGAACAAGGCGCTGCGCACCAATTGTGCGCGAGGGGGCTTAGGCGCGTGGGATCACGATGAAAACGCAGTGATTCCGATTAATGCGTACTGCCTGGGTGTTACACCGCGTCCGAGGTTACTCGGTGTCCACGCGGAGCGACCCCGGCACGGTGATGCGTTTGACCGGGATCGGGAAGCGGTGCTTATCGGTCAGCAGGTCGATGCCGAGTTCGATCACGATCGCGCGGGCGGTGGTGTCGAACCTGCCTGCCGCGCGTTTGACCTCGAAGGTGACTTCCTTCTCTTCGCCGGGCTTGATCGTCGCGTGTTTGTGGTCCGGGCCGACGAGCCAGCGGCTGTCTTTGCTGGTGGGCACGACCTCGATGTCGATCGTGTATGTCGCGGGGTTCTTGACGACCGCGGTGAATTGGTGATCAACCGAGCCGTCTTCTTTGATCTTGATTGGCTCCTTGAACCGGACCGGCATGGCTCGGCCGAGCACCTCGGACTGCTCGGAGACATCCCCGGTGATCGCCTTGGGGTCCATCACGCCACCCACGGGCAGCGCGCTGAAAGCGACCTGGTCCTTTCGGACTGTCACGAGGTTGAAGTGGTGCAGCCAGCCGACTTTGGGCGCCCAGCCGGGCTGGTGCCCGCCGACGGTGGCGAGGGAGAAGTAGTCGATCCCGTCTTTCGGGTCGTGGCGCATATGGTGGATGTGGCCCGCGAACACGCCGGACACGTTGCCGGCGTCGATCAGCGCCTGGTGCACCTTCTTCCAGTCGTCGCCGTAGTTCTTGCCCCGGCCCGTGGCGTCCATGCCCAGCCAGCGCGGGTGGTGGACGAAGACGAAGACGTGGTTGGCATCCTTGGCCTTGCCGAGGATCTCCTTGAGCCAGCTGAACTGCTTGTCGCTCATCTTCTGCGACTCGGGTTTCTTGAAGTTGCGCTCGCCGGTCTTGGGGTTGCCCTCGTCGGTGTAGAGCACGATGAAGAAGCAGCCCTTGTGCTCGAAGGCGTACCACAGCGGGCCGAAGTGCATCTCGTACTCGGGCTCGAGCTCGCGCTCGGGCTTGTTGGGTCCGCGCCAGTACACGTCGTGGTTGCCCGCGACCGGGAACCACGGGCAGATGAGTTCGCCCATGACTTCTTTGTACTGCTTCATCTGCGGCATCCAGACCTTCTCATTGGCGTAGCCATCAATGAGGTCGCCGACGGTCATGACGAGGTCCGGTTCGATGAGATTGACATCCGCGACGGCCTGGGCGAGGACGTTGATGCCCTTATGCGGGCCGCCGGTGCGGTCGCCAAAGATCGCGAACGTAAACACGTCTTCCTCGACGGGTAGGACGAGTTTGGTGCCGCCGCGGTTGGTGTGGAATCGATCACCCTCGGCCGGCACGGTCTTGTGCGGCGGGTTGTGCCTGTGGGTGTGTCGGTCGTGTTCCAGCGGTGCGGTGGGCGCTTGTTTCTGCGCGGTCACACTCATCGTCAAGGACAGACAGACAGCAGTCATGACAAACAGGGATCGTTTCATCAATATCACTCGTTTGAAGGGAGGATGTCTTACTTCTGTGCCTTCTTCTCACGCAGGTCGAAGCATACGATCTGGCGGTGGTCGCGGATAATCAGCCGGCCATCCGAGATCACGATCGGCGACCACGCGTTGTTGCTGCGGCCCTCACCCTTGAGTGCAACAAACTTCGAGATGAGATCAAACTTCTCGGGGTTTGGCTTCACCAGCATCAGGTGCCCGGTATCGCCATCGAAGACGTAGAGCTTGCCATCCGCGAGGGTGATCGCGCCGCGATTGAGGTTTGGCTCTGTCTTCGTGTGCCAGAGCATCTCGCCGTTGTTGGCGTCAAAGCAGGCGAGCCCCCCAGTCTTGCTTCGGCCGCGGAGGTTGGCGTTCTCGTTGATATTGACATAAAAGTGCTTGTCGAAATAGACCGCGGGGTGGACCTGGCTGCCTTCAGGGATACGGTATTGCTCAATTGAAAACAGCTGCTCCCGACGTGGCTCAGGCTTGACTTCCAGCAGTACAGACCCGTCTTCGTAGCCGTTGGTAACAAAGACATATTGGTTATTCTTCCCTATGACCGTGACGGGTGGGATGGTCACATGCGGGCCGTTTTTGATCTGATAGACCTCGACGGACCAGATCGTCTTGCCGGTCTTGATGTCGATGAAGTAGACGCTGGTGCGGTCGCGCATCGAGATCGCGCGGACACCCGCGATGGTGCGGACGACCGGGGTGTGGTGGGTCTGGTTGGTGTTGAGCTTGGCCTGGGATTCCCAGACGGTTTCACCGGTCTTGGGGTCGACCGCGATCACGACCGGGTCTTCCGGCGCGGTTGGGCAAAGCAGCAGCAGGCCGTCGACAAAGACCGGCGAGGTGCCGTAGCCGAAGACCTGGCTCTGGTCGGGGTACTTCTCCCACATATTCAGGGACCAGTCTGGCTTGCGTGTCTTGAGGTTGATGGCGTGGACGTCGCTGATCGCGCCGTTGAGGAACACATGGGTGTCGGTGACGCAGGGCGTAGAGCGCGAGCCGGGGAAGTTAACCCGCCCGGGTGCGTCGTGTTCGTAGCGCCAGAGCTCTTCGCCCGAGTCCAGATCCAGGACGCGGAGGATGTCTTTGACGCCGGACTCCCTGTCGTTGAGGAAGACCTTGCCGTCAACAACCGCGGTGCCCGCGAAACCGATACCGACATCGTGCCGCCAGAGTTCGGGCGGCCCGGCCGCAGGCCATTGATCGAGTAAGCCGGTCTCGGCGGAGACGGCGTCCTGGGTCGGGCCCAGGTGCTGGGGCCAGTCGGCGGCGTCGGCCGAAGCGGTCAGAGCGAACAGGCTCAGGCCCGCCAGCAGCCGCTGGCACGCCACGAAAAGACGGGATGTCATGGTTTGAACTCCGGTTAAAGGCATCGGCCCCAAGAGCATACGGCCAGCGGGTCCCTGCCGTTTGGTTCATCATGAAATCATCACTTGCTCACAGAGCGGCAGGCCTAGACAACGGATATGTCGCGCGATAGGATATTTGTTTATTGAGAATAGCTCTCAAAAACAGTTCCTTTTACGATCCAAGGCATAAACGATGACCCCGAACATGCTCGAACGACGCACCCTGCTGAAAGCCTCCATTATTGGCCTGCCCGCGCTCGCTGCGGCCGGCTGCCAGACCCACGGAGGACACGGCGACGACCACAGCCACAAGAGCGACAGCCCCGCGTTGGCCGACGCCGTGACCAAGGGCGTCGCGTATTTCCAGAAACGCTGCAAAGACCAACTACCGCTGGTCAAAGACCTACACACCGCGATCAAGGCGGGTGACCTCAAGAAGGCGCAAGCCGCATATGTCGAGTCCCGGCCACCTTATGAAGAGATTGAAACGACCGCGCTGTGCTTCGAAGACGCCGACAGCGACATTGATGCCCGGCCGTACGCCTTCGAGGGTGGCGAGACCGACCCGGAGTTCCGCGGCTTCCACAAGATCGAGGCTTACCTGTACGGCTACGAAGACCTCAAGGCCGCCGAGCCTTTCGCGGCGGGCCTGGTCAAGTCGGTTGAGGGCCTGCAAAAGAACCTGGTCGAGCGCGGCCGATTTAATGCCGGCTTCCAGTTCGACGGCATGATCGGCCTGGCCAACGAGGTCGCTGCGAAGAAGATCTCCAGTGAAGAAGAGACCTGGTCCGACCAGAGCCTGCTGATCTTCTGGCACAACTGGATCGGCATCGCCAGCCAGTTCAAGCCGTTCGAAGCCGCCCTTAACAACGACGCAAAGTACAAAGCTGTGCTTGAGCCGATCACCGCAGGCCTTGGCATGCTCAAGCCGCACAAAGTGGAAGGCACCGCGGGCTTTACACCCTACAGCAAGATCGGTATGGCCGAGCGACGAAAGATGGCGAACACGAGCAACCAGCTCCGCGACGCCCTGATGAGCGCCCGTGAGACGATCGGCGTGTGATCGTTTGTCCTTTTCAACCTGTATAAGACGTGAAAACAACACGTCGTTCACTGAGCCCGAACGGGACTATAGAAAGTGAGAAACCATGCGTACCCTGATTGCTGCTACCGCGCTGGCATTGATGTTCAGCCTGACCGTGACCCCTTCGGCGGAGGCTGACGAGGTCGTCAACATCTACACGTCCCGGCACTACGACTCGGACGACAAGCTGTATGCAGCGTTCACCAAGAAGACCGGGATCAAAGTGAACCTGATTGAGGGCAAGGCCGACGAGTTGTTGGCCCGTATCAAGCGCGAAGGCAAGCTCGGCCCTGCGGACCTGTTCATCTCCGTGGATGCGGGGCGTCTGCACCTCGCGGTCGAGGCCGGCGTGCTGGACCCTGTTGAATCCACGACGCTGAGCGAGAAGATCCCCGCGAGCCTGCGGCACCCCGACGGGCTGTGGTTCGGCCTCTCCAAGCGCGTCCGATGCATCTATCTGAGCAAGGACGTCCCCGACGATATGGTGAAGACCTACGCCGAGTTGTCCGACCCCAAGCTCAAGGGCAAGCTGTTGATCCGTTCGTCCTCGAACATCTACAACCAGTCGTTGGTCGCGTCGAAGTTCAAGACGCTCGGCGAGTCGAAGACCGAGGCATGGGCTAAGGGCATCGTGAGCAACATGGCCCGCACCCCGCAGGGTGGCGATACCGACCAGCTCCGCGCACTGGCTGCAGGCGAGGGCAAGGTCGCGGTCGCGAACCACTACTACTTCGCCCGCATGATCGCCGGGGAGAACGCAGCGGACAACGCCGCCGCCAAGAAGATACGCCTGATCTTCCCCGACCAGGACGGCCGGGGCGCCCACGTCAACGTCTCTGGTGCGGGCTTGATCAAGACCTCCAAGAATAAAGAGAACGCGATCAAGCTGCTCGAGTTTATGACGACGAAAGAGGCGCAGATGCTCTGGGCCCTTGAGAACCACGAGTATCCGGTGGTGGAGGGCATCGAGCTGACGCCTGTGCTCAAGGCGTTCGGAGAGTACAAGGCCGACACGCTCAACGCGTCGGAGCTTGGCAAGAACAACCGAGAGGCGGTGAAGGTCATGGACCGCGCCGGCTGGCGATAAGAGGGTAAGCTGGCGGCCGTGCTCAAAACGCCTGCCCCGATCCCCGAAACCAACGACCCACTTGCAGACGGTGCTGCCAGCCAGCGCCGTCTGCGTTTTTTTCGCGTGGGCCTGCCTTCGCCGTGGACGCTGCTGTGTCTGGTGATCAGCGTAGTCGTCGCGCTGCCGGTCTTGGTCGTGCTCTACAGCCTGACGCAGGACAGCCAGGGCGATTGGGCGCACCTCGCCGAGACGCGCCTGCCCGGGTACCTCAAGAACACCGCGATTATCGCGGTCAGCGTGTGCGCAATCTGCGCGGTGGTCGGCACGACAACGGCCTGGCTGGTCACGACCTGTGACTTCCCCGGCCGGCGCCTGCTGGCGTGGGCGCTGATCCTGCCGTTGGCGGTGCCGGCGTACCTCGCGGCGTACGCGTACACCGACCTGCTCCAGTTCGCCGGGCCGGTGCAGGCCTGGCTACGAGACACGTATGGCTGGGGGCGTGGCGACTACTGGTTCCCCGACCTGCGGACACGCGCCGGCGCGATCGTCATCCTCAGCGCGACGCTGTACCCCTACGTCTACCTTGCGGCCCGCACCGCCTTTGTGGAACAGTCGGCTAACGCCATGGAGGCCGCGCGGACGCTGGGGCGTGGGCCCTGGCACGCGTTCTTGACGGTCGCGCTGCCGCTGGCTCGGCCGTCGATCGCGGCGGGCACCGCGTTGGTGCTCATGGAGACGCTCGCCGACTTCGGTGCCGTGGACTACTGCGCGGTCGACACGCTCGCGACCGGGGTCTACCACACTTGGCGATCCCTAGAGAACCCGACCGCCGCAGCGCAGCTCGCCTCAATGCTGCTCGGTATCGTCGTGCTGGCCATCGCGATCGAAACGATCGCCCGGCGCCGGGCCCGGCACCACCAGCTCTCGACACGGCTGCAACGCGTCAAGCGGCAACGCCTCGGTCTGTTCGGCAGCCTCGCCGCGTTCGCGGTCTGCGCGCTGCCGATCCTTGCTGGCTTCGCGCTGCCCGCCGGCGTGTTCCTGCACATGGCGATCACGACCGGCGACGATCGGGCCTGGGAAGTCGCCGTCGACCACGGGAGGAACTCGCTGATGCTCGCCTCGATCGCGTGCATCGCCGCGATGATCCTCGCCGTGCTGGTTGCGTATGCCCATCGTCTCTCGCGCGGCCCGGTCACCGCGCTGGCGGCAAGGCTCGCGGGCACCGGTTACGCACTGCCGGGCACCGTGCTCGGCCTAGGCCTGCTGATCCCACTCACGTGGATGGACTTTAAGATCTATGAACTCACCGAGGCCCTCTCCGATAAGTGGGGGATCGACCTGTTCGCTTACGTCTACGGCAAAGAGCCCGAGACGTACCTGATCCTCAGCGGCACCGTCTTCGCCGTGCTGCTCGGCTACCAGACGCGGTTCCTCGGCGTCGCACTCGCGATGATCCAGTCGGCCTTCGGTAGGGTCAAGCCTTCGCTCGACGACGCGGCACGGACGCTCGGCGCCTCGCGTGCGTGGGTCGTCCTGCGTGTGCACGTACCCATGCTGAGTGTGTCGATCTTCGCGGCGGGGCTGCTCGTTTTTGTAGACGTAGTCAAGGAACTGCCCGCGACGCTGATGCTCCGGCCGTTCAACTTCGAGACCCTCGCCGTGCGGACCTACCAGATGGCCAGCGACGAAAGGCTGGAGACCGCGTCGTTCTCCGCCCTGCTCATCATCGCGATCGGGCTGATCCCGGTTATCGTGCTAACGTTCCTGCTCTCTGACCGACGACGAGATAAACCCGACCACTAAACCATCGGTAGGATGAACACCTAGTGTTGACACCAAAACATGACAGCCGCAGCAGACTCCGTTCACAATGAAACCGCCAAGCTCCTCGCCGAGGTGTGTGGTTTGGGTTTCGCATACGTCCGAGGCGTCGAGGTGGTCTGCGATCTTGACCTGAAGCTGTACGCAGGAAAAGTCCACTGCCTGCTAGGCGATTCGGGCTGCGGCAAGTCCACGCTGCTTAGGCTGATCGCCGGGCTTGAGCGGCCCACAAAGGGCACGATCCAGATCGATGGAGAGACCGTGAGCTGCGCGGATCGGTCGGTCCGGCACTGCAAACCCGAACGCCGGGCGGTCGGCTTCGTCTTCCAGGACTACGCGCTTTTCCCGCACCTCTCGGTCCTGCGCAACGTGATGTTCGGGATGCGCGGCAAGCCGAAGACCGAGCGCAGGGCGGCGGCGGCCGAGCTGCTCGACCGTGTCGGGCTCGCCGATTACGCCAGTAAGATGCCGCATACGCTCAGCGGCGGCCAGCAGCAGCGTGTCGCGCTGGCCCGTGCGCTAGGACGGAACCCGAAGCTGATGCTGCTCGACGAGCCCTTCACCGGGCTGGACACGACGCTGCGTGAAGAGATACGCGGGGTCACGCTGCGGGTGCTGCGCGAGTCGGGGGTCGCCACGCTGATGGTCACGCACGACCCGGCCGAGGCGCTGCTGGTCGCGGACTACGTCTCGGTGATGCGCCAGGGCAGGCTCATCCTCGACGGCCTGCCTGAAGACGTCTGTACGCTCGAACCGCGCGATAAAGGCCCGGCCGTCGTTCGGCTCAAGCCCGCCGTCGATAAGGCATCCAAGTGAAGTAGGATGCCCGGGTGAAGAACGCATGGAAACAGTGCCGACGCTTGCTCAAGCCGATGAGGTGGATCTGGATGCATAAACGGAAATCCGCTGGGTATTTCGCCGCGTTACTCATCTTCGCGTACACGATGGTGTTTGTCGGTGTGTCGTGCTCGAAGTCGCCGACGGACCGCGCGATGGAATACCCGTGGGTAGACGGCGGGTCACGTCAGGTCGCATACTTTGAGCGTGAGGGCGGTGACCCCGATAGGGGCCGTGTCGTATTTGTTCACGGCGCGCCTGCCGATGCGGGCAGTTGGATGCGGCTGCTTGAGCAGGCCGCCCTCATCGAAGCGGCACAACTGATCGCCGTCGACCGCCTTGGCTACGGGAACTCGATGGATGGAGACGAGCTGACGCTCGCCGGGCACGCCGCCGCGATCGAGCCGCTCCTCGCCGAAACGAATGGCAGCCGGCCCATCATCGTTGGGCATTCCTACGGCGGTCCCGTCGCGCTGCGCATCGCCATCGATTACCCGGAGAAGGTCGGCGGGCTGGTGCTGGTCGCCGGGGCGTGCGACGCGTACATGAAGGACTCGCAGTGGTTCCGCCGGCTGGTCAACACGGTGCAGATCGTTGTGCCGGAGGACTGGGAGCGGGCCAACCGCGAGCTGCTCGCTTTGACCGACGAGAACCGGGCGATGGAGCCGATGCTCGACCGGGTCTCCTGCCCCGTCGTGATCGTGCACGGCACTTGGGACGGCGTCTGCCCGCATGACTCAACGGTCGCCTACCTGCAGGACCGGCTGGTCAACGCGGCGTCGGTCCGCGTCGTCTCGATCGAGCGTGCCCGGCACAACCTGCAGCTCACGCACGTCGACGAGGTTATCGAAGCGATCAACAGCATCAAGCCTGTGGAATAGCGCGGCACAGATACGTGAACGGTATCATCGAGCCATGCCGAAGAACGAAGACCACCAAGCCCTGCTCGACCGCCTCACGCAGACGGTCGTCGCCCTGGGCGCCGACCCCAACCAGCTGCGCGGAAAGATACTGCGCGAGCTGATGCACACGACAACCAAGCTCGCGGACGACGACGCCGATGTCGGCGAGCTCAAGCTGCTGTCCCGCTCGCTCAAAGAGTTGCGTTACGCGCTCAAGGTCTTCCAACCCTACAAGGACATCCGCAAGATCAGCATCTTCGGCAGCGCCCGCACACCGATCGACCACCCCGACTACATCGCCGCCGCCGCGTTCGCTAAGGACATGGCAACCTGCGGATGGATGGTCATCACCGGTGCGGGTGACGGCATCATGCGGGCCGGGCATGACGGCGCGGAACGTGATAAATCCTTCGGAGTCTCGATCAACCTGCCCTTCGAGACCAGCGCGAACGACATTATCGCCGGCGACTCCAAGCTCATCACCTTCCGCTACTTCTTCACCCGCAAGCTCATGTTTATGTGGACCAGCAGCGCGGTCGCCCTGTTCCCAGGCGGCTTCGGCACGCAGGACGAGGGCTTCGAGGCGCTCACCCTGATCCAGACGGGCAAGGCACCGCTCCTGCCCATCGTCTGCGTCGATGCGCCCGGCGGGGACTACTGGAAGCACTGGGACAACTACGTCCGCAAGTCGCTGCTCGACAAGGGCTGGATCAGCAAGGACGACCTGCACTTGTACAAGCTGTTTGATGACACGCAGGCCGCGGCCGAGCACGTCCGACACTTCTACCGCAACTACCACTCGTCCCGCTTTGTCCGTGATACGCAGGTGCTGCGGATCCAGCGCCAGCTGACCGAGAAACAAATCGACCAGCTCAACAGCGAATTCGCGGTATTGGTAAAAGATGGCAAGATCACGCAGACCGGCTCGCTCAAAGAAGAACGCGGCGAACTTCCCGGACTCACCCGGCTGCAGTGGACCAGCACCAAACGCGACTACGGCACGCTACGCAGGTTGATCGACACGGTGAACGACTTCGACATCGCGAACGGCTGAGTCCGTACTTAGCCGCCGCGCAGTAAGCGAGGGTCGATTAACTGAGTGCTTCACGAAGGGGTTAGACGGCGGCTTCGAACGATCGCCGGTATGCTCCAGCGATGAACACAAAGCAACAACAGCAGGTCGATGAAGCGCTCAAGACCACCCTCATGGACGGCACACTCTCCAGCGGCGAGGAGAAGCAACTGCGGGAGGTGATCACTGGGTTCGCGGGCAACCGTCAAGGGCTGGCCTTCATCCGCAACCGCGCGTTCAAGCTCGCTCGTGAGCGGATCGATCAGTCACCCATGGACACCCTCCGCTGGCTCGAACGCATCGACAAGATCGTGGACAACACCGTGAGCCCGCCGGTCAAAGGCGGCCGGCCCGCCGAGAGCCGCGTCGCGTTCTCGCCTGGGGAAACCGGGCTGGAGATGATCGGCCGGGAGCTGCGCGGCGCGAAGAAGAGGCTCGACATCTGTGTCTTCACCATCACCGATAACCGCCTGTCCGACACGATCATCGAGGCCCACCGCCGGGGGGTCGCCGTCCGCATCATCACCGACAACGACAAGCAGTTCGACGACGGCTCAGACATCGCCCGCATGGTCCGCGCGGATGTGCCCACCCGCTTCGACCCCGACCCCGACCACATGCACCACAAGTTCGCGGTCGTCGACGGCGAGCGCCTGATCACCGGCAGCTACAACTGGACCCGCGGCGCGACCCGCAACCATGAAAACGTCACGGTGCTGTCCGACGACACCCTGATCGACGCGTTCAGCAGAGAGTTCGACCGGCTATGGAAATCGTTCAAGCCCTGGCGGTCGTGAAAACGACAAGCGGCTAATCGGAGCGTTTTTCAGCCGGATCATTGCCCGCAAGTATGTCGGCCAGCTTTTCGCGGTTGCTCTTCTTAACCGGGATTTCCTTCGGGGCGTCCGCCGTCTCAGGCAGTTCGACGTTGTACTTGGTCGACTTGGGCTTGTTGGCGTCGGGGTTCGATTCCGGGGGCGGGCCGATCTCGGGACGGAAGGGGCTGTCGTCAGGCTTGAGGCTTGAAGCTTGGGGCTCGGAGGACTCCGCCTCGTCGGCAGCCTTGTTGAGGACGTCTTTGCTGACGTCACCGCCGGCAGAGATCTGATCGAACTGGACACGGACGCGTTTGGAGACGCCGCGCTCCTGCATGGTGACGCCGTACAGCGCGTCGCAGCCCTGCATGGTGCGCTTGTGGTGGGTGATGACGATGAAGTGCGATACGTCGAGGAAGCTGTGGATGATCGAGACGAAGCGCTCGACGTTGGCTTCGTCGAGCGCGGCGTCGACTTCATCGAGGATCGCGTAGGGGCTCGGACGGGATTTGAAGATGGCCATGAGCAGCGCGATCGCGGTCATGGTCTTCTCGCCGCCGGACAGCTGGCTCAAAGCCCGCGGCTCTTTGCCGGGGGGCTTGGCGGTGATCTCGATGCCGGACTCGAGCACGTCGATGTGGCCGTCTTCGTCCGGCTGCAGGAAGACATCCGCTTTGCCGCCGCCGAAGAGACGACGGAACAGGCCTTGCGAGCCGGCGAAGTTCTCGCGGACCTCTTTGAATGTCTCCTCGAAGCGGACCCGGCTGTCGTTATTGATCTGCTCGATCAGCTGACGCAGCTGACGCTCGGCTTCCTCGATGTCCTTGACCTGGTCGGCGAGCTCGTCCTGCTTGTCTTCGAGCTGGTTTTCTTCTTCGATCGCGTTGAGGTTGACGTTGCCGAGGCGGGCGATCTTGCCTTTGAGTTCTTCGATGGTGTTGGCGGTGAGCTGCCAGTCGATAGCAAAGGGGTCTTGGCTGGGTTCGTCTATTTCAGACAGCCCCTCTTCTGGCTCGGCCGCTGAAGCGGTCTCCGCCGAGTTCAGCTCGTTGTAGCGCTCGACGAGGTTGATCTCGAGCTGCTCGTGGGTGCGTTCCTTGACGGCGTCGGCCTTGACCTCGTGCTCGCGCTGGCTCATCTCGAGCTTGTGCACGGCGCTGTCCAGGCGAGCGACCTCGCCGCGGTGCCGCTTCACCGAGTCGCGCGTGGACTGCATCGACGCATCAAACTCGGCGAGCGACTCAGTCACGGTCTCGCATTGCGTGATCAGGCCCTGCAGCTCGGCGTCGAGCGACGCGGCTGTGTTGGCAGCGGCATCCCGCTGGCCTTCAAGCTCTTCAATGCGCTGGCGGTAGCCTGCGAGCTGCTGTTCGAGCTTGCCGTGCTGGCGGGCGACGTCCGCGCTCGCGACCTCGTGCTGACGGGCGGAGCGTTGGGCAGACGATAGCTGCTCGGCGGTCTGGCCCGCAGCGACACGCTGCGTCGTCACCTCCTCGCGGGCCTGATCAGCCGACTCACGCCTGGTCGTGATCTGCTGCTCGATCGCGGCGATCGCCTGCTGCTTCTGCTCGGACTCGGTCTCGAGGCGGTCGTGCTCCTCGGCGTGGCTCGCACGTTTGTCAGCGGCCTCGCTGAGCTGGGCGTGGATCTGCTCGGCCTCCTCCGCAATCGCCGGCTGCTCTTTTTCTAGTGTCTCGATCTGGCCGGTAATGCCGTCAAGCCGGCTGGTCAGCTCGGCTCGGCTCGCGCCGAGGTCGTAGATCGATTTCTGTAGCTGGCTGGAGACTTCTTCGACATGGGCCGCCTGGCCAGAGAGTGCGCTAAGCGTGTGCTGGTCCGAGGCGATGAGCGCTTCGACTTCCTGGAGCTGGGCCTGCAGGGAAGCCAGCTCGGAGCGACGTGAGATCAGGCCCGCGGCGCTGCCCGCGTTGATCGGCCCGGCGTGGACCTTGCCCTCGGCGTCGAGCAGCTCGCCGGCCTCGGTGACGAGCCGGTAGCCATCGGGCAGGACGTGGCGGAGCAGCATGGCCTTCTCAAGATCACTGACCACGAGCGTTCGGCCGAGCACGCGCCAGACAATCGGTCCGAGCCAGTCGGGGAAGCGGACTAGATCGATGACGCGCTGCACGTTCGTACCGGATGCTTCGATACCGCGCGTCACCGCGTCGGCGTGGATCGGTGGGATGGGGGGCTGGTCGATCGCGAGGAGGGTGACACGCCCGCCGAGGGATTCGATCACGCCTTTGCCTGCATCCGAGACGCAGATATCACCGAGACGGTCCACGACGAGGGTCTGCTGGTTCTCGCCGAGCGCGGCTTCGATCAGCCTGGCCTGCTGGACATCGGCCTCGATCAGCTCGGCGAGCATACCGCGGACCATCGCAAACGGGCTGGTACTGTCTGCGCTCTGCGCGAGCACGGCCTTGACGGGGTCGCTGATCCCTTCAAGGTTGTCCTGCATCTCCTGCAAGACGTTCTGACGCGACTCGAGCGATGAGCGTTTCTGCTTGTGGTCCGCAAGGCGTTCGGTGAGCTGGTTGATCTGCTCGCCGAACGCGCCGGCGAGCTGCTTCTGCGAATCGAGCTGGCCAGACTCTTGCTCCAGTAGTGACTCGGCCTCATCTAACTTGGCGGTCAGCCCGTCACGCGCTGTAAGCATGCTTTCAAGCTGCTCGCTGATCTGCCCCGAGCGGGCGTCGAGCTTCTCGCGGGTACTCGTCAAGTTCTCCTGGAACGTGTCCAGCGAGCGGACCTCGGACTGCAGCATCTGTGCCCGGCGGAGCATCTGGTTGACGCCCCGCTTCTCGTCTTCGAGGCTGGACTGCGCCTCGGCAACCTCGGCCTGCAACAACTGATAGGTCTGCCTTGCCCCCTCGAGGCGAGCCTCACCGTCGGTTTTCTGTTGTTCGAGTTCGGCGACCTGGGCCAGCAGGTCTTCGAGCTCTGCGGCGTAGCGGCGCTTCTTCTCGCCCAGCTCGTCGAGTGCATCCGCATCACGCTTGATCTGCAGCTTCACATCGCCAAGCGTCGACTCGGCGAACGTGCGCTTCTGCTCCTGCTGCTGCTTGTCGGCGTCTTTCTGGATGCGCTCCTGCTCCAGCCGTTTGAGTTTATCAGCGATCGCCTGACGCTCGACCTCGGTGTCGGCGAGGGCGCCCTCGTGCTTGGCGAGCTCGCGCGCCGCGGCACCACGGTCGGCCTCGGCCTGCTCGAGCCGGTCGTTCACCTCGATCAGCTCCGTGCTGAGCTTGTGGTATTCGGCCAAGGCGTATTTCAGTTGAAGCTCGCCGAGGTTCTTTTTGTGCTCCTGGTACGAGCGGGCACGCGCGGCCTGCATCTTGACGCTACGCAGGCGGCGTTCGGTATCTTCGAGGCGTTGTCGGCAGAGCGCGAGGTTCTGCTCGGTGCGGTCGAGCTTGCGTTCGGCTTCTTTCTTTCGGGCCTTGAACTTGCTGATGCCCGCGGCCTCTTCGAAGATCTGCCGACGCTGGTCGGCATTGGCCTCAAGCATCCGGGCGACCTTGCCCTGCTCGATCACGGAGTAGGCGTCCGTACCGATGCCCGTGTCCATGAAGAGCTCTTTGATATCTCGGAGGCGGACGCGCTTGTTATTGAGCAGGTACTCGCTGGTGCCGTCGCGGTAGAGCTGGCGGGTAACGGCGACCTCGTCGGTGTCGAGTTGGAGGGCGCGGTTGATCTGAGCGGTGACGGTACCAGACACTTCACTTCGTTCAGTGTCGGCGTTGGACGCCGACGCTGAGCTCTGCGAAGCGTCTGGTAATAGCGGGTTTTCGAAGGTCAGCGTGACCGACGCCATGCCGGAGGGCTTGCGGTGGGCGCTGCCGTTGAAGATGACGTCCATCATCGCCGAGCCGCGGAGGCTCTTGGGCGACTGGTCGCCGAGGACCCACTTGATGGCGTCGACGACGTTGGACTTGCCGCAGCCATTGGGCCCGACGATGCCGACGATCGGACGGTCAAAGTCGATCTCGGTCTTATCGGCGAAGGATTTAAAACCGGCGAGGGTGAGCTTGGCCAGACGCATACAGCGGCGACCTCCTGTCATTGAGCTTGACCGATTCATAGACCGGCCGTGATCCAAGCCGCCCAGTCCATTGGGCGACGTATTCCCCGCTCCGGGCCTAACTTAGACGTATGGGCGTCCGATAAGCCAAAGCACAGGCACAGACTATATCGTCAGATGGGGGCGGCTTGCTGCGAAATTCGTTCAATTCTCTGGTGCCCTATTCAGCCGGTTCTAAAGCCTTAAGCTCTTCGGGTGTCATTTCAGGGCGGGAGCGCTGCTGCTCGTCATTTCCTACCGTGATTGGCAGGGTGCTTGCCCCGCCATCGGGGAGGCCATCGATCCCGGATCGCAGCTCTTCGTCACGCTTTCGGGCTTCATCTTCGTCGATCCTCTCGAAGTCGCCGGGGTTCATCTCCGGGCGGGACTCGATCTGGTTGTCCCTCTGGGCCGAGGCGATGCGCTGGGCCAGGGGGCTGAGCCGGGCGTCGAAGGGGGCGTCGATCTGGTTCTGGGCGCTGAGTTGGTAGAGGGCGCGGACGACCTCGCTGAAGCTCAGGTCCGGGCCGGTCTGCGTGTTGTAGTTGTCCACCTTGTAGCCGAGCGTGTAGGCGAGCGAGGCAACGGTCGGCGTGACGCGGTAGAGCCTGGCCTCGCGCTGGCCGGGCGCCTGGTGCCGCAGCGCGACGGGCAGCGGGATCGCCGGGTCGCGGAGCGCGAGCAACTCACCGACGGGCGGTGTCGGGTTGCCCTCGTCATCGGTGCCGCCGGACTGCACGATGCGGACCATGGCGACGGCCCGTGGTTCCTCGGTCGCCTCGCCTCGGTTGGGCACATTCAAGAGCTCGACGCCGAACGCGTCCTGCAACTCGGTGCTGCGGATGTTCACGAGCATGGTGTTGCCGTCCGCGTCGCCGACCTCGACACGCCAGTCCGGCGGGGGCAGCTTGGCGTTTGGCTCCTGCGACACGGGCGTCAGCGACTCGATCATCTTGAGTGCGCCGCAGTGGTGGATCGGGATGAACGCGGAGTCGCCCTCGAACCGACCGGTCAGGCCGACGGGTATCGAGTCGACGGGCAGCGTGCGTAGCGCCATGCTGTCGCCGAGCTTGGCGAAGACGTTGTTGCGCAGCGGGATGTCCTCGCCAAAGATCACGATGGAGAGCTCCAGTCCCTGCAGAGCAAAGACCATCGGTTTGTCGGATGGGACGCGGTCAATGTAGAACTTGTGCGTGGTGCCGTCGGTGACGGAGAGCCGCTTGATGATGGGGTCGCCGACCAGCGAGAGGGCTTCATACGCGCCGAGGCGGACCTCGGTATCGGGGTCGTTAAGCATCTTGCGTACGATCCGGCGGGCCTCGTTGCTGCGTGTCATGGCGACCAGTGCGTTCGCGGCACGGACACGCTGGGCCGGCTCGCCCTCGGCGGCCTGCTTGCTCAGGTGCTTGATCGTCTGCGTGTCGTTCAGCCAGGCGCCGGCTTTGAGCGCGGCCTGGCGAGCGTCGGCGTTGCTGCTCGTGTAGTACGGCCGCAGCACCGGCACGCTATTAGGCCCGAGCCCCTTCCACGCCAGCGATACCGCCTCGGCACGCTCCTTCGGCGAGATCATCATCGCTTTGCCTAAAGCCTCGGCCGTCGGCCGGATAAACGCGGGCGTTGGGTCGAGGTACAGATGCTCGATCAGTTCGAGTAGCAGGTCGGGCTGGCCCGCGAAACGCGCGGGCATGTTGATCTCGACCAGGCCATCGGTTTTCGCGACCGCGGTGGGCAGGTTGTCCGTGTCGTTCGCTTCGAACTTAGCGTTGATGCGCTCGGCAATCGCGCTGGCGATCCGGTAGCTCGGCTGGTTGAGCACGAACTGCACGCGTTGGGATTCCATCACCGTGCCGCCGTTGACCACGACCGCCGTGCGCAGGAACTCGGGGTTCTCCTCGGCCTTGTCAGCGACAGGGTTGACGAACAGTTCGCCGTATGCCGCGCCCTGCACCTCGGTATAGGCCAGGCTCCGGTCGAGCCCGGTGATCGACAGACGGGAGGGCCAGAACAGCCGGCCACCCGCGAGCGAGGTCGAGGTCTGGTCGATCATTGTGACGAGCACATCAAACTTGCTGCCACGGACCGCGCCGGGAGGGATCAGGCCTTCGACCGCGACGACCGATGAGCCGAGGTCGGCCATGACGCGTTCGGGCCCGAAGCGTTCGGTGCCGAACTGTACGGACCCGAGGTTGTTGCGGAGCATCTCGTTGGTGAGCCAGGTACGGAGGAACCCTGGGACTTCGTTGGAGCCGGTCGCGTTGAGGTCGACGACCATGCCGTAGCCGCCGACATAGCGTGGCTGGTTGTTGAGGAAACTGCCGTAAGACCCGATCGTCCCGCGGAGGTAGCGCGGGCCAGAGAAGGTATTCGCAGCTTCATTGGCGCCCTGGTTGTCGTACTCGGTCGGGCTTGAGCAGCCGACAGACGCCAACACAGATAGGCAAAGCAGGCACATCGCCACCCTGAGAGGGCGGGTCAACATCAACAGGCGTGTTTTCATCATGGGCAATCACAGGCGGGCGGGTCGAGCCATGCCATATTGTCGCTCACGGCCGGTCGCGGTCAAGCTTGGATAGCGCGTTTTGACCTAGAAAATGCCTGCCGTACACCGATTGAATGACCTGTGTGCCCGCTGCTCCCCGCCGCTGCTACACTGGCTCGATGGATGCAGACTTCGAACGCACGCTGTTGACCGCCGACCAGATCGCGGCCCGTCTCGATGAGCTCGCCGTGCAGATCGCGGCCGATATCGAAAAAGCCACCGGGCTGTCTGACCCCGAGCACCGGCACAACACGCTGACGATCATCCCCATCATGACCGGGAGCATCATCTTCGTCGCCGACCTGGTCCGCCGGCTGCCCCTGCGGATGCGGATCTACCCGATGTCGGCCTCGTCCTACCCCGGCACCGCGACGACAAGCCAGGGCGTCACCCTCAGCAGCAACGGCCGGGTCCCCAGCGAGCTCACCGGGCAGCACGTCCTCCTGATCGACGACATCCTCGACTCGGGCTCGACCCTCCGCGCGGTGACGGAGGAGCTCAAGAAGCGTGGCCCGGACACGCTGCATACCTGCGTCCTGCTGCGCAAGCAGCGCGAGCAGGCGATGAGCTTCCCGATCGATTACGTCGCGTTCGATATCCCCGACGAGTTTGTCGTCGGCTACGGCCTTGACTACGACGACCAGTACCGCAACGTGCCGCAGATCGTCACGCTCAAGCCCGAGGTCGCTCAGGGCTGAACCCCCGGAAGTGATCCACCGCGAAGCAACTATGTGGCACATCGACGCTGGGTTCCTCACGGGGCGAAGCGTCTGGCATCCCTTTCAATTACGATCTCTCGTGCATGGCTCCGCATCTCAAAGACAAACCACCCAAGCCGTCACCGCCACCACACGACCACGCTCTCGCCGCAGCCGAGGCGGGTGACGCCGCAGAGACCGAGCCGACCCTCGCCCAAGCCAACGCGATGCTCCCGGCTCAGCTGCTGCAGCCCGGCGAGATCATCATCCTCCTCATCAAGCCAAGCCCGCTGTATATCCTGCTCGTCCCGCTGCGCTTCATCGCGATCACCCTGCTCTGCGCCTTGCTGCTCGGACAGCTCAAGACGCGCGGCATCAGCATCGGGCTCGATCGGCACGACCTGATCATCGCGGCGATGGCCGTGATTGGTGGCCGGCTGTTCTGGCAGCTGCTCGACTGGCTCGGCCAGGTCTACGTCCTCACAGACCAGCGCATCATCCGCGTCATGGGCGTCCTCAACGTGCAGGTCTTCGAATGCCCGCTGCAGAAAGTCCAGCAGACCGACCTGATTCTGCCGTTGATCCAACGGGTGTTCTGGCTGGGCAGCATCGGCTTCGCGACGGCGGGCACGGCGGTACACGAGGCGTACTGGCTGATGGTAGCCAAGCCGTTAGAGGTGCACGCGAAGATCGTGGAGACGCTGCGGCGGTATCGGAGGTAAGCGCTTCAAGCCGCTTGCGGCTTAGCATCAAGACAGGTTTGTTGAAAATCGGCAGCTAAGCTGCAAGCGGCTTATGGGTACCGCCCCGCTTTCTTTAAAGCTTTCACATATGGCGACTGCTGGCTGTGGCCTGGGTGTAGCGGCCACCGGTCGTACTGCTTTACGAAGGGCCATGCCTGCGGGCTCATGCGCGCCTGTAGAGGATTTTGTCTGACGTAACGGATCGTCCGCTCAACATCATCCGGATGATCCAAAAACACATTCCAGCCTCCGCCGCCCGTCCAAATCGGATGGCCTGCAAAACGTACAAAGGACGCTTCAAGCCGTTTGCGGCTTAGCGCTCGCAAGTTCTCAATCATTGCTTCCGCCTGGTCTTTGTGCTTTCGAATCACCAAATGCACATGATCCGACATGATTGCGCATGCATAGCAAGTATATTGCTCTGTCTCACAGACTTTAGCAAAAGCACTGGCGATGACATTGATCTCTTTGGACGTGAATGGCAGTGTTCCAAACCGTAACTTGTCATAAGCCCGATCATAAAACCGGCGAATCTCCCAACCCGCAGGCTGAATACGTTTTCGTCCATAGTGCAATTCACCAAGTTCTCTCAGCACATCACTCGCTACTGATTGAGAACCGCTTCCACGCGGATCATTGGGAAGCCACGTGCCATATGCAGTCCAAATCAGGTGGTGCGCGATGACGATGGGCCTGGACATTGCAGCACGCTAAGCCGCGAGGGGCTTGACATCAAGAGTGGTTTGTTGAAAACCGTGCTAAGCCGCAAGCGGCCTATCCGCGCTGACGCACACTCGCGGCGTGTCCGTCTAAACCCTCGGCTTCGGCCATCGTGGCGATGTGATCGATGATGCGCTGCGGGATACCGTTGGGGTAGGCGACGGTGCCGGTGCGTTTCATGAAGGTGATGCAGCTCACGCCGGAGGTAAACCGGCCGGTGGTATCGGTCGGCAGCGTGTGGCTCGGGCCGGCGTAGTAGTCGCCCGCCGCGACGGGGCAGTTGCCGAGGAAGACCTCGCCGCCGTGCTGGATGGTCTGCAGAAACGCTTGCGGGTCGGCGACCACGAGGTTGACGTGCTCGGCGGCGAAAACATCGGTCCACTCCGCCGCATCTGCCTCGTCTTTCACCAGCACCGCGAAGGACGCATCTTTAAAAGATGCCTCGATCGCGTCTTTACGCTCGCGCTCGGCGAGCTGTTGATCGATCGCTGCCGTGATCTTATCGATCACCGCGCGGTCCCAAGCGATCAAAAAGCACTTACCCGGGTCGTGCTCGGCCTGGGCGATCAGGTCCGCGGCGGCTGCGTTTGCATCGCAGGTGCTGTCGGCGACGGTCACGATCTCGCTGGCGCCGTAGTACGCATCGACACCGACGACGCCGTTGACGCGGAGCTTGGCGGCCTGGACGACGGGGTGACCCGGGCCGGCGATGAAGTTGACCGGGTCGATCGTGTCCGTGCCGTAGGCCAACGCCGCGACCGCGGGCGGCCCGCCGATGCGGTAGACCTTGGAGAGGCCGAGCATGTTCGCGACGGCCAGCGTGATCGGCGAGATGTCCTTGGCTGGTTCGCCGTCCTTGCGGTAAGGCGGGGGCGTCACGACCGTGATTTCCTCCGGCTTGACCCCCGCGACCATCGCCGGGACCGCGAGCATGACCAGCGAACTGAACAGCACGGCGCTGCCGCCGGGCACCAATAGGCCCACGGGCGTGATCGGGGTCCAACGCAGGCCCAACTCCGCCTCCGCGATCCAGACCGGGTCCGAGTCCCTCGGCTTGATGTGCTTCTGGTAGGCGTAGACGTTGCTGATCGCCTGCTCGATCGCGCCGCGCAGCTCGCCCTTCAAATGCTCATCTGCCGCAGCGAGTTCCTCCGGCGTGACGCGCATCCGGCCGGCTGAATAGTCCGGGTCGGTGAACTGCTGCATGTGCTCGACGATCGCGGCGTCGCCCCGCTCGCGCGTGTCGCGGACCAGGTCTGCCGCGAGCGTCGCCCACTTGCCGTCCGGATCGGCGGCGGCACGCAGGCTTTCGAGGCGCTGCTGAAGGCCGGCACGGTCATCTTGGTTCGTCGTGTCGTAGATCGGGAACATCGTGGTCTTACTTCGTTCGGGAAGCGATAGTTTAGGCGATCCGTTGGGTTTGAACCACGGAGGTACGAAGAACGCGAAGCAAGGCAAATAGCCATAAGAATGCACACAAAGTGAGAGAAACTAATGGGCTAGATTATTGTGTATTTTGAGCATTCTTATTGCCAATGGATCGGCTTCGTGTTCTTCGTGCCTCCGTGATTGGATCAACGTCGCTTCACAAACAGCCCGCCCTGCCGGGCGACCGCCCCGCGGATCTCAAGCATGGTCAGTTCGGTCTGGACTTTGGCAGCACTCATCCCCGTCCAGTTCACGATCTCATCGAGCGAGCGCGGCGTTTCGAGCACATCCACAATCGACTTGCCGCTGGTGCTCGGCTGGGCGACACCCGGCTGCTCGGTCTGCTCGGCGACCGCGTCGAGCATCGGGCCCGACTCTCCAACGAGGTCGAGGATATCGCTGACGCCGGTGACGAGCGTGCCCCAGCCCTCGCGGATGATCTGGTGGCAGCCCTCGGACTGTGGCGCATCGACCCGGCCGGGCAGGGCCATGAGGACGCGGTCTTGCTCGTCGATACAGCGTCTTGCCGTTGACAGCGCGCCGCTGCGTTTGCTGGCCTCGACCACGAGCGTGCCGACACACAAACCCGAGATGATGCGGTTGCGACGCAAGAAGTTCTCCGGCCGGGGCCCGGCCGTCATCGGGAACTCGCTGATGACCGCGCCGCGTTGCCCATCGCCCTCGATGATTTCCTTAAACACGCCAACATGCTCACTAGGGTACGGCATGGCGAGCCCCGACCCGAGCACCGCGATCGTCCGGCCCATCCCCGCCTTGGCGGCACGAAGGGCCCCGCGGTGCGCGGCGATGTCGATGCCGTACGCCCCGCCTGAAACCACCGTGACCCCGCTGCGCGCGAGCGCGTTGGCGATCAGGTCCGCCTGCTCCCGGCCGTAGTGAGAGCAGTTGCGCGAGCCCACGATCGCCAGCGAGAGGCTGTCTGCCAGATCGAGCCTGCCCTTGACCCAGAGCAGCGGCGGAGCCGAGGGGATCTGCTTGAGCAGCGCGGGGTAGCCGGGGTCATCGAGCGATAGCATCTTCACGCCGTGCTTCGCGATCAGATCGATCTCGCGCTGTAAGGTGTCGCCTGCGGTCGCATCAATCGCACGCTTGTGCTTGCCCGCGCCCTTGTCGGAAATACCGGTGATCTCGGCAAGCTGCGCCGCAGTCTGCATGAGCGCCTGCTCGACACCGCCGGCGTGTTCGATCAGGCGCGCGATCAGCGTCGGCCCGAGCCCGGGGGTCAGGGTCAGCGTGAGCCAGGCTTTGGTGCTGGGCAGCATGCGTGTGAGTTTAATGAAGGGGTGTGACACGGCTTGTCATAGATGCCTCGGAATTCAGCAGCATCATAATCAGCGTTCATCAGTTCAGCCAAAGCGCACAAATCGCTAGAACGTAGTTTTTGTGTGTTTTGGCACGGTGATTGTTCTACCTCCAAACGTTGGTCAGTGTGCTGCCAACATGCTCAGCAACTGAGCAGAGCCAAGAATCCTGCCCACCCTTGCCTGACCCGCAGGCAACAACATGAGGACGCCACATTCCGATTTGTTTATAGCAGCAGCGGACACCACCGCGAGCACGCACCAAGGATAAAGCCGCCCCCAAACCGAACGTGTTGCCACTCCAACTAAGCCCGCCTGGTCGACAGAGCAAGACACGAATACACAAAGCCGACCAGACCCTCGCTGAACGAGAGCGCAAGCGCGATCGCTACGCGCCGTGCTAAGCAGGGATAAGCAAACCCAATACACCAACCTAGCCATGAATCACAGCCCTAAACCACAAGAACAGATCAACGAAGGATCGAAGGTCCATGACAACCGGGCGCCCCATCGTGCGGCGTCACCCATGAGCCAGGCCATGGTGGTCGCGGTGCTGTACGGCGGGCTTGCGTTTGCCGGCGTGTCGATCGCGATCTTCGGGTGCATGCTCTCGGTGATCCAACAAGACATGGCGCTGAGCGAGGCCCAGGCCGGCGTGTGCCAGGCGCTGTTTTTCGGCGGGCACCTACTAGGCGCGATCATCACGGGCCGGCTCATGGGCAGCTGGTCCACGCGCGGGGTCTGGATCATGGGCCTGAGCGCGACCGTGGGCGGCAGTGTTCTGACGGGCGTGCCGTCGCTTGGCATCCTGATGCTCGGTCGGATGCTCGCGGGGTTTGGTCTCGCGTCGTCGGTGCTTTTTGCCAGCGGGGCGATCGCGACGATGTTCCCTAAGCGGGCGGGCATGATGCTCAACCTGATGCACGCGGTCATCGCCGCCGCAGCCGCATTGACGCTCATGGTCGGCCAGCCGCTCGGGGCGGCGCTGGGTAGTTGGACCTCGGTCCTCTGGCTCACGGCGATCGCGGCGGCCGTGCCGCTGTTGCTGGCGTCGATGGTGCCCGGCACGCCGAGGATCGAGTCTGACGCGAAGGCCGGTTTCGCCGTGCTCCGCAAGGTCTCCGTGAGCCCGCTGCTGCTGCCGCTGATCCCCGCGATCATCGCGTACGTCGCGGTCGAGCAGGCGATCACCGTCTTCATGCCCCAGTTTATCGAGGGCAAGTTCTCCGTTGACGCCGCCTACGCGGCCAACCTCACCGCGATGCTCTGGCTTGGCATCATCGCCGGGCGTGTCGGCTCGGTGCTGATCGGCAACCGCATCCACGACGGCGTCCAACTCGCCGTGGGCGGGTTGGGCATGGGCGTCTGCATGATGATGACGCTGGTGGTGCCCGAGATCAGCATGATCCCGCTGCTCATCTTCGCGGCGGGGGTCGCGGGCGGGCCGATGGTGCCCCTTGCCTTCGCGGTCGCCGCCAAGCGCATGCCGCAGGCCAAGAACTCGGCGATGACGCTGTGCCAGATGGCCTGCTGCGCGGGCGGCATCTACGGCCCACTCGTCGCGGGCACGGTCGGTCAGCACTCGTCGCTGTCGATCTCGCTGATGTTTGGTTTTGCAACCATCGCCGTCGCGGTGATCCCGCTGATCCGCTCGATGCCTACGCAGGAACGTCAAGAGCGGATCGCCGCGCGTCGTGCCCTTTCCGCTGGCGAAGCATGATCGCTAGACGGATCACACCTATCGATTCAAAAGACTGCAGAGTTGTTATCCGAACAGCCGCGGGAACAACCGGCGGGCACGCTCATTGGGCGTGAGTTCGCGGAGGTCATCGAACTCGCCGGCGTCGAGGAACGCGCCGCCGCAGGTCGCGCAGCGTTCATACTCGATATGCCGCTGTTCGTGATGGGCGAGCTTGATCATCTGCGCGCCGCAGCGGGGGCAGTCGTAATCGCGGATCGTGTTGTGCCGTTCACCGATAGACGGGCTGCCGATGTCGAACCGGCGGGCGTCTTCGTGGTCCGAGGCCTTCAGCGCTTCTTTTTCGCCGAGGTCGAACCACATCCCCCCGCAGGTTTCACAACGGTCTACTTCGGTGCCGTCGATATCGATCGCGGTCATCTCGGCTTTGCATTTCGGGCACTGCATAGGGGTCTCCTGGACAAGGATGGCTCGGGAGGGCGAGGCTCCCGGACCATCAATGTATCAACGTGTGGTTTGCAGCGGTGCAAAAAGAAAAGACTCCAGTCCCCTTGGGGGGACTGAAGCCGTAGAGCGTGTTTCGGAGCGTGAACATAGCGCCGCTCCGTCAAGCGGAGCTAGCACGCCCCGTTCCTACACGGATAACAATCTGACACTGGATCACCTCTTCTTTCGAAATGCTCATCTGAATAGAGCGGTTAAACCAGCCGTCGCTGACGGGCGCTGCTTAGGGGGCAGCGCTCCAGCCGCCGGTGAATCCAAGGCCCTCGACGTCTCCGAGAGCCACATCGCCCCGCTGATGTTGGTGAGCGCTGCAGTCGCTCGCATCATGCGGGTCGGCCGGCTCGCCCGTGCGTCGCCTGGTTCGGGGTTCTCCCGCCTCGCCGCGACGCCGTTCTTGCCAACAAAGGCATTATCGGCGCGGGATGGTGGAGGTCAAGAAGAATTGAAACGAATCATGGAGATTTTCGACAAGACGCTTTTGCAGCCATCAGCCTGGATTCGGCTTCGTCTTGAACTGATCGAGCATATTGAACAGGTCTTGCGCCTGGCTGGACAGATCGTTGGCCGCTTGCATGGCTTGATTGGTGCCCGTTGCGGCCTGCTCTGTCACCGTGGTAATCTCGCGGATGTTTGAGTCCAGCCGCGTGCTCACGGAGGCTTGGTGCGTCGCCGCCGAATGGATGCTCTGGATCATCTCGGAAACCTGCCTTGTTGACTCAACGATCTTACCCAGTGATTGCCCGGCCTCGGTAGCGTGTTCGACGCCCGCTTCGACCTGCTGCGTACCCGACTTGATCTGCTCTACGGCCTGCGTGGTCTCACTCTGGATGGTCGAGATCGATTGGACAATCTCATGGGTCGCCTTGGTCGTGCGGTCTGCGAGTTTACGTACCTCGTCTGCGACAACCGCGAAGCCCCTGCCGTGCTGACCGGCCCTTGCCGCCTCGATCGCCGCGTTCAATGCAAGCAGGTTCGTCTGGTCCGCGATGTCATTGATCACCGTAATGACCGCACCGATCTGCTCGCTGCGTTTGCCAAGGTCTTGGACCGTGTCTGCCGAATCAGAGACAGAGTTGTGAATCGCCTGCATACCTTGGACCGTCTGCTCCACAACAGAGCCGCCTTGCTTGGCGATATCTCCCGACTGGTCTGCCGAGCGTGTCGCTTCTTCGCACTTGACAACAACCTCTTCGACGCTCGTAGCGACATCCGAAACCATCGCGGAGAATGCATGGATATGGTTTTCGGTCTGGGACATGCTGTCAGCGATCTCGCTAGACGAAGCAGCGATCTCCGTCGAAGCGCTCGCTACAGACTGCGTCGCCTGGCGGACTTCAACAATCAGTCCCTGGACACGATCCACGAAGGCATTGAACTTGCTCGCCAAATCGCCGATCTCGTCTTTTCGGTTCGACTCGACTCGTGCGGTCAGGTCCGCATCGGTCTCCGCTTTTTCCAGCACAGACATCATTGATTTCAACGGCCTGAGGATGGAACGGATCACCCAGAACGTAAACACAGGGATCAACAAACTCACCGCCACGATCGGGAAGATCATCATGCGCTTGAGTGAAGCCTGGCCGTATTCGGTTTCTGCAGAGGCAATCAGCTGTGTAGCAAGCGCGTCTTCAAACGACTTAAACGCATTGATGCGCTTGGTGCTGGTTGCGAACCATGCGCCGGCGTCCTGAGCGAAGCCACCTGCATCGGCCTTGGCCATGGCGATCTCGCGGTAGGCTTGTACCTGGGCGAAGACCTCGTCGCTCGACATCGCTTCGTAGTCCACGATCTGATCAGGCTCTGCAAAAACGAGAAACTCATGGAGGTAGGTCTTCTGCTGATCAACCAGTTCAACAAACCTACGGTAAAAGCCGGGCGCAAAACTGTCCTTGGCAAAGGTATTGGAGAGTACAGCACGTTCAATGCCCGCCCGCTCTTTACCTTTAAGGAAGAGAGCGAATGCGAAAAACTGACGTTTGATCGGGCCGTACTCGGTTTCCTGACTGATGCTGCTGATTGAGTCGAGCATGCTCGCGTTGAACCCGGTGTAGTAGCCTAGGGCTTCCCCAGTAGGGATAGACAGCGAAGTGACACGTGAACGGATTGCGTCAAGCTTATCTAACCGAGCCATTCCAGACTGGATCGCTTTAAGAAAGTCTGCGCTGTAGCCGCTTCCACGAGTATCTGCCATAAACAGCATGAGGCCTTTGTGCTTCTCGTCTACAAGCTTCCGTTGCTCAATCAGTTCGGTTGAGAAATTCGCACCCTCGCTGCCGAGGTAGCCTGCGGTCATTCCACGTTCTTTCTGCGTCTCATGCACCAGTGCGCTGATCTTGCCGGCGAGCTGGGCCATCTCCTTGGCGCGCGACATCTCGTTTAAGTGTCCGGTGCTCTGCCGATAACTACTAAAAGACAGCCAGCCTATGAGTACGACTGGAAAAGCCAAAAGCAACAAGAGCTTGCTTCGAATCGTCATATGAGTGCCTCTCTGCCCGGAAGGACAAGAGCGTCCTTCCCAGCGCAGGTATCGGCTGACAAAGAACGGAACTTCAGTTCGGCAATCAACTGCTTGGCGGCTTTAACGCTTTTTGCCGGTCAGCAGCTTCCACTTGCGCTTGACCAGGTCCATCAGGTGGTCAACTTCGGTCTGTGCAGAAGGCGACCACTTGCACCAGTGGATCTGTACCGAGCACTTGGCCGAGCGGATCTGGTCACGGATGAAGCGGTTGACGCGGCGGAGGGGGATCTGTTCGATCTGCTCGTCGTGGAGCGGGATGACGAGCATGGGCTGCTCGGGGTCGGGGATGATGTAGGCCATGGCGTCGGGCTTCTCGGCGCCGGTCTCGTGGGTGCCCTCAATGACGTACTCGATGCACCACTGCCAGCCGTCG
>JBCCYY010000056.1:0-28958 GCA_039188575.1 Planctomycetota bacterium | reverse complement strand
TACCTGTCCAAGGCCAGCGAGATGGTCGTTGTCGTCAAAGACACCGGCGACTATATCTCCCTGCAGCACCTGCTCGTCGTGACGCACGGCGACAAGGCCCATGTCGTCAAGCACTGGCGCCAGTCCTGGCAGTACCAGGAAGCCAACGGCTACGAGTTCCAGGGCAACAACGTCTGGGAGCCGATGGCGTTCGATGAGAGCGAGCTTGCTGGGGCCTGGGTCCAGTCGGTTTATCAGGTCGATGACTCGCCACGCTACTGGGGCGTCGGCACGTGGGACCACCGCGACGGCGTCTCAACATGGTCCGGAACCGCGAACCGGCCGCTCCCGCGTCGCGAAGCATCCAAGCGGAAGGACTACCAGGTCCTCGGAGCCCTGAACACGCACGTGGTGACCAGCAGCGGCTGGATGCACTACCAGAGCAACTACAAGCTGGATAAAGAGCACGCGACCGAGCCGGTGATCTCGCTCGAGTCCGGCGTCAATACCTACGCAAAGACAACCACCACCGACTTCAGCGCCGCGAAGGAGTACTGGGAAAACACCAGCGAGTACTGGGAAGTTGTCCGCGCGGCCTGGGCCGATGTCTACAACAAGCGTGAGACGCTTAGCCTGAAGAGCCGCTGGAAGGGCGACCGCATGTACTCGCACATCTTTGATCTCGCCGACGAGTACTGGGGTGCCGATGATGTGAGCACCGCCCGGGCGAAGATCGATGAGGTCATCAACGGGTTCCGCCAGCCGGCACAGGTCGCCAGCCCGTAAGGCAGCGCTTCGAAATGACACCCACAAAAGGGGTGGGCGATGGCCCGCCCCTTTTTTAATCACACACTGCCGGGTTCAGCGTCATGAACAATAAGCCTTCTCGATACCACTTATGCGTGCCCGCTTTGTTCGTCGTCTGTGCTCTGCTCGTTTTCACAGGGTGCAGTGACGACGCAGCGAAGCCTGACTCATCGGGGGGTACAACGCAAGGGTCCGATGCGATCGTGCTATCGGACAGCCGGGGTCAAGAGATCACGCTTGATGGCCCACCCAAGCGTATCGCGGCGTTGACCTCGTTCGCCGTCGAGATCCTGATGGCGATGGACACGACGCCGGTCGCGCGGTTCCCCGACCCGGACCTGTACCCACCGGAGGCCGGGTCGATCCCCGAGATCACCAAGCTCGGCCGGGGCACGACCCACCGGCTGGACATCGAGGAGCTCATCGCAGCCGACCCCGACCTCATCATCCTGCACAAGGTCTATGAGGGCGTCGCGGACAACGTGCAGCAGGCGGTTGGCGTCCCGGTCATGGTGTTGAACATCACCTCCGTCGATGACCTGCGGGAGAAGGCAGGGCTGTTCGCTCAACTCACGGGCGATCCCGCGGCGGCGGGGTCGGTGCTGGGCGACCTGGATCAGACGCTTGGATGGCTCGCGACAAACGCCCCCGGGGACAAGCCCAAGGCGGTGAGCCTGCTCGGCATGGGCGGGGGGGAGTACTTCTGCCACCGCGGCAACCACTTCATGGGGTCGCTGCTTGACGCCGCCGGCGCGCACAACATCGCGGCGGACCGAGAGGCGCACTCGCGGTACAAGTCGCTGTCGCCGATCGATCTCGAGAAGCTGATCGCCGAAGACCCTGAAGTGGTCTTCCTGATCCCGTACGGCGACGCGGACTACGACACGGTCGTCGCGGAGTTCAAGGCGGACCCGGCGGTACGGTCGCTCAAGGCCGTACGTGATGGGCGTATCCACGTGCTGCCGGATACGATCTATACGTCCCAGCCCGGTCCCCGCACCGGCGAAGCGCTGCGTACGCTGTTTGGATACCTTTACCCCGATGCCGAGGCGCCGAACTGGTGAGCCAGGCCCCGCCCGCTGAGCGACGAGGCCGGCGCATCGGACCGCATCTCCTTGCACTGGTACTGCTGTTCTTGCTGGTCGTCGGCGGGATCGTCGGTGCGCTCGCGCTGGGAAGCACCGACCTGTCCGTCGGCGAAGTCGTTGAAGCGCTTGGCAACCGCGAAGCCGTGGAAGACGGCGGCGGGACCACGGCCGACCGGATCGTCTGGCGGGTGCGGGCGCCGCGTGCGTTTCTCTCCATCCTTGTCGGGCTCAACCTTGCGGTGGCGGGGGTGCTGCTGCAGGGCGTGATGCGGAACCCGCTGGCGTCCCCGGGCATCATCGGGGTCATGGCGGGTGCGGCGTTGTTCGCGACCCTGGCCATGCTCGTCTTGCCGGCCGGCGGTCTGCCCGGTGCGCCGCGCGAGCTGCACGTGCCCGCGATGGCGTTCCTTGGCGCGATGCTGGCGGCGGCGGTCGTGTTCGCGTTGTCATGGCAGCCGGGCACGGGGACGAGCCCGACGCGCATGATCCTCGCCGGTGTTGCGGTGACGGCGATGGTCGGGGCCGCGCAGAACTTGCTCTCCGTCTATTTTGCCGACCGTATCGCCGGCGTCCTCATCTGGCTGGCGGGGTCCTTGAGCACGCGTGGCTGGGCAGAGCTTGGCATGATCTGGCCCTTCAGTCTCGCCGGGCTCGGGCTCGCGCTCGCGTTGGCAAGGCCGTTGAACCTGATGCAGCTCGGCGAAGACTCGGCCCGGTCATTGGGCGTCTCGGTGCAGCGTACACGCATGCTCGCCGTCCTCGCTGCGGCGCTACTCACCGCCTCGGCCGTCTGCGTCGCTGGCATTGTCGGCTTTGTCGGGCTCGTCGTCCCGCACATCGTCCGCACCGCGCTGAGCCCGAACCACCGCTGGCTGATCCCCGCTTCTGCGTTCGCCGGCGCGGCACTGGTCGGCTGGGCGGATGTCGCCGCGCGACAGCTCGGCGAGATGCCCGTCGGCGTGCTCACCGCCGCGATCGGCGGGCCCTACTTCGTGTACCTCCTCTACCGGACCAAGCTGATCTGAAACACCCGATGCAAGAGACGACCGCACAACCTGCTGCAGTCCAGGCCGAGGCCCTTACCGTCGCCTACGGCAGGCAAGCGGTGCTGCATGGCGTCGACCTCGCTGTGAAGCCGGGCAGCATCACCGGCCTCATCGGCCCCAACGGCTCGGGCAAGTCCACGCTGCTCCGAGCGATGGCCCGGCTCATCCCGACCCGCAGCGGGTATACCCGAGTCCTTGGCCAACGCACCGACCGGCTCGCGCCGCGAAAACTTGCGCAGACCCTCGCCGTGATGCCGCAGCACCCGGTCGCGCCGCCCGGCGTCACAGTGCGCGAACTGATTGGTTACGGCCGGTCGCCATTCAATGCATGGTACAAACCCACCCCTCCCGAAGACCACGCGCTGATTGAATCGCTCATCGAGCGCTGCGACCTCGAACCGCTTGCCGACCGGCTGGTCCACACACTCTCGGGCGGCGAACGCCAGCGCGCCTGGATCGCCATGGCCCTCGCCCAGCAGCCAAGAGTGCTGATGCTTGATGAGCCCGTCTCTGCGCTGGACATCGGCCACCAGCTCGAGGTCATGGACCTCTTGGTCGACATTAACCGAGAGCAGGGAACGACGCTTATGATCGTGCTGCACGACCTGAACCTGGCGGCCAGGTACTGCGACGAATTGGTCGCGATGCTGGATGGCAAGATTGTTGACGCGGGACCAATGGAAAGCGTGCTAAACGCCGACACGGTCCGGCAGTGCTTCAAGGTCGAAGCGCAGTTCCACGGGCCGATCGATGGTCATTCGCTGTGCTCATTCAGCCGAATGACGGATGCGCCTTTCCGATAGTGCGACAGACTCAACTCTTTTTTTCTTGGGGCAGGTGGTATTTCTCCTGCAGAGCAAGCTCGTTTTCCTTCTTCGGCATCCGCATCAGGACGACAATGCCGACCGATGCAAGCCCAGGGAAAATAAACCACAGCAAGACATCCCCCCAGCCACGTTTTAGTGCGGCGTGTTCTGGGTCCTGAGGGTCGTAGTACGCTGGGACCCGATCACCAACTTTTTGCTTGTCGTAGTAATCGTGCAGCCCAACTGAGCCTATCCCGACGCTGTAATTCTGGCTCTCGTATTCCCGGCCATTGACGGTGTAGCGGTACGTGACGGTGATACTCTCGCTGTCATCGTGCTCGATTTTGTCTAGCCTGATTATCTCGGCCTGGGCCGTTGGCCACTTCTGCGAGGCCATGACCTGCATGCCGGAGTAAACACCGATTGTGCTGGTCAGCACCACGACCGTACCGAGCACGCTGTAGAACAATCGGCGTTCTTTTGGCTTAAGGACACCGCCGCGCGTGATGACGGGCTCCTCGGCTTGTGGCGTGTCATCCTTCTCGCGATCCGTAAGGACGGGCAGCTGCGCGTGCTCAGCGATCATGGCGACGGCCCAACGCAACTCATCGCAGGACCAGTTTTCAAGCACGATCATCACGCCATCGGGTGTCACAACTTCGAGATGGACCCTTGCCTTCTCAACAAACAGCTCGGTGAGCGGGCGTTGCAGGCTTGTATCCGATGTTGTTTCGTTGGTATTGAAAATGCGCAGCCCAATGATTTCATCGGCTGGGAAGCAGTGCCCGCCGGCCTTAGTCCCTTGGTATCCCGTCGTAAAAAGAAGTGCGGTACCGTCCCATACGATACGGTTGTAGAACGCAAATGTGAGAACGATAAAGATGTAGCCGATGACGCAGCACAGTCCCACCGCCCCTACTGCAAGTGCGATCGGCCAGACCCACCAAATCCCCCAATCAATATGCGGTATCGCGTGGAGCATCGTCAGGGCGACAAACGTAGGCAGTGCGAGGATGATCGCCAACCACCGCCTAAGGTGCCGCGGGTCGCGTACCCTGAACTCTATCTCGAATCCCCCGTCGGTCTGTTTAAACTCCCCGTCTGAATAGGGTGGCTTCGAGAGCGGGCCTGCCACAGAATTTGCGGCTTGCGTGTTCATGATTCGAGCATAGATTCAGGATAAGAGCAGCCCAAGTAAATCGAATGGGTATTTTCTCTAAGCTGATAAAACGACTTAGCCATATCCGTTGCGTGGGTCGTAGGCGCGTTCTTCGTTGGGTGTCTGCCCGCGGTGGACCGCGCGCTTGCCGAACTTTGATTTGATCAGGTCCAGCGTCTGCTCGACCTGCTTCTTCTTCTCGCGCTCGGGATCGGTGAAGAGGCCGGGCTGCGCGTCTTCGTGGGTGAGTGGCCCGGCGGTCACGCCGATGAGACGGACAGGTTGGAACGCGCTGTCCGCCCACTTGTCGAACAAGGCAAGCGCGGGGTGGTACAACTCGTCGGTGAGGTCGGTGGGGCGGTCTAGCGTGGTGGATCGTGTGATCGTCTCGAAGTCGCCGAAGCGGATCTTGACGGTGACGCCACGGGCCTGCAGGTTCTTGTAGCGGAGCCTGCGGGCGACATCCTCGGCCTGGGTCAGCATGATCGCGCGGACATGGTAGGGGTCTTTCAGGTCTTCCCGGAAGGTCTGCTCATGGCCCACGGACTTCGCCTCGCGTGCCGGAACAACGGGCCGGCTGTCGATACCGCGTGAAAGCTGGCTGAGTCTGGACGCGTCTTCTCCCGCATCGCGGTGCAGTTGGGCTTCGGTCAGCTTGCGCAGGTTGGCGAAGGTACGGACCCCACGCTTTGCGAGTTTCGCCTCGGTCGCCGGGCCGACGCCCCACATCCGACCGATCGGCAGCGGGTCCAGCATGGCCTGGATCTTGTTGGGCTCGGGCCCAACGACGGTCAACCCGTCCGGCTTTTCAAGGTCGCTCGCCAGCTTCGCGAGGAACTTGTTCGGCGCGACGCCGACGGAGGCGTTGAGTTGGAGCTCGTCCTTGATCTGCTGCTTGATCTGCTTGGCGATTTCGACAGGCTCGCCGAGCAAACGCTGGCTGCCGGTCACATCAACGAACGCCTCGTCGCAAGACAACGGCTGGATCAGCGGCGAGACACGGCCCAGGATATCGAACAGCCGCCCCGACATCTCGCGGATCCGCTCGCCGGGGACTTTGACCAGCACCGCGTCCGGGCAGAGGCGGAGCGCCACCGCCGTAGGCATCGCGCTGCGGCATCCGAACTTCCTCGCTTCGTATGACGCGGTAGAGAGCACACCCCTGGGCCCGCCACCGCCGACGAGCACAGGCTTACCCTTCAGCGAGGGATCGTCCAGCACGGCGATCGCCGCGAAGAACTGATCCATATCGACATGCAGGATCGCGCGTTGGTCGGCAGGCCAAGGCATCACAGCATCGTACCACGCGGCGGTTCAATTCCAATTGAAGCCCAAATGGCGTGGTACCCGGCTATCCACCGCATTGTACGTGTCCCCAACAATCTTGTGCCTTGCCTGGGATAGAGCACCTTGCATCTTTTCTTGCAGGTCTCTGGCTCTTTCTTCTTGGGCAGGAGAAGGGGCAAGGCAATCATGCCGCGGGTAATCCAAGGACGCCAAGGTTTTGGCGCTCTTGACCGGTTTGGGGTGTTTGGTGGCCTTTGGGTCACCCGGATGGATGATAAAAACCCTTTAAACACCGGGTTTGTGCGCAAAAAGTGTGTCTTTTGCGCACGGTTTCAAGTGTGCCACACATCGCTTGGCGCTCTTGGCCGACGCGGGCATTGGGTCTAGCGCGTCTTGCGTCCAGGGGTGCCGCGGTTGATTCGGCTTGCCGGTCGGCCGTGCGGTGCGCTGAATCGGTTCGCCCCGGCTTGTACACGGCCGACCCTTCGGGATCAACCGTGGCACCCAGGCCGAGGGACATCATGCAGCATGCTCTAGCCGCCGGGCCGCATGCCACCGGGGTAGAGATGCATGGTGCTGGCGCGGTGGCTAGGCCTTGCCCGCTTCTTCAGCCGCAGCGTCCTTCTCGCGTTTTGAGTCGGTCGCGTCTTTCTTGCCCTTGTCCGGGGCGAGAAGCATCGTCGCGCGCCGGCCCATCATCTTCGGGTCCTGCTCGATCTTGCTGACATCATCGAGCATCTGGCAGATGTTCCGCATCTGATCCAGCGCAAGCCCTTTATGCGCCATCTGTCTGCCGCGGAAGAGCATCACGAACTGCACCTTGTCGCCGTCTTCGAGGAACTCGCGCGCCTTCTTGACTTTCAACTCCAGGTCGTGCGTGTCGATGTTCGGGCGGAGCCGCATGCCCTTGAGTTCGGACTTCTTGGCGTGGGCTTTGGCTTTCTGCTCTTTCTTTTGCTGAGCGTACTTCCACTTGCCGTAGTCCATGATCTTGCAGACCGGTGGGCGGCCGTCGGCGCCGGGCGTGCCGGGCGAGACTTCCACGAGATCAAGGCCGGCGTCGGACGCTCGGCGTTTCGCATCGTCGAGGTCAATGACCCCGACAGGGTTTTGCTCTTCATCAATCAAGCGGACCGGTGAGATACGGATCTGGTCGTTAATGCGGAGTCGCTTGCCGGTCTCTTTGGGCTGGGGTCTGAAACGTCCTCTGGCGATGGTGGTGTCTCCGGGATGGGTACGGGTCACAGACAGCGCTGCACACGAGCGCTATATCACCCCGATCCATCGGTATTTGGCTACGGATGGGGCGAGCAAAGTCTCGCATAAGGTTATCGGTGTCGCCGCAAAGGGGCAACAGGGCCTGCGAAATTATTGGCTTTTGTGGAGCTTTAGGCCTCTATCCGTGTTGCTCGGGCCTCCAAGCTTTCCGGCTCGATGCGGCCGGTCAGACACCTCGCTTCTATTGCATGCGTGGATGCCGAGGCTTTTCCTTGCCGGGGCGACCGCGGATCGAATCGAGATAGACGGTTTATTCGCGCTCGATGCGGATGACCCGGACCGCTCTGGCCCGTTGTGCTTCGAGCGACAGCGGCAGAGTAATCATCTGGCCCGACATCCAGTAGGGGAGCATATCCAGCATCCGGTCGCTGCCGACCCAGCCGTCCTGGCCGCCCAGGAGGACGACCCGGTTGTCGTCGAGGGTGCCCATGTCGCAGAGCAGCCGGGCGTTCGCGCCGTAGGTGGTGAAGTGGCGGTCGGTGGAGACGCTGTGGGCCGCTTTCGCGACCACGGTCGTTGTGCCGCGGTAAGGCAGGTCGTCGTAGACGTACCCGCGTCCGATCAGCGGCACGACCCCGATCGTATGTGCGACCCTCAGCCGGTGCACGTTGCCCCATGTCGCGCTGCGATCGATCTCTTCAGCAGTCTCTTCGATTGACTGCTTGAGGGTCTGTTGGTGATCGCCCGCCTGGATGTCTTCTGCGACGAACGTATGGATGTACGCACCTGAGCGGATCGCGTCGATAATGTTTGGGCCGTAGTTGTCTTCGTACAAAGCCTGCACCAGCTTAGATAGCACCGTCTGGTAAACGGCCGCTCCGATTGAGTCGGACTCGTACCGCCCATCCCATGATTCGAGTTCGTGTATGACCCATCTGTCTTCAACACCGAGCAGGTCAAGCGGCGTGCTCGCAACAATCAGCTTCGCCAAGCGGTGCGACGCGGCGGAGTAGGTATCAAGCTGCAATTCAGCGAGGTCATCCAGCGTGATAGCGGATTCATGATTGAGGATGCCTTGCATCCGGGTGACCCGGTCGTTCGCGTTGCCGAGTGGGACCAGCGGTGCGCTCAAGCTCGTGGGTACGTTGTTGGCCGAGACCAGGAAGCCGGCTTCGGGGTTGTAGGTCGCCGGGAGCTGATCGCTGGTGCGGCCCTTTGTCCAAGCAAACTCGGGATCGCCAGCCGAGACGGGGCCGAGGCGGCTCGCCTTTGCAGCAGCCGGGATAGCCTCGATCGCCATGACCTGGCCGATGTTACCTGCTGCGTCGCCGTACAGCATGTTCTGCCCACCGACGCGGTAGTCGGCAAATGCGGACCGGAAGCCGGCCCAGTCTTTGGTCCGCGCCGCCTTCATGAAGGCAGATGATTCGTCGCTCGGCTCGTGTCCGCGCCATCGCAGCACGATGTTGCCTTGCCCAAGCCCATCGAGCAGCGCCGCGTCGCTGATGACCGGTCCCAGTTCAGACTCGCGGATTGTCCGCTCGGTATCGAACCAGTACCGCACCCCGATCGCTTCTTCGCGCGGCGGTTTCTCTTCCCATCCCGGCTCCAACTGGTAGAGCACCGAAGAGGAGCTCTGCATGTTGGTCCCGGTCCAGGCGATGTCCTCGTTGCGGCCAATCAGCACGAACGGCAGCCCCGGGATCGAAAGCCCAACCACCGAGCGCTGCGGCGTGTGGTACCCGACCACGCACCAGATGTTCGGCTGTATGAGACCGAGGTGCGGGTCGCTTGCCACGAGCGCGCCACCGGAGGACGACCGCTCACCACTGACAACGATCGCGTTGCTGCCGGTCCGCCCGATGCTGTTGATGAGTGAGAGGTCGTGCGGCTCGCTTGGGCCGAAGCTTGGAATGCCTTTGTTCGCGAATGCCCAAAGCCGGCGGACATAGTCTTCGTACCCCCGCTCGGTATCCAATGCGCTAAGCGACAGCCAGCGGCCCCAGTTCACATCCACACTCGCAAGCCGGCCGAAGGTCAGCACGTCCCGCACCTTCCAGGGCTCGTCGTAGCCGAGCCCAAGCACCCGCGCATCGTGCGGCCGTCGTGTCAGGCTCGCACGGTAGTCGTTGATGCCCGCGACGTAGGCCTCCAGCCAGGCTAGGGTGTCTTCGGGCAGGCCAGCCTCGATCTCATCGACCGCGCGCCCCAGGTCGATCGCCCTAAGCGCCTCGTCGATCTCTACCGCGAACGGGCCGGCCATCTCTGAGAGCCTGCCCTGCGAGACCTTGCGGAAAAAGTCCATCTGAGACATCCGCAGATGCGCGTGGACCAGCCCGATGCTGTACGCCACGTCCTGATCGGTCTGGGCGACGATCGTCGGGATCAGGTGCTGGTCCCAGTAGATCTCGACGCGTTGCTGAAGCCCGGGCCAGGGCTTATCGATTTTTGACAGGCGGTCTTCGCTATTGATGCTGCCGACACCCGGCGGGGCGAGGCCGCAGCCCGTCGTCATGAGGAGCACGCTGACTGCAAAGACCGCCCAGCCCAAGTGACGGGATGATGATCGAGCATGATTGCTGTGGTGATACTGCTTTGCATGGACAGTTTGTTCGTCGTGGTACATCGATGAAGCCCGTCGGTTACAGATTGACGTGCTGCATCGTAGGGCACCTCTGCACAAGTATCTCCAATGACCGCCTGGAGCGGCTTGCTTGCGAGGCGGATGAATCGCTGCGCAGGGCTACACGGCCCACACCAGCAGCCAATACGCGACGGGCCCGGCCAGCAGGGGCGAGTCGAACACGTCCAGCACGCCCCCAAAACCCGGGACCGATGAGCCGGAGTCCTTCACCGCGGCGTCGCGTTTCATCATCGATGCGAGCAGGTCCCCGCCTTGCCCGAAGACGGCGAGCACGGCCCCGACGAGCAGGGCGTAGGCCCAGTGCAAGCCCGCGAGGGGTGTCAGCGTTGCGAGCGACACGAGCATCGCGACAACGACCCCGCCCACGAGCCCCTCCCATGTCTTGCCCGGGCTCAGCCAGGGGATCAGCTTGGTCTTGCCGATCGCCCGGCCGGTGAAGTAGGCCCCGATATCGCAGGACTTGGTCGTGAGCAGCGCGGCAGCGAGGACCCAGACCGCGTGCTCCAGCGGCAGGGCCCGGATCGCCAGCAGCGTGCCAGGCATCAGCCCGAGGTACACAAACGCGAATACAGCCGCGGCCCCTGCTGCCATCGTGCCCTCGGTATTCTGGCCCCGGGACTGGACGAGCACACCCAGCAGCAGCGCACCGATCGCCAGCGAGACGACCAGCATTGAGGCCGGCCCGGAGACATCCAGATCATTCTGGAGTGTTGCATAGACCCCAACACAACCCGCCGCCGCCGAGAGGAACAGCACGCGGAAGCCTGTCGCGATGCCCTTGGCCCGCAGCAGGATCGCGAGTTCGCGCGACGCCAAGCGGATCCCCGGCAGGATCAAGAGCACCAGGATGACCAGCCCGGCCCGCGTGTGCCCGGCGTCGTGCGCCCACTGGTCGAGCCAGAGCACGCCGAGCAGCAGCGCAATCATAATCGGGCCTAAGATCAGCCGGTATTTGAGCATGCCCGGCATGGTACCCGCGACCACGCGCAGCGACGCGCAAAACCGCACCCGATCTAGTAGGCTGGCCCGACTGGATGCGACCAATCCATCTTCTCAACCCGGCTCTTTGGCTCAGCGTCTTGACGCTTGCTGCCTTGTACGCTGCTCTGCCCACCAAAGCAGGCGACCTACCCGCGGCGAGCGATGGCGAGTCCCTGTGGCTGCTCGATCCGACGCCGCCAGCCCAGAACGATCAAGGCGACGAACCCGAGCTGGTCTTCTACCATCTGCCGACGGACACCAAAAGCTATCTGGCTCACAAGCTCGACCCGATCAAGGGCGAACTCATGCCGCGCGGGCTTGCGGCGGGGGACGGCCGGCTGCTGGTCATCACGACCGACCGCAAGGTCACGACGATCCGGCCGGAGTGGTCGGAGCTGATGCGGCGGTACGAGTACAAAGCACGCACGCTTACCGCGTTGCCGGAGGGCTGCACGCTGGTCGCGCTGAATATCGGGGAGCGCGGCCCGTGGGCGCTGGTGCAGGTTCAGTCCCGCGAGCTGCTGGAGAAGCTGGATGAGACAAGTAAACAGAAACAGCCAGACACGGGCCTGACCGATCAGCAGATGCTTAATCGCGCGCTGGGCTTGCCAGACGGGCTGGAATGGATCGATGGTGAGCCATATGAGCCGGAAAAACAGACTGAAGACATCCAGGAGCAAGAGCCCGAAGCTGCAGAAGCACAAGTAGCTGATAAAGTCGCCGAGCCCGCTGAGGAGCCCAAACTACCCGCGTACCGCTTGATCCACTTGCGCAGCAGCCAGTGGGCCAGCGTCCCGCTGCCAGGCAACTTCGAGATGCCGCGCGAAGCAGCGCTACTCACGCGTCCCGGCGAAGACCGGCCGACCCTGTTGATCGACAGCGACACACCACGCGGGCCGATGCTGACTCGGTACAACCCGGTAGAGCCTGTTCAAATATTTACCGGCACAAAAGACGAGAAATCGTTATCCCAAAAACCTGCCTGGACCAAACTCACTACTGGTATGCAGCTCAGCCCCGGTCGGCAGTGGTCTGCCGAACTGATCAACGGGCAGGTTATTGTTGCGCTGGAGCGATTCCGCCCGCGCGAGGTCGTCACGATCGACACCTTTCTGCTGCATGGCGACGACGCCTATGAAATCGGTACCGTAAACATCTCAATCGGCGACAACGCGCGTTGGGCCCTGTTGCCCAAGCAGAATGACATCGGCCTGATCGCCAGCCCCGCGCCGCCGCCCGACCCGGAGGCGACCAACCGCCTGCCCACGCTCGCGCTGCTGGCAGGCCTCTCGCTCGATGGCCAGGCGCTATTTCAGAACGACCAGGGCAGCGCGCTGCTCATGCCGATTGCGGAGAAAAAACCGACTCTCTTCGATGGTAACGCTGACTTATTCATCCAAATCATGACGTTCATCATCGTGATGTTAGTCATGCTGATGTTCTACCGCCGTGCACCTCAGCCGGATCAACTCGACCTGCCTGACCACTTGGTGCCTGCCAGTCTTGGCAGGCGTGCCATCGGGGTAATGATCGATCTAGCGCCAGGGCTCTTCATCTCCGGGTTGATCTACGACGTAACAGTCAGTGAGATTTTGATCGATTCCTGGCCAGGCAATATGAAAGAGAAAGCGTTTGCAGCGATGCGGCCGGCTTTTGTAGTCATCGGCATCACACTGGTCCATACCACAGTCTGTGAGTTCATCCTCGCGCGTTCGCTAGGCAAGATCCTGATGGGGATGTATGTCGCGGATTTGAGCGGCAAGCCTGCGCCGCCGATGCCTTGCCTGGGCCGGGCGCTGAGCCGTGCGTTTGAACTTTTTGCGCCCCTGATGATCCTTGTCGCCGTCATCAGTCCTGCGGGACAACGTCTTGGCGATATCCTCGCCAAGACCACCGTCGTGATGCGTAAGCCTGAACCCCTGCCGGACCCCGAAGATGACAACGAACGCTAGCCGAACTAACCGGTCTGCTGTCGTCCTGCTCTCCGGCGGGCTCGACTCGGCAACCGCTCTCGCGATCGCACAGGACCAAGGCTACACCTGCCACGCGATCAGCTTCGACTACGGGCAGAAGCAGCGTATCGAACTAGACGCCGCAGCCAACCTGGTCAAAGAAATGGGGGCTGCCAGCCACCGAGTTGTCCGTGTAGATATCGGGGCCCTCGGCGGAAGCGCGTTGACCGACGACACACTCGAAGTCCCCAAGGACCGGAGCGACGACGATATCGCCCACGGCATCCCAATCACCTACGTACCCGCCCGCAACACGGTCTTTCTGAGCTACGCGCTCGGGCTCGCCGAGGTCATCGACGCGCACGATATCTTCATCGGCGTCAACGCGGTCGACTACTCCGGCTACCCGGACTGCAGGCCCGATTTTGTCGAGGCCTTCCAGAACCTTGCCAACCTCGCGACCAAGGCCGGCGTCGAGGGGCAGACCATCACCGTGCACGCGCCGCTGATCGAACTCACCAAGGTCGAGATCATCAAACGTGGCCTCGCGCTCGGCGTCGATTACGCTAAGACCCATAGCTGCTACGACCCAACACCGGAGGGCAGGCCGTGCGGGCGGTGCGATGCTTGCCTGCTGCGTATTGCGGCTTTTAAAGAGCTGGGTATGACCGACCCGGCGATGAGCAAATAAAGTGCCTTAGCGCCCGGCTGTATGGGCGGGGCATCCAGCAGTAATCGCCTCGCCTTTGTGGGCGACCGCTAAACTGGTGCGATGCCCACGACCGTCTCAATCAACGACATTCGCGACGCGGCGGATCGCATCGCCGATGGCGTCCAGCGTACGCCCTGTTTCCGCAGCGAATGGCTCAGCCCGCTGGTGGGTTTCGATCTCTACTTGAAGCGGGAACACCGTCAGGGCACCGGATCCTTCAAGGAACGCGGCGCCCGTAGCGCGCTGATGCTGCTTTCTGATGCCCAGAAGAAGCAGGGTGTGGTCTCCGCCTCGGCCGGTAACCACGCCCTCGCGCTCGCATCGCATGGCAAACAACTCGGCGTCCCCGTCACGGTGGTTATGCCGACCTTCGCACCGATCATCAAGGTCCGCAACTGCGAGGAACTCGGCGCCAACATCATCCTCCACGGCGACCACATCGGTGATTGCAAGGACTACGCCAACCGACTCGTCGAAGAACAGGGACTGACCTATGTCAACGGCTACGATGACCCGGGTATTATTGCAGGGGCGGGAACGATCGGGCTCGAGATGCTTGAGCAGGTCCCAGGCCTTGATGCGATCGTGGTACCGGTCGGCGGGGGTGGCTTGATCGCGGGCATTGGTATCGCGATCAAGGCGATCAAGCAGGATATCAAGTTGATCGGTGTAGAGCCTGAGTCCGCAGCGAGTTTTACTGCGGCGAGGCAAGCGGGTAAGCCTGTGAAGGCTCGCGTCAGCCCGACTTTGGCCGACGGCTTGGCGGTGCCATGCGTAGGGGAGAATGCGTACGCGTTGGCCGAGCCATTGATCGACAAGCTGATCACCGTGACCGAACCCGAGATCGCGCTGGCGATCCTTCGGCTTGCTGAGATGGAGAAGGCCGTCGTTGAAGGCGCGGGAGCATCCGGCGTCGCCGCAGCCTTAGCGGGTAAGCTCGATGACTACCGAGGTAAGCGCGTCGCGACGATCCTCTGCGGGGGGAATATCGATACCACCATGCTCGGACGGATCATCCAGCGCGGCATGGCCGTTGATGGCAGGCTCTGCCGGTTCAGTGCACACATCTCCGACCGTCCCGGTGGGCTCAACGCGTTCACAAAAGTCCTCGCCGACGAGGGTGTCAGCGTCATCGACATCGCCCACGACCGTGTATTCGGTGGCGATGAGATCGCCTCCGTCTCCGTCGAATGCGAGGTCGAAACTCGCAATATCGAACACATCCGCCAGCTCCGCGACCGCCTCAACGACGCGGGCTTTGATACTAAGTTCCATGATTTGCCAAAGACCTGCGACGCTTAGCGTCGCGGCTAATTCTACTGTGCTCTCGGTGATGTGTTCACAATAGCCGCGACGCTACGCGTCGCTGGACGCACTGTAAAATCTCCTTATGACCACCCCCGACCCCGGCGCAACCTATGGCCTGAAAACGACCCTCAAGGTCGGCATGGAGATCCATGTCGAACTCGACACCCGTTCCAAGATGTGGACCAGCGCGCCCAACGTCGCGCACCCCGACTACCTCAGCAGCGAGCCTAACACGCTGCTCAGCCCGGTTGTGATCGGCATGCCCGGCACACTACCCGTGATCAACGAGCAGGCCGTGGAGATGTCGATCCTCGTTGGGCTTGCGCTCAACTGTGAGATCGCGACGCATACGAAGTGGGACCGCAAGAGTTACTGGTACCCGGACCTGCCCAAGAACTACCAGATCAGCCAGTACGACGAGCCAATCTGTGGCGAAGGTCGGATCGATATCCCCGATGGTGGTTCGACCAAGACCATCCGAATTACGCGCGCACACCTCGAAGAGGATGCGGGCAAGCTGCTCCACGAACTGCCCGGCGGCGGGTTTAGCGACGGCTCGCTGGTCGATCTCAACCGCGCGGGGACGCCGCTCTTGGAGATTGTGACCGAGCCTGACTTCGACAGCGCGGACCAGGCGGTGGCCTTCGGCCAGATGCTCCGAGACATCTGCCGGCACCTCGGCGTGACGCAGGGCATCATGCAGAAGGGCCACATGCGCTTCGAGCCCAACATCAATATCATCATCGAGAAGGACGGCGAGACGTTTAAAACTCCCGTCGTCGAGATCAAAAACCTCAACAGCTTCAAGGCCGTGCACGGTGCGATCCTGCACGAGCACGAACGACAGATCGAACAGTGGCTTGAAGATGGCAGGGTCATGGGCGCCCGCGCGAAGTCGACCCGCGGCTGGGACGACGTCAACCTCGTTACCACCCCGCAGCGCGAAAAAGAAGACGCGGACGAGTACCGTTACTTCCCTGACCCGGACCTGTGTGAGGTCAACGTGACCGAGGAGATGATGGGGCGGGTCAAGGCCCAACTCGTGGAGCTGCCTCACGGCCGTCTGCAACGCTACATCAATGACCTCGGCCTGAAAGAGATCGACGCGAAGGCGATCATGGATGAGCCGGCGACGACGCGCTTCTACGAGGCCGTGCTCGCTACAGGCGCAGATGCGAAGGCCGCGTCTAAGCTGGTCCGAAATAATCTCAGTAAGCTCGCCAACGAGCAGGGCGTCCTGCCCGACGCGCTGGGTGTCTCCGCACAACAGGTCGCGGACGTCATCGCACTCACCAGCGCCAACAAGGTTGGGTCCAGTGCCGTCGACAAGCTGCTCGAAGCCTGCGCCGCATCCGACGACTCGGCCGAGTCTCTCGCCGAGGCCAACGGCCTGATGCAGGTCACCGACGACAGCGCCCTGGAAGCCTGGGTCGACGAAGTCCTCGCCAACCCAAAGATGGCCAAGAGCGTCGAAGACGTCCGCGGCGGTAAAGACAAAGCCATCAACGCGCTGCTCGGCCAGGTCATGCGCCTAAGCAAAGGCTCCGCCAACCCGCAGGCCGTCACGGCGATGATCAAAGAAAAGCTGCAGGGCTGAGTATCAAATGATCAGTCGTACCGCGCGTGGTAGAGCCTGTGCGCGAGCCACGCCGCGCTATCGCCGACGGTATACCTTTCGCTGTCGTCACGATCCAGTACGATGGGCAGGGGCTTGATCTGCACGAAGAAATCGTCGTCCTTGAACCGCTTGTTCAGCCAGTTGTCATCGTGTTTCATCTCCCAGACTGACCAGAGCGGTTTTCCGGAACCGTCGGTAGGCCCAAACTCGATGTTGCGTGTTTTGCTCCTCCAGTGCTCCTCTCCGACCTGCCAGTCGAATCCCGCAGGTTCGTTGCGGTGTGGGTAGAGCACGACCCATTGCTCCTTCTTGGGCTTGTCCATGGAGACTACCCTTAGACCACCGATCTTGGTTTGTCCATCACGGAAAGTCACATCGATCAGCAGTTCTTTGACGCCATCCGCATCCAGGTCAACGACATCTTCATGGCGTAATCGCCACTCCTCACCCGGTCGGCCAGGAAGCATCGCACCGTCGCTACGGAAGAGCACAAAACGTGAGCGGCCGCTTGCATCTTTCTCTTCATCAAATGCAAGGTAAGCCAGTCTGCCCCCGCCCAGATCGTAGCGGATCACTTTGCCGATCTTGAAATCGCTTGGCCGATAGGGCTTGAGCCCATCAACGGGGTGCAGGTATCGCTGTTCCGCGACGATCTGTTCGAAGGTTTCATCGCGCAGGGCCGGTCCCATCAGGCCTTGCATCCGCGGATTGGGCTTGCTCGGTGTGTCGTTAACGACATTCGGCCTGGGCGGGTCAATGGGATTGCCGTTTCTCGCACCCTTACCCATCAGTAACTCGACGAGTTGTCTATCTTCGTCTTCGGATAGGTAGTCCAGCGGCGTCCGCCCCTCATGATCCTCCGCGTTCACCGGGGCAGCCTTTTCGAGCAAGTACGGCACCAGCGAGGGGAACTCGACCACGGCAATATGCAGCAGCGTCCGCCCATCGATCTCATCGCGAATACCGAGATCAAACCCATGCTCCACGAATAGTTTGACGAGTTTGCTCGCTTCGGGCTCTTCGTATCCGTATAACTCAAGTAACAACAGGTGGTACGGCTCAAGATCGAAGCTGTAGTCGAGTTGGTTGGGGTCGAGGCCCTGCTCGAATGCTTTCCGCAGCGCATCGATGTCACCCAATGCGAGGATGTCAAAAAGTGTTTTCTTGGGATGGCTATCTCCGTCAAGGCCCTGACGCCCCGCGTGTTTGGCCCATGCATTAAACATGGGCTGCTCGATATCCTTGAGGTAGTAAGGAAGCAGGCTTTGACGCTGCACCCCTTCAAGGTTTGCCCCGTACTCGGCAAGCAGCACAAAACAATCGAACCAGTCCGCCCGGTATCGTGGCTCATGTTGGGGCTTGATCCAGTGATCATCAGGCCACTCACGGATCAGCTCGGCCAGTGCTTGACTGAGTGTTAGCGCATCAAGCCCATACGTCTCGTCCATATGTGTCAGAAGCAGCTCAAGGATATCGGGGTTGTGTCTGCCGGCCGCACGAGAGAGCGCATTCATCCCCCAGCCGTAGTCGTACGGGTTCGCCTCGGCGTCAAGCAGGTAACGGATGATCTCAATGTTCTCCGTCTGGATCGCCCGGGCCAGGGGTGTCGTCGCGTCCGTGCGGTGGATATCGATCTGGGTGAACCCTTCCAGTGAAATATTGACATCCGCGCCCGCCTCGACCAGCAGCTTGATACACGCGAGCTGTTTGATCTCGATCGCCATCCACAGCGCCGAGACCCCCATTCCGCCCTGGATATCCGAGTCCGCCCCGCCTCGGAGCAGCAGTTCAATGACCTCGGCAATAATCGCGGGCTCATGTTTCGGGGTGTAGTAGCTCTCTTCACTACGCTCGCTTTGTAGCACCGCCATCATCGGCGTCGCTTGCACGCGGACGCCCAGCCACTTGTCGCCCAGCCCGTTGGCGTAGCGATAGACCCGTGCCTTGGTGCCGCTGATACCGTCCGGGTCGGCGCCTTTTGCAAGCAGCGCTTTGACTTGTTCAACATCACCCGCCTCCGCAGCCTGTGTCAGAAGGATTTCCAACTCCAGCGCGGACTCTACGCCGATCCCATTCAAGGGATGATCCCCCGCATCACGTACTCCACCATCGATCGTTGGAGTTGACGCACACCCAACCAGGGCAAACAGCAGCATACTTTGCAAGACTTTGAATCGTCTAAGCTTTTCGAGCATATCTTTGACCCGCGGACTCGTGTCGAATGAACAGACAACTACTTTAGCTTGAGGTAGGGTGCCGTTCAATGAATCAGATGGGCTATGGCTGGGCTAGGAGGTCTTGGCCAGCGCATCCTCGCGGATGTAATCCAGCTTAGGTGCCGGCGGGCTTTCTGGCGGGCCGCCTTCCTTGGTGCACAAGACCCAGTGCTTCTCGGCGATCTCGTAGAGCCGGGCGTCCTTACCGCCGTAGCCGCCTTCGGGGTTCTGCTCATCGATATGCGGGGCGCAGGTGTAGCCCGTGGGGAAGTTCTCAACGACTGCGCCGTCCATAACCGTTGGCAGGCGATCGACCCGCCGGCCGAGCACGGGCATCGATTTGAGAAGGCCCTTGGTGTACGGGTGCATCGGGGTGTTGAAGACGTCGAAGACGCTGGCGTACTCGACGATCCGGCCGGAGTACATGACGGCGACGACGTCCGCGTTTTCTGCGACGACCCCGAGGTCGTGCGTGATCAGCATGATCGCCATCTGTTTCTCGTGCTGCAGCTTGCGTAGCAATTCGAGGATCTGCGCCTGGATGGTGACGTCCAGCGCGGTGGTCGGCTCATCGGCCAGCAGCAGGGCGGGCTGGCACGCCAACGCCATCGCGATCATCACGCGCTGACGCATCCCGCCGGAGAGCTGGTGCGGGTACTCGCTGAGCCGGCTGGCGGGGTCGGCGATCCCGACATCGCGCAGGGCCTGCTCGGCGATCGCAATCGCACGATCACGCCCAACGCTCTGATGCAAAAGGATCGCTTCGAGCACCTGCTCACCGATCGTATAGACCGGGTTGAGCGAGGTCATCGGCTCCTGGAAGATCATCGCGATCTCGTTACCCCGGACTTCACGCATCTGCTTGTCCGTGAAGTCGAGCAGGTTCTTGTGCGGCAGCGTTGGGTCGGCGGTCCAGAGGATCTTGCCCTCATCCGTCCGCCCCGGCGGGTGGGGGATCAGTTGCAGAACGCTCAGCGCGCTAACAGACTTGCCCGAGCCGGACTCGCCGACGACTGCAAGCGTCTGCGCAGGGAAGATCGACATCGACACGCGATCCGCGGCTTGCACGCGCCGCCCATTCGCGCCGCCGGGGAAGCTGACAGCGAGGTTATTGATCTGTAGGACAGGTTCTTGGCTCATGGGATTGCTTTGATTTATAACCTATTTCACGGCTCTCGGGTCGATGACATCACGCAGGGCTTCACCGATCAGGTTGTAGGCGAAGACGGTGAGGAAGATCGCGCTGCCGGGGTAGATTGCCAGCCACCAGGAGAAGGAGCCACCCTGTCGCGATTGGTTGAGCATCTGGCCCCAACTGGGTTCGTCTTCTAAGCCGAGTCCGAGGAAGCTGAGCGTCGCTTCGGTCATGATCGCGCCCGCGATGCCGAAGCTCGCGCCTACGAGTACCGGTGCGACACCATTCGGCAGCATATGCCGGAATAGGATCACCCACAGCGGCGTGCCAGCGGCACGCGCCGCCATCACGTAATCCATGTTACGGAGCTTGAGGAACTCGGCACGGACGAAGTAGGCGTAGCCCACCCAGCCGGTGAGACCGAGCACGACCATCATCAGCACGAGTGATCGGCCGTAGAACGCGACGATCATGATCAGCAGCATGATGACGGGGATGGATGCGAAGATCTCAACAAGGCGCAGGCCTATCATGTCGACCCAGCCCGCAAAGTAGCCGAGCAGCCCGCCGAGTACGATGCCGATGAATACGGCGATGCCGGTAGAAATGAACCCGATATACAGCGCGATCCGCGAGCCGTGGATCATGCGCGAAGTCAGGTCTTCGCCGTTGGAGGTCGTGCCCATGAGGTGATAGCGCTTGCCGATGCCGGTCTCGGCGTAATCACCCAGCGTCGCGCGGATTCTTTCGTTGAGTGTTTCGGCGGCCGCGGGGTTGTATTCAGGGTCGTCCTGGTTCTGCGCTTGGTAAGCCGCCCATAAGCGGTCCGCGGCCGTGTACACCTCTTCGATAGTCTCGGGCGCGGGCGTCACGATATTCTCGGCCTGATCCAAGGCGATCAGTCGGATACTGCCAAACTCGGTTTCCATATATGAGACCATGTCGGCGGCGACATCCGACTCGCTCGGGCTGGGTCCAGGCGGCAGCCGGTCGGGGTCGACCGGCGCGTCGTTCTGCCGATCGTCAGGCGAGTAGGGCAGGATCACGAAGAGCGCATCTTTTGCATCCCCGACTTCAATCTTATTCCTGATGTCGTCGTAGGCGAGGTGCGGGCGGGGCTTGATATGCATCTGGGGTGTAATAAGCACACCGCCGATGACAGCCGAAATGACGGAAGCAACGACCAGCCAGTTCAATGACCGCTTGAGCTTCACCGCTGCGGTCACAAACAGGCCGAGCAGGACACCAGCGACGAGCACCCATTGGACCCACCATCTGATGATCGTTGAGATCTCGACGGTTTCGTTCCGCACACTTTTGACCAGTTGAACGTGCTCAGGGATCAGGTGGAAGATCAGCGAGCAGACGATCGTCACTGTCATCGGCATCAGCCAGACCCAGAAGAGCTTGCCGCCTGCTTTGTAGCAAAAGGCCAATCCGATGATCAGTACGAACCCGACCAATAGCATGACGTCTTGCGGCGTGAGGAATTGAAAAAGCGGGTACTGCTTGACCCATTCGCCCGCATCGTTCTTTACTTGCCAGACCAGCGGCCGGCTGTTAGCCAAGAACGGTGCCAAAATTCCAAGCAGCGCGGTGAGCCCGATCCATGCTGCGCCAACGAGTGCGCCGGTTCGGCCGAAGAGCGCAAGGGTCGTCTGTGCGACGAGGCTCCGCCTACGGCGTACATCACGCCTCGCGATCTCGGGAGTGGGTTCACTACTCATAGCTCACCCTCGGGTCGGCAATGGCGTACAGGATGTCACGTAAGAGCAACGAGAACAGCGAGAGGAGCGCCCCGACTAGTGTCGTGGCCATCATAATGTTGACGTCCTTGTTCTTCGCCGCCTCGATCGTCAAGAGGCCCATCCCCTGGATTGAGAAGATGTACTCCACAACAAACGACCCAACGAAGAGCCCCGGCAGGATTGCCGCCGCCATGGTGATCAGGGGCAGCAGCGAGTTGCGCAGCACGTGGCGGAACAGGATGTGGTGCTCGGCCACACCCTTGGCCCGCGCGGTGCGGACGAAGTCTGCCGAGATCGTCTCGAGCACCGACCCACGCATCACCTTGGTCAGGAACGCGAAGCCCGCGTAAGTGAGGCAGGTGATTGGCAGGACCATGTGCCAGGCGAAGTCTAATAAGTAGCCCCGGTAGAACGTACCCTCTTTGAAGTAGGGCAGGAACGGCATGGCGTCGGACTGCAGGTCGTGGGCACCTGAGGCGGGAAACCAGTGCAGGTGCTGGCTCGACGCCAGATAGGCGATCATGAGTGTCCCCGCGAGGATGGCCGGCACGGAGTAAAGCCCGAGCATGATCGTGCCCGATCCGATGTCGAACAGTCCGCCACGCCCCCGTGCTGCGAGCACACCAACCGTAATCGAGACGATGTAGATCAGCGGGATCGTGATGATGTTCATTAGCAGCGTGATGGGTAAACGCTCGAGCAACAGGTCATCGACGGGCCGTTTGCTGCGTCGGTCGGTGCCGAGGTCGGATTGCCACAGCTTGACCGAGGAAAAATCGACGCGTGACTTACCGGTGGAGCAGTAGCGGTACTCGCGGAAGAGTTCTGATACCGCGCCCTTTGGGTTGTCCTTGACTTGGTCGGCGATCTTCTTCCAGAACTTATCGCCTTCCAGCGGCGGCTCGTCGATCAGATCGAACAACTCCGGGCCGGCTCCAACGTAAGACACTACCTTGTTGCCTTGTTCATCTTTCGTTTCTTGAACAATCACCGGCTCTTTGGCGGCGGCGTCAAACAGCGTTAGTGCCTCTACGGGATCGACCCCCAGGTAAGACGCGGTGATAAGCAGGTACTCGAGCTTCGCCTTCGCGCTGCTTTGGCTCTCGTTCCAATCCCGCGAGATGAGTTGATCCAGCATGGCCTGACGGGTCTCTTCAGACCACTTCCTGTCGCCGGACATCTTGAAACCGACCGGCGAGACCTGGTTGAGCCAGCGGAAATACTGGACGACCACGGGCTTGTCCAGCGCGTAGCGGTTCTTGATTTCCTGCTTCAGTCGGCGTGCCTCGTCGCCTGCGCCTTGGCTACCATCGTCCAGCCCGGTCTGGAAACCACCCGGCGCGTAGGCCATGATAAAAAACACCATCATGGTGACCCCGATGAGTGTCGGGATCATCAGCAGCAGTCGGCGGATGATGTAGGTCAGCATCGGTCGGTGCCCTCAGCGCGTGAGCGCACTCGCTTACGGTTGGGTATGCCTTTGTTGCGCGGCGGGCACGAAAAACTCCCACGCATAGTTCATGCCCATGTTCGTGATCTGGACGTTGTCGATGCGTTTGTCCACATATACGACGGCCTTGCGGTTGAACATGAAGGTGTAGGGCTGATCTTCGTGAAGGATGGCGTGCACCTTCCTCCAGAGCACCTGGCACTTGTCCCGGTCGACTGTCTTCCGTGCTTCATCGATTAACCCGTCGATTTCCGGACTGATGTAGTGCGTGTAGTTGTCGCCGCCGTCCTCGATCTGATCGGAATGGAACATCTGGTAGACATCGGTGTCGACGACCCCGCCCCACCCGAGCATGATCGCGTCGAAGTTGCGGTCGTCGAGTTTCTGCTGCATCGCGGGCCAGTCCAGTGGGTCGGGCTGGAGATCAACGCCGACTTTCTTCATGGCGTCCTTCATCAGCAGGACCATCTGTGTGGTCTCGGCCAAGCCGACGCTGTGGATGAGCTTGAACGCAAAGGGTTCGCCCGATGGCGACTCACGGATACCGTTGCCATCACGGTCTGTAAAGCCCGCCTCGTCAAGCAGTTGCTTCGCACGCTCCGGATCGTAGGGCCAGGGCTTGATCGTCGGGTCCACCTGCCACCCCAGCGGGTGGTAGGGCCCGGTCGCGGTTGTCCAGAGATTGTCGTAGACGCGCTTCGCGATCGTATCACGGTCGATGAGCATCGTCATCGCCTGGCGGACGCGCTTGTCCGCGAACGGCGTGGCACGCTGGTTCTTTTTCTGGTTCCAGCCGATGTAGACGTACCCGCTGTTAACGTACTCGTACTCGTAGAGGTTGGCCTTGGCACGCAAGTTATTGTCGCGCGAGAGCTTGCGGAAGCTCGCCGGGCGGACACCCAGCCGGTCCACCCCGCCGTTGCGGAACTCCGCCTCCATCGCGGTGTCTTCCAGGATCTCGCGCCAGATCACACGGTCAAGCGGAGCGCGTGGGCCCCAGTAGTTGTCACTACGCACCAGCTCGATCTTCTGGCTGCCGGGTTTCCACGTCTCGGGATCCACCCGCATCTTATATGGACCCGAGCCGAAGAGCAGGCCTGGCGTCTCGTTGAACTTATCTTCGCTGAACTTGCCGTACCAGTGCTTGGCGAGGATTTGCATCTCGCCGCAGAGCCCCAGCGCCGCGAAGTAGGGCTCGCGGAATTTGAATTCGACCGTGTGATCATCCAGCGCTTTGATGTGGTCGAACTTCTGGTAATAAGCACGGGCACGCGGCGCTGCGACCTTGGGGTTCATCGTCCACTCGTAGGTGAATTGCACATCGTGCGCCGTCAGCGGGACACCGTCCGAAAACTTCACATCGTCACGCAGCTTGAACGTGAACGTCAGCCCGTCTTCCGATACAGTCCAAGATTCAGCGACCGACGGCTCCCACTCCAGGGTGTCCAGGTCGCGTTGTAGGAGCGTGTCGAGCACGTAACGCGAGATGCGGTCCTGGTACAGGTCGCCGGCGATGAGCGGGGTCAGGCTCTTGACCGTCGCGCTGAACGCATCGATGTAGAAATCCCCCTCGGCAAACCCCTCACGCTGCGGGAGGTCTGCTACGCGGTAGAACGATGGATCATCGTCGAATTGCTTGGCGGAGAATTCGACATCGCCTGCGCCTTCAAGCGCCGAGCCTGCGTTGTCTGCCAGCCTCGGCGCGTTGGTGGAGCCCTTGGCCGCGCTCTGCTTGAGGACCTCGACCATTTCACGCACCCCAGCCGTCATGTCACCGACATTCTGGCTCATCTGCTCGACACCGGTGCGGAGCGCCAGCTGGTCGGCCTTCATCTGGTCGATCTCCTGCCTGTACAGGTTGACCGACTCGCGCTGGTCTTCGAGTTGCGAGACGACCTGGTCCAGCCGCTCCCACTGTCGGCGGTCCTGCATCCACATGGACATCGCCACGAGCACGCCTACGCCAAGAACAAGAATAATCAAGATGATGTCTTTGACTGCGATCCGGTTGTCCATCTCTTACCTGCTTTCAGCCACCCAAGGTTCTCGAACCGATTTACGCGCCACGCTTCTTGCTGCGCGGATCAAATTTCTCTCGCATGGCATCGCCCATAAAGTTCAGGCTCAGCAGCGTTAGCCCAAGCAAAACGCACGGGAACACCAGCACCCACCACTTAAACTCGTCGGCCAGCTGCGGCACCGCCAGGGCGGGCAGTTCCTTGATGCCTTCGCTGGCGAGCTGGCCCCAGCTGGGCAGCGGGGGGGTCACGCCGATCCCAAGGAAGCTCAGGAAGCTCTCCTGAAGGATCGCCTGGGGCACGGCCAACGTGGTATAAACGACGATCGGGCCGATCAGGTTCGGCAGCAGGTGGACCCGCAGGATCCGCGCGGCGTTCATGCCCTGTGCGCGGGCCGCCTCGATGAACGGCTCGGTGCGTAGGCTCAGCACCTGCCCACGGATCACGCGTGCCATGGTGAGCCAGCTAACCCCGCCGATTGCGACAACGAGCGTGATCAGGTTTACGATCAGCGGGTTCTCCTGGATCAACTGTAGCAGGAAGTGGGCTTTGTATTCGGGGTTGTCTTTTGTCTTGTCAGCGACCAGGGCGTTGAGCCTGTCGATGATGCCGGTGACCGCAACTGACAGCAGCACGACCAGCAGCAGGTACGGCAGCCCGTAGAGCACGTCCACGATCCTCATCATGAAGGCATCGACGCGTCCGCCGATATACCCGGCCGTTGCCCCCCAGGTGACCCCGATGAACACGGCCATGAGCGCGGCGCAGATCCCAACACCCAGCGAGATCGCCCCGCCGAGCAGGCAGCGTACAAAGAGCGACCTGCCCTGCTGGTCGGTGCCCATGGGCTCGAAGCCTGAAAACGTCTTGATCTCTGCCGCCGCACCGCCCTCGGGCATGATCGTACGCGTGTACTGCACGAAGCCGGGCGCTTGCTCCTGGATCTCGATTTCGACCTCTTTGCCTTCTTCAATAACCTTGGTGTCGTACCGCAGGTCGTTGTAGTTCTGGCCCTTCCCTTCGTTCGGCGGGGCGCCCAGCGTCCAGAACAACGAGAGGAAGCACGGCAATGCGATCACTAGAAAAAGGGTCGTGCCGAAGCGACCGGCGGTGAGGCGCGGTAGTCGGGATCGCTCTTCGGGCGGTTGTACTTCGGAATCGTCCGTCGGCATCGAACGAACATGATAGCGGATTGGTACCGAGCCAGAGCTATCACGTGCCTGCGCAGCACCCACTGGCGGCCATGTGTTGCTGCGTATCAATCGACCCTATAATCCATTGATGACTGCTCGCAACACCAACCAACGCCGAGCGATACGCGAAGCGATCGAAAAGGTGGGCCGTCCGCTTGATGCGAACGAGACGCTTGAGGCGGCCGACATCGAGGGCTTAGGCCTTGCGACGGTTTACCGAACACTCAAGCTTGGCGTCGAAGAAGGCTGGCTCACCACGGTCGAGTTACCCAACGCCCCGACCCGCTACGAGATGGCGGGTAAACCGCACCACCACCACTTCGAGTGCCGAGAGTGCCACCGTGTGTTTGACCTGGAAGGCTGCCCCGGCAACATCGAAGCATTGCTACCCGACAACTTCACGCTCGAAGACCATGAAATCATCCTCTACGGCAAGTGCGATCAGTGCGCCTGAGTGAAATACGCCAGTTAAGGCTGATGCTGTAGCGGCTAGCCCCATACCTCGTTGAAGACCTCTTCTTTGAAGCCGACCGTCGCCCTGCCTTGGCCGAGGCAGATCGGCCGCTTGACCAGATATCCGTTGCCCGTGAGTATCTTGAGCGCTTCCGCCTGTGACATGCCCGGCAGATTGTCTTTCATGTTGAGTTCGCGGTACTGCCCGCCGGACTTGTTGAACAGGTCCTTGATGTCGTAGCCCGCCGCGAGCGCCTTCTTGAGTTCGGCCTGCTTGGGAGGTGTCTGTGTGATATCAACGAAGTTGTACGTGATGCCCTTCGCGTCCAGCCATTTGATCGCATTCCGGCAGGTCCCGCATTTCATATAGCCATAGAGTTTCATCGTTGCTCCATCTTGTTCTATCCATCGAGCGTCAGCCGGATCGCATCGCCGGTTTGTTTGTTCGTGAAGTATCGCAGGTGCGAGCGCATCATGAGCCCGCCTCGGAGTCGTGATCGCGTCGCCCGGACGCGGACGTCCAGCGGCGCCGTACCGTCGTGCAGGCGGAAGACCTCGTCGGTCGCGAAGCCGAGCATGTCGTACTCGTCCCACACATTGGTCCAGCGTTCGATCGTGTTTGGAATCGCCACCGGCTCACCCTCGAATGCGGGAACCCCCTCCCGCGGATCAAGCAGGTGGAAGAACGCCGGCTGGCTACCCATCGTGACGAACGCAGAGAGGTGCAGCGGGTCATCCGTCCGGCAGGCCAGATCGAATGACACCACCCCGCCCAGCGAGTGAGCGACCACTTTCACGGGCTGATCTGCGGTGCCGGCCGCTTCCCCCAGTTCACGCTTCACCACTTCTTTGACACGCGCGTGGATTTTCTCACGATACGTGTGGCTCTGGTAAACAATCACGTCTGCGATGAACGGCAGGGTCTGCTGGGTCAGCCAGAGGCGGGCGTCCTGGAACTTATCACCGAAGTAGCCTTGAACACGCTGCCGGGCATCGGTGCTACGGCGCTTAGCAGCTTTGTCGATGACGGCGGACCGCTCACGATCGCCCTTCCGCCTTTCAATCCAGGCGCGGACCTTACCTCGGCCTCTGGTCAACGGCCGAGCGACCGCTTCGTGGACCATGTGTGAGAAGCCGTTGGCACTAACAGCGTGTCGGCCGATCACTTTGTGCAGGTACGTGTCATCCGCGCCCAAGTCACCCCAGTACACCGGCACCAGTTCGTAACGATCGCCGATGAGCGCGTTCAGTGAGGCGGCGTACCTTGCAACCTTCTGCTCGCTGCGCATCGCGATGCCATGAATCAGCAGGACCTTCTCGGGCATTGTCATGCCTTCGTCAGCACCCAAACCGGGACACGTGTGTCCTCTTCCTCTTCTTCCTCTTGTTTCTCTTCTTCCTCGGTTTGCTCGGCTTCTTCAGACTCGGCCTCCGTCGCTTCAGCGGGCGTATCAGTAGCCGACCCGGCCTCGCCTTCCGTGCCTCCTTCGCCTTCAGCCTCTCCTTCTGCTTCGTCTGTTTCTTCCTCGATCGGCTCAGGCCGGGGCGTGAGCAGCAACAGCTTGCTCCCATCAAACTTGATGTCGTAGGTCACGGACTGTGGCTCGCCAAATGCGTTCGTGGGTTTGAGCGTGAGCTGCCCATCAGCGACGGCGTAGGTGTAATCCCAGGACTGTACCTCTCGGCCCAGACTGTAGGTGATCTTTGCCTGATCCTCTTCACCGAACGTCAGCGTCAGTGACACGCCTTCGGGCGGCTCGGCGCTGTTGACGGAGTCGACCTGCCAACGGCCGTCGACCTCCTGCGCGTCCATGGCGAGGGAGAAGGCGGTCGCGAAAATAAGACAGAGCAGGGCGGTAGCACTTTTCATAGTACGTATTCTATGCTGATCCGGCCTCTTGGGAGGGCGAGCCTCCCGCCGATCCGCAAGTCGGCAATGAAAAGCGGCTCGGCGGGAGCCCCGCCATCTCAATCGCTGCATTTAATCAAAAAAAGAAGCGGCGCTGTTGCCCACGCGACCCTTCAAACAGTAGAACTTGTAGAAAGTAACGACAGTCATTTCAATGGTCGTACTTATATCACTGGCCCCCGAGTCTGGCGCGGTCTGTTGGAGTTCCGGGCCAGCTCCGAGTAAATGTTG
>JBCCYY010000055.1:0-29458 GCA_039188575.1 Planctomycetota bacterium | reverse complement strand
GGCGATCGCGAAGGCCCCGCCCAGGAAGAACGAGAACAGCACCACGACCATGTACATCAGGCCGATGCGTTTGTGGTCCAGCGTCAACGCCCACGACAAGATGCCCTTGCTGTGGTTGATGTAGTTGTCGCCCGGCTTGAGTTCGACCTCTTCGCCGTAGATGTCTGTCGTGATCGGTCGGTCTGCTACTGTCATGGTGCTTGGTCTCCAGTCGCAACTGCAAGGCGTACCGGTGGTTCAGTGATCCTGCTGTTTACTCCGCCGCATTCGCGGTGGGCTGTGCCGGTTGATCGGCCCCTTCTCCGGGTTCCGCGTCCTCTTCCGGGGTTTCTTCGCCGGACGCTTCACCCGAACCGCCTTCCCCCTTCAACGTACCATCGGCGTTGAGATCGCCATACGTGAGTGTTTCATCTGCATCAGACTTGTCGCTGACGGTCTTCATGAACTCGATAATACCCATGATCTCACGGGCGGAGAGGTTCGGGAAGGCCGCCATGTTGTTGCCGTAGCCGTCGACGATCTTCGCTCCGGGGTTGTAGATGGACTCGGTGATGTAGTCGATATCGACATCGACGGGGCCTGCGCTGGTCGCGTGGCCGGTGTCGCCGAAGAGGTTCTGCCACGTCGGGCCGGTGCCCCCCGAGGCGCCATCGATGTTGTGGCAGGCCTTGCACTGGGTTTCCCAGATCGCCTGGCCGAGTTGGAACAGCGGCAGATCAGCAGGGATCTCACCCATACTCTTGTACCAGAGCTCGTAGTGTTCCTGCGGATAGACGTAGACCTTGGTGTTCATCATGGAGTGGTTCTGCCCGCAGTACTCGGTGCAGAACAGGTCGTAGACGTTGCGCTTGACCGGGTACTCGACGCCATCGATCACAACCACGTGGTCCTCAGCGGTCGGCTCGTCATACTTCGCTTCGAACCAGAGCTGGTTGAACCGGCCTGGTACGCAATCTTTCTTGACACGGAGCTGCTTGATGAAGACCGAGTGGATGACGTCGTTGGATTGCAGCGTCAGGCGGATCGGCTGGTTGGCCGGCACGTGCAGCGCGGGGACCATCGTCTTGCCGGTTGTTTTGTTGGTCTCGCCGCGGGAGTTGTTGCCGTTGGGGTACGTGAAGTCCCAGCCCCAGCGGTAGCCCGTCACCATGATGTCGTACGAGTTGTCCGGCGGGGTGGCCTGCACGAGGTAGCCGCGGAAGCCCCAGATGAAGATGATCGCGAGGATGAACGCGGGGATGACCGACCAGGTCACCTCGAGCGCGGTGTTGTGGGTCGCGCCGGTGGCGGTTCCTTCTTTCTGCTTCTGCCGGTAGCGGATCGCGAAGAAGACCATCAGCCCCGCGTTGAAGAGGATGAAGACCGCGCAGACGATCAGGATAAAGAACGTCAGGCCGTCCACCTGGTTGCTCGCGGACGCGTCCGTCGGGAACCAGAGCCCGCTGTCTCTGACTTCTGCCAATAGGTTGATAGGGGTCGTATCCATGTCGTGTCTTCTAAACCATGATGTCATGCAGGGTTGGGCACCGCTTCGTCGGTGTCGCCCTGCAGTTGTCGTCTGCGTTTCTCGTACGCGAAGCCCGCCCAGACCAGCCCACCCACGAAAAAGATCGTCACCGCCCCGCCGAGCATCATGATGAACGACGCGGTCGCGGTGTAGTTGTTCGCCTCGGCGTCCCACACGAAGCAGGTGATAAACGCCTGATCAAAGAACGAGCCGACCTTGCCCTCGGAGGTCTCGACGATCGAGAGCCGGAGCGTCCGGCCCGAGTACGCCGTGCCGCTGAGGTAACGCCGGACGATGCCCTTGCCGTCGGCGAGGACCAGCGCGCCGGGGTGGCCGTACTCGTTCTGCGTCTTGATGTACAGGTAGCGGTAGCCGACCGCGTCGGTCAACTCCGTAATCGCCTCCTGGTTACCGGTGAGGAAACGCCAGCCCGCTTCGGAGGCCTCGAGCCCGTTGTCTTTCAGTTCGGCCAGCGTCATCTCCCGCATCTTGGCGGAGACCTCGGGCGTCTCCTCCGGATCGATCGAGATGTTGAGGACAACGAAGTCTTCGCCGAGGTTGAGGTCGGTGTCGGGCAGTGTCTCGATGAGCTGGTTGCGGATCGCGATACAGATCGATGGGCACCGGCTGTAGCCCAGGTTGATCACGACAGGCCGGCCGTCTTCGAAGAACGCACCAAGCTCGACGGCCTTGCCCGCCTCATCGATGAACGCGATGTCCAGCGGGATCGGCGAGTTGACCTTTTCGACGATGCCGACCTCACGGGCCAGGTCATCGGTCCAGGGGTTGGCGGCGCTGTAGGGGTTGTCGGGGTTCTTGCTATTGTCGATGCGCGCGGGAGCGGGGAAGACAGCAGCCAGTGCAAGCAGCAGCAACAGCACGGCCACCGCGCCCCGGCTCGCTGCCGTGTTTGACCTGCTCCGACTTGTTTCCGCCCAAGCGGGCATGACGCGAACTCCTGTCTGCCCCCCAAATCGACGGCTACTTGCCGCCCCTTGAAGGGAATCCTAGTCCTCGGATTTGGCCGCGTCCTGCGGCCGGGGTGCAATCCTTTGAAACGTTCAAATGCCACTGCCTCGGCGTCAGCCGGGGCCGGCCTATCTACTCGCTGTGGCCCCCGTGGCCGGTGGCGGGCTCGCCTTTCACCTGCTCCGCCGCGACCGATAAGATCGCCGACTCGATATCGCCCAGATTGGCCTCCTGCTCCGCGCGACGACGCTCGTACGCGTCGTCGTGGGTCGGGCCGTCGATAACCTGCTCACGCAGCACAACACGGGACTCGTACTCGTACCAGGCCAGCCCGAACATCGTGATCGCGACAAGCGAAACGGTCGCGCCGATAGAGATGACGAAGATCAGTGGCATGTTGATGGTTTTGCTACTGCTGGCCATGGCGGTTGGTTTCCAGTTCAGTGGTGGATCGGTGCCCAGACGCCGGTGTCGAGCGCGACGGTTTCGTGGAGGCGTGGGTCACCATGCGCCAGCGGCGCATGGCGTGCAAAGCGGCGGACGAACGCCGCAAGCACCGCCGCCAGGAGCATCAGCACCGCGCCGATCTCCGGCAGGCCGAACGTCACTTCCGGGCTCGCGAAGAACGGCATGACGTACCAATAAAAGTCGAGGTAGACCATCAGGAGCATCCACGTCGCCGCACAGGCCAGTGCCGTGAGGTTGCGCTTCACGTGCCGGCTCAGCAGGAAGGCGAACGGGACAAACAGGTGGCCAAACAGCATAAGCAGCGAGATGTAGGTCCAGCCCGAGCCGTACTGCGGCGCGGTCGTGACCGTGGTCATCCCGTGGATCTCGAGCCAGTACGCCGTCTCGGGGAACGAAGCGTACCAGATCAGCATGAACTGGCTGAAGCTGACATAGCCCCAGAAGAAGACAAACGCGAAGAGCAGCTTGGCCAGGTCGTGGTAGTGCTCGAGGTGGACCGTCTTGAGGTAGCCCTTCTTCTGCAGGATCATGCAGATGATAATGGTGAAGGCGATCGCGGCGGTGATGCTGTTCGCAAAGAAGATCACGCCGAACATGGTCGAATACCACGCCGGGTCCAGCGACATGAGCAGGTCGAAGGACATAAACGTGACCATCAGCGCGAAGCCCAGGGTCGAGGCGGGCGCCCACCACTCGCGCCTGGTCGTGAGTTCGGTGTCGCCGGTCTCGTCCTGCCTGACCGAGCGGGTCCAGTAGTACCAGCCGATGATGGACAGCACCGCGACGTACAGCACCATGCGGAACGCGAAGAGCATCGGGTTGTACCAGGTAAAGCCTTTGCCCTGCTCGACCTGCCCATCCCCGGCGAGCGCACCGCCGTACCGCTTGTAGTCGAGCATGTAGCTCAGCAGCGAGCGGTAGTACATGTCCTGGATGATGGCGGCCTGCTCTTTATCGTCCGGGTAGGCCTGCCCGGCCCGTGCCATCGCGCCGGCGGCTTCGAGGTAGGCCTCGGACATCCCGGTGACCGGGCCCTTCTCCGCGACTTCGCCTTCCTCCCCATCGGCCGCTTCTGTCGCGACATAGAGGACGCCCGCGTTGTCGGCCTGGGCATGCTCTTCGTGGTCGTGGTCGCCGCTGTGCTCGTACTTGTGGATAAACGCTTCCGCCTCGGCCAGCTTCTCCTCCGCGACCTCCAGCGAGGCGCTCCACGAATACAGCGGGGCCTCCGGGATCATCGCGGCGACGAGGATCGGGATCCCCAGCACGCCGACGAACCAGAAGTTCGCCGCGAAGGTCTCCGGCACGCGGCGGACCGCGACGACCCATCCCGCGCGGAACAGGTGCGTCAGGATCACCAAGGCGACCGAGCCCACCGTCAGACCGAGGACAAACGTGTAGCCGATCAGGTAGGCGTGGAAGAACCGGCCCTGCCAGTCGCCGCCCTCCTGCAGCGCCTCGATGACCACGCCGATCACCAGCAGCACGAGCCCGGCCATCGCGCCCGCGCCAAGCAGGCGGAACATCGGCCAGAGCTTGGCGCCGATCGGCTCCTTGTCGGCTTCATCCAGTTTGTGTTGTGCGTGGCCCACGTTGGCTTGTCCTTATCACATTCAGCCGACACATCTGTCGACTGTATTCAGTCGTTGTTTATTCCGCCGCCGCCTGCTGCTGTTGCTGGCTGCGCTGCATCGCGCGGATGTAGGCGATGATCGACCAGCGGTCCTTGACCTTGATCATCGGGCCCAGCGCGTTCATCGTGCCGTGCCCCTTCGTGATCACATCAAAGATGTGCCCATTGGCGTAGGCGCCCTCGTAGTACTTGGGGTCGTTGAGGTTCGCGGGGATCAAAGGCGTCGTGCCGGTCTTCTGCGGGTCGGGCACGCCCTGGTCGTACTCCGCCAGCACATCCATCGCGATCTTGGTCGGGCCCTTGCCACGCCCATCGGCGCCGTGACAGGTGTAGCAGTGGATCATGTACTGCTCTTGGCCGTGCTTGACGAAGTCCCGGTTGATCTCGACGATGGTGGGGTAGCCGTCGAGGTACTTCGCGGTCGCGTTGCCGTTGGCGTCCTCGGCGGTCAGCAACGCGCCGGAGTCGGGCGCGATCTCAAAGCCGCGGTAGGCCAGGTCGTCGTCCTTGAGCATGCCGGGGTCGGTCACACGCTGGTCGCGCCCCCACGCGACGGTGCCCGGCACATAGGCACGCATGGTTCGGCCGTCGGTGAAGACATCGCTGTGCGACTGGGCCTTGCCCTTGACCTGGTTGTCCATGTCCTGGATGATGTGGATGCGTGGGTTCGGGTCGAAGTAATTACGCTTGAACCAGATCGCCGACGCGATCCCCATCGGGATGAACGCGCCGATCACCAGCACCGAGACCAGGATCATCGGTGGCTTGGGCAGACGCAGGTCGAGATCGATGTCAGAAAGCTTCATTCGTCTTCGATGACCTCCACCGCCAGGCAGCCCGGCAGGTTCTTCACAAAATCGGCCGACTGCTGCGCATCAAACTGGGCATCCTTCGCCTCGATCGCGATAAAGAACCGGTCGTCGGTCGCCCGGCGGAAACGCCTGCTCTTCAGGAGCGGGTTGTTCAGGAGCGGCAGCTTGTTGAGCAGGAACATCGCGAACACCGCGGTGTACGCGCTGAACATAATTGTCAGTTCGAAAATAACAGGGATAAAACCCGCCAAGGAGTTGAAGGGCTTGCCCGAGATCAGGTAGTCATAGGGTTCGAAGTTCACAGGCACGATACCGGGCTCCGACCAGACGCCCATCGTGTAGGTCGTCAGGATCAGGCCTGTCGTCATGCCCGTCAGGCCCATCGACAAGACGATCCAGGGCAGGATCGTCGGCTTGATACCGAGCGCGTCGTCGATACCGTGCACGGGGAACGGGCTGTGCGCGTCGATCTTCTTGTAGCCGGCCTCGCGCACGGTATTGGCGGCATTGATGATGTCGTCGACGTTGTCGAACTCGCCGATCAAGCCGTAAAGCTTTGGTTCGGCGGAGGCCTCGGCAGTCGCCGCATGGCCGTGGCCCGTGGTGGGTGTGTCGATCGCGGTCATGGCCTACGCGTCCTCCTTCTTCTCGTGATGGGAGGCTTGGTCAGATTCGGCTTCCTCTTGGTTAGGGGCATTATGGCTCTGCCCGGTCAGGCCATGGTGCGCCGCAGGCATCACGGTCTTGACCTCAGCGATCGCGATGACCGGCAGGAACTTAAGGAAGAGGAAGAACAGCGAGCCGAACAGCCCGAAGGAACAGATGAACCATGTGATATCGACCCAGGTCGGGTGGAACTGCGCCCAAGAACCGGGCAGGAAGTCTCTGCTGAGTGACGTAACGGTGATGACGTACCGCTCGAACCACATGCCAACATTGACATGCATCGCCGCAAACATGATCCAGAAGAGGTTATGACGGCACTTCTTGATCCACAGCACCTGCGGTCCGACGCAGTTGCACCAGACCATCAGCCAGAACCCGGTCGTGTAGTTACCGAGCGGGCGGTTGCGGAAGACGAACTGCTCGAAGTGGTGGCCGGAGTACCAGGCCACGAAGAACTCGATCGAGTAGGCGTACATCACGATCATGCCCGTGCCGAGCATGACCTTGGCGCAGTTGATGATGTGCCGCATCGTGATGATGTGCTCGAGCCCCAGCCACTTCCTGCAGGGGATCGCGAGAGTGAGCACCATCGCGAAGCCGCCGTAGATCGCCCCCGCGACGAAGTACGGCGGGAAAACAGTCGTGTGCCAGCCGGGCATCTGCGCGACAGCGAAGTCGAACGACACGACCGAGTGCACCGAGAGGACCAGCGGCGTACAGAGCGCGGCGAGCAGGAGGTACGCCTTCTCAAACCGGTGCCAGTGCCGGGCGCTGCCGGTCCAGCCCAACGCAAGGAAGCTGTAAACGATCTGGCCGATGCGACTCTTGGCCTTGTCGCGCAGTGTCGCAATGTCTGGCACCATGCCGGTATACCAGAACAGGAACGACACCGTCGCGTAGGTCGATACAGCGAAGACGTCCCACAAGAGCGGCGAGCGGAACTGCGGCCACATCGCCATCTGGTTCGGGTATGGGAACAGCCAGAATGCGACCCAGACCCTGCCGACATGCACGGCAGGGAAGATGCCTGCACAGACGACTGCAAAGATCGTCATCGCCTCGGCAAAGCGGTTGATGGACGTCCGCCAGTTCTGCCTGAACAAAAATAGGATCGCGGAGATCAGCGTGCCCGCATGGCCGATGCCGACCCAGAACACGAAGTTGATGATCGGAAAGCCCCATGAGATTGGCTGGTTGTTGCCCCAGATGCCTACGCCTGTCGTAACGAGATAGCCGATGAACCCGAAGAAGCACATCGCCATGAATGACAGCGTTAGGAAACCGACCCACCAGAAGATGGTTGGCTTGGTTGTTGCGATGCCTGAGACGTTCTGCGTGACGCCTGCGAAATCGAGCCCGCCGGTCACCAGCGGTGCGCGGCGGCGCGGGTCGTCGACGGTGTTGTCCGTCTCGACGGTGGGGATCGTGCTGCCTGGGTGGATTGCTGCCATCGTTTGGCTTTATCGCTCGGTTACGGGTGCGGGTTACGGATCTTGGCGAGGTACTTCGTGCGTGGCCGGGTGTTGAGTTCGTCGAGCATGCCGTACACACGCTTGTTCTTGTACTGGATCTTCGCGACCTTCGACTCGGGGTCGTTGAGGTCGCCGAAACTGATACAGTCGGTCGGGCACGCGTCCTGGCAGGCGACCACGATCGTGCCGTCGGGCACGGTCTTCTGCTCGGTCGGGTCGTGGGTAAAGCCGCCCTCGTTCTGGCTCTGCACGTACGCGTTTTTCTGCTGGATCTTGGCCCGCTGGATGCGCTGGGTGCAGTAGGTACATTTTTCCATGACGCCACGCATGCGGACGGTGACGTCCGGGTTAAACACCATGCGCTTGATCTGGTCGATCGCCTTGCCCTGCTGCGTGTCGGGGATGTTCAGCCAAGGGTTGGCAAAGTCCTTGCGGACGCTCTTGGCGTGGTAATCGAAGTAGTTGAACCGGCGGACCTTGTACGGGCAGTTGTTCGAACAGTACCGCGTGCCGATGCAGCGGTTGTAGACCATCGTGTTCAGGCCCTCGGTGTCGTGCACCGTCGCCGCGACCGGGCAGACCTGCTCGCACGGCGCGTTCTCGCACTGCACACAACTCACCGGCTGGTGGACCACCTGGATGTCCTCGGGCTTGTCGGGATCGCCCTTGTAGTACGTATCCGTCCGTTGCCAGTGCATCTCACGGCTGCGCCAGACCTGCTTCTTACCGACCGACGGGATGTTGTTCTCCGCCTGACAAGCGATCACACACGAATTGCAGCCCAGACAAGAGGTCAGGTCGATCGTCATACCCCAGGCGTGCGGGTGGTTGAAAGCTTCGGGGCCGTCAGGGTGCTTGCGGTCGTAGCTGCCGTCTTCGTAGATGGACGGCCCTTGGTAGAGCTGCAGCGACAGGTCGCCGTGCGCGTGGCCCATGATCTTGCCGGGGTCTTTTTTCCAGTCCTTGAGCTTGCCCTCTTTGATGATGTTGCCTTTTTTGCCGGACTTGCCTTTCTTGCCCGCCCGTTTCTCGAGCGCCCATTTCGAGGTCTCGTCTACTTCGGGGGACAGGCCGTCGACGAGGTGGTGCACCGAGGTGTAAGCGAGGTAGTCCGAGCCGGTCTTGCCGCTGACTTCCTGCACGGGCATGAATCCCATCTGGCCAGAGACCCGCAGCGGATAAACATCAGTGCCGACGCCTTGCCCGACGCTGCCGGCCTGCTGGTTCCGGCCGTTACCGAGCTGTGCGATGACCGTGCCCTTGGCCTGGCCGGGCTGGCCGAAGACCATGATCTCCTGGACCTCACCGCCGCCAGTCTTGATCGTGACCTGGTCCGCGTTGATCAAGCCCTTGTCGCGCATGTCCGGCACGCTCATCAGCAGCGGGTTGTCCCACGTCACCTTGGTGATCGGGTCCGGCGCTTCCTGCAGCCAGGGGCTGTTCGCGAATCGGCCGTCGTAGACGGCCGATGGCACGAACACCACCTCGAACTCGGCCGATTCTTTGAGCTTCGGCTGCACCGTGTTCTTCGCGTCAACAAAGACCGGCTTAAACGCGCTGCCGGGCACAAAGCCCAGGTGCACCGTACGACGCCAGTCCTTTTCGAAGCCCGAGAGCTCGGCCGCGTAGCCCGCTTCAGTCAGGTGCTCAGCGAACGTCGCGCCCTTGAGCAGTTCACCGCTCTTGAAGGTCTCGCGGACCAGGTCATAGCCCGAAGGTTGCTGCAGGGACTTATCGCCAAGGATCGATGCGAGCAGCTCGATTGTAGATCGGCCATTGAAGAGCGGCAGGATCAAGGGCTGCTGGACCGCAACGGTGCCGTCGTACCACCGACCATCGCCCCAGCACTCAAAGCTCGTCGCGGCGGGCAAAGCCCAGTCACACTTCGCGGCGGTCTCGTCTCGGTACAGGCCGAGCTTGATCTTGTGGGGCACCTTCTCGAATATGCCGCCAAAGAACATGTCGCGCGGAGCGTCAAACGCGGGGTTGCCGCCGAGGATCAGCAGCGTGTCGATCTCGCCAGCTTCCATCTTCTTGCTGAGGTCGGCAAACGCCTGCAGTTGCCAAGTCTCGTCGGCGGTGGGCTCATCGCTGTAGGTCGTGGTCACGCCTGTCGTACCAAGCTTCTTGTTGATCGCGTGAATGTAAGCGTGCACATCCGCGGGCTGGCTTGCCCCGGCAACGATGACGCTGTTGCTGCCGCTGGCGATCAGGTCTTTGGCGAGCTTGTCTGCAAAGGCCTTTTCGACCTCGGTCAACTTAACGTCGGCCTTGGCAGGGACGCCAAGCTTGCCTGCAACATAAGTCAGCACATATGCCACACGCGAGGGCTGAATCGGCAGCCGTTCATCCGCCGCCGCGCCGGTGATGGTCATCGCCGACTCGACGACGTACATCCGGTTCATCTTCTTCTCGGTGTCGACCGACTTGCGGCCGACCGCCCAACCCTTCGCGTTACGTGTCGCGGACGGGTGGTTACACAAGAAGTCGCTGTCGAAACACGCGATGACCTTGGCTTTGCTGACATCGTACTGCGTGCGGACCGCCTGTCCCTCAAACGCGAGCTTGCTGCCCTCGATCACGCTGTCCTGGCCCAGCGGCTCGTAGGTCACCCAGGACATCTGCGGCATCGCGGCCTTGAGCTTGGCCTTGAGACGCAGGGCCGTCGGCGAACTCGTCGGCTCGGCCAGCACCGCGAACTTCGCACCGCCATCCGCCTTGAGCTCGTCGGCCTTCTTGGTCATCCACGATTCGAAAGTGGTCCATGAGCTCCGGCTGATATTCTTGCCGCCCTGCCCATCATCGCCCTCCCCGATGAGCACATCCCGCAGACGCTCGGGGTCGTACTGCTGAAGCGTGAGGGCCTGGTCGTAGACGTCGGTAGCGAACCCTGCCATGGGGTGGCCCTCGACCTTGATCGGCCTGCCGTCAAAGCTGGCGACAAGCATCGGGTGAGCGATGCCGCCGCGCTCGGCCATCGACGCGAAGTAATTCGGCACGCCGGGGATCAGGTCTTCGGGTCGGGCGGCAAACGGGGCCAGCTCTTCCTTAGGCCAGCGTCGGCAGCCAGACAGCGTTAGCCCAGCCAGCGCCAGCGACGCGCCAGCGAGTTTAAGGAACGTTCGGCGGGAGACGGCCTGGATCTCTTCCGGGTCGTAGCCCTGGAACTCATCGCCCAGCTGATCGAGCAGCTCGGGCGCGTTGGCCTGCTCTTCAAGCGAACGCCAGTAGGCCTGTCCTGTAATGTGATCTTCGATCGTTGACACGTCGGCAATTGCCTCGTTCTTATTTGATTCAATCAGCGGTGGCAGGTCGAGCACGACTGCATGTACGCCGGGTTATTGATCTCGTATTCTTCCTTGAGCTTGGTGCCCAGCCAGATCTGTGCGCCTTGCTCATCGCCTTCATCCACTTCACCCGCCGCGATCGCCGCCTTCACACGGTCGTTATCCAGCGGGGACCAATCCATATTCGTGATCTCACGCAGCGGACGCAGATACTTCTCAGGCTCGCGGTGGCATTCCAGGCACCAGCCCATCGAGAGGTTCTGCACCTGGTAAACCCCGGCGATCGAATCGTCGGTCCCGGCACCACCCATCTTGTCGACTCTGCCGTGGCAGCTCACGCAGCCGACGCCCTTGTTTACGTGGGCAGAGTGGTTGAAGTAGGCGTAGTCGGCGATGTCGTGGACCTTGATCCAGTCGATCGGGTCGCCGGTGTAGTAGCTCTCCCAGACAGGCTTCAGATTGATCGAGTTCTGGTGGGCACCGGGCATGTTGCTGGGTACGCCCTGCGGGTCGGTGCCAGGGGCGTGACAGCTCACGCAGGTCTGGGTCGGCGGGATCGCGGCGAAGCCAGCGTCTTCAACGGTGTTGTGGCAGGTCCGGCAGTCCATGCCGAGCTTGCCGACGTGGGTCGCGTGGCTGTAGGGGACGGGCTGATCGGGTTGGTAGCCGACGTTGAGTGTCTCGGCCGAGCCGCCATAGATCACGAGAGGTGGTACAACCGCCGCGCCGCCGAGGACCGACAGCACGAGGAGTGGCAGGAGGTAGTTGGCCCACTTGGGGAAGACAAACTGATCGGTCTGTTCGTAAGACAAAGTGCTCGTCTCTGCCGGCCCTTGGTTCGTTTAGAAGTCCGGGGCCGTGCTGTTCAAAAACTATGATCTCAACGGATCGAGCGCTACACTCTAGCCTGTCTCATGCGCCGTGACAAAACGGTCGGCACAAGAAAAAAAGGGCTGTTGCGCTGCTGAGAATCAGTTGCAAAACAAGGCGCACAAGCGACACTAAAACAATCGACATGGCCACATCCATCTGTGCAACCAAGTTGCGAACGCACAGCGTTCACACCCCAAGTGCACGCCCATCCGGCCGCGAAAACACGAGCGCTAATATGGCTACTATGCCCACCAACACGCCGGGCATCGTAGAACCCATCAACAACGCCCCCAGCACCCCCAGCAGGCCGCCGATCACAAGCACACCCCAGACCTGATACATGCCTTTTAAGTAGCTGCCAGGCTCAACAGGCCGGCCATCCCACACCGCCTGGAAACAGTAGCTTCTGAGCAGCAAAACCACAGCCCCCATCAACACCAGCCAGGCGATCGACAAACCTACTAGCACCGACCCCGCCAGCGAGATGCTGCCGGATTGACCGGAACCCGACGTCGGCTGTGTCGCCAGAACAATGATCAGTGCACCGGATGCAACCACAAGCAGCCCGATCCAGGAGCGCCAGCCCGCCCTGATCGCGTCGCTGGGCTGCAGTTGGGTGCGTCCTTTGCGATCGGTCGTCGGCATTGATGGGCTCCTGTGGGTCTGGTGAAAGTGTACCAAGTCCAGCCATGCACTACGCTATCGCCCCATGACCAAGCTCTGTGTCCCGATCATGGTCGACTCGGCCGAACAGGCAGGGGCAGACGCTCAATCGGCGAAACAAGCCGGGGCGGACCTGGTCGAGCTGCGCCTGGACCGCTTCGCCGACGACAGCGATGCCGCCGCGGCGTTGGTCCGCGACTGCCCGCTGCCCTGCATCGTCACGATCCGCCCTGACTGGGAGGGCGGCGATTACGACGGCGACGACATGCACCGCATCGCCCTGATTGAGTTTATCGGTACCCGTTGTGCCGGGCAGGGGCCCGCCTACTTCGATGTCGAACTCGCCACCTATGACCGCTCGGCCAACCTCCGCCAGAAAGTGATGCTCGTCGTTGACCACGCGGGCCAGCCCCGACCCACCGACACCGGGCTGATCCTCTCGTCGCACGATTTCAACGGCCGGCCGGCCGACCTGATCCGCCGGGTCAAAGCGATGGCCGACTACGGCAGCTGTCGGGTCGTCAAGCTCGCCTGGGCGGCACGCTCGCTGCGCGACAACCTTGAAGCCTTCGAAATCATCCAGCAGCGCAACAAGCCGACGATCGCGCTGTGCATGGGCGAGTTGGGCCTGATGTCGCGCGTGCTCGCCAAGAAATTTGGCGCGCTACTTACGTTCGCCGCGATCGATGACGCACACGGCACCGCGCCCGGCCAACCAACTATCCACGAACTCAAGACGCTCTACCGCTGGGACAAGCTGAACCAGGAGACCCAGGTCTTCGGCGTCATCGGCGACCCCATCGGGCATTCGATGTCTCCCGCCATCCACAACGCGGGCTTCGACGTCATCGATTACAACGGCGTGTACCTGCCGATGCGCATCCCGAAGGAGTATGAGCATTTCAAAGCCACGGTCGCTAGCTTCCTCGCTACGCCCGGGCTGGACTTCCGCGGCGCGTCGGTCACGATCCCGCACAAGCAGAATCTACTTCGCTTTGTTGACCAGGCGGGTGGGGAGATCGAGCCGCTCGCCGCAAAGATCGGTGCTGCCAACACACTCACGGTCCGCGATGACGGCTCGCTATATGCATCCAACACCGACTATGCTGCAGCATTAGACTCTGTGTGTGATGCGATGGGTATCCACCGCGAGGGGCTGCGTGGAGCACGTGTCGCCGTGCTCGGCGCGGGCGGCGCGGCGCGGGCGGTGGTCGCCGGGTACAAGCAGTACGGCGCTGATGTGACCGTCTACAACCGAACGAGAGAGAGAGCCGAAGCGCTTGCCCGGTCGTTTGATGCCGAGGCCGATACGCTCGAAGCCGCTGAGTCCGAAGCGTTCGACATCATGATCAACTGCACACCGATCGGGATGCACCCCAACGAGGATGCGACGCCAATCGGCTTCACCAGTCACCCGCCACCAGCCACCAGAACCCCGCGCATCGCCTTCGACACCATCTACAACCCGGTCGAGACGCGCCTGCTGCGTGAAGCAAAGGCCACGGGCTGCAAGACCGTCTCGGGCGTCGAGATGTTCGTACGCCAGGCCGCCGTGCAATTTGAACTGTGGACCGGACAGGCCGCGCCCAGCGACCGCTTCCGGCAAGTTGCGCTCGATCGATTGGGCCGTTCTAAAGATGCCTAGAATGTGTACTCATGAGTGATTCGAACGCGACCAAGACGGGCTTCTTTTCGCTGGGCAGCAAGCCGCCTCGTCAGCCGCACTTCGTTCCGCCGGGGACCCATGCCCTGGGTATGTGGCTGTTCCTCGCCGCGCTGCTGGTGCTCTTTGTCAGCGGGATGCTCGCCTACATCATCGTCCGCATCTCGGGCACGCTCGAGCGCACCAACCCGGTCACCGGTGAGGTCATACCCGCGACCGCCCCACCACTACACACGATGGACATCCCTCTGGTGCTCTGGCTGTCCACCGCAGCGATCCTGCTGTCCAGTTTTACGATCCACCGAGCGGTGGAAAATGTGATCCATGAAAGGCAGGACCGGTTCCGTCAGGCGTTGATTGCGACGCTGCTGCTGGCCGTGCCGTTCTTCCTCGCACAGGGCGCGGGCCTGGCCCAGATGTTCGGGCAGGCCGGCGAGGCCGGCGTCGCCCTGCAGTATGCTGTGTTCGTCTTGATCGTGATCCACGGCCTGCACGTCGTCGGCGGGCTGGTTCCCCTGTTTGTCGTCATCCGCCACGCCCATAAGGGACGCTACGACCACGAGTACCACAGCCCTGTCCGCGGCCTTGCGATGTACTGGCACTTCCTTGATGTCGTCTGGCTACTAATGTTTGCGACGTTCCTGGTGCTTGGTTAAATCAAACAACAGGTGTCAGCGAACACCGTTTGGTCCGCCATCACCATCATCCTGGCCGAAGTCAGGCCGGGTATTGGGCGCAGGGTTATTGATATCCGGCCCGCGGTACTCGGGGTAGGCGAGATAGAACTCGCGGATATTGCGGGCGAGCTGGTTACCGCTGTTCTCGTACGGGCTCAGCCCTTCGTCCAGACGCATGAAGAAAACTTCCCTGAGGCTCAGCGCGAGGGAGACGTGGTAGTACGACAGTTCGCGGTTGTCGCTTGGGTCGTCATCGATGATCGGGGGTCGGGGGTCGCCGTCCGGTTCCGAGGCGGATCGTGGTGGGCGTCGGTCGAGCTCGCCTGTCCCGTAGAACCAGGTGCCGTCGTCGTCGAAGACCTCGCGTGCGTAGCGCCAGTCGCCATCGAGCCGGCTGTGGCCGTCGCCGTTTCGTGTCATGTCGCTCAGGCCGAGCAGCTCCGTGTTGACACTCTGGCTGTGCGTCACCCGGAAGCGTTGCTGCAGGCCGGTCGGGTTTCGCCCGAGGAACTCATCAAAGTAGGCGTAGGTCTCATCGGCCTGCTGATCGCGCACCTCGCGGTGCGCCTCGGGCAGGTAGCCGGCGTTGTTGCTGAGCCCGTTGAGGGTCTGCGCCTGGTCGCCGTTGAGACCGAAGAAGGCCGTGTTCAGCTGGCCGCCTTCGACGCGGTAAGTGTCCGGCGTCGGCGTCACTTCCGACCAAACCTCGTAGCGGTCCATGTTGGTGACCTGGGCAAGCCGGCGGAAGTTCCAACCCAAATAAATAATCAGCATGATCGCGATCATGATGAACGGCATGACCAGCACCGTCTCGGCCATCACGGCACCGGCAGCGCTTCGCCTGCGTCGGGATGTTGTGTTCATGGCGTTCAAGCAAACTCCCGGTCGACGAGCTAATGCGTCAGCATAATTGGTGCTAGCGACTCCAACGACTGGAGGTAGTTCGCCAGCTCTTCAAGCTCGCCAACGCTGAGGTCTTCGTACCCCGTCGCCAGGTCGGCCTGGCTCTGGATGATGTCGACCCAGGTTTCGTATTCTTGGACAGGCTCGAGCTGGGTGTGCCACATCTGCGTCCACAGGTCCCACGAGTGGTTATTGAATACGCTGGCCTGGGCGATGCCAACGTGCCCGTCGAACGCACTGGTGTTGAAGAGCTGGTCCCACATCGGGGCGTTGTTCGGCTGCTTGGCGAGCCCGAGGAAGGTGAACGGGCTGCCCGGCACGCCGGGGCCGTCTTCAGCGGGACGCATCATCTGGTCGTGGTCGAAGTCCAAGGGCGAGGGCAGCTCTTCACGCGATGCAAAGTTGTTCGGGTCGCGGAGGGCGATCTCCGGGCCTACGTTCATGCCCGCCCAGACAAAGAGGAACCTGTACTCGATCCGGTTGACATCGGTGATCAGTTCGCCATCGGGCCCGGTCCGATACGTCGGCCATTCCTCGGATGCACAGTTGTCTTCCCAGACGTGCCCGCGGATCTTGGGGAGCGACCCGCCGCCACGCCTTGGCACTTGGGTGTGGCCGCCGCGTGGCCGGATGATCTGCCAATCGACCATGGTTTCGGGGCCGACGGGCTGTCCGTTGAGGTACCGCTGCTCATAGTCCATGCGGATGAACTGGGTGTAGGCGACCCGTGGTGTGCCGGCCTGGATAATACTCTCGGCCTGGTCAAAGTCGGTGATCCACTGCGGGTCAAGAAACACCCAGGTCCGGGCCGAGCCAGGCCAGAGGTAGTTGAGCTTATTGCCCCCCATGCGGTTGACGCGGGTCACGAACTGGCTGTTATACAGCACCTCGGGTGCGTCGATGCCCTGCCGGACTACGTCGCCGAGCCACTGCCACGTGCCATAGGTCCGGTACTCGGTCACGAACTCGTTGGTCGTGATCGTCGGCCGACCGCCCCGGCCGGTGCCGCCGGACCAGCGGGAGCACGCGCGGTTCGAAGCGCTATTCGGTGTGAAGTCGGGGTTCGGGATTTCTTCCGACTCAACCTGGTTAGAGCGCCAGCCGAAGACCGTGTCGTAAGGCCCGCGGTTGGTCGCCTCGTCATCGACCGAGTCGGGCAGCCGGCCGCGGACGACGGGGTTGCGGAAGTCGTCGAAGCTGTAGCGCTCCCATGCGATGCCGCGATCAAACGGCGCGACAGCGGCAAGGGTCTCGCCGCCGGTGCCGCGCATGTTGCGTCGGCCGGCATTGATCGCATTCATCTGGGTCAGCTCGCCGAGTTGTTCCATCATGGCGGTACTAATCGTGTCGAGCGACTCCATCGCCTTCCACAGCTCGCCCCGGCCGAACTCGCTGTCGTAAAACGTCATCTCGCGGACGTCGTAGGGGCTGTTGTTGAAGAACGCGTCCATGTCTACGAGCTGGCGCTCCTGCTCGTAAAGGTCCTGCGCGATCGAATCGAGCGTCTGGTCCCCCAGTTGGTCGCTGGTACCCGCACCGAGTTGCTCTTCAACGCATTCGAGCGTCGCTCGCACGTCCAGGAGCGTGTACTCCGTCGCTAACGGGATCGAGTCAAGCATCTGCACGACCGCGATCAGCCGGGAGATCTCGACGTTGTTCATGGCGACGGTGTTGAACGTGCGCGCCACGTAGCCCGCCCCGCCGATGACCGTCGCGTCGGCGGCGGACTGGGTCTGCTGCCGAAGCTGGGCGTGCCGACCGGTATTAAATACATAGCCGATCAGGCCAACGATCATGAACCCGCCTAGGAGGGCTAGCACCATGACCGCGCCACGGCTCTTCGGAGAGCGGCGGACTAGGCGCGTACGTCTATTGCGGGCGGCGGTCGGGCTGTCGGGAGGGGTCGGCATCGAGTTACAAGACAATACGCCTACTGCGGGGCGAATGTTGCAGCGGATGACCCAAAATTCCTGAAGCGGGTGTCCTCGTCGACTTCCGGCCCCACGTAGGGCGGGTAGGACTGGTAGAACTGGCGGACGCCCGTGGCGTACTCGTTGTCGCTGGACAGCGAGTCGAGCCCGTCATCAAACTCCGCGAAAAAGACCTCCCGCAGGGACGAAGCCGGCGAGACCCTGCGGCGGGCGGGCTGCCATTTGTCCCGCTCAGAGTTGTACTCGATCCCGTTGAGGTAGCGCCAGTCCCCATTCATCCGGCTGTGCCCATGCCGGTCCCGGGTGAAGTCGGTGAGGTCTAGCAGCCGGGTATTCACGCTCTGGTTGTGTGTGGACGTGAACCGTTGACGGTTCCCACGCGGGTTGCGGTTCAGGAACTCGTTGAAGTATGAGTACGCCTCGTCGGTCTGCTGGTCGCGCAAGACGCGGTGGCCCTCGGGCAGGTAGCGGTTGTTCCCCGTCTGATGCAGCTCATCCAGTTCGACCGCCTGGTCGCTGTTGAGCTCGAAAAAGACCTCGTTAAGCCTTGGGTTCCGCATCGGCTGCTCGAGCCCCTGCGTGTCCGGCCCGGGCGCACCCGGCGTGACCGACTCCCAAACCGCGTAACGGTCCATATTGGTCACCTGGGCCAGCCGGCGGAAGTTCCAACCCAGGTACACAATGAGCACCAACGCCAGCATGATGAAAGGCATCACCAGGACGGTTTCCATCATGACCGCGCCGAGCCTGTGCCGCTGGTACCGGGTTGTCGCCTGTTGGCGTTTCAAAGCGTGCTCCTGGCTTTTCATTAGTGCGTCAGCATGATCGGGGCGAGCGATTCCAGAGACCGCAGGTACTCGGTCAGCTCCTCGAGTTCACCCACACTCAGGTCGTCGTAGCCCGACGCGGAGCCGAGCTGGCTCTGGATCAACTCAACCCATTGGTCGTACTCTTGCACCGGCTCGAGCTGGGCGTGCCACATCTGCGTCCACAGGTCCCACGAATGGTTGTTGAACACGCTGGCCTGGGCGATGGCGGTGTGCCCATCGTAGGCGCTGTTGTTGAACAGCCGGCCCCACATCGGGGCGTTGTTCGGCTGCTTGGCCAGGCCCAAGAACGTAAATGCGCTACCAGGGTAGCCCGGGTCTCCATCGTTCGGGCGCTCCATTTCGTTGTGGACAAAGTCCATCGGGGCGGGCAGGTCGTCGCGGCTCTCGAAGTTGTTCGGGTTGCGGACCTCGACTTCCTCGCCGATATCCAAGCCCGCCCAGACGTACATCCAGCGCTGCCGAAAAATCTGGGTCGTGGTGCCGGTGACTTGGCCGCTTTCATTCAAGAACTGGGTGGTGTCGGTGCGCTCGCCTTTGTCTTCCCAGACGTGGCTTGAGAGCTTCCGCAGTTCGCCGCCCTCGTCCGGCGGCTCGATCCTCGCGCCTATACCATTCTCATCAGCAACACTACGGATGATCCCCCAACGGATCATTTCTTCCGGACCAAGCGGCCTATCGAATTCATCAACCGGTGTCTCAAAATAGACCTGTATCCACTGTGTGTGGCGGACGCGAGGATCTTGCGCGCTGATCAGGCTCCTTGCCCGGCTGTAGTCCGTGATCCATTCGGGATCGAAGATCGGCTGGGGCTGATTGACAAGATACGTGAGGTTAGGCGGGTCACCGACCGTGCCCACCTGGACCGCGTCGTCCCAGAGGTAAACGAGCTTGTGCTCGGCGATCCGCTGGACGTACCACTCGAACTGGCTCTCCTGTGGGAACTCTTGGAGTCGCTGCGGGATCGAGCGCTGGAAGTCCAGGCTCATCCAAGGCCAGGTGCCAAAGGAGTAATAAGCGAGCACTTCTCCAGGGATCCAGTTGTAGATCGGGCCGCCATTCGAACTGCCACCGCCACCGCCACCGGACCAAGACGACGAGCCACCCGAGCTGGTCGAGGTGGTCTGCTGGGTCGGCGTTCGGTAACCGACCAACTCCCGCTCGTCGGGCTCGCTGATGTCGCCGCGCCAGCCAAAGATGGTGTCGTAAGGGCCGCGGTTCGATGTTTCATCATCAAAATCGCCCGGAATATTGCCAAGGATGACCGGCTCTTTGAAGTCATCAAACGTGTAGCGCTGCCAGACGTACGGGAACTCGAACGGCGCCATCGCCGCGAGGTGCTCGCCGCTGCTGCCACGGAGGTTGCGTCGGCCGGTGTGGATGGCGGTGACCTGGTTCAGCTCGGCGAGCGCCTCCATCGAGGCGCTGCTGATGGCATCAAGCGACTCCATGGCCTTCCACATCTCGCCCCGGCCGAACTCGCTGTCGTAAAACGTCATCTCGCGGACGTCGTACCCGCTCTCATTGAAGAACTCGTTGAGCTCTTGCAGCTTCCAGTGCTGCTCGCGAAGCTCGTCGGCGACCTCCCGCAGCTTATCATCAAATACGGCGTCGCCCGTGCCAGCGGTGAGCTGCTCGTCGACACGCGAAAGCAGCGCATCCGTGTCTTCGAAGGCGTACTGCGCCGCCTGCGGCACCGCGTCCAGCAACTGCACCGCGGGGATCAGCCGGGAGATCTCGACGTTGTTCATCGCAACGGTGTTGAAGGTCCGAGCGACATAGCCCGCCCCCGAGATCACGGTCGCGTCGGCGGCGGACTGGGTCTGTTGGCGCAGCTGCGCATGCCGTCCGGTATTAAAGACGTAGCCGATGAGCCCGACGATCAGAAAGCCGCCCATAAGCGCGAGCACCAGCACGGCACCACGGCTCTTGGGTGAGCGACGCAATGATCGCTTACGCCATGGGCGAGCGTTGCTCGGGTTGGAAGGGGTGTGGTTCATCAACTATCGGGTGGGTTAGCGCCTAGGCACATCCGGTGCATCGGGCATACGGCGGTCGATACCTTCGTTCGTGAGGATCGCACGGGACTCGATGAGCGTCCACTGCCCCGGCGGGCCCGGGCTGTCGCTGTCACGAGAAGCGGGCGAATAAGACCCCGACTCACCGACCGCGGAAAAGACTCGGCTGGCCAAGGGCACGGTCAACGCGAACTCATGGCGGACACGGATCGCGATCGCTTCTTTGGGGGTAAACACAGCATACTCTTCGACCGGCTCGAAGCCCGCTTCCGCGCTGTCGCTTGAAGACAGACGCTCGACCGTAACCTCGGTGTGGTTGATCGCGTAGTTCAAACGCTCGCCGAGCATCTCGTCGACCCACGCCGGCTCGCTGCGGCCCTGAGCCGAGTAAACCTCGCGGATACCAGACACGAGTTGGCTGCTGGCGACGCTCGACCCACTCTCTCGGCCGCTGACCGGGAGTACCGCGAGCACCGCCGCCGACTCGATCGCGCCGAACTTGTCCGAGCCCGTTGAAGGCGATAGCTCGTTCATCGGCTCGCTCGACGCCATCGGGATCTGAACGATCGCGGTCCGCGCTGCGGCGAACGCCGAATACTGCACATAGAACAGCCCAGTGAAGACCAGCATCGTCTGGATCAGCAGCAGTGTGACGATCAACAGGATCGGTGTGACCAGGACAAACTCGACCATTGCGACGCCCGAGTCGTCGGCCAATCGCTGCTTCACACCCTGCTTTCGGTAACGGGCCGACACGACTCGCAGTCGGTAGCCCATGAACAGTAGCAACACGAGACAAACCACCGCAAAGCCCAAGAGCCACAGCGCGGGGCCGCTGGTCAGCGTGGACCACCACCAGTCGCTTGGCGGCGTGGTCTCGATTTGTGCGAGCAGGTTCATGTCGGGCTTCTTCTCGTCGATCGATCGCAGGCAGCGCGACTGGCTACCCTGACAACGTACAGGGTAACGATTCATTTCATCGGCTCAAAGCCGATGGAGGAAAAATCCAATCAATCAAGACGATTTATCGCACCAAGTAAACCGTTTGAGTGATAAAAACCCGTCTGAAATTTAGAATCGAAGCTCGATCCCGCCACGGATGTAACCTGAATCATCTAGGTCACGCAGGCCGCGTGGATCGCGCGAGTCAAAGCCCACATCGAACTCATGATTGAACGCGAAACCGCCCGCGATGGTCAGGGCGACGTTCTCCATGAGGTCATAGGTCAGGCCTAGCTCGACGCGGTCCTGACTAAAGAGCAGCCGGCGGTTCGGGAAACCACCCTGGATCGTGAACGCGTCGCTGCGACGGGCCAGCGAAGCAAACAGTTTCAGGTCTTCGCTTGCCTGATAGCTCAGCGTGCCGTTGAAGCTGAAGAACAAGGCCGAGCGGATATCCAATGTCCAGAACTCGTCCGGCTTCCAAGTCAGTTGGCTAAACGGCAGACCGATCGCATAAGTAATCGTCTCATTCAGTCGGCTGAAGTACGTTACCGCAGGAAGGGGCACATCGGGCAGGAATACCCGGTTGCCGTCGTAGTTCAAGCCAACCAACCAGCGTGTGTCGCGGTCGATCGCTTTGAAGGCGAACAGGTCCGCCTTGCCGTACCACGCATCGCCATCCTGAAAGGGCGTCGTGCCCGCGTAGCCAATACCGAGCGTATAACCAACATTCCACTCACCGCCGAGCGCTTCGCCGAGTTCGATATCGCCGAAGCTGCCGCCGAAGGCGATCGACACATCGGTCAGGTCGTCTGGCAGCGCCGCATCGGACGAACCGATCTCGTACTGCACAAACTCGTAGCCGATCGTCGGGCGGTAAGACGCGTCCGGGTCCAGGAGGAACCGGCCGGTTGACGTGAAGATCGATAGGTCCACATCTGCGCCCGTGATGTTCGCCTCGGTCGGGGTAAAGAAGGCATCGGCCCTGACCTGGGCCTGCTGCTCACCGAACCAGGGCACGAGCATCATGCTCGCGTTGGACTGCGCGTGGGCAGCACTGGAGGCGAACAGAGAGACAGCAAGACCGGTACTAAATAGAGTTCGTTTCATGCCACAACTGTAGCAGCGTCCAGCATGCCTATCCGATTTCTGCGGTTACTTGTCGTCCAGCAGGTCGACGCTTGCAAAGCTTTTGCCCTCTAGCATCTCTAATGACGCCCCACCGCCGGTCGAAACGTGCGTGACCTGGTCGGCAAAGCCCAGTTGCTCGATCGCCGCGGCCGAGTCGCCGCCGCCGATAATGCTCGTGCTCTCGCTGTCCGCAATCGCTTGGGCCACGGCCTTGGTGCCCTCATCGAACGGCGGCATCTCAAAAACACCCATCGGGCCGTTCCAAACCACCGTCTTCGCAGATTTGACGATGTCCGCGTACTGCTTAGCGGTCTCCGGACCGATGTCCAGCCCCTCGAAGCCATCCGCGATCTCGCCAGAATTGACAACCTGCTTGTTGCAGTCGCTGGAGAAATTGTCGCCGCAGTGCGTGTCGATAGGAAGCACCAGCTTGTCGCCGCCCTTGGCGATCAGTTCCTTGGCCAGCTCGAGCTTGTCCGGCTCAACCAACGATCCGCCCACGCTGCCGCCCTGCGCCAGCGAGAACGTGTACGCCATCGCCCCGCCGATCAGCACCTTGTCGCAGACGCCCAGCAGGTTGTCGATCACGTTGATCTTGTCCGACACCTTCGCGCCGCCGAGGATCGCGACGAAAGGACGGTCGGGGTTGGCGATTACATCGGCGAGGTACTTGATCTCTTTCTCGACGAGGAAGCCAACAACCGCGGGCTTGCCGGCGCGCTTCATCGCCTGAGGCACGGCGTACATCGATGCCTCCGTGCGGTGGCAGGTGCCAAACGCGTTGTTGCAGTAGATGTCGCCGAACGACGCGAGGGTGTGGCTGTAGTTCTCGTCGTCGCCCTTCTTTTCGCCGGTATTGAAGCGGACGTTCTCCAGCACGAGCACCTGCCCGGGCACAAGCGCATCGGCTCTTTCATGCGCATCGTTGCCATCGGTGTCGTTGGCCATGCTGACAACACCCTCTCCAAGCAGCTCGCCGAGGCGGTCCGCCGCGGGCTTGAGGCTGAACTCGGGCTTGGGCTCGCCCTTGGGTCGGCCCAGGTGAGCCATGAGGACAACGCTGCCGCCGTTGTCCAGCACGTGCTGGATCGTCGGTAGGGCCATGACGATCCGACGATCATCCGTGATCACGCCGTGCTTGAGCGGGACATTGAAGTCCACACGCATCAGGATCTTTTTGCCGGCGACATCGATATCTGCAATGGTTTTCTTGGCCATGGGGCGGTTCCTTTCGAGCGGGGCATGATACGAAACTCGCCACGCTGCCGCAGACCTATCATGTAAGTGTCATGCAGAAGTACCTGGAACAACTCGGCGCGTTGATGATCGGCTACGGCCCGGAACCGGACCGGGAAGCCGGCGAACCCGACACGACCGTCGCCCTGGCCAGGCTGTTCGATTCGTTCGAGGCCGAGTACGCCGCGATCCGCCGACACGTCGGCATCCTCCACCTGCCGCAAACCGGGCTCATACAACTCACCGGCGAAGACGTTAAACCCTTCCTGCACAACATGCTCTCACAGGACATCAACGCGATGACCGGCGGAGATACCAGGCGTGCCTTCCTGCTCGATGCACAAGGCCACATCCTCGCCGATACGCATGTCCACCATGGGGACGCTTCCACGTGGCTTGAGTTGGACCATTTCGATATCGCTTCGACCATCCAGATGCTCGATAGCCGGCTGTTCGCCGAGGACGTGGCGATCCAAGACGTCAGCGCATCATGGACCGTCCTCGCCCTGCTTGGGCCCGCGTCTGCGCAACTGCTTGCAAAAATCGCGACGCACACCGTCGAAGGCATGACCACCGATGACATCGTCTCGATGGTGGGCACGACCCATGTGGTCAAAGTCGGTGATGTGCTCGTCTCTGTTTGCCGATGCGACCTAGGTCAGACGCTGGGATTACGTTTATTTGTGCCGATCGATCAAGCCGAGGCTACCCATCAACAACTCCTCGACGCCGCGGGCTACGAAGCGGACGCCCAGATGGATGCGGACCATGCCGACCGCCGCCGGGACTCGCTGCGTGGCAGACCGGTCGGCTGGTTGGCTTACAACACCGCACGCATCGAGTCCGGACTGGCCATCTATCACATCGACTTCGGGCCCGATTCCTTGCCAGCCGAAGCGGGTGAGGCCGCGTTCGAAGAGGCCGTGTCACTAACGAAGGGGTGCTGGCTCGGCCAGGAAGCGGTTGCGCGCATGCACAACCTCAGCCACCCCAAACGCCTGCTCGTCGGGCTCAAGCTGCCCGGCAACCGTCTGCCCATCGAAGGAATGAAGGTCTTCGAGTACGACGAAGACAAACGCGCCCGGGCCCCGCGCGGCGGGCAGATCGGTGGGATCACCAGTTCGACGTTGTCGCCCATGCTCGGCAGAGCGGGGTTAGCATTCGCCGTGATGAAATGGGGCAGACACAAGGCAGGCACCAAAGTCGCCGTCCCGATCGATGGTGAGATGGTCGAGGCGGAGGTGAGTGGGTTGTACTTCGCGGGTTGAGCCGATCGGTCTGTAACACTTAGGCAAGGCAGCGCAGGCCCGGACCCGCCGCGTCCCCCAAAGTCGCGCCCCGTTTCAACCGATGACTCCGATACACCCGGCCGTTCCGGGGCACCCACAAGGATGCGCCATGCTGCCTGACACGATTGATGTTGAACAAGCCGGGTCGATGGTCACCGCGCACATCCGCCAGGCCGAGCTTGCGTACCACGAGATGCAGGAACTCGTGGATGCCTGCACGGACAAGATGCGTTACGAGAACGCGCAGAACTTCATCTTCGATTTAGCCGAGGTCGAGTTCATCGCCAGCGCGTGCATCGGCTCGCTCGTCCAGTTGCTGCAGGACATCGAGCACCAACGCGGCCAGATCGCCCTCTCAGGCTGCCAGGAAAACGTCGCATTCCTTTTCAAAGTCACCCGTCTCGACTCGGTCTTCCCGATGTACGACGAGGTCGAAGAGGCGGCGGATTCGTTCTGATCTAAGACGACAAGGCAGCGCTTCGCTTCACCACGGAGACACAGAGATCGCAGAGAACACAGAGCGAGGCACTATTGCTGTTCTAGTGAATGTTCTCTTCGCGCTTGAAACGCTTTGAAATTGAGCTTATCCATACCGTACCAACTATCGACGATGGCAAACAGATCCCAGAATTGATCTGTACTCAAATCATTAAGATGCGGCCCGAGATCAGATGCACTTCCATCAATTAAATACTGGATGAACTTAGTCTCTGAGCTCAATGCCTCTTTAGGAATACCGATACCTTCAAGATGATCCAGACTTTGGTCCGGATCACCCGGCCAAGTTGATCTGCGTTGCCGGAAACTCATTTGCCCCTGCCTTGCTCTGTGCTCTCTGCGATCTCCGTGCCTCCGTGGTGAAGCGAAGCGTTGCCTTGCAACAAACGCTCTTTACCGTCCCTCTAGCAGCCGTTGCCCCAGGAAATCACTGAGGTCATCGATCGCCTTGACCTTTTCGACCACGGCGTTGATGTCGTATTCCAACCGGATGAATTCGATCTGCTCGTCATCCATCAGGGCATAGGACGCGCGGGGATCGCGGTCGCGGGGCTGGCCGACGCTGCCCGGGTTGACGACGACCTTGTCATCGCTGCCCCACTTGTAGGCCTCGCCCAGGTCGGCGGGTGGGTAGAAGTCGGGCTCGTTCGTGAAGATTCCGGTGACGTGCGTGTGGCCGACGAAGCAGCGCTCCTCGATGCGGTCAAAGATCGAGTTCATCTTGTTGGGCGCGCTGATCACATCGTCGGGGAAGATGTACTCGTTGATCGGCCGTCGGGGTGAGGCGTGGACGTACAGCGTGCCCTCCTCCCACTTGCGCACCAGCAGGTTGCCGAGGTACTCGTAGCGTTTCTTGCGTAGCTCGGGATCGGGCTCTTCTTCGAACTGCCTCCGGGTCCAGAACGCCGCCTGCTCGGCGGTGGTGTTGAAGCTCGTCGGTTCGTAGAGCACGGCGAAGTCGTGGTTGCCCATCATGGCGAAATCGCACTTCTCCATGACCAGGTCGAGGCACTCCAGCGGGTTCGGGCCGTAGCCAATGATGTCCCCCAGGCAGATAATACGGTCGGCACCGCGCGCTTCGATGTCCGTGAGCACGACGCTGAGCGCGTCGAGGTTGGCGTGGATATCGGAGATCACGGCGGTGCGCATGGGTCAGGCCAAAAGGGATCAGATTCGACATAGTAGCAAAAGCGGCTGAACAACACGGCGTGGTCTGTATGATAAGCCAGGCAAACCCATCACCCCCGAAAGCCCCGCGATGACCGAGCAGGACAACCGATACACCGTTGACGAATTTGTTTCCTCCACCGCTGAGCGCGATCTGCACCAGGGGCTCTTTGAAATGGAGACCGAGCGTCTGCTCGAGGTCAATCTGGACGGCAAGATCTGGACCAAGATGGGCTCGATGGTCGCTTACCAAGGCGTCATCAAGTTCACGCGTGAAGGGTTTCTGGAGCAGGGGCTTGGCACGCTGCTGAAAAAAGCGGTGTCGGGTGAGGGCGCGAGCCTGACCAAGGCGGAGGGCAGCGGCAAGCTCTACCTCGCCGACGCGGGGAAGAAAATCTCGATCTTGAATTTGGACAACGAAGAGGTCGTGGTAAACGGCAGCGACCTGCTCGCCTTCGAGACGACGCTGGACTACAACATCAAGATGGTGAAATCGATCGCGGCTTTCGCGGCCGGCGGGCTATTCAATGTGCAACTGAAGGGGTCGGGAATGCTCGCTGTCACGACGCACTTCGACCCACTGACGTTGGCGGTGCTGCCCGGTGAGCCGGTGTTCACCGACCCGCAGGCGACCGTCATGTGGTCCGGCAGCCTCGAACCGAAATTCAAGAAAGACGTTTCGCTCCGCACCTTCATCGGGCGGACCAGCGGTGAGTCGTACCAGATGAAGTTCGAGGGCAACGGCTGGGTGACGATCCAGCCCTTTGAAGAAGGTTTCGCAGCTTCAAGCGGTTGATTCAATCAATCGATAGGAAAGGCCCCTATGCCGACCCCGACCGATATCCTCGACCTACGCGCCCCGCCGACCCACCCGCTCGTCGCCGCGTCCATCCTGTCCGCTGATTTCGGCGCAATGGCCGCCGACTGCCAACGCGTACTCGACCTTGGTGCCGACCTGCTGCATGTCGATGTCATGGACGGGCACTTCGCACCGAACCTCACCATGGGTGTGGATATGATCAAGGGCGTCCGCAAGCACCTGCCGAGCGTGAACCTGGATGTGCACCTGATGGTCGAGGACCCGGAGCACTACCTTGAGCCGTTCGCTAAAGCCGGTGCAAGCAACTTCGCGTTCCATGTCGAGGTGTGCCGGACAATGCGTGAAGGCGGAATGGATGGCCACGCGCTGATAGAAAAGATCCACGCACTGGGTATGACCGCAGGGGTCGTGATCAACCCGCCGACGGATTTTGAGTCGCTTGAGCCCTACCTCGACGCGGTGGACCTGGTGCTGGTGATGTCCGTGAACCCGGGCTTCTCGGGCCAGTCGTTCATGCCGGAGGTGCTTGAGAAGGCACGCTGGATCAAGGAGCGGGTGGACGCGAATACCCGGATCGAGATGGACGGCGGGCTTAACCCACAGACGGCACCGCTGGCCGTCGAAGCGGGCGTCGACACGCTTGTCACCGCGTCGGCACTGTTCGGAGCCGACGACCCCAAGGCCGTGATCGAAGCCTTCCACGCGTGCCCACTACCGGACTAAGGCTGCCGAGCCTCAGCGAATCTCAAGAACCCCCAAGAACCGAGCCGATGATTGACCTCCTGAGCGATGCGATCTAGCATGCTTGACGCAGTAAACACTGGCCCATGGTGTAATCGGCAGCACTACAGATTCTGATTCTGTCAGTCTAGGTTCAAGTCCTAGTGGGCCAACTTCAAAACGGATCGGCCCGCTCCTGTGAGCGGGTTTTTTCGTATAAACACGGCATGCAATACACGGCCCTCTCAGCGTTCTGCCTCTTCGCACTGATTCTCGGCGGGTGTCATGCGGACCCAACGCCGGCTCATCGCATCGCACCGGTTGAGCCGACCTCCTGCGGCAATGTCAAAAACATGCACCAGATCGGTGACTTGTACGTCGCAGGCGGCGTGACGCCAAGCGACTACCCGCTGCTGAAAGAGCTGGGCATCAAGACCATCCTCAACCTCCGCGAGAGCGACGAGACGCCCGGCGTCGAATCGGCCAAGCTCGCCAAGTCCAACGGGATCCTGCACGTGCGCATCCCCTGGAAGGGCCCGGAGCAGCTCTCCGACGACCGGCTTGACGCGATGCGGCGGGTGCTGCGTGAAGCCGAACGCCCCCTGCTCTTCCACTGCGGCTCGGCGAACCGGGTCAGTGCGGGCTGGTTGGCGTACCGCGTGCTAGACGAGGGGGTCGACGTAGAGACCGCGGTCGCCGAGGCGAAGACATTCGGCCTGCGCACGCAGGCCTATGAAACGATCACGCGCGACTATATCGCACGCCAAACAAAGCAGTAGGATCAATCCGCAATATCAACGCATGCCAGACCCATCCTCATCCCAATCCGCGCTGATCACCGGCATCACCGGGCAAGACGGCTCCTACCTCACCGAGCTGCTGCTTGAGAAGGGCTACACCGTCCACGGCATCATCCGGCGGTCATCCATCACCGCCCGCCCACGCCTGGACCACCTCACACTCGACCCCGAGGTCTACGGCACAAGGCTGTTCCTGCACTACGCAGACCTTGATGACGCCACCTCGATCCGCAGGATCATCTTCAAGGCCCACCCCGATGAGATCTACCATCTTGCGGGGCAGAGCCATGTCGGGGCGAGCTTCGAGATCCCCGAGTCCACCTGCGAGTTCACCGCGATGGGCACGCTCCGCCTGCTCGAGTTCCTCCGCGACATGGAACCGGCACCCAAGTTCCTCAACGTCGGCTCATCGGAGATCTTCGGCCACCCCGACCACGACCCGCAGGATGAAGACACGAAGATGAACCCGGTGAACCCGTACGGCGT
>JBCCYY010000054.1:0-29459 GCA_039188575.1 Planctomycetota bacterium | reverse complement strand
GTGGCGTCTGCCCGGTGCCGTCGGTGTCCTGGCCGTCTGTCTGCGGGGCGGGATATCATGTTCGCGAGGCAGACCGGCAGGCGGTCGGGCCCAGTGCACGGGTTGGCTCATGAACCGGGCAAAGGCCTCGGAAGAGGAGCAACCCTAAGTGCAGTAAGCCCGGTGCCGTTGGTGACCTGATCGCCTGCCGGTACGCCTCCGAATCTTTCGCTATTGTGAGTCCATGGCCTACACCGTCTTAGCCCGACGCTACCGCAGCCAATCCTTCGCCGACGTCGTGGGCCAGGGTTCAATCGCCAACACCCTCATCAACGCGATTCGCACCAACCGCGTCGCCCACGCCTACCTCTTCTGTGGCACACGCGGGGTCGGCAAGACCTCCCTAGCCCGCATCTTCGCCAGGGCCCTCAACGCACCAGCGACCGTCCCCGACGCCCCGGCGATCGAGGGCGACGACTTTGAGTACCCCGACGAAGACGTCCAGCAGCGCATGGCCGAAGCCATCATGCGCGGCGATGACCTCAACGTCATCGAGATCGACGGCGCGTCCAACAACTCAGTGCAGGACGCTCGCGACCTTATCGGCTCGGCTGGCCTCGCGCCCACCGCCAACGCGCGCTACAAGATCTACATCATCGACGAGGTTCACATGCTCTCGACCGCGGCGTTTAATGCGCTGCTGAAGACCATGGAGGAGCCGCCGAGCCATGTGAAGTTCATCCTTGCAACGACCGAGCCGCACAAAATCCCCGCGACGATCCACTCGCGCTGCCAGCGGTTCGACTTCAAGAACATCCCGGCAGGCGAGATTAAGGACCACCTGTCGGACGTCTTGAAGGCAGAAAAAGTCGATGCGGACCACGAGGTGCTCTACCAGCTCGCGGTGCTGGGCAACGGCTCGATGCGCGATGCACTGTCGCTGATGGACCGTCTGCTCGCCACGGGCGAGACGCCGCTGACGCCCGCTATCCTCGAGAACATGCTCGGCCTCCCCGCGCGCGAGCGCGTGGTGTCGTTGGTCGATGCCTTGGCTGATGGCAATGTCACCGCTTCTCTGAAACAGATCGACGAGCTGCTTGCGGCCGGTATCGGGCAGGACCAGCTTGTGGAAGTCCTCATCGAGCACATGCGCCAACTCATGCTGATCGCCGCGTGTGGGGCCGATTCGGACCTGATCGAGTTGTCGCCCGAGTCACGCGACCGTGTTGCGAAGCAGGCGGCACGCTTTGATGCGCCGGGGCTGGTGCACATGATCGCGCTGTGCGACGGGCTGGCCCGCAATGGCAAGTCGTCGAGCAGTCCCCGTGCCCTGCTGGACGCTGTGGTAGTAAGGCTCGCGTTAGCTGAGAAGATGGCCGACGTGACGAAGGTGCTTGCCGGTGCGGTGCCGCTGCCATCGGGTGGCAACGAAAAAAAAAAGCTAGCCAACAGTGATGCTGGTGCGCCTGTGAGTACCCCACGCCGAGAGATGGGGGGTCAGGCGCGACAAGGCTCGAACCCTCATCGTGAGTGGGCGGCTAAGGACCAACCGCAAGAGCAGGCACCGATCGATCTCGCGAACGCTGCGGAGGTGTGGGCCGCGTTGATGCAGCACGTCGAGCCGATCTCGGCGTTTGCGTGGGTCGACAAGGTTGAGCTAGCCTCGCTGGATGCGGACGCCGGCCTGTGCCAGGTCCGGCCGCGCAGCGGCCAGCGCGAGATCGCAGGCTTCATTAACGCAAGGCAGTGCGACCGGCTCGCGGCCGAGCTGACCAAGCTGTCCGCCAGGCGGTTCCGTTTGGAGCTGATCGATGCTGCAACACCGCAGCCTACCCGGCAAGATTCGGACGCAACAGCTCAAAAGCAGACCGCGGGTCAACGCCGCAAGGCCCTTGACCTCCCGCTGGTCAAGGATGTCTTCGATGCGTTTCCTGAGGCCGTGCTGATGGATGCGCGGGCGGAGCAGAAATCCAACCAGGACCCGGCGTCAGGCGCCTAGTATTTGAAAGGAGTCCCTATGTTTGATCAACTCAAGAACATCAAAGAACTCGCCGGCCTCATGGGCAACCTCGGCGACATCAAAGAAAAAATGGAGCAGGCCCAAGCCGATCTCGCGGCCAAGACCGTGCAGGCCGAGAGCGGTGCAGGCGCTGTCCGTGTCACGATGAACGGCAAGTTTGAGGTCGTTCAGGTCGAGGTCGACCCCGCGATGATCACTACGCTCGCCGGCACAGGCACCGATGCAGACCGACAAATGGTCGAAGAGCTCATCGCTTCGGCGATGAACGCCGCGGTCGGCAAGGTCCAGGAACTGCTGAAGGACACGATCGGTGAAGCAACCGGCGGGCTGAATCTGCCGGGTCTGTAAGACCACGCGGTGATTGTCTGGGTTTGCATACTTGCGTCGACGCGCGCCGATCTGCAGACCACCCATGCCCAGCAGCGCCAACGAGCTCGCCTCGGGGACACTGTCAAACTGGACTTCCGCTTGTTGGTGCCGTTGCCCGCAAAGCTGTTTTCGTTGTAGTTCCAGGCTGAAATGCTGCCGACAGGCACCGCGGCTCCCATGTCGATCACCAGTTCAATATTCGCGGTGACATTGTCCGTCACAACCTGCCCCGAAAAGGTGTTGCCGTGCGTCCCTGTCAGCGCGGGCACGATGTGCAAGATCTTCCGCAGGGAAGTCGGCCAATCGCCGACAGATTTTCGCAAGACGCTGCTCGGCGGGATGTAGCGATTATCGCTTGGCCTAAGCGGAAGCGGCGAGGCTGCATTGGTCATCGATCTGTACAGCAGGGTCCGGCGCACTGAGCCGCTTACCAATCAGGCCAAGCGATCCACAGTTCAGGTACGTGCCGTTGTCGACGGTGTAGTATCGAACGCGGTGCCGGCCCGGCAGGATCGTTGCGACCACACTCCACACACCCGGCGCGCCTTCGAGTGGCTGCATCTTGATCCACCGGCAGGGCGTATTCGGACCGTCCAGCGCAAGGTAAACCGGCTCCGCAGGACCAGCGTGGGCTGTAAACCGCCAGGTTTCGCCAGACTCATGCAACGATGTATCTCGCATTCTGCGTTCTGCAGGCATGTGAACGACAGGTGGACCCCCATCAAGCGTCCGTGTGAAGATTGTCTTACTGAACCAACGGAACTGATAGGTTGGTGATTGAGTGATCGGGTTAATCGGTTCAAGACATGAGGCAGAGAACTCGTGTTCTCCGCGTGGCTAACGGTGAGTAACAGTTATGCGGTTTGGGTAATTTACCTCAGGCCGCTTGCCGTCTGGATCCTGTTTTATTTGCAGCCGCAGACTGGCTTTCGGGCTCAGCCGGTAGTGTTTGCGAACACGCCGGTCGACGCCAAGTGATCGATAAAAACAGCACAGAGAGCGTGTAGAGCGTCAGAATAATGGCCAGCCCGTGCAGCGCGTATTCCTTCGGCTGCGAATCAAGCATACGGTGGAAGAAGAAGACATCGCCATTCGCTTGAAGCCATTGCTGCAGCGGCTTTGATGATAGGGTTTGAGCAAACGGCGCGTTAGGAAAGTCCTCTCTAAAGATGCGCGGCATGTCTGGCACGCAGGCCCAGATCCCACCTGCAGTCATGCATAACGGCACCCAGCGAAGCCCCCTTTGCAAGACCAGCGCACCGACCGTCGCGGCGGCACCAGTGCCGACCATCCCGAGGGCGAAATGCATCGTAGTAAAGGCCATGGGGCATTGTTGCTCTACGCCGCGTCTTTACGGCTCAGACGCTTGGGCAACGACCGTTCGGCCTGCGCGTCTGCATAATAGATCGGCTCATCCGGTGCCAGGGTTTGCAGCAAAGCGTACATCTCAGCCGCCGCCCCGGACCAGGCATGACGGTCGAGCACCCACTCACGGGCCAGTTCCCCGATTGTGCTGCTTAGGCCAGGTTGCGACCAGATCTTGTCGAGCCCTGAGACCCAGTCGGACGGGTTTTTGCAAACGATCATCGGGGGCCGGCCTTCACCGAATACCAGTCCCTTGACCGCCTTGGGCGATGCGAGGATCGGCATGCTCATCGCCGCGGCTTCCAGGAGCTTGTTCTTGATCCCGTGCCCGCAGCGCATCGGCATCACCGCCGTTCCCGCCGAACGCAGGTACGGCCGAAGGTCCGAGATATCCGGAAGCACTTCGACGCCCGGCTCATCCGCTAGCGACTGCACCGCCTCAACGGGCCGTCGGCCAAGGATCGTCAGCTTCGCGTCGGGCCGCCGGTACACCACATGCCGCCAGACCTTTTGGACAAACCACCGGATCGCATCCACGTTGGGTTCAAAAGACAGATCGCCCCAGAAAGCGCAGGTCCTCGGCAGACGCACGACGGCGGGATCGGGCTGGTAGTAGTCGGTATCGACACCGTTACGGATTGTGACGGCTTTGCACCCGCCGATCATGCCTAGCCGCTTGGTATCGCCTGGGCTGACACCGATGGCTGCCGATAACCTGTGCGCGGTGTTGCCACGATTAAAGAGCGCTTGCATCATGCCGAACACGATTGCCAAGCGAGTGCGATGCCGCAGTGCACCCAGGCCCTCGCGCTGCAGCATGGAGAATTGGAACCGAACCGGCTCATCAGCCGCGTACCACACGCGGGGCAGATTCGGGTACGCCCAACTCAGCCCGCGCAGAATCACCGGCCCGTGCTGACCCACGGCGATCACCGCGGCGGGTCGTACCCGATCGACTAATGTGAGCAGCCCCGCTAACTCACGCCCGTTGAGTGCCTGGTGTTCGGCGACCTTGCAACGCAGCCCAAAGGCCTTGCCCTGCCAGCCGAGTGAATAACGCTTGATGTCCGTCTTTCCAGCGATGGGCCAATCCAGCATGCGCTCCGCGAGCCAGCCGGGCATCTTCTCTTCGCTAGGCCGGAGCGTTGTCGCGGCGACGCGCAGGCCCGACGCTCGTAGCGAGCGGAGCATGTTGACGCCGTGCACGCAGTAGCCGCGGTCCAAAGGCCAGAGTGGCAGCTCACTGATCAGCAGCACATTGAGTTGTGGCTCGGGATTCAGTTCCATGTTCCTGGCCTAGGCAGCACTGCGTTTGTCAGGCCCGCGTCGTTCACGCCGTCGGCTGCGTGCCGCCACGTCAAATACCGCCGCGTACTGGTCTGCCGCATCTGCCCAGCGGAACTGGGTCAGCCTCTGCGCCCCGCGTGCGACGAGATCGTTGCGTCGCATCGGGTCTTTCATCAGCCGGGTAATCGCACTCGACAGCGCAGTCGGGATACCGGGCGGCACCAACTCCGCCGCATCGCCCGCGACCTCGGGCAGGCTTGTCGTGTCCGAGGTCAGCACCGGCGTCGCTACCGCAAACGCCTCAAGCACTGGCAAGCCAAAGCCCTCCGAAATGCTTGGGTACAACAGCGCCGAGGCACCGCTGAGTAGCACCGGCAGGTCCGCGTCCGGCGCGTACCCATGCAATAGCACCTGCTCACCAATCCCCAACGCGTGGCTAAGTTTACCGATCGATTCCTTAGTGGCTTCATCCAGCCCGATGATCTGCAGCTTCCAATTCCGCCGATATGCCGGCCGAACCATCGCCCAGGCCTCGATGATCCCACGCGTATTCTTTCGCGGTTCCGCCGCCCCGAAGTGCAGCATGTATTGACGATCGATGCCGTACCGCTGCAAGGTCGTATCGATATCTCCGATGTCGACCGTCTCTTGCTCGACGGTCACCCCCCAGGGCACAGCGATCGCGCGCTTGGCGTGCAGGCCGTGGTTTTTGATCAAGCGCATGCGGGTGTACTTGCTCGGGCTCACCACCGCGGTCGCCTTACTACACGCCGATTTGACCGCCTGCTCAAACTGTTTCATTTCTTGCCCTGACCGGCCTTCAGGCATATCCAGCGGGATCAAGTCATGCAGCGTCACGACCGTCGGCACGGGCATCCAGTGCGGGCAGTGATTCGCCGGGCTGTGCAGCACATCGACCTTATCCAGCCATGCGGCGGTCGGCAGGCGGAGCTGCGTCCAAGCGTCGTAGCGATCGCCCGGCATCTCGACAAAACGTGGCACAAAGCCCTGTGGCAGGTCTTCCGGGATGTATGCGGGATTGCGGTGGTACGCATAGACCTGCCAGTCTGGCTTTACCGCCGAAAGGCGCTGGTACAGCTTGAGCAGGCTCCTGCCGATCCCACGCGGCTGTGGGCAAAAGAGCGTCCTTGCATCAAGTCCGATGCGCATACCAGCAACCTCGGGACACCAGCGTCCAGAGGGAGTATCGGTTTGGCAGGCCGACTCCGAACAATCGAATGATGATCACGGCCGGCTCAGTATTCAGAATGGGCGATCAGCGCCGGATACCGCCCACTTCAAGGGCGAAGAACTGCGGGTTCAAGTCGGCCAAAGGCTCGCGCAACAGATCCAATTCGCTGGCTGGGCCATGTATCTCCAGACGCGACAGCTCCGAGAGCTTCAGCGCTTCTTCGAGGATGTCGCCAACGTTATCAAGGTGGGCGAGGATGCCCGCGGCGTTCTCGTAGCCCTCCCGGCAATGCGCGGTCTGGCCGTCAAACGAGAAGGCATAGTGCATCACGCCCGCCTCGCTCTTTGTCCGCTCGACGAACTTGGGCCCCAAGGCCTTGAATGCGTCGAGTTGGCCTTCGTTGACGGTGAAGTAGGGGACGAGTGTGCAGCAGGTGTCTTCGTTGAACATCGCTTTGGCCTTTTCATTTCAGGTGTGAATACTTATTGTGCAGATGATAGTCACGATCACATACCTAGGCTTCATTAAGCAGGAATCATATCGTGCTCAATGGTTAATCATCTAGGACTATCTTTCGATTCTATCTGTTTTATAGGCAGAATCAGCCAGCAATACAGCGTGATTCCCAGTAACCTTTCTCCGGCGACATCGGATTGATTTTCCGATCCACTCGTTGCGAGGTATGGATTGAGCACAGCAAAACACATGCTGTTTGGGATCGGCTTCGTGATTGTCGTGCTGTGTGTCCCATCGAACGCCGCGTTGATCAACGGCAGCTTCGAATTTCAATCTAATACCAACAGCCAGCAGCCTGCCGGCTCGACCGCAATCACCGGCTGGGTCACGACGCTCGATGGCGTCGAGTACTTCAAACCCTCTGATTTTGGCGGGCAGGCCGCCGAGGGCTCCTGGTTGATCGACCTCGCGTACGTCACTAGTTCTGTGAGTGGCGGCATCCGCCAGACCTTTGCGACCACGCCGGGTCAGATCTCACGGCTCCATTTTTCGCTTGGCACACAGGCCGGCTCCGGGCGCACGGGTACCGCTAAGATCGTGCTGATGCTTGATGCAGCAGATGTGCAGACCTACGACCTGACGAATCTGACCACCAACTTTGTCTATGAAGACTTCATCTTCGACTTCACCCCGACCGCTGCCTCGACCACCATCGAGTTCCAGAACCGTCAGAACGCCAATCAGCACTTCGCATTCCTCGACAATGTCATCTTCCAGGAAATCCCAGAGCCGGGGGCCGGGGCGATCATGGCAGCTGGGTTTTTGGTTTGGTTCGTGCGTCGTCCTGCCAGGATCAGATAGCTATAGGCGGGGTCATCTGCGGGTACACGATTAGTTGCGTTCGCGAACCCCCTGTCACTTCGGTGACGTTTGCAAGCAAACGCCCGGTCGTGTCCAATACCTAGATGCAAGATCAGGCTGACCAAGGTAAACATGTCATCATCGTCGGCGATGGCCATGCCGGCGTCGCCGCCGCCGTCCGTCTGACCGATCTGGGCTACCGCGTCACCGTTGTCGAGAGCCGGGTCCATGTCGGCCAATCCACCTCTGGCGAAGCGACCGACGCTAGCCAGCACACGCTGATGCGGATGTGTACCAACCAGACCGACCTCTACCGACGGCTCGGCGTCATCCGCGAAATCGACTGGCACAAGACCCTCTACTTTACGGGCTCCGACGGCCTCATCGACGAGCTCACCGGCGACGACCTCCCCGCACCCTTCCATCTCACCCGCGGGCTCATGGCCATGAAACGCTTCAGGTGGCGCGAGAAGCTCTCTATCTTCTCCGGCTTCCTCTCGGCCCTGCAGGTCAGCCGGGCGGCACGTGAGAAGCTCACGGAGGAGAACTTCCATGAATGGCTTGTCAGTGTCCACCAGGACGAGCCGATCATCCAGAAGTTCTGGTCCGCGATCATCGCCGGCGCGTGTAACAAGCTGCCATCGCAGATCAGCGCGTCCTATGGCTTGCGTATCCTTCAGGAAGGCTTCCTGCTCAGCAACACCAGCTATCAGCTCGGCTTCTCGAACATGAGCCGGGCCGAGTTCTACAGGCTCGCCGAAGAAGAGGTCGCCAAGGGCGGCGGCGAAGTCCTGCACGGCGTCAGCGCGGATCGCTTCGAGTATGACCCGGATACCAAGCGCGTGTCAGGCGTGCACCTCGCTGACGGCCAGACCCTGGCTGCCGACGCATATGTGACCGCGCTGCCGCACAGGCGCGTGGACGAAATAGTCAGCGACGCAATGAAAGCCGACGACGCAAGGCTCGGCCGACTCGGCGAGATCGAGGACGTCCCCGTCATCGGCATCCACCTGTACTTCAACGCCCCGCAGGGCCATGACACCATGCGCCGCAAGCACCTGATCTTCACCGACGGCTGCGTCCGCTGGGCGTTTGCCAAGGGCGTCGAGCAGGGCGGCGCGTTCGACGGCCTGCACCATATCCACGTCGTGATCGGCCACGCTACCGACTACGAGCACCTTTCTGACGATGAAATCGCCGAGGCCGCCGTCGCCGATATGCGTAAGGCCATGCCCGGCATCACCGAAGAAGTCACGCTCAACACCGCCCACGTCGTCCGTGAACGCCGCGCGGCCTCCTCCCCCAGACCCGGCGGCAAACGGTACCGACCATATCCCTCCGGCGATATCGCTAACTTCTTCATCGCCGGCGACTGGGCCTCCACCGGCTGGCCCACCTCCCGCGAGGGCGCCGTCCGCTCCGGCTACCGCGCCGCCTCCGCCCTCCACGAGTTCTGCACCGAGGGCGACCCCATCAAGAACGTCAACGCACTGCTGATCCCCGACGTCAAGCCCTCGGCCCTCTACGTCGCGATGTCCGGCTAATCCGAACGGTTCATACGATATTCGGAAACACTGGATTTTCACCTCTCTCCGAGGATCGAAAAGGGGCGCGCACAACCGGCGCGCCGCGGGGCGTGCGCATCCATACCCCCGGGGTGGAAGATCGGAGTTGCTACAAGTAAGGCAAGGCTCAACGCTTAAGAACGTGTACGAAAAGGCGGGATGGGTATCTTGCCCGTCGTTCATGCGCAGCCCGAATCCCTGTGATTCACGACTTTGTCGTGACGACAGGCTAGAAGCCTACCCCACCTGATAGACTTCTCGCGCAGGTTGTGAGACAGCATCACCTGCTCCGGGTTCCCGCCCGGAGAGATGGGAAATCCCCTCAATCAAGACCCCGACCCAAAACCCCGCGCGCACAATCCAAGCACCGCGATGAAACGCCGAACGCGTGCAAGCCGACACACGCCTACTGGCCCTGCCCTTCATCTATTTCAGTGCACGCGGCGTGTGAAAAGGAAAATACGACTCCCGACCCTTAATCCGCCCGACCCTTAATCCACCTGCGAGTGATGCCTAGACACCATTGATACCCCCTACTGCTGGACGGGTACCGTCGCCCATTTCGATATAAATACCGCGTCCGATCGTGTGTTGGCGTCGAAGCCGGTGTCATAGGTAAACAGGCTATCATTCTCGACCACAGGCGCGTTACCGAACTGCGTGCCGCCAGCGATCGATTGGTTCAAAAGCTCGGTGTGGTTGTCATTGAAGACCATCGTCCCGACCCAGCCGCTGCCCTCTCCGTTTGAGCCGCCGTTTGGGCCGGTCCAAAGGCTATCGTGCCGTTCAGAAAACGGTAAAAACTGGTTCACCGCTAGATTGTTGAAGTTAATCGTCCGGTCGGAAATGACAGGCGCACGGGAATTGCCGGTGCTCCCCCACTCGTCCAACACCCTCGGCAGCATCTCAAACGTGCCTGTCGAGACCTGGAGCATCGCGTACGACCAAAAGATCGTGTCCCCGTTATAGACCGTATTCGGCTCCCAATCGACGCGCTGGCCGGAAGTGGCATTGGGTAATTCATCGAGCTCCGCTGGAGAAACAAGAACCTCGGGCGTGAGGTAGTCGCTTTCAAGCATGAGCAGGTATCGGCCGTGGATGGTCACGCCGGTGTCCCAAGCATTCTGGGCTGTCTCAATCTCGTCCCCAAGGATCACGTCCTTCGTGTAAACGCCCGTACGGCTGCGTAAGCCGGGATAGACCTGGTTGTTGTCCTGGGCAAAGACAAACATGCTCTGCTGTTGGCCACGCAGCTGTGTGCTGTTTTGTAGCTGCCTGGCAGAGTTCCGCGCCGCGCTCAAGGCGGGCAGCAGGATCGCGATCAACAAGGCAATGATCGAGATGACAACAAGTAGTTCGATTAAGGTAAAAGCTTTACGCATAGTACTGCCTCAAAACAAAGGGTCAGATCGTTAATCGTTCCGTGCTCTTGTCAGAGCACGGAACTGTTAAAGTTGGAGAGAGCCCGTTGCGTGAACAACAACCCTTAACGGCGGCGGCGTGAGATCAGAAGTCCGCCTAGCCCGAGCAACGCAAGCGAGCCCGGCTCGGGAACAACACTCAGAAAAATATTGTCCACCCGTGAGAAACTATTATTGTCGGCATTAGCTTCAAAGCTCACAAAGAGCTTCTTGCCGACAGCCCCCGCATCGGCAAGCGCTGCAGTCGGACCGAAAACCTCGGTTTCGTATGTACTGTCGGTGGCCTCGCTGCCCGAGTTGAAAGTAAACAGCGTGGTTCGAGTACCGCCGATGGTATCGTCGGTGGTGTAGTAAAGGACCATATCGACGGATTCCCCGGGATCAAACCCAAACGCATCCCGCCAATCATATTCTGCTTCAAAGACATCGCCTAGCGCAAGTAAGTGTCCCGTGTCACGACCAAAGGCACTAACTCCGCCCGAGCCGCTAAAACCGATAAACGCATTGTTGCCACCGACGGGTGAAGGCAGATCGCTCCGAACCGCGGTCACGCCCGCGCCTACGGTTCCGACCCAGCCGTCTGCATCAGCAAGGTTACCGGTACCCGTGGATTCGAATCCACCGTTGTTAACAGCCGCGTCATGCTCGCCACCAATGACGCCGTCATCGTAGTCAATGAGTATGCCCGCGGTGCTCGTCAACCCAAAGAAAGTAGTGATAGCTGAAGCGTTAATAAGGGCAAATAGGTTGTTGGTTCTCATAGAGATATCCTCCTGTTTAGAAGTAGGTGTTAGTGTTTAGTCCGAGTGAACTAGATTGAAAAGCCCATCTGTATCCGGTCGTGTGGCGTTGATGAACCGCCATCTAAATATTCATATCAAGCCTCCGTAGATAAGAAACAAAAAACGCAAGCAGAACACCTGCTCGCGAGGCAGCCCAAAGCACTTTTTGACCGAGATTTCAACGATAAACAGCAGAAATATCTGCCAAGTCCACCGGGGAATACGAGAAAGTCTGCAAAAAGAGAAGTACCGTTGTGGTTGTCTCTCCCGACTCGTCTCGTTGCTGTTGGCATAAACCGCGGGCCGGTGTCAATGTAGTATCCTATTTGCATTGCTACTTAGACCTCTCTTGCCATAATTCGATTTGGGGCTGCTCCCAAACAACCCAGTCGTGACTGATCCTGCCGTCACCGCCTTGAGAGACGGCAAGGGTCAGAAACCGGTCCCCGGCTTTCAATTCGACGTCGACTTTAATAACGCCGTCTTTCGTCCGGATGGATCGACGCGCGAGCCGCGGCTCCCCATCAACAATGACCCAGATGTCTGCGGTCGCTAGCTCTTTGGGATTGAGTTTCGTCCGGTTCAGCGCCTCGACATTCAAAACATTCGCGGTAAATCGCCCAGTCGCCTGCTGCGTATTCGTGTGACCAATCGCATGCAGGTCAATGGTTAAGCCGGCCCCTGAATGGATCACGAAAGCTCGGCCACTCAACCGAGGCCAATCTCCGGACGTATAGGTGCCGCTGATGCTGGCGGAATCGTCGGAGGGCTGCACAATCGAATCAATACGGTTCGCTTGGATAAACCCAAAGCCGTGGTTGCTGGTATCCGGGAGGTCTCTTTGCTCCTCCTGCATTGCCGGGAAGCCCGCAAAAAAGTCGCCCCGGGTGGAAAGGGCCGATCGCCCGGTAAGCCGGCTGATCACAAAGACACTGTCGATCACTTTGCTCTCTTGAACAGCGAGTGCGCCACCGGCAACAACCTGCCAGTCTTCAATCGTTTTCTCAGACATGGTCTTATTGCTGACGAAACGCCCATCAGCAAGATCGATCCCTATCCCCTCACGCTCGCCAAACCCGTCACCGCCAGCGACCATATCCACGACGTCCAGCCGCCTCACAAGTCGGCGCTCGAACACGTCCGCTTCGAACGCGACCCGCACAACCGATTTTTGCCCGGCGTAGACTATTGCTGCCTGTTGCGCGCCCAGCGAGACAGTCTCCCCGATCACGGCACCTCCGCGGCGGGTGGCGACCTTAACTTCGCCTTCTAAGACCTGAACCCGAGTACGACCATCGGTACCGGCTTGCACGCTAAAGTCCGTGCCGTAGTCGACGATCCGCGCGTTCGGGGTGTCTACTGTGAAGCCTTTACTGGCTGATGTTGCACAGCTGGCGATGAGCCGGCCCTCTGAGATCCAAACGTTGTTGATTCCCTGAACCCCGAACGTGCTTGGTGCTTGTAATTCGATAACAGCACCGGTCCGGGTGGTGATCTGGACGGAGCCTTCGTCCAGCGTGAAGCGCTGGCCTGCGTAGAGGTCCTGCCCCGGTCGGCGGTCCCACACCGCGTCGCGCTCGGCGGTGAGGGTTGCGACGATGGGGTTGGTGCCGGGGCTGATCGGGCCAATAGGGCCCGGCTCGATGATGTTGTCGGGCTGAGTCGCGACCGGGTCGGGGGCGTCGTTACCCCATATCAAGATCCCGACCGTGCAGAGCAGCACCACCGCGGCGGCGTACGCCACGATCGCGGGCTTACTCTTCAGCGCCTTATTCAGCAGGTAGACGCCGAGCGAAGACAGCTCGCCGAACGAGAGCGCATCGCTGTCAGGGCGTTGTGCCCTCGGGTCCTGCCCGGACGTGGCGATCAGATCATCCAGCGAAAGCGGGGCGGCATCCTGCTTGGTGTCCTGTAACGTAGTTAGGATCGACGCCGCGTCGATGTTCTTCTGGTCCACCAGCAGCAGCCCGTCGAGCATGACGAACTCGGCCAGCAGGCGGGCGTTGGCGCGGTCTTCTCGCACCCACTCATCGATCGCCTCCACCACCTCGGGCGCGGCCTCGCCGGCGAAGAAGCCCTTCATCAGGCTGGCAACACGGTCGTCAGGCATCAGCCGCCGCCCTCCATCTGCTTGCCCACGCACTTCCGCAGGGCGTCACGCACGCGGTACAGCATCGAATCGACCGCGACCGCGTTGCTGCCCACCTGGTCGGCGATCGTTTCCGAAGACTGCTGCCGGGCGTACCGCAGCTCGATCACCCGGCGGTGGCGTTCGTTGAGCTTGTCCATGCACCGGCGCAGCGCCTCGAGCCGCTCGTTCGTCTCCGGCTGCATCGCGGACAGCTCGCTCGTCACGGCGTCCAGCGTGTCCCCGGACAGCATCACCGGACGCCGGTCCCGCTCCCGCAGCATGTCTACGATCCGAAGGCGGGCGATCCCGATCAGCCAGGCGCTGAACGGTCGGGACGGGTCGTACTGATCAAAATTTTTAGACGCCTGGGCCCCGACCTCTTGCACGATGTCCTCGACCATCGCGTACTGCTTGACGTGCATCGACACGAACCCCGTGATCGCGTGCTGCGACTGGATCCAGTGCTTGGTGAACGCCGCGTTCCGGTCGGAAAACGCGTCCTCGGCGGGCTGATCAGGTTCGGGTGTAGGCATGGCTTCATCAGGTGTATCGCGCATGACACACTATTCTGACGCCAAATCCGAAAATTAATGATTTTAGAGTGTGGGGACTTACAGAAAGACCGTCATCAAGGCCGGCGCCGCAACAGGAACAGCCCGCCCGCCCCCAGCAGCATCAGCGAGTTCGGCTCGGGTACATTCTCCAGGTAACTGTCCGCAAACGCCTGGCCAAGGGCGATCTGACCGGCTGTATCGAAATGGATGATCCCGGTAGGGATCACTGAAAACGCAGCGTCATCGGTATCGATCAGGTACGCGTTCGCATCGCCCGCGGCAAACTGGGTCTGGGCCGTCCGAATCTCTTCCCATCTCGCTGCATTGCTGGCAGACCGTTGCCGGTTCGAGAGCCTGCTCAGAAAGAAAGGGAGTTCCGCTCCGTAGTCGGCCCGGATCGCCCCGACAAACTCGGTCAGGTCGCTCTCGTACTGGGCCGTCGTGCGGTCGTTATTGGCATCCCTTTCGCCCTGGGTCCAGAGCATCCCGGCGATCTCGTACGTGTCGCCCGGCCCGATCAGGGCGGCAAGACCGTTGGCCACCGTGTCTGTGAAGGCTGCATACTCGGGCCCGGTATTGGGGTCCCAGTCAGCTTCCAGGCTCGTGCCGCCCGCCGCGTACTTGATGAGCACGATGTTCTCGTCGGGCAGCGCGTCCGCCATCTCTCGGCCGAAGGTGATCTCCGGGCCAAACTGAGTCCCAGGCACTAAATCGCGTAGCGACCCGCCTTCATAAAACAGCACATCGCTTTGCGCCTGCTGCAGGTTGACGGGGCTGGTCGGGAGGCCGCTTGGCACCCCAAACCCGCGCATGTTCGATTGCCCACCAAGAAGGAACACCTTGTAGTCGTCCGCGAACGCCGGTGACACCATCAATGCCGAGAGCACGAAGGCCGCCAGCATGAATAGACTTCTGAGATCAAACTTCATTTTCTAATCCTTTTAAGTCCGCAGGTTGCTAGCCCACCCCGTTTAAGAAGATGTATAAACAGGTGTGATGGGTATCTTGCCCCTCGTATGGGCGCACAGGAAATCGGCTTGCTTCTCGACTCCGTCACGACGACAGGCGGGGCGCCTATCCAACCCAAGGCACTTCTCGTATACGTTCTGATAGCTAGTTGTCGTATTCATCCACGTCCGGCCAGTACCCCCTAGCGGCACCGCCCAGGTTTGCCGAAAAGGCGCTCATCTCGCCGACCGGTTCAAATACTGTGGAGCCGTCGTTGTATGCCACATTCGTGCCGAGCACACCGAGGTCTTTGGGTTCAACCCCGGGCAAGGGGTCTCCCACAAGGCCTTTCGGGCCGTGCGGATAAGTGGTGCGAAACCCATCGATCACGAGGGTGCCCGATTCTGAAACATCCGCCGCGAGGGGCAGTTGTGAATCGTCCTCTATACTCATCGGCGCGATCCATTGCCCGGTTGTTGACAATGCGTGGGCCTCCGAGTCCCGCCCCGCCATGAGGTAGTAACCGATCCGCCAAGACCAGGTGGTGTGCTGTTCGATGTATTCCAGACCACGCTCGGGGCAGGTAAACTCGCTTGGCTTCATACCGGACTCAACGTAGTCTTCAAAGAGTTGGTTCCGCAGATGGCTGATGTGGTCGTTGGCGATAAAAATGCTTGCGCTATCAAAGGTCAGGCCTTCGTAACTGGTTTTGTAAGCGTCCTGATCCAGCAGGCTCCGCCTTGATAAGCGGTAATAACCATCGTTATCGACAGCGAGTGAGACCGTTGTCTGTGCCATGCTCCGCACGTTGCTGCCGCACTGCATCCTGCGAGCCGATACCTGCACACTGCCCAGCACTGGCAGGAGGATCGCGATCAGCAGCGCAATGATGCTGATTACCACAAGGAGCTCGATCAGCGTAAACGCTTGTTTTTGTTGACTTCGCATAGATCAATCAGTCAATCAAGGGGTTGGGGCAGGCAAAAACCCCGCCGACGCCTCTCGGCACCGGAGGGTTGAAGGAGAATCTGGTTTCAGCCGCGTCGCCGCCTGGCGACCATCAACGCACCCAGCGAGAGCAGCGCCAGGCTGCCAGGCTCGGGGACGACCGTGATTATGTAGAAGTTGTCCTGGATGACTGAATCAGTCAGGACGTCAGGGCTCGGTGTGCCGCCAAATAACGCGGCTGAAACGTCCGTGGTGATATTGGTGTATTCAACGGCGCCAGCAAAGGGAGTACCTGGACCATTTGGTCTATTACGGGACGCCATCAACGACAGGCCGCGGTGGTCGCCCGCGACATTGTCATCTGAAATCACGGCGAACAACGCGGTATCCGTCGGTAGCGTAATACCGCTAAAAGTCCACAGTAATGTGCCACCTTGGTCAGTGGCCGCGGTGAAGTTCACGGCATTATCCGAAGAACCAAGATAATTAGTTTTAGCAACTTCTTGAGTGCCCGTAGTAGGCGTATTGCGATCGGTAAAATCAATTGGAATAGTGATATCTGCGGTGCCGATCTCATAGATATCAAGGTAGATCGCGGTCGCTGTTGTGTTGTTATTGCCTTTGGCAAACTCGATCGATTCGAGTTGCTGAGGTTCACTGAATATTGTCGAGTCCAGCTCGAAGTACTGGCCGAAGTCAAGCGCACCGCCAGCTGCTTGCTGGAACGTTTGCGAAATGACTTCCGCTTGCGCGAATCCCGTATGGCCACCGAGTGCCGCGGCAACCAGACCTGTGCCAATGAGTTTTCTCAAAGTCTTTGTTTTTGTAATGAAAGTCTGCATCATTATCTATCTCCAAAAATGGTGTATGAAAAACCTTGGCAATGAATGGGGACGATCCCATTTACTACCTTCAACAATCGAAACGCTTGTTTTGTGCTGCCTGAACAAACAGGCGGTTTAATCAGTCTCCTAGCGGTTTTCTCCTGATTTTGTGCCAATCATGATCTTCACGGGCCTATAAACGGGTGCTATCCAATTGGTGATTAGACAGATTTGTTCAGGGTTTCGGATTTCTGATGCGGTACCTCTTAATACAACACCGAGAAACATTGCTAATCCATGGACCAAAATCAATCGAAGGGTTTGCCTTTCCGATTGAATGATTTTCTTCGCAGCGAGGAGATCGAGGGGTGCCACGCTGCTTGGTGGCTTGACAAGATTCCGTACGCAAAGAGATGTCATGGCTGATCCTCCACGCCTTGGATCAAGACACGAAACTGGTCAATGTTTTTTGCAGCAAGCCGGTAATCGATTGTGCGGCGGTCGTCGCTGAGCCGGATGCTGTCGCCATCATCGAGTTGGTTGACAAGCTGCAACGGCTTGAACGGCTCTAGCCCGTCACCATCCTGTGTACTGAGGTCCGAATCGGGCAAGGCGAACAGCTCGTCTGTCTCAAGGCGTTGATCGGTGCTGGCCAGGATCGCCACGACGGGCCTGGGGAACGTGACCTGACCGGTCAGCGTGACCAGCTCTTCGCTTGCCGTATTGAGCCGGACCAGGTAGCTGTCGACGGGCGTATCGAGGTAAAGCGGCTTGCTCAAGTCGATAAATGATTCGTAGAGGCCTGGCTCGGTGATCGCGACATCAAACTCGATTCTTGGGCTAAAGCCGGTGTGCTCAAGCATAATGAAGCAGTATCGATCGCTTGAGAACTCGTCCAAGTTGGTTTCATTAACGGGTGTTCGTCCAACGTACTTGGCTTGCCCCGTGTGGTGAACGATGTAGGGCGCTTCGGTGGACTCGGTCACGAAGCGATGGCGGTCGGCCCCGCCCGGCTGAACGGTTGAGCCGGTTTCGTAGGTGCCCGACTGGTCCTCGACAAGCATCAGGCCTTCGCCTTTGGCCTGGCCATGTTCATCCACCGGCACCGCGTGGACCTTGCCGGAGTAAACGTAGGTGCTTGTCTTGCCGCTTAGAGGGTCGACCGAGACGCCAAACGAGGTGCCCAAGTCGGTCAGGCGGAGGTTCGGGGTGTGGACGATAAACTGATCGCCGGATGCCTCGGTGGTTGCAAAGAGCTTGCCCGAGCGGAGACGCAGGCTGATCGGCGTTAGCGGCTGGATCTTGGCCGGCGCCTGAATCAAGACCCGCGCGCCATCAGAAAAGGACAGTTCGGCGAACCCGGCGGTGAGCTCAAGCGATTGGTCTGCCGTGATCTTTCCATCCACAGGCGGTTGCGACCAGCTTGCTTGGTACCCACCGGTGACCCGTGCGACCAGCGCGGCGGGCGTTGGCTTGGATTCAGGGGTGGGCTCGGTGCTTTGCTGCTGCCGCTGCTCTGGTTTGTCTAGTGACTGAGTCTGTTCTGCAACCTGATCGGGAGGCGTCGAACCGGGCTCGACGCCGGCCTGGCCGCCGATGAAAGCCCAGAGCAAACCCGCTCCGAGCAGCAGTACCGCGGCGAGTCCGCCGTAGAAAAGGCTTTTTGGGATTACGATATTGGTATTCTTGCCTATGCTCTTTCCAGCGAATCGAACACCCGCTTTTGCTGTCTCCAATGGCTTTTTGGGCTCGGCTTGGATCACGACCAGCTCGGCCTCGGCGGCCGCCTCCATCTCGGCAAGCAATGCGAAGACGGCCGAGGCGTCCTCGGTCTTCTGGGCTTCGTAGATCATCCGATCGACCGTCGCGTATTCAGCAAAAATCGTGGCGTTGACAGACGGTTCCTCTTCGAGCCAGTCGTGGATGGTTCGGCAAACTTCGGGCGAGGCCTGGTTGTCGAAGAACAGGGCGAGCGCGTCTTCAATCTCGCGCGGGATGTCGTTTGGTTCCTTCATCGGTTCGTCTCCATGTATTGGGAGACGCACTCGCGTAGAGCACTGCGGACCCGCTGGAGCATGGAGATGACGGCCCGGGGGCTGCAGCCGACCTGTTTCGCGATATGCTCGGAGGTGAGCTGGCGGGCGTACCGCAGCTCGATGACGCGGCGGTGCCGGTCGCTGAGCTTGGCCATGCACTGGCGCAGGCCTTCAAGCCGGTCGTCGTCGGTTGGCTGCAGGGCGGTGTATGCGTTGGCGATCGAGTCGAGGACTTCGGAGGAGTAGACGATGGGGCGTCGGCCCTTCTCGCGGTAGGCCTGGGCGATGCGGTTACGCGCGATGCCGATGAGCCAGCCGATGAACGGCCGGGTCTGGTCGTATTGTTCGAATCGCTCGGCGGCCAATTCGGCGACCTCCTGGATGATGTCGTCCGCCAGGTGGTGGTCCGGGACGTGCAGACAGACAAACCCGCCCAGCGCGTGCTGGTTCTGCAGCCAGAGTTTGGCGAAAGACGGGGACTTGCCCGGTCCAGACTGGTTGGGATGTGGGTTCAAGGGTTTAGACACGCAGGGTTAGCAGGCCCTGCTCACATACAGATACGCGCTAAGTGTCGAGATGTACCGCGCGGTTTATAAAAAATATCGTAGTTTCGGCTTTTATATGAAAAAAGCCCCCCATCTTGCGATTGGGGGCTATTTGGAATGCGGTATGTGGGTCGTGGTTACCTGACGCGCTTGATGCCGCAGCCGGTGGCCTTGGTCTCGGTGTAGGGGGGCTCGCTGCCGTCGAGCAGGGCGTCGATGACCGGGCCGAGGTACTGGGTGTCGGACTCGCCGCAGCCGGCCGGGCCGCCGGAGTGCTTCTCGACACCGCCCATGTAGCGGAGCTTGCCTTCCTGGTCGATCACGTAGACGTGCGGGGTGACCTTCGCGCCGTAGACGTCGGCGATTTTGTTTCCGTCATCCTTCACGACGGTGTAGTTGATGTTGTGCTTCTCGACGTAGGCCTTGATCTTCTCGGTGGACTCGGTCTTGTTGGCATTGATGCCGACGAAGACGACGTCTTTGCCCTTGTAGCTGTCGGCCATGGGGTTGAAGACGCGGTCGTAGCCCTTGTCATCGTGCATCTTGTAGAACGGGCAGTTGATCGAGTGGAACATGAGGACGACCACCTTGCCCTTGTGGTCGGCGAGGGTGACGTTCTCGCCGGTGGTGACGTCGGGCAGAGTGAAGGCCGGGGCGTCGATGCCGATCTTCGCAGCGTTCTTCGCGGCAAGGGCTTCTTTCTCGCCGGCGAACAGTCCGATACCTAGCACTGCAACGAGGCAGAAAGTGGCGGTCAACGAGGCTGTCAGTTTTTTCATCGGGGGTCTCCGTGGAATAGGGGTGGGTGGGGGTAGGTGCGTGTACGTAATATTTCTGTCAACAGCATAAGCGTAGGCAGGCGAAAGCCTGTCATCTGTGCAAACGCTGCAGCAATGGGATTTATTCCGTTTTGTTTCCGTGAACTGTTCCGCTGGACAAGACATTGACTTGCAACGGTTTAGCGGTGTCGACGTGCACATCGCGCTGCGGGAAGGCGATCTCGATGCCGTGCTCCTTGAACAGCGCATCGATTGCAAATCGCACGTCGCTTTCGATCTTCTGCCGGTCCAGCGGCGTTTGTACGTGGGTCCATGCGTAGATAAGGAAGTTCAGTGTGTTGTCGCCAAATTCGGTGAACAGCACGACGGGCTCGGGGGATGCGTCGATGTGCTCGTGCTCCGTTGCGACTCGCAGCAGCAGCTCGCGGACTTTCTGAACGGGGCTGCCGTATGCCACGCCGACCGCGACCTCCGCCCGGATCTTCGCGTCGTGCAGGGTCCAGTTGATGACGTTGGTCTCGAGGAATGTCGAGTTGGGTACGAGGACATCGATCCCGTCGGTCCGGCGGATGCGTGTTCGGCGGTTGCCGATCTCCGCGACCTGCCCCTCCATGCCATCGATCTCAACGATATCGTTTCGGCTGATCGGTTTCTCGGTCAGGATGATGATGCCCGAGATCAGGTTGTTAAAGAGGTTCTGTGCGCCGAAGCCTACGGCGATCGCGAACGCGCCGCCGAGCACCGTAAACACAGTGGTCGGGATGCCGGCGACCTGCATCGCGATCAATAGGACCACGGCCACCGCGATGTAATAGAAGACCTTGCCGATGGTGAAAGCGGCCGTCTCGCTGATCTTGCTGACCCGGACCAGCCGGGCGCTGATAAAACGCGTCATCCGCTTGGCCAGCCAGAGCCCGAGGATGGCTACGAGCAGGGCGATGACGAGTTGATTGAGCTTGATCTCGGTATCCCCCGCGGTGAAGAGCGTGGTGTTCCAGATCGTCTCAAGCGCTTGTAAGGGGTCCTGATTAAAGAGCGATGGGGCGGGTGTATCGGGCGGCGTATTGTTGGCCGGGCTCTGGTCGGCCACTTGTTGTGCATGGACGGATACCGCCGAGACGATCACCGCAAGCCATACGATGTACGCCACCCCTCGGCTCCCACTGATCCATGCCCGCATCCCTGCCATGTGCACACTATACCGGGTGTGTCCATCATCCCGACAATGATCGCGGCCAGCTTTGCGAGTCGTCATGATGGCGCACTCAGCGGGTCACGCTGTAGAATCCGACGATGCTGTACGTGCGAGCCATGCTTGGCATTGCAATCTTTATTTTCCTGGCTTGGGCGATCTCGTCGAACCGAAAGCGTTTCCCGTGGCGGATCGTTGTCGTCGGGCTGATGCTGCAGGTCGGGCTCGGCGCGCTGATCCTCAATACAGACATCGGCTATCAGGTCTTTCAAGCGCTCGGTCAGGGCTTTGTCCGACTGCTCGATTTCTCCATCGCCGGCTCGTCCATGGTTTTTGGTGACCTCGGCAGTTCTGATGGCTCGGCCGGCTTCATCTTCGCCTTCGCGGGCAACGGCCTGGTCGCGATCATCTTCTTCAGCGCGCTCCTCGCCGTGCTCTACCACCTCGGCATTATGCAGGCGGTCATCTGGGTGCTCGCGCGGATCATGTCCAAGCTGATGGGCGTGTCTGGTGCCGAGTCGCTGGCGATGGCAGCCAACATCTTCGCCGGGCAGACCGAGGCCCCGCTCGCGATCCGGCCTTACCTCAGCAAGCTCACCATGTCCGAGCTCAACGCCATGATGACCGGCGGGTTCGCGACGATCGCTGGCTCGGTCCTCGCGGTCTACCTCGGGTTCATCGGCGAAGAATACGCGCCGCACCTGCTCACCGCGTCCGTCCTCTCCGCGCCCGCCGCCTTCTTGATTGCCAAGGTCATGCTGCCCGAGACTGAAACCTCCCAGACCGGCGGACACGTGCCGTTCAAGGTCGAGCGTCAGGCTCGCAATACCCTCGAGGCCGCGACCATCGGCACCCAAGAAGGCCTCAAGCTCTGGCTCAACGTGATCGCGATGCTGATCGCCTTCGTCGCGCTAGTTGCACTTATCGACTGGCCGCTTGGCCTGATCGGCGAGTACATCCTCAACCCCATCTTCGCGATGCCGGACAACCCGATCTACACCGAGGCCCAGCCGCTCTCGCTCGCCATGATCTTCGGCACGATCCTCGCGCCGCTCGCCTGGGTGATCGGAATCGATGGCTGGCACGATTGCCAGTGGTTCGGCTCGCTGCTCGGGATCAAACTCGCCGTCAACGAGTTCGTCGCGTTCCTGACTTTCAGCAGCGCGGCAACGACTGAAAGCCTGACCATGGGCTTCCGCGACCCACGGCACGCAACGATGGCGGCTTATGCCCTATGCGGCTTCGCCAACTTCGCGTCGATCGGTATCCAGATCGGCGGGATCTCCTCCCTCGTCCCCGAACGCCGGGCCGACCTCGCCAAACTCGCCACCCGCGCGATGCTCGGCGGGGCGTTCGCAAGCTGGATGACCGCGACGGTGGCGGGCATGTTCATTAACTAGATGGTTCGTTTTTTGACAGGATTTCAGGATGAACAGGATGGGAACCATTTGGATTGGTTGCCTTGAATCCTGTCAATCCTGCTCATCCTGAAATCCTGTCAAAACGAATCAGGAATGACTTTCGATCATCACATCGAGATGCTCGATCACCTGTCTCACCCGTGTCGGCACATCACCACTGACAACGATGTACCGCCGACCCCAATCATCCATCACCTCGCGCAGCCGTTTGTCGAACCAGGCCCCGCTGCCCGCGCTGCGCCGCAGGCCATCATCCTCCCACGCCAGTTCGTCCGTACACAGCACGTACAGGTCGTGCACATGCTGCTGAGCCAGTTTAATGATCTCCGGCACCACGCGTCCGAAATAAAACTCGCTCCACAGCATCGTCGTCATCGCGTCCGTATCGCAGAACAGCACTTGATCCGCCAGCTGCGCATACTCCGCTTCACGATCCATCTGCCCGCGTGCAAGGATCGGCGCCTGCTCCGGCGTGTACTCGCTGCCATGGATGGTAAGGTAGTCTCGGGCGAACTCAGGGACATACGCCGTGTCATAGTGCCGTGCCAATGCGGCGACGAGCGAGGACTTACCCGTTGATTCACCACCCACGACGCTGATTCGAACCAACTTGCTCACACCAGTATTCTATTGACTAAGCAACCCAATCACAGCCGCTACCAGTGCGGGGTAGCGTCACACATCGGCACGGACTAAAGCACAGCACGGTCTTCTCCATGGCCAGCATCCTCCTGATCTTCTTACTGCTGATCACTGTCGTGGTCGTGTTGGGCTACAGCTTCGGCTGGCTATGGATCAGGGGCTCTACAAGTAGGACACATGCTGGCCTGCCTTCTTGCGGCCAGTGCGGCTACGCCGTCCGGGGGATCGAAACGCTAGCCTGTCCCGAGTGTGGTGCCGACTTGCGCGAGGTCGGCATCATCATGCCCGGTCAAGCCAGCGGGCTCGGCTACGGCTGCCTGCTGATCCCGCTCTCTGCAATACTCACAATCGTGGTCGCCACGCTGCTTTACCAGCCGATCACGGATGCCCTGCCTGACTACGCGGACCAAAGCGTCTCGGTCAGCCTTAACGCGTCCTCGGGTGGGATCCGTCGTGTTGAAGTCCAGATCGAGTACCTGATGCGCGTGCCCCCCGGCCTGCCCTACAACACCATGAGCAGCGGCTTCTCATCGAGCACCAGCTACTCGTCCTCGCCGTCGGGCAGGGCTCAGTCGTCGAGTATGAGCTTCAGCGGAACCATGCCCCGGCCGCACGAGATCCAAACCCTCTACGCTGAGATCCTGCCGAATACCCCGTCGGTCGCCTACCGCCCCATCCGGATCGATGTCGACCCCATCACGATGCACGCTGACTGGACCGACATGCAGGGCAATACCATCTCCATCAACCGCCCGCTAACCGAGCAGGACGTGATCGGCATGTTCAATCACACGGGCGCCGACACCACACGCCAAGAGGTCATCAACGAGGCCAAAGAACTGCACGCGGTCCTCGACGGCCTGGCCAACGGCATGAGCCAGTTCTCCTTCACCGGCCTCATGGTCGGGTCCAGCAGTTCCGGCGGCAGCTACAGCGATGCGCCGCGATGGTTCACCCCGGCCTACTTCGTTGGATGGATCGTCCTCTGGATCGGCGGGACGATCCTGCTTGCCAAACGATCTAGAAAAGAAAAAGCCCGATCAGAATAGACAGCATCAGTTAGTTCCACTTTCCTTGTCGATTCACACCAGTCACACTGGCACGCTAGGCACCACTCAGACAAATACGCCAGCTTCAGAAAGAGTTCGCGTCTGATATGTTGTCTCATGATTTGTATTGGCGTGTTCAACCGCCGCAACTTGAAACATCATCGTTGTGAAGGAGCAGATGTTTGGTTCTTAACCGGCACCAACCAATTCACGCTCACCGGCTTCGAGTCCGCAGGCTACGGCACGGGTTCAACGGGCAACCCCGGGCCGCCCTGGTTTTTGCCGGTCTACATCGGTATGTGGGTTCTGCTGTGGGCCATCGGCCTGTTCGTGACCGTCCGCGCGGCCGAAAGAGGGCCTCAGGGTAACCCAAACAAAGATCGAAAAAATACGGAAGTATGTACTTGAGTAAAGGGATCAGATTCCGATAAATCTAACCCTAATGGGGTATTGCGCGATTGGCCGATCTGTGGTCTGATGCAGTACCCAGCAGAGGCAAAACAATGAGCGCAACCTACTCAATTAACGAAGAAGACCTCGGCGAATTGGAGCGGCTATTGCCCCAACTCGCCGAGGCCGTTACCCCGGTCATGAACAACCGGGTTAAGGTAACCTTGCGGCGATGCAAGACTATCTTGTCAAACGTTCGCTGGGATTATGGGCCACCTGAGGAAGTCGAAATAATCCCTAGCGATGAGGATTAGTCCTCAATGACAGGCGCGTGTGTACTGTTCTTCATGATTTGAACAGACGCACGACAGTCGCTCTTGTTGACGTAGCCGTCAGTGGATCGACTGATTTGACGACCATTAGAGGCGACAAACCGCCAGTACCAATAGCCATCATTGCCTTTGAAAATTTTGTAGTAACTAACACCAGTCATTGCTGGATTCCTTATGTTTTGAGTTGAATAATTAGGATGCGGGCGACCGGATTCGAACCGGCACGGCATTAAGCCAACAGGCCCCAAGCCCGTCGCGTATTCCAGATTCCGCCACGCCCACATCAAGCCGTTGGCGGTAGAACAATTTCGAAAAGATGGCCCCCCGGCACCCGTGTACCAAAGCGAACGCCGGGGGGCCTATTTTACCCTTGCAATCCGGTGGGGGCCTGGGACGCTGCATTCCAAATATCATTTTGCGCTCACTTCTATTTGTTGTGAATGTAAATGAACAGCGGCACAGTTAAGTGCCGCTGTTCATGCCCGATCTAGTTATTGTCAGTGAGCAGCGAACAGGGGGGCGCTCTGCAAATCGCCGGCAGTCTCACTCTTTGCTTGTACCATGCTGCATAGATAATCAATCCAGCGGCTGGGGTCGGCGCGAATCTCATCAAACAGTCTTCGTGCCATTTTGGGGGGTGTCCTTGTGTCGTTTTCCCATTTTCTAACGGTAGAAACTGAAACGCACAACAGTTCGGCAAACACAGCTTGACTGACATGGAGGGTTTCCCGAAGGTGCCGAATTTCTTCACCGGTATATCCTTCAGGTTCGAGTTTCAAATCTATAGTTCTGATCGTGAACTGTTTGTTCAGCGGTCTTTGATCCTCAAGTGCCCCCTTGAGTTCAGCCAACCCCGCAAGGGCACGTTCGGCTACCGTAGGTAACGATTGTGTTTCTATTGCATCTTGGTTAGCCATTATTAGTCTCCAGTACGTAATCGTTCATAGATAAAATCAATGGTTTCTTTCATTTGGGTTTTCATCTGTGGCGTCAGTCCGATCGGTTCGTTCAGATCGGCGGCGACGAGCAATGTGGCGACAGATGATTCAGGGAAGTACGCGTAGCCAACGTTAATTCCATTTGGGCGTTCCTTTCGCGAAGGGGTAGGGACAAACTGACAGAGCCGAAAACCTCCGGTTCCGTCTACGGGTTGGATCTCATCTGGTCCAGCCATGATCATTACTTCGAGTGTCATTAGGTCGTCGTCGGTCATTTCCAGACGCTCCCAATCTTCCTGGAATGTTCCAAGCTGAATGAAGCGAAGAAAGTCTCGGGGTTTGAGTTGGTGCTCGGGATACCGAAGCCTTGCCTCAACTCTTGTGTGCCCACCCTGGCCCATGTCATCGAAGTCCATTGCGATACTCCTTTACCCCGGAGTGTCGTTCTCGGGACAGAGTACCACACTTTTCGGCATAATTGTAGGACAGAGTGACACTTTTCTCTTGATTTTATCTTTTTACTTGAGTAAAATAAGGCCATGAACAGCAAAGGCAGCAAAACCAAGGTCGGGCAGGACAAGAGCGAGATCGTCGAGGCCATCCCAATGGCCTGTGCTGACGAGCAATCCGCCGTTGAGTTCTTAGAGAAGCAGCGCTGGTGCGACAAGCCCGAGTGCCCCTGCTGCGGCTCGCACGATGTCTATCAGATGCAGAACAGCAAGACCGGCGAACGCCAGAAGAACAACCGCTGGCGCTGCCGTGAGTGTAAGAAGCAGTACACCGTCAGAATTGGCACGGTGATGGAAGACAGCCGTATCCCCCTGCGTCACTGGTGCTACGCCTTCTGGCGCGCCTGCACTTCTAAGAAGGGCGTCAGCGCGTTAGAGATCAAACGGCACACTGGCTTGTCTTACAAGTCGGCTCTGTTCCTCATGCACCGCATCCGCTTTGCGATGGCACCAACGGACCAGGGCCCGAAGCTGGCGGGGACTGTTGAAGCAGACGAAACCTACGTCGGTGGTAAGCCTCGCTACAGCCACGCACGTCTACCAAAGAAGTTCGGTGCTAACGCACCCAGCAACTACCGCACACGTAAGGAGCGACACACACCTGTATTCGGTGCAGTTTGCCGCGAAACCGGCGAAGTTCGCGCCCGCGTGATCGCTGACGTGAAGGCTCACAACCTCAAGGCAGCGTGCAATGAACTGATTGACAAGTCTTCCGACCTCATCACCGACGAGCACCGCGGCTACATCGGCGTCGGCAAAGAGTACGCCAGTCATGAAGCGGTCAAGCACAGCATGGGGCAATACGTCCGCCCCGGTGGCATCACAACGAACACGATTGAATCGTTCTGGTCGCTGCTCAAGCGAGGTGTGATCGGCACGTTCCACAACGTCAGCCGAAAGCACCTACAGCGATACGTAGACGAATTTGAATTCCGTTATAACCACCGCAAGCTAGAGGATGGCGAGCGAGTCGTGGCAGCAATCGCCGGGGCACAGGGCAAACGGCTTGTATATCGGGGGCCAGTAGACGAAGCGGTATAATCAGGCCATGAGCAAGGACGACCCCAAGCGGAAACCTGGCCCCAACGAGGAACGGCTCAAGCTAGATGGCGATTGGGAAGACGCTATGAAGCAGGCGATGGAAAAGCCACGGCCCGAGGGCGGTTGGCCGGACCAAGGCGACCAAGAAGACGACGAAGAAACCCCGAGCGAATAGGCCGGGGTTTTTTTGTTTGTCCTAAGGGGTGGGTTAAGGGTTCTGGCGTCGTAAGGGCGGTTTACTCAAGTACATACTTCCGAAAAAATATTGAAGAACCCCCTTGACGAATCCCGAACAAACAGTATCGTAGGGCTTTCCGATCGAAACCCTAACACCTGCCCGCTCAGTCCAGTCCTAAGGAGACGCTACGATGGTAACCGCATCAACCCTTTCCCAGACCAAACCCAGCCCGAACGGCTTCAAAAAACGAACCAAGCCCATGAAAAGCCCCACCAAGACCGTCGCCACCGTCGCCGACAACGAATCCGCCAAGAAGAAGGCCCTGGACCAGGCCGTGGGCCAGATCGAGCGGGCCTTTGGCAAGGGCTCGGTCATGCGGCTGGATGACGACCCCACGAAGATCCCGCCGGGCATCTCCACCGGAGCGATCTCGCTGGACCTCGCCCTCGGCGGCCGGGGTATCCCGACCGGGCGGGTCGTCGAGATTTTCGGCCCAGAGTCCTCGGGTAAGACCACGCTCTGTCTGCACCTGATCGCCAGCACGCAGAAGGAAGGGAAGATGGCCGCCTTTATCGACGCGGAGCACGCGCTCGATCCGTCCTGGGCCCGCAAGCTCGGTGTCAACCTCGAAGAACTGCTCGTCTCCCAGCCCGACACGGGCGAACAGGCGCTGGAGATCTGCGAGATGCTCGTCCGCTCCAACGCGGTGGACCTCATCGTCGTCGACTCCGTCGCCGCGCTCATACCCCGTGCGGAAATCGAAGGCGAGATGGGCGATAGCCACGTCGGCCTGCAGGCCCGCCTGATGAGTCAGGCCCTCCGTAAGCTCACCGGCGCGATCAACCGCAGCTCCTGCACCGTCGTCTTTATCAACCAGATCCGCGAGAAGATCGGCGTCATGTTCGGCAACCCCGAGACCACCCCCGGCGGTCGGGCGCTCAAGTTCTATAGCTCCGTCCGTATCGACATCCGACGCACCGCCTCCATCAAGGACGGCGACAAGGCCGTCGGCAACCGCACCCGCGCCCGTGTGGTCAAGAACAAGGTCGCGCCGCCGTTCCGCCAGGCCGAGTTCGACATCATGTTCGACGAGGGCATCAGCGCGAGTGGCGACCTGATCGACCTCGCCGTCGAAGAGGGCATCGTCCAGAAGTCCGGCGCGTGGTTCAGCTTCGGCGAGGTCCGCCTGGGCCAGGGCCGGGAGAACGCCAAGGCCTTCATCCGCGAGAACACCGATCTGTTCGACGAGATCCGAGGCTTGGTCCTCGACAAGATGGGCGTTACCGCCAAACCCGTCGATGAAGATACAGCCGAAGCCGAAGCCGAATCAGAGTAAGCAGAATCAGCACGGTGGTAGCGGGCGACGCGAAGCGTCCCGAGCGAATACCGATGGTGAAGTGCACGCCGCAGGCTTGCCGATACCACCAACATGGCCGGCCCGGACTACATCCTGAAGATCGAAGGCCTGGCCACGCATCAGCCTGATGAGACCGAGATAGAGCACCCCGGCGTCGGTCGGGCGTGGATCGCGGTCAACTGGTCGTGCTGCTCGGTCTACAGCCGTATCTACCGAAACCGGCAAGGCACCGCCTACGAAGGCGGGTGCCCCAAGTGCGGCCAGAAGGCACGCGCATCCATCGGCCCCGGCGGAACGAGCAGCCGCTTCTTCAATGCGGGGTGATTGTTTCAGCATCTGTGTAGCGGG
>JBCCYY010000053.1:0-30162 GCA_039188575.1 Planctomycetota bacterium | reverse complement strand
TTGTTGTGCTCCCCTTTTTTTTTTCTGTTTGTTTCGTGGGGGTGGGGGGGGGGGCGCGCCCCCCCCCGCTAATACACTATTTTGGTGGTGGCCCCGGCCCCCCCCCCCCCCCCCCGCAACACCACAAGGAATCGATTGGTCCCGTGTTATTACGCCGGCGCGTCTTCCGGCAAGGCTTCAGCCGCCTCGGTTTCAGAGACATCATCGGTCTTGACCTTGTCCCAGAACGCGACGGCAAAGATCACCATGATGACCGCGGCCATGCCTGCTGGGAAATACCAGTAGTTTTGCCAGTCTGCCATCGCCTTTTCAACCAGTGATACATCCACGCCCTCCGGGTACCCCTTGCCGAACATCCCTGTCATGGTCTCGAAGAAGCTTGGTGCCGGTGCCTCGCCTTTCGCGGCGGTGATGTTGTCGATAAGCGATTGGTGGTTCGCCGGTGCGGTGCCGTAGTCACCAACGCTGTTTGGGATCTTGATGTCGGTAAACGGGAACGTGCCGCCAAATGCCATCCGGAAGCCAAAGAACATTCCCAGGCCTTGCGTAAGGAAGACGAGCAAGGATTGAGCTTGCCCCCTGATCTCGGTAGGGGCTTTCTTGTCGGTGTAGATGAAGCCGCAAACGAAGAAGAAGTCGTAGCAGATACCATGCAAGGCGATGCCCATCAGCAGCATCCACATGACCTGATCCGGAGCACCCATCGCAAACAGCGCATACCGAAGGACCCAGCAGCCCATACCGACCAGTAGCATCACTTTGACACCAAGCTTCCTGAAGAAGAAGGGGATCAACAGCATGAAGATGATCTCGGACATCTGCCCGAGCGTCATTGCGGCCCCTGCTTCCTTGAAGCCTGCTGCGCCAAGGTAGTTCGAGGTTTGGCCGTAGTAGTAGGCCAGCGGGATGCAGATCAGGAACGAGCAGAGTGCAAAGACCGCGAATGGTGGGCTCTTGAGCAGCTTAAGCGCGTCGAGCATCAGCAGTGAGCCGACGTCCAGCGGCTTGTCCTTTGCCGGTGGGGGGGTGTTCGGCAGCGTGAACGCATAGACGCCGAGCATCAAACTGCTCACCGCACCGAGCCAGAAGATATTGAGTGAGTCGGACCAGCCCACCGCACCAAGGCCAAGGCCTGCGGCGATCCAACCAATCGTCCCCCATACACGCGCCTTGGGGAACTGTTCCTGAGGCAGGTGGGTGAAAGTGATGGAGTTGCCGAGGCCTAAGGTTGGCATATAGCAGAGCATGTAGGCGATCATGATCCAGATGATCAAGCCGCCGGAGGCGAGGTAAGCCCCGTTGAGTTCGGCGTGTGAGGTCAGTAGTGTCTGAGTCGCTTCACTGACTTGTACGCCTTCAACAGATAGCTTGGCAATGACATCAGCCTTCTCATCCTGAGCCAGGAGTTGCTTGGCTTCTGGCGTCTCCTGGATTTCTGCAACAACGGCCTTTACTGGCTGGTAAAGTTCCTTCGTATCCGCTGCCATTCCGGGCAGTAAGCACATCAGTACGCCACCGATGATGAGCAGAACGCCCATCACTTTTTCAGATGGGAACAGCCGGTCTGCGATCAGCCCGAGGAATAGCGGGGCAAAGATCGCGGCGATCGGGGCGCTCTCGTAGGCCCCACCGATGAACGCCCCGAGGTCATGCGTGCTCATCGCCAGTGCCAGCGTTGCGAACCAGGCCCCCCACGCGAAAAACTGTAGGAACATCATGATGCTCAACCGGGTCAACACGGCCGAGGGCTTAGAATCGGGGCTGGACATGGTGCTGGGCTCCGTGGCGGGGCGAGAAGCTATCATCCTCCGTTAAGGGCCACGACTATAGCCCAACTCGGCCGCTGACGTGGTGGGGATGTAACGGCTCGACAAGGGTTTAAATGGATTGATCCGAGCGAATCTGCTCATATCGCTGGCATCAATGAGCGATAATGACTAAGGTTTAACGAATCGCCGGTAGGAAAAGATTCCTACCTTGTGCGAGCCCCGCACGATCCGCCCGGCCGTGGCCTGCAGCCGCTGCTCGTGGGCAATACGAATCCTTTTTTGCCCCATGAGAGATTTCCAGGTCAGTTCGGATGGGGCCAGTTCGGGTCTAGCCTCGGTCCTCGCGGGCTTGACGCGGGTGCTAGATGACCCGGGGCGAAAGCTCGAAGGGACTTTAGAGTCGATCCTGAAGCTGGGCTGCCAGCGGCTCGGGCTGGACTTCGGCGTGCTGTCTCGGGTCACAGGGAATTCCTACGAGGTGTATGCGCTGTCTGCGATGGCGACGACCGGCCTGCATAAGGGCCTCGTGATGCCCTTGTCGCAGACCTACTGCGACAAGACGCTGCAAGACAACGCGACCTACTCGGTCAGCCACGCGGCTCACACCCCCATCGCGACGCAGGCGAGCTATGCCGCGCTTGGGTTCGAGTCATACATCGGTACGCCGGTGCGTTTGCATGACGAGGTTTGGGGAACACTGAGCTTCGCAAGCCGGGACACACTCGGGCGGGGCTTTGACCCGCAGGACAGTGATATTGTTGAGTTGCTGGGCACACTGATCGCTGGCGAACTGGAGCGCAACGCGCTGGCCGCGCAGATGCACGCCGCCAAAGAAGAGGCCGACCACGCCCGCCGTGAGACCCAGGCCGTGCTCGACCGGCTGCCCGCGATGGTTTGGCGCAAGGACCTGGACGGCTTGATCCTTCAGGCCAATGAAGCCGCCGCGAAGCTTGCCGGGCTGAGCCCCGAAGAACTCGTTGGCAAACGCCTGTCTGAGGTCTATGCCAAGGACCTGGTTCAGCTCATCGATAACCATGACCAAGAAGTGATCGAGACGGGGCAGTCCAAGCTCGGCGTGGTGGAGTCCTGGATGGGCAAGCACGACAAGCCACACTTTGTCCAGACCGACAAGATGCCGACGACCAACCGCGCGGGCGAGGTCGATGGCATCGTCGTCGTCTCGACCGACATCACGCATCTGAAACGAGCCGTCGATGAGCTGCGGTCAATGAATGTGCGCTTCAGCGCGTTCATGCGCAACTCGCCCGCGATCAAGTGGGCGGTGGACAGCGACGGCTGCTACGTCTTCATCAACCCGGCGTTTGAGCAGATGCTCGGCGTCAAGGCCGACCAATGCGTCGGGCGCAAACCCGAACACGTGCTGCCCGAGGGGGCGGGGCAGGTCCTCGACTCGATCTCTCACCAGGACGCCCGTTCGGCCGAGGGCGGGCAGGAGGCGCAATCGATCCACGTCGAACTGCCGATGCGCGGCCGGGTGATCCCGCTGCTCGTCACGCGGTTTGTCTACACCGATGTCAAGGGCGAAAGCTACGTCGGCGGGTCTGCTGTAGACCTAAGTGATGTCGTCGATGTCCAACGCGAACTAGCCCAGCGAAACAAAGACCTCAAGGCGCTTCTTTACGTGATCTCCCATGATCTGCGTGAACCGCTTCGGGCGATCCGCAACTTCTCGGGTCTTGTGGTTGAGCGTGAATATGAAGGCCTGCAGGAATCGAGCAAAGACATGCTTGGCCGGGTTGTGCGCGGCGCGGAGCGGCTGGACCAACTGCTCTCGGATGTGCTGACCCTGTCGCGTGCTCAACGGGCCGATCCCGCAACAGGGCAGGTTGACAGCGATAAAATCGTCAAGGAAGTCCTCAGCGACCTACAGCCTACGATCGATCAGACGAAAGCAGCTATCGATGTCCATGGCGAGCTTCCTTCGATCGAGGCGGACCCGTTCTGGCTTCGACAGGCGATCTTCAATCTTGTGTCAAATGCATTGAAGTTCACCAAACAGGGGCAGGCGCCCCAGGTCACCATCTGCGCGTTCGATAAGCATTTTGCCAAGTCCGATAACGATCCGGCAGATGGCCCGCCGCGTGCAGCCATTGGGCTCGTGATTGAAGACCGCGGGCCGGGTGTCGAAGAGCACCAGCGCGAGCGTATCTTTGGTCTGTTCCAGCGCGGCGTTAGCCGAGACGTGCCGGGCACGGGTGCGGGCTTAGCGATCGTCGCGCAGGTTGCGGAGCGGTACGGCGGCCGTGTCTGGGTCGAAGATCGTGAAGGCGGTGGGGCGCGATTTATCCTCGCGTTCTAGGTGAACAATCAAATCTTTCTTGCACGTTTTGTGTCTCGGCACGAAGTTTCCATCGAGAAGATTCGAGGGGTTACCATTCGTGTATCGATAGAACAAATAGTTGAAATTTCGTACTCCACCCTACCAGGCTATTTATATGTCGTTACATAAAGGTGGGTAAATCAGCCTTGACTACCTCCCACTTTCGTTAAGCACAATCCGTTATTTAGCTAAAAAAACAGTCATTTAACGTTTACTCGCTATGGCGGCACCCAAGTATCAGGCAATAATGCAATACATAATAATTGCATGTGGAGTGCGGATAGGAGGCCAGTAGTATGCCTAAACAACCCGAAACAAGGATCCTGCTCGTCGACGACAGTGATGACGACATTTTTCTTGTTCGTGAAGCATTCCGTGAGTCGGGTGTTGCCCACCGGCTTGATGCGATCTCTGATGGTGAAGAGGCCATGAGTTTCCTTCGTGAGGATGGCAATCGCCCTGATGTCGTGCTGCTGGATATCAATATGCCGCGTTTTAGTGGCTTTGATGTGCTCGAATGGGTTCAGTCAGATCCCTCGCTGAGGGATATCCCCGTGGTGATGCTAACCACGAGTGACCAGCCGGAGGATGTGCGTCGAGCAACCGAGGGCGGAGCTAAAGACTACTTCCGAAAGCCTGTCGAATTCAAGGGCTTACGCGAGTTGGCTTGCAGCGTGCTGGATCGGTGGGGAGTTGACCATCCTAAGTAGCCAGGCTTTCTTCCGGTTTATCTTTGCACACCAAGAATTAGCCCTCGCCAGCGAGGTGTTTTTCGTGTCTTTGTCGACGCTTTCCGGAGAGCCGGTTATTTTGTAGTTGCTTGCAGATCAAGCTTTGGCGTATCATCCTGTCAATTCCATCCCCTACGGATAACCGGCGATAGCTATGCCCAACAGCACCCCAGTTCTAATGATTGATGACAACGAGGACGACATCGTGCTCCTGCGCGAGCGCCTCGCCGAGCTGCCCGACGGTCCGTACGAGCTCAGCTCGGAGGTCGATGCCGACAACGCCATTGCAAGGGTCAAAGAGATCAACCCCGCGGTCATCTTTCTCGACTACCGCCTTTCTACCACCACCGGTCTGGAGGTTATCCGTGAGATGCGGAAGCTCGGTCTGCTTCAGCCGGTGATCGTGCTCACCGGACAAGGCGACGAGTACCTCGCTGCCGAGATCACCCGTGCCGGTGCCAACGCCTACCTCGTGAAAGACGATATCGCCACTCCGCGGCTCCCAGAGACGATCGAGTACGTCCTTGAGGAGGCACGCAAGAATGCGCCCGACCGTGCCGAGCGTTCGGAAACCCTTGCCCGCTTGGACAACCTCACGCCGCGTGAGAACGAGGTCCTCGACGAGATCGTCAGCGGCCTAACCAACAAACAGATTGCGGCCAAGATGCACCGCTCGATTGAGACCATCAAGGTCCACCGCGCACACATCATGTCAAAGCTGATGGCCGACTCGACCGCCGACCTCGTCCGCCGGGTGACCAACGCCCGCATCAGCAAGTGAACATCTTGCACACGTCCAAACGATTCCTCATACGCCGCGATCTGAGTCGCGGCGTTTTTTAGTGTGCCTTTGAAGGAGGGTGGCCGTATCGCTTGTTGTAGAGCTTAGAAAGGTAGAAAGGGCTGCTAAACCCGAGTTGCTCGGCGGCCTGTTTCACGTTCATACGGCCAGATAGCAGCATCGCCCGCGCCGCCTCAAGCCGGAGGTTGAGGTGATACCGCTTTGGTGTCTGGCCAGTGACCTGTTCAAAAATGTTGGTGAAAGCGCGTTGCCCCAGCCCGGCCTGCCTGGCCATCTCCGCGACGCTCAGCTGACAATCAACACTGCTGTGCATGAGGTCGATGGCCTGCTCGATGCCAGCGTGACGCCTGTGGGTGGCACCGTCGGTCTCTGCCTGATCGAGCCACTGGTACAGCTGCGATGCAAACCGGGCTGATGCGCCTCGACGTGACGGTTCAAGAGGGCTGCGGATCGTTGTCTGGATCGAGCTGATCTCCTCTCGCTCGCGTACCGTGACAGGGATCGCCACCGGCTCGCTCAGGATCAGAGCATCCACCTTGTCGGTATAAAATTCGAACCAGTAGAACCGCCAGGATGACCCGCTCGTGCCCCATCCCGCCAAGTCGCTCCAGGGGAAGATCGCTAGGGAGTCTGGCCCAAGCATGCGTCGCGTTTTGTCGTTGGTCTCGAGCCAGCCCTCGCCCCGGACCGTCCGCACTGCGCAAAGCCCGTCACGGCCTTTGGTGGGCATCGTGCTGTTTGGGCCTTCCCAGCCGTCCCAGATGCGTTTGATCTGGTAGGCGTCGTCCTCATCGACATCCCAGAGCCTGAATAGCTCCAGCGTCTGGATTTGCGATCGGCCCGTCGAGATGGATGCAAAATTATGCATGCTAAATCGTAATCATCGGATCAATAAAGGGTCTCATTTGGTATAAGATAGCGTTTGATAGCAAGACATTACTGCCAGATACGTAAAAATATATATGTTTTGAGAATCCCGTCAGTCTGAAAAAACCATTCACAATCGAGCCGCAACGATAAACTGCTTTTGTCTATGCTTTCGCAACGACTTGTTGGACCCGACATAATGATGGCCTTAATCCGCACGCTGGCATTGCTGTTTCTGCTCCCGATCTTGCTGTCGGCCGCTGGCTGTGGCGATCGTGTTTCGTATGAAATGCCAGTGGAAGGCGGGAATGATGCCGAGATCAGCTTCGTCGTGGATGAACCCGGTATTGCAGGTAGCGTGGAAAAGGTTGACTTCGCGCGTGAGGTCCTGCCGATCCTTTCGAACCACTGCTATCTTTGTCACGGGCCAGACCAGGACTCCGCAGAAGCGAAGCGTGCCGGTTTCCGGCTTGACATCCGCGAAGAGGCGGTCGATTGGGAGATGATCATTCCGGGCGACCCGGACGCCAGCCCCGTGATCGATGTGCTGGTCACCGATAAGGCGTCACGCCGGATGCCGCCGCTGGATTCGGTCAAGCCGCAGCTTAAACCCGAGCAGGTTGAGACGCTGAAGCGTTGGATCGCGGAGGGTGCCGAATACACCGATCACTGGTCGTTTGTGAAGCCGGTGAAGCCCGAGGCACCCGATGTCGAGGACAAAGGCTGGGCTACCAGCGATATCGATCGGTTCATCTTTGCCAAGCTAGCCGAGCAGGGCCTTGAGCCGAACAAACCAGCCGACCGCAGCCGCCTGATCCGCCGGGTGTACCTAGACCTGATCGGCCTGCCTCCGACGCCTGAGCAAGCCAAGGCTTTTATTAACGATCCGTCTCCCGATGCGTATGAGCGTGTCGTTGATGAACTGCTCGCCAAGCCACAATTTGGCGAACACTGGGCTCGGCAATGGCTCGATAAAGCCCGCTACGCCGACAGCCAGGGCTTCTCCGAGGACCGGCCGCGCACAATTTGGCGGTTCCGCGACTGGGTCATCAGCGCCTATAACCGCGACCTGCCCTTTGACCGGTTCACGATCGAGCAGATCGCAGGCGATCTGCTCCCATCACCAACGATGGATCAACTGATCGCGACCGGCTTCCACCGCAACACGATGACCAACACAGAAGGTGGTACGGATGATGAGGAGTTCCGTGTCGCCGCTGTGATCGACCGTGTCAACACGACAGGCGAAGTGTGGATGGGTATCACCATGGCTTGTGTGCAATGCCATACCCATAAGTATGACCCGATTTACCATGATGAATACTTCGCAATGTTCGCTTTCTTCAATCAGAGCCAGGATACAGACCGAGGAGATGAGCGACCATACATCAAAGCACCAACCTCGCAACAGGGTCTTGAGATCGAAAAGCTGGAGAGACAGGCTGCCGAAGCGCGTGAAGCGCTCGAATCAGCAGGGCAGAAGCCGTTTATGGCTCAGGGGGAGAAGAAAAACGGCCAGTCGAAGCCTTCGGTAGAACAGGAGCGTGTGATCGATGCGGATAAAAAACTCGCTGACTACATGACTCGTGTACCAACCACGCCGATCATGCAAGATCTACCCAAAGCCCGTCAGCGTGAAACGTACCTCTTCAAGGGCGGTAGCTTTCTCGCGCCGGACAAGGATGGCGGCATCATCGAGCCTGACACGCCCGCGGTATTCAATCCCTTCCCCGAGGAATACCCCAAGAACCGCCTGGGCCTTGCAAAGTGGCTGGTCCACGACGACAACCCGCTGACCGCTCGCGTTCAGGCCAATCGTATATGGGAGCAGATCTGGGGGATCGGCTTGGTCGAGACCACCGAAGACTTCGGCTTCCAGGGCAGCTACCCCAGCGACAAGGACCTGCTCGACTATCTTGCGGTGACTTACCAACAGGATCTCAAGTGGTCGACCAAGTCGTTCATCAAGATGATCGTGATGTCCTCCGCGTACCGTCAGAGCTCGCTGCACGTCGCTGAGAAGCTGGAGGTCGATCCGTTCAACCGCCTGATGTCGCGTGGCCCCCGGCTGCGACTCACCGCCGAGCAGATCCGAGATCAGGCGCTTGCGATCGCCGGCATCCTCAATCAGGACCGCATCGGCGGGCCCTCGGTGACGCCTTATCTGCCCGATGGCGTACTCGCCCAGGCATTCAATGGTTTCAGGCAGGCCGAGAGCAAGGGCGCTGACCTGTACCGCCGCGGTGTGTACACGTTCTGGCGTCGTGGGTCGCACTACGCTTCGTTCGCTGCCTTCGACGCACCGGCTCGCGATATCTGCACCGCCAAACGCTCGCGGACGAACACACCGCTGCAGGCCTTTGTCACCTTGAACGACACCGCCTTCTTCGAGGCCGCACAGATGCTCGGCCGACGCATCCTCGCCGAAGGTGGTGAACAACTTGACGAAAAGCTGCATCATGGCATGTGGCTCGCACTCCAGCGCGAACCCAGCGAGATCGAGCTTGACGCGCTCCGCGAGGTGTATACGCAATCGTTGACCGATTATCGGGAGAACCTCGATGCCGCGAAGCATACCGCAGTGGGCCCGTCGCCTGAGCTGCCAGAGGGGATGGATGTCGCTGAGGCGGCCGCGATGACGCTGGTGGGCAATGTGCTCTTGAACCTGGATGAATTGATCAACAAGCCGTAAGGATCGGACCGTCATGAGCAAGGACTATGTCAACCCCGTGCTGCACCAGGAACGCGTTCAGGCGATTACGCGGCGACACTTCCTGGGCAAAGCAACGAAGAGTTTCGGCGCTGCGGCGCTGGCGGGCCTGCTGACCGACAACGCGTTTGGTGCGCCGACAGGCCCGACCGAGGAGCAGATCACCCAGGCCGCGACGCACTTTGCCCCCCGGGCCAAGCGGATCATCTACCTGCACATGGCAGGGTCCCCGCCGCACCACGACCTGTTTGACTACAAGCCGCTGCTCAACAAGCGGCACGGCGAGGTCGCGCCGAAGGAGGTTTACGCCAGCCGGTCCGCGTTCGTGAAGCCGAACGCGAAGGTGCTGGGCACGCCATACAAGTTTGAAAAAGTCGGTCAGTCCGGCATGTGGATGAGTGAGCTCCTTCCGAACCTCAAGACGGTGGCGGACGATCTTTGCGTCGTGAAGTCGCTCTACACCGAGCAGTTCAACCACGCGCCGGCACAGCTCGCGCTGCACACCGGGCACTTCCTGAACGGTCGGCCGTCGATGGGGTCCTGGCTGACCTATGGCCTCGGCAGCGAGACGGACAACCTGCCCGCATTTCTCGTACTCGTGTCTGGCGGCAAGAGCCCCTCGGCCGGCGGCGCGGCTTGGGGCTCCGCGTTCCTGCCGTCGATCCACGCCGGCGTGCAATGCCGAAGCGAAGGCGACCCGATCCTGCACGTCAGCGATCCGAAGGGTGTGGATCGTAAGAGCCGCCGCCGAACGATCGACGCGATCAACATGATTAACGAGCAGCAGGCCAAGGAGTTCAACTGCCCCGAGACGCTGACGCGGATCGAGCAATACGAATTGGCCTTCCGGATGCAGACGTCTGTGCCCGAGGTGATGGATATCCGTAGGGAGTCGCCCGAGGTGCTTGAGATGTACGGCGCTAAGCCGGGCAAGGAATCGTTTGCGAACAACTGCCTGCTCGCGCGTCGTCTCAGCGAGGCCGGCGTCCGCTTTGTGCAGCTGTTCGACTGGGGCTGGGATGTTCATGGCACAAACCCCAACGACGACATCATCAACAAGCTGCCTAGCAAAACGCAAGAAACCGATCAGCCTGTCGCGGCACTAATCGCCGACCTTAAACGCCGTGGCCTTCTGGACGAGACACTTGTGATCTGGTCCGGCGAGTTCGGCCGAACGGTCATGAACGAGGCGCGGAACAACAAGGGCTTCCTCGGCCGGGACCACCACCCGAACTGCTTCACCATGTTTATGGCCGGCGGCGGCGTGAAGCGCGGGGCAGTCATCGGCGAGACCGATGAGTGGGGCGCCCATGTTGCCGACACGCCCATCCATATCCACGACCTTCAGGCGAGCATCCTGCACCTCATGGGGATCGATCACAAGCGCCTGACCTACCGCTTCCAGGGCCGAGACTTCCGCCTGACCGATGTGCACGGCCACGTGAAGAAAGAGCTGTTCGCGTAGGCACTATCCAGACCCTAAGAACCCAGTTAAAGGCCGGCCATGTTGATGACCGGTTTTATATAATCTCAGTGATAGCAAAAACCATCTCTCGGAGCATGAACATGAGAAGCTTGATCCTCGCCGCTGCCCTTGTCGTTTCGCCAGTGGCGATTGCGCACGAAGGCCACCATCACAGCCACAGCGAACGACCCAGCCGCGCGCTGACCGAAGCCGTCGTCCTGGGGCAAGGCAGCCACCAATATAAAACGATCCCCGGCTGGGCCAAGGTCCCCGTCGGCGAGCACTTTGGCCCGACTCATGGCAGCGCCGCCGTCGATAAGGATGGCAACATCTACATCACGCTCAACTCTCCTAACCAAGACGGTTTCGGCATTCTTGTCTATGACAAAGAAGGCAACGTTAAGAAGAGTATCGCCAAGGGCGAGCACGGCCTGCATAGCCTGATCTACGTCGAAGAAGGCGGCAAGGGCTTCCTCTACGGCGCGCAAAACGGCCAGCGAAACAAGGCCGGCGCGGTAAAGCTCACGCTTGATGGCGAGGTCGTGATGCGCTTGGGCAAACCAGCGGAGTCGCCTGCGGGTGGTTTCAACCCGACCGGTGTCGCGGTCGGTCCGGACGGCGATATCTACATGGCCGACGGCTACGCCTCTCAGTTCATCTACCAGTTCGACAAAGAAGGCAAGTTCATCCGGCAGTTCGGCGGCCGCGGCAAGGGCGAAGGCCAGTTCCAGACCTGCCACGGCATCAATGTTGACTACCGCGGCGATGAGCCGACACTCCTGATCGCGGACCGCGAGAACGGCCGTTTGCAGTCGTTCACGCTAGAGGGCGAGTTCATCGCGGTCACGACGACCGGCCTGCGTCGCCCGTGCGCGGTGGTCTTCCACGGCGATCTTGCCGCGGTTGCGGAACTCGCCGGCCGGGCGGTCGTGCTCGACAAGGATAATAAGGTCATCAGCGTGCTCGGTGACAATCCCAATAAGAGCCAGCGGGCGAACTACCGCGTGGCCCCCGCGGATTGGACCGAGGGCTTCTTTAACGCCCCGCACGGCCTGTCGTTCGACAACGATGGCAATCTGATCATCACCGAGTGGAACGCCAACGGCCGCTTCGCGTTCCTCCAGAAGATCGAAGCCAAGGCCGACAAGGCCGAGTAAGCCATCCACAGAGAATATCAGACTACAACAAGAGACAGGCCGATCGCTTTTATGCATCGGCCTGTTTTTTGTTCACCTTGGCAGCCGAACAGATCGATGTTGTAATAGCGGTGCCTGCCCCGCGTCGCGCTTTTACCTGTTCGTGTTGCCTATGCGTGATCGCATTGAAAAACGTGAAGGAACTCGGCGTGTTGCAGCGCTGGTCCTGCTTGGTTTGGCCATCGCATTGACGGCCGGGCTATTCGCTTGGCAGCCCGATGCGCAGGGCGCATCTCCGGGACCGATCCTCGATCCGATCAAAGCGAAGGCGAAAGCCAAGCATGATCCCCTCGCAGTAAAGCTCGAAGAGCGCCTCACCAAAGACGTCCGCCCGCTGATTCAGAAGTACTGCTACGAGTGCCACGGCGACGGCAAGAAGAAGGGCGGGGTCGCGCTGGACATGCCCGGCGACATCAAGTCCATCATGAACGCCGCGGACGATTGGGAGACGGTAGTCGAGGTGATGAACCTGGATCTGATGCCGCCCGAGGACAAGCCCCAGCCGACCGCGCAGGAGCGGCTGACGATCGAGCAGTGGGTCTCCGAGGCGTCACAGTACTACCCCGAAGACGCGGAGCCGGACCCCGGCTGGTACACGATCCACCGGCTGAACCGCAACGAGTACCGCAACACCATGCGCGACCTCCTCGGCATCGACCCCACTAAGCACGACCTTGCCAAAGAGTTACCGACCGATGATAGCGGCTACGGCTTCGACAACATCGCGGATGTGCTTTCGATGTCTCCGCTGCAGCTCGAGAAGTTTTTGGAGAGTGCGGAGCGCGCGATCGATTTGTCGCTGGTTGGCCGGGCTGAACCGAAGCCGAGGCCGGTCCGCAACCTCCAGCGTAGCGTGATCGGCGACGAACTCGCGGACGGCGGGCAGGCACTCTGGACCAGTGGCACCGTCTGGGGTGACTACAGGTTTCCCGAGGACGGTGAATACGAGGTCACCGTCAAGGCGCGCGGGGACCGCGCCGACGGCATCGGCCCAAATATCGCGGTCACGGTGGGTAAGGCGCGGTTCGGCTCAGCGGATATCACCGCCAAACGCCGCGACAAAGCGCAGGTCGTCACACTGCGCGGCGAGGTCAAGCGTGGCAAACAACCTGTCAGTGTGCGGTTCACGAATGATATCGCGATCGATGGAGAGGACCGAAATCTCTACATCGATTCGATCACGGTCGCAGGCCCGATCCGCGACAAGGAGGCATCGCTTTACGACGAGGTCTTCTTCATCAAGCCCACCGCCGATGACAAGGGGAACCGGCTGCCCGGTGTAGAGGGCCGTAAGCGCATCACCGAGTCGCAGGCGGCTCGGCAGATCATCGAGCGCTTCGTCTCGCGCGCCTTTCGGCGGCCGGCCGATACTGGCGAGGTCGCTGCGCTGCTGCGGCTCTACCGAGAGGCGAGACGGTCGGGTGACGACTTCGACTCGGCGGTGAAGCTCGCGTTGACCGCGACTCTGGTCTCGCCAAACTTCCTCTATCGGCCGATTGCGAACCCCAAGCCGCATGATTCAGAGTTCATTTACGAGCTCAACGATTACGAGCTCGCCTCCCGACTCTCGTACTTCCTCTGGTCGAGTATGCCCGATGACCGGTTGCTTGATCTCGCCCGTGCCAAACAGCTCCGCAAGCCAGATATCCTCAAGCAGCAGGTGCAGCGCATGCTGATGGACCCGCGCTCGGACGCGCTGGTCGAGAACTTTGCGGGACAGTGGCTGCTGCTTCGCAAACTGGACGGCTTACAGATGGACCCGGACAAGTTTCCATCGTTCGACCCCGAGCTGCGTGAGGCGATGCGGAGCGAAGCGGAGCTGTTCTTTGCAGATATCTTGCGCGAGAACCGCAGTGTGATCGACTTCCTGGACAGCGAGCGGACGTTTGTCAATGAGACGCTGGCAGAGCATTACGGCATCCGCGGCGTGAAAGGCGATGGCTTCAAGCGCGTGCTGCTGCCCGCCGACTCCCCGCGCGGCGGCGTCCTCACGATGGCGGCTACGCTGACCGTGACCAGCCACGCGACCCGCACCAGCCCGGTGAAGCGGGGCGACTACGTGCTCGCCCAGCTGATGGGGACCGCTCCGCCCCCGCCCCCGCCGGACGTGCCGCCGCTTGAGATCGCGACCGAGCAGGTTGGCGAGGAGAAATCGCTCCGCGAGCAGCTGGCGGCCCATGTCGCGGACCCCAACTGCGCGGTCTGTCACAAGCGGCTGGACCCGATCGGGCTGGCGATGGAGAATTTCGACGCGATCGGCGCCTGGCGTGACCTGGAGCAGGGCAAGCCCATCGATGCCTCCGGGCAGTTGCCCGGCGGGGTCGCGTTCAACGGCCCGAACGAGCTCAAGGCGGTCATGCTCGACCGGCAGGGGGATTTTGTCGAGAACCTGGTCAAGAAGATGCTCACCTACGCCGTGGGACGTGGGAATGAGCCTTTTGATCGGCCTACGATCAAAAAAATCGTTCAGAAGGTTGAAAACGACCGTTACCGTATGCAATCATTGATCGAGGCCGTCGTCCTCAGTGACGCGTTCCGGAAAGCCCGAGGCAGGGAGACCCAGCCATGACCAAGCCCGCCAAAGACCACCAGACCAACTTTAATATCACCGGCCAGACCAGGCCCATGTCCCGTCGGACCATGCTAAAGGGCATGGGCGTTGCGATGGCGCTGCCGATGCTGGACGCGATGAGCACAGCCTCATCCGCGCTCGCCGCGCCTACCGCTGGCGGGGCCACCCCGACACGCATGGCCTTCATCTTCGCGCCCAACGGCGTGAACTACGAGCACTGGCTGCCGACCGGCTCGGGCAAACGCTACGAGCTCTCCCCGACCCTCAAGCCGCTCGAAGGCGTCCGCCAGCACGTCAACGTGATGACCGGGCTGACGCTCGACAAGGCCCGTGCCAACGGCGACGGGCCCGGCGACCACGCACGGTCCTCCGCCACCTACCTCACCGGTGCGCAGGCCCGAAAGACCTCAGGCAACGACATCCGTATCGGCGTCAGTGTCGACCAGTTCGCCGCGCAGCAGATCGGCGAGAACACCCGCCTGCCGTCCCTTGAGATCGGCATGGAGCGTGGCCGCTCAGCCGGGCGCTGTGACTCGGGCTACTCATGTGCGTATGTCGCCAACGTGTCGTGGGCCGATGAGGATACGCCCGTGCCGAAGATCACCAACCCGATCGAGGTATTCGAGCGGATGTTCGGCGAGATCGGCAACGTCGAGGCCGAGGCAGCGAAGCAGGACCGCCTCCGCCGACGCTCGAGCATTCTCGACTACGTCATGAACGACACGCAGCGGCTCGAGCGCAAGCTCGGCAAGAACGACCGCAACAAGATCGACGAGTTCCAGACCTCGATCCGCGAGATCGAGCGCCGCGTCCAACTCGCCAAGACCAGCGATGACATCGAGATGCCCGACACGCCCCCGCCAACCGAGGCGCCGACGACGCTGACCGAGCGTATCGACCTGATGTACGACATGATGATCCTCGCGTTCCGCATGGACGTCACACGGATCAGTTCGTTTATGCTCGGCAACGGCGGCAGCAACAAGCGTTTCGAGGAGCTCAACATCCTCGAGGGCCACCACACGCTTAGCCACCACCGCAACAACGCAGAGATGGTTGAGAAGATCCGCCGGATCGACCGGTACTACACCGAGGGCTTTGCCCGCTTCGTCAAGAAGATGGCCGACACGCCCGATGGCCGCGGCTCGCTGCTGGACCACTCGATGGTGCTCTTCGGCAGCGGCATCTGCGACGGCAACCGCCACAACCACGAGAACCTGCCCATCATCATGGCTGGCACAGCCAACGGCACGATCGATACCGGCCGGCTGATCAACTACCAGAAGGAAACCCCGCTCTGCAACCTGTACATGTCGATGCTCGATCGCGTGGATGCCGATGTCGCGGAGTTCGGCGACGCAACAGGCCGGTTGGATCGCCTCACGGCTTGATCTCTACAGCGAGTCTTTGTGGCACTCAGGCCATGGCGTATCATAGCGGCATGCCTGCAGCACACTCTCGGATCACAGTTGCTTCTTACAGCCTGTTTTGTGTGGCTTTGCTTCTCTTGGGCTATGCCCAGCCCGCCCGCGCCCAAGCGGACTGGTCTGAGAAGGTGATTAAACAACGCCACCCCGAAGATAAACAGCGAGTCGCCGCAAACCTTGCATCGCGCCATGGGGTGACTGAAGAGATTCTGCTGAACCTCGCAAACAATGAGCGTCATGGGCCGGCCGTCGCTGCAGCTGCTGGCGTCTATTTTGAAAAACTCAAGCGGGTTCCTGAATCCTTCGTGGCGATCCGAGCGGTTGTCATGCGGCGCGATATTGGCGATAAGGTCTTGGCCTTCGCCGCGATGTGTCCGCTTGCCCAAGAGTATGTTGCCGCCCTGACGGATTCGCGAAACGAATTCGATCGGCAAATGGCAGCACGAATCATTGCCACGATCGCGACAATGCGCCACAGTGACAAGAAGGCCGAAGCCGAGCAGGATCAGCCCGACCATCGCAAAGCCGCAAACGCTTGGCTCAAAGCCGACTATACCGAACAGATCCGAAAGCTCTGTGAGACGAGCAAGAGCAGGGTCACGCTGGAGTGCAGCCTGCTCGCAATCGGGTTAGATCGTATTGAGGCGTTAAAGGATCTGGCGGAGTCCTATGTCGGTCACCGTGTCTCGGAGGTCGATGCTGCTGCCCGATTTGCTGTTGCCGCGCTGGGTGGTGGGCTTGACCGGGATGCCCTGGTCACCGCGATCCAGGAAGTGGACCGCAAACGTGTGAAAGACCCGCTTAGCTATAACCCACGCCACAGCGCATTGGTTTATCTCGTGAAGGCCGCAGGTGAGGCGAAGGTCCAGGAAGCAATCGATCCCCTGATACAACTTCTGGAAGATCGTGACCCACACACCAGCGTCGCCGCAGCGCGGGCACTTGGCCAGATTGGTGGTGAAGGGCTCGCCGTTCGGCTGCTCGGGGCCATCACCGAGGAATCGCCTTGGCCGCTGCGTGTCGCGATCTACGACGCGGTAGGAATGAGCCCTGACAGCGCTGCGATCGATCCGTTATTGGAGCGATTCAACATCGAAACAGGTCGGCTGCGTCAAGATGTGCTTTATGCGCTGCTGTCGATCGCGGCGGGTCAGGCCCAGGATCAAACGATCGAAGGGTTCTTGGCTTGGCGTCAGACGGCGCAGGGTTTTGTTGCCGACGCCGAAGCGACTCTTGCCTGGCGCAGTAGTAACAGCATGGTCGTGGCAGAGGTCCAACCGTTCGCGGGCTTTTATGAATCCGCCGTAATCAGTGACAACCTGGTTTTCGCGCTGGATGCCTCGAAGTCGATCAATGAGCAGCAGCTTGAACTCATGAAGGAGAAGATGATTGAGCTCTTCGAAACCCTTCCTGCCGAGATGAAGTTCAACCTCGTCGATTTTGGCGGGCATGTTCGGCTGCTCGCTAAGGGCGCTATGCTGTCCGGAAAGGTTCGCGAGCGGGTGCTGAGCGCTTTCTTCCACAAGACCAAGCTCACCTTCGGCACGCGAATCTACGAAGCTATCGAAGTCTCCATGGACCTCCCCGGTGTCGATACGCTGCATTTCCTCTCCGACGGTCAACCGGTCGCCAGCCAGCTCAACAGCTGGCAGCGTGTCGACTATATGACACGGCTGAGGTGTTCGACCGTGCCGATCGCTGTGCATGTCGTGCTGATTGCGCGGAAGGGCAACCCAGAGCAAATCGCAAAACGACCCCTCGCCAAGGAGATCAGCGATTTTGCAAATGCCCACGCGGGCCGCTTCCAGATCCTTGTTTCGCAGGAGCCGTGATTCTCGATGGTACTATCCCGAGTACCTGCCTCGTGTCTGTTGGGCCGATCCCGGATATGGATTAAGATTCCTAAATGCATACAGGTCTTTCAATTCGACTTGATAGTTGTGTGGCCGCGCTGGTTCTGTGCTTGCTGCTCTGCTCGTCTACCCCGATTTTTGCCCAGGCGGATTGGTCCGCCAAGGTGCTTGCGCAGAAGGATGTGGATCAGAAAGAGGTCATCGTCTGTGTCTCGGGCAATAACGGCGTCAGCACAAAAACCCTGGCTAAACTGATCGCGCGCGAGCGGCACGGGCCCGCGGTGGTGTCGGCGGCGGGGCAATACTTTGAGAAGGCGGAATTCGACAAAGAAACACCCCAGGTGATCCGGCAGATCGCTAAGCGGCCCGACATCGGTAGTCAAGCCCTGGCCTACGCCGCGCTGAGCCCCAAGGCGGCCGACCTGATCCTGGGCTTTGCTTCATCCAAGTCCTCGGCCGATCAGCAGATCGCAGCAAGGATGCTCGCGGCCACCTCTGCGATGCGCTTGAACTCGGAGCGCCCCGGGCAGCACCCAGCCGAGAAGGTTGCAGGTGCCCCGAATAATCGCCTGCATGTCAACTACAAGGTTCAGGTCGAGCACCTCCTGAAAAATACAAAAGATAAAGTCACGCTTGAGTACCTGCTTCTATCGGTCGGCACAGACCGGCTTGTGGCGGTCGCAGACGCGATCGGACCACACGCCAAGAACAAGGAGCAGGCGGTCGCCTTGGCGGCGCAGTACGCCCTGGCGGGGACGGGGCAGCCGATCGATGAGGAACTGGTTCTTAAAGCGATCGCGCGTCAGCCTAAGCGTGCCAAGGCTAAACCCGCTCTGAGCTACGACCTCAGGCAAACGCCACGGCTCTACGCGATACGCGCGGCGGGGGAGGCCAGGCTCAAAAGTGCCTACAACCCGCTGCTGAAACTTGTAACTGACCAAGACCTGCACACCGCGGTTTACTCAACCCGGGCCCTCAGCCGGATTGGCGGCGAAGGCCTACCGATTAAGCTGATCGAGGCGATGGATGAAGAAACGCCCTGGCCTGTGCGCGTCGCGATCTACAACGCGGCGGGGTTCAATCCCGACAAGACCGCGGTCAAACTGCTGCGTCAGCGCTACAACGAAGAGACCGGTCGGTTCCGCCAAGATGCGCTTTACGCCTTGCTGTGTATCGTCGCGGGTCAGCCGGACGGTTTGACTATTGAGGCATTCGATGAGTGGTGGGCATTGAACGGCGAGGGCTTCGAGGTCGATGTCAAGGCCTCACGGCAGTGGCGGGGCCAGAACAAGATTTGGAAGGTACAGATTGCTCCGATTGCGGGGTTTTATGAGAGCGCGGTCATTAGCGATCGGCCGGTGTTCTCGGTGGATGCATCCAAGTCGATGGAGGGCGCACAGATCGAGTCGCTCAAGCAGACGCTCAATGAAGTTGTCGACTCGTTCCCCACTCGCGTCAAGTTCAACATCGTTGACTTCGGCGGTCACTGCCGAACCCTCGCGCCCGGTGGGATGATCCCGGCTAAGAACCGCAAGGCCGCGATGCAGCAGTTCACCTATGACATGGAGCTGACGTTTGGTACACGGACCTACGACGCGATCGAGCGCGCCATGGATATCCCCGGTATGGATACCGTGCACTTCCTCTCCGACGGCTCGCCCTACGGCAGCCACATCAAGAACTGGAGCAGGATCGAATACGCCACCCGGCTATATTGCTCAACTGCCCCGGTCGCGGTACACATCATCTACTTCCCTAACCCTGGTCAGAAGGTCAATGCAGGCGGGATTACTGCTCTCATGAAACGCTACGCGCATGCGAACGCAGGCAACTTCCATGTGATCCAGGTGCAAGCACCCAATAATTAGCTTGGTTTCTCGCGTAATTGCCCGGCGAACGAGCCTGTCCCCTAAAACGATGGAAGGAACGAGCCCTATACGATTATTTCTCTTTCCTGCATCCCGGCTGATGTTTGCAATGCTACTAATCGGGTGGTCGGCCGATGCGGCACAACGCCCCAACATCCTCTTCATCATCGCCGACGACCTGGGCTACGCCGACCTCGGTGTTACCGGGAGCGACTACTACCTGACGCCGAACCTTGATAAGCTCGCGAGCGAGTCGATGGTCTTCAGCGCGGCGTACGCCAACTGTGCCAATTGCGCGCCGACGCGGGCTGCACTGATGTCTGGCATGTACGCCCCGCGCACTGGGGTTTACACCGTCGGTAATTCAGACCGAGGCAAAGCCAGTGGTCGCATGCTGATTCCGACGAAGAATAAGACCGAACTCGATACGAAATTCGTCACCATCGCGGAAGTCCTGAAGGGCGCGGGCTACGCCACCGCAAGTATGGGCAAGTGGCATCTAGGCGAAGGAGAATCCGGCGGGCCCGAAGCGCACGGCTTTGATCTTAATATCGCAGGGCACCACGGCGGGTCGCCGCGGTCCTACTTCAGCCCGTACAGGAACAAGTATCTAGAGGATGGTCCGGAGGGCGAATACCTCACCGAACGCCTGACGCGCGAGGCGGCGGACTTCATCGGTGAGCAGAAGGATGCGGGCAAACCGTTTTTTCTTTACCTGACGCTGTATAACGTACACACGCCGATCCAGCCCTACCCGGAGAAGCTCAAGAGTGCTGAAGCGCGGCCGAGGGGCGAGCGCCACAACAACCCGAAGTATGCCTCGATGGTCGAGGCTATGGACAAGTACCTCGGCCGGTTGTTCGAAGCGCTCGAGACGCATGGCGTCTCGGACAATACCATCGTCATCTTCACCTCCGACAACGGCGGGCACGGGACATACACCGACCAGCACCCGCTGCGCGGCAGTAAAGGCATGCTCTACGAGGGAGGCATCCGGGTACCTTTGATCGTGAAGGTCCCCGGCGTGACCAAGCCCGGCTCAAGCTCCAAACAGCCGGTCGTGCTGCTTGATTTCTTCCCGACGCTGGCGGAAGCGGGGCGGGGCAAGCTGCCGACCACGCAGCCGGTCGATGGCGTGTCGCTGATGCCGGTGCTGCGCGACCCCAAGGCGAAGCTCGGGCGTGAAGCGATCTTTTTCCACTTCCCCGCGTACCTGCAGGGCTACTCAGGCGGAGAGGGTGCCGAGGCCCAGCGCCCGCCCTGGCGCGCGACGCCTTGCAGCGTAATCCGCGCGGGCAACTGGAAGCTGATCGAGTACTTCGAGAATGGCCAAGTCGAGCTCTTCAACCTCGCAAACGACCCCGGCGAACAGAACGACCTCTCGAAAAACGAAGTCTTCCGAACGCTCGAGTTGAAAAGGATGCTTAAGGCTTGGCAGGAAGAGACCAACGCCCCGGTGCCGACCGAGAAGAATCCCAAGTACGAGCCTTAGCTGGATCTATTTAACGGGCGACGCGAAGCGTCCCGTTCAAACCATCTCAAATGATTCGCACACGACGCTTCGCGACGCCTGCGAAATCGTTCTTACTCCGCCTTTGTCGCGAAGATGTGGATCATCGTGTGCTTGTAGGTCTCGCCGGGACGCAGCACCGCGTTGCTCAAGCCGGGCTGGTTCGGCGAGTCCGGGAAGAGCTGTGTCTCCAGGCAAAAGCCGGTGCGGTACTCGTGCGGCACGCCGCCCTTGCCTGTTGAGGACCCGTTCATGTAGTTGCCGGTATAGAACTGGATCGCGGGCTGGTCGGTCTTAATCTGCATGATCCGGCCCGAGCCCGGGTCGTACGCCACGGCCGCCATGCGCAGCTCGCCTGCCTCGCCTTTGATCGCCCAGCTGTGGTCGTAGCCCTTGCCGTTAATCAGCTGCACATCGTTGCCGTTGATACGCTCGCCGATCGCAGTAGCCGAGCGGAAGTCGAAGGGCGTGTTTTCGACGGGCCGTATGCCGTCGTTGGGTATGCCGCCCACATCGGTCGGGACAAAGCCATCCGCGAGCAGCATGAGCTTGTGGTCAAGGATGGTCCGGCTCGGGTCGCCGGTGAGGTTCCAGTAGGTGTGGTGCACGAGGTTGACGACGGTCGGCGCAGTGGTTGTAGCCGAGAAGACGATGATCAACTGGTCTTGATTCGTCAGCAGGTAGTCGACGGCGCAGGTCAACTCGCCAGGGTAGCCCTCATCAGCGTCGGGGCTGATAAGGGTGAAGCGGATTCCCTCGCCGTAGTTGATATTAAGAAGCTCAGCCTGCCAGAGCTTTTTATTGAAGCCGATGTTTCCGCCGTGCAGGTGGTTGGGGTTGTTGTTCTGCGCGAGGGTGTACTCGGTTTCGTCGAGGGTGAACTTGCCATTCGCGATACGGTTACCGTACCGGCCGACGGTTGCGCCCATGTAGCTGCCGTCGTTGGCCCAGCCGTCGAGTGTGTCGTAGCCGACGGTGATGTCGGCAAGGTTGCCATCACGGTCCGGGGTTTCGAGGCTAACAAGGGTCGCGCCGAAGTCGGTGAGCGTGGCGGTCAGGCCGTTGGCGTTGGTGAGTGTGTAGAGCTTGGCGGTTTGGCCGTCGGGGAGGGTACCGTAGGTTGAGGACACGTCGCCTCCTTGATCGGTGGTGGTGGTGCAGGCGGTGAAGAGGCTGATGGCGAGCACGAGTGCGACGAGACGGGGTAGTTGCGGCATAGCTGGTCTCCATGAGACAGGCGAGGTGGTGATCGACTGCTTAAGATACCTCAATGAGGTTTGCGGACTGGCTCCAGTTAGGGAGTATTTGGCTTGCGGTGGTTATCGCGATCGGCCCGCTCACCACATACGGGCAGCCGAAGGCCAAGCCCCCGGGACAGCCCGCCGTCGGTTTTGGTGGCAGGGACTACGCCTTTATGGATGTGCGCGTGACGGCGTACGGCGAGGGTGCCGAGGCCTACTGGATTCTTGAGCCCAGGAAACGTTCTGAGAAACCGCTGCCCGTCGTACTGTTCCTGCACGGCCTTAATCTGCCTCACTACGCCGGCTATCAGTCGTGGATCCACCACCTGGTCAAACGCGGCAATATCGTCGTCTTCCCCAGATACCAGGCGCACGGCATCGTGGACCCCAAGACGTTTACAACCGAAGCCGCGAAGGCCGCGCGTTCAGCGATTACTAAGTGTGATGGTATGGATCATGTTGAGGCTGATCCAGACCGACTGGCCATGATCGGCCACTCGCTCGGCGGGACCATCATCGCCAACCTCGCGGCAAGGCCTGAGCACTTCGGCCTGCCCGTGCCCAAGGCCCTGATGCACCTGCAGACCAGCGACACGAAGGCCGATAGCGGATTAGGTGCGCTGCTGCCTTCGATCAGCCAGGACCACAGCACGATCGCAAAGGGGACCTTGATGCTGGTGGTCGACGTGGAGGACGATTGGATCGTCGGCCCCAAGGCCGGCCAGCGGATCCTGGATGCGGCGGAGAAGGTAAATGCTGCCGACAAACGCCGCCTGCTGTTGCGGTCGGATACTCATGGCGTACCCGCGCTGATCGCGGGGCACTCGGTGCCGGTCGCTTGGACACACGAGCCCGGTCGCGGTAGCGGCAGCACAAACGCGCTCGACTATGCGCTCTGGCGCTGGTTTGATGCTTTGCAGGCCGTGGCGAACGGGGACGATGACCACCGTGGGCTTGTGTTTGGCGAGGCGGCGCTGGACCTCGGTACATGGTCCGATGGCACGCCCGTGCGTCCCCCGATCGAGCCCGCAGCGAAGTGATAGGGTGTGGCAATGAAGATCGGCCTGGTCCAACTCAGCAGCCAAGACGATGTTGCCGTGAACCTCGCAGAGGCCGAGCGTTTGGTCCGTGATGCGGCGGGGCGGGGGGCCGAACTCATCGCGCTCCCGGAGGTGATGCACCTGCGTGTCGGTGGCGATCGGGTGGACGCGTATCTGCACGCCGCCGAGCCGATCCCCGGGCCAACAACCAAGCGGTTTATAGCCTTGGCCAGCGAGTTGCGTGTCGCACTGCTGCTCGGCTCGATCGGTGAGACCAGCGACGACGCGCAGCGCACCTACAACACCTCCGTGCTGATCACGCCCGATGGTGAAATCGCTGCGAAGTACCGGAAGGTGCACCTCTTTGATGTGTCGGTCGATGCGGACACCGGCGACCGCGAATCCGACCGCTATCTACCTGGCGATCAAGTCGAATCCGTCGCTCTGCCTGCTTGCAGAGCGGGCTTGACCATCTGCTACGACCTGCGCTTCGGCGAGTTGTTCCGCGCTCTTGCAATGCGAGGTGCAAAGCTCATCTTCGTCCCCGCCAACTTCACCAAGGCGACCGGTCGGGCGCACTGGACGACGCTCCTGCGCGCCCGAGCGATCGAGAACGGCTGCTTCATCGTTGCGCCCGCGCAGTGCGGGCGGTTCCCTGAAGGCTTCGAGGCCTACGGCCACAGCACGATCATCGATCCTTGGGGCAATGTGCTCGTCGAACACGACGACACGCCAGGCATCAGTGTCACGCCGATCGACCTAAGTAAGGCGGATGAAGTACGCAGCGCAATCCCCGTGCTGCAGCACCTCCGCCCCGATGTCTACCGTGACGCGCGTTAAGACCATTTTTGAATCCGTTTGGGTTACTACGCGGACCTAAAATCGTACTTTTTTGATTTTGCGCTTTACATACCGATGCGTTTACTGTTCAATGCACAAACCCACCTTTTTACTGTGTATACAACGTAATCCGTTTAGCCTACCTGCGGATACTTCACAGGAGACAACCGATGACCCGACGTGCGACCACCGGCTTATCTGCTGACGATCAAATCGATCCCATCACGGATGAAGAGCTTTCTGATGAAGCGTCTGACATCCGCGAAGAGATCGGCGCGACCATCACCGCGCTGATGCCCTGGGGCATCTCGATCCTCGCGCACGTTGCGCTGATCGTGCTCGCGTTCTTCCTGGTTTGGCAGACGATTGTCAAGGGGCCTGAAGAGCAGCCTGTCATACCAAACCTGTCTACCGCGAAAGAACTGACGACCTTCACGACTGATCCGACCGAGGACCCGACGGAAGAGATCGTCACTGGTGGTGGCGAGGCATTCGCGGTGGAGATTGCGCCGGTCGAACCCGTCGATATCACGACGATTGGAAACGACTTCTCCGCGCCGCAGCCTTTCGCTGGTCGGTCGTTCAGCGATCTGACCGGTAAGTTCAAGGGCCCGAACGAGGGTGAGCACAAGAATCCGATTTTTGGTGGCACCGCGGATGAGGTTGTCTTCCTCATCGACGCCTCGGGCTCGATGGTGGATGTGCTCCCATTCGTGATCAACGAGCTCAAGCGCGTAGTCAACAAGATGCAGCCACGCGTTGAGAACGGCCGGACGATTTATAAAGAAGCGACGGTCATCTTCTTTAGCGGCGGGGGCGTCCACGAGGTTCCTGGCGGCGGTGGTGTCAAAGGCATGCGTCCGATGACGCCCCAGTTCAAGGCGCAGGTCCAGGAGTGGGTTACGCTGGAGAACTTCAATTACGACACCGGCGGGCGGGGTAGCGCCCACGTCAAGGCCGCGATGACCCGGGCCCTCTCGTACGAGCCCCAGCTCATCATTCTGTTGTCGGATAACCTCACCGGCGGCGGCCAGGGCGCGACCCAGCACGAGCTGATGCAGGACGATCTGCTGGAGATGATCCACAAACATAACAAGGCCAAGCCTCCGACAAAGATCAATACGATCCAGTTCCTTTACGAGGACCCGCTGGTCCGGCATGGTCTGCAGGGCACGCTTGATCGGATCGCCGAGGAGACCGGCGGGGCGCCACGTTTTATCAGCCAGCAGATGCTGCATCTGCGGTAAATGGGACGACTTATTTCGCCAGATCGAATGTGCATTTAAGCGTTGCATGCCTTACAATTAAGTTGTTGAACCACGCTCCGTGGATCGCGTCAAAGGTATGACATTGATTGAAAGAAGGGTTAGCTTATGTTCCTAGGCTTCGCATCCAGCAAAGACAACCCACCCAGCAACCCGCAGTCCTCCACGGACCCGGAGCTGGACGACGAGTTCCTCGATGAGGAAGAAGAGTCGGTGGGTGAGGAGATCAGCAAGACCCTGGTCGCGTTGATGCCCTGGGGCATCTCGATCCTCTTCCATGTTGCGTTGATTGTCGTGGCTTTCTTCCTGGTTTGGCAGACAATCATCAAGGCGGAGGAAGAGCAGCCGGTGATCCCGAACTCCAAGCTCAGCGAATCGCCCGGTGCGCCGATGGTGATTGAGGAAGTCCAGGAGCAGTCGGCGGACACGCCGATGACCGTGCCGGTCGTTGACCCGGTGGTTACCGACCCGACGCCTACCGTGACGGACACGCCGATCCCCACGACGCTGGTTGGTCTGACCTACGCCGGCGGCCAGACAGGCGGGCCGCTGGGTAATACCACAGGCAACGGCGACTTCGGTGCCGATGTTTTCGGCAACGGTGGCAACGCCCGCAACATCGCTTTCATCGTAGACGCCTCCGGCTCGATGGTTGATGTGCTGCCCTTCGTCGTCAACGAACTAAAGCGAGTCGTCAATGAACTCAAGCCCGCGCAGAATATCACCATCATCATGTTCAGTGGTGAAGGCGTTTATGAAGTGCCCGGCGGAGGCGGCGTCAAGGGCCTGCGTGCATGTACACCCAAGTTCAAAGAAGACATCCGCGAGTGGGTCTCGCTTGAGAACTTCAAGTTTCAGACCGGTGGCCGTGGCAGCCAGAACGTGGAAGCCGCGATCCTCCGTGGCCTGAGCTACAAGCCGCAGCTGGTCTTCCTGTTGTCGGACAACCTGACCGGCGGCGGCCAGGGCGCGACCCAGCATGAGATCTTCCAGGACGATCTGATGGACGCGATCCGCAAGGCTAATAAGGCCAAGCCCCCGGCCAAGTTCAACACGATCCAGTTCCTTTACGAAGACCCGCTAGTCCGTGCGGGTCTGACCGGCACGCTACAGTTGATTGCCGACGACACCGGCGGTAACTACAAGTTCATCGGCGCCCGCGACCTGAACCTCAGATAACCTGAAGGCGATAAGCCGAGGCTAAGACATCCCGGGGGTGGAGCTCAGACCGTATGCTCAGACGATTGATGAAGAAAACACAACCGGTCCGCAGTCTCGTCCTCGCCCTCGTTATCCTTATCGCGCTGCCAGGCCCTGCCGACTCGCTGCAACGCGAGGGCTTCCCGCTGATCGACGGCGTGACGCTGATCGGTGTCGAGGAAGGCAAGCTGAAGTACCGTACCGCCGCAGGCGACCGTGCGGTAGACCTTGCTGATGTGGTGACACTCTCCATTGATGCCGTGCCCGAGTTCAAGGCCGGCCTCGATGCGATCAAGGCCGACGAGCTGCGAGCTGCCCAGCGCTCGCTTGAGAACGTCTGGAGCGGCGCACGGGTTGCATGGATCAAGCACTACGCCGGCTACTTCTTGGTGCAGGTCTATGACCAGCGTGGCGAGCCCGTCGACGCCGCGGCGATCTACTCCAAGCTCGCCGCAGAGGGCGCTGACCCGCACTTCCTCTCTAAGGCGCCGGTGGCGTCGCTGGAGGAAGCGGACGACAACCAGCGGGAGCGTATCGGCGAGCAGATCATGGCTGTTGTGCGTGAGTCCGAGGGTGAGCAGCGTAGGCTCCTTCGGGCGTACCACCGCCAGGTCATCGGCGATGATGCGCCTCTGCCCGAGGTCGATGACGCGGTCGGCAAGCAAGAGGCGAAGGCCAACCAGGCCCGCGCCGAATCCAAGGTCATCATGCCCGACACGGTCTGGAAGATGCTCGAGCGCAAGAACGAGCCCGAGGGCAAGTGGGACGCGATCGACCTGCTGGCCAAGGGCGATGCGAAGGGGACCCTCGACGCGATCAAGCCCTGGCTGAGTAACCCCGGCGACCTGCCCGAGAAACTCTTTCTCAAGGGCATCGCCCAGCTCATGCTCGCCGACCAGTCTGAAAACAAGGACATGTACCGCGATGCGGGCCTGACCTTCATGCGGATCGTGATCCATTTCGACCGTGCCGGCCAAACCCACCCGCTGGTCACACCCGCCCGGCTTGAAGTTGCCTACGTTCACAAGCAGATCGAGCGAGAAGATATCTACAACCGCATTCTTTTTGGCGGTGATGAAGGCGGCGGCGTACACCTTGTCATAGACGACGCCCAGGTGTATCCCGAGTACCGCAAACGCTATTACCAGATCATCGGAGAAGAGCTCCCCCAAGACGACCAGCCCTGACCCCGCCTAACCACAGGCCGGCCCCAAGCCCACCTTGCCGGCCTGACGAACCGACCCGCCGGCACGATGCCGACGCCAATCCCGGCAAGACGCCCGATACGCCACAACTCCGGCAGTGACGTTACGATATCGAAACCTTAGCCCGTCACGCCATAAACGACCCCCAGGAACGCCCGACCATGCCCTCGACCTTGAAATACTCCGCCGCCGCCCTGATCGCAGCCCTCTGGCCCGCTATGGCGTCGGCGCAGGATGAAGAATCCTCGACCACGATGAACTGGTTCCAGGCCTTCATCTGGTCCAACTCCAGCCCGCTGCTGGGTAACCTGATCACCATGCTGCTGCTCCTCATGTCCGCGGTGGTGATGGGCTTTACCCTCATGCTGATCTTCAAGTTCCGCGAGAACCAGGTCATCCCCGAGGAGACCCGCGACGAGATCGAGCAGCTGCTCTCCGAGAAGAAGTACCGCGAGGCGATCGAGTTCGCGGAAGAGGAAGAGTCGTACCTCGGCAAGGTCGCAAGCGCAGCCCTGAGCGAAGCGGCCAATGGCTATTCCGCGATGGAGCGTGCCGTGGAAGAATCAGGCGATGCCGAGGCGGTCAAGATGCTCCGCCCGATCGAGTACCTCAACGTCATGGGCAATGTGTCCCCGATGATCGGCCTGTTCGGTACGGTCTTCGGTATGATCGTCGCCTTCCAGAAGCTGGTCGAAGGCGGCGGCTCGGCCGACCCGGCGGAACTGGCCGGCGGTATCTCCACCGCGTTGGTCACCACCTTCTGGGGCCTGGTCGTCGCGATCCCCGCGTTGACCGCTTATTCCCTCATCCGGAACAAGGTCGACGCCCACTGCGCTGAAGGCCTGCTGATCGTCGAAGAGCTGATAACCCCCTTCAAGCCCAGCGGCAAGAAGAAGAAGCCCAGCACCTCGTCGTCTTCTTCAAGGCCGGATAAGCCGGCTTGATGAAATGGTTGGACGTGTGCCGAAACCGCCACGCTTCATGCAGCAGTGTTTTTAACCCAGGAACTAGACCATGTCACAAGTCACCAGACGAGGGCCTGTTGAGCCTAAGCTGAACATCACGACGCTGATCGACGTGGTCTTCCTGCTGATCGTGTTCTTCATGCTGGTGATGAATATCGTCACCGACGAGAACCCACCGATCCAGCTCCCGGACCTGGACAACCCGCTCGTCTACCCGCCCGAGGGTGAGCGGCGCGTAACTATCAACATCATCCCCGAGGCGGAGTTCGAAGACGAGCTCGGCCCGGGCAAGTCCGAGATCGAAGTCCTCTCCCGTCCCGGCCAGGCGGAGTTTGTCCAGATTGGCCAGCACAACAAGTGGAAGATCGGCGAAGAAGAGGCGATGGTCGAGTTCCGCGAGTTCACTAAGAAGATGATCCGCGCCAGGATGATGGGGCCGGAGCAGCCGCCGATTATCCAGCTGCGTGTGGACGCTGCGGTGTACTACGCCCAGGTCCTGCCGGTGATGACGAACCTTCAGTTGGCAATGGCCGAAGAGCTCGGCGGAGACCTTGCCGCAGCGACGCCCGTGCACCTGGTCGCGTACCAGGGCGACGACTAAACCAAGACGCAATCGATCAGTAGACGGAAACGCAACGAACATGGCCGAACGCCCAGACAGCCCGAACGCCGGCAACCCCGAGACGCCTGAGATCGAGATCCCCGAGGAGCAGCTGCCGCACCACGTCTCGACCCGCAAGAAACGCAAGAAAGGCGTTGGCGGCGAAGATATGCAGCTGCAGATGACCTCGATGATCGACGTCGTCTTCCTGCTGCTGATCTACTTCGTGATCACCGCGAACTTCACGATCGACGAGGGCGCGCTGCTCGCGACGATGCCCGGCAACTCGGCCCAGGACCGCCCCGAAGACCAGCTCGACCCGCCGACCAATATCGACCTGACCTCCGCCGACGACGGCGTGACCTACGCCATCCTTGTCAACGGCCAACGCATCGATAACGCCACCGACCTCGCGACCTACATGAAGGGCAGGGTGTCGGGCGGGCAGATGGCGATCGACGACGTCGTGCAGATCAAGCCCCAGGGCGTGGTCCGCTGGCAGCACGTTGTGAACGTGTTCAACGCGTGCGTCTCGGCGGAGCTGGAGAACGTCGGCTTCGCGCCTTAAGCCGTTGAGTCCCGATCGCCGGCGTGCTACCGGCGGAGAACCGGAGCAACGATGCCGCAAGACCTTAACCCGATCGAGACAAGCCCCGCCGGCGTTGATCAGCCGACGCCTAACACCCCGCCCCGC
>JBCCYY010000052.1:0-30996 GCA_039188575.1 Planctomycetota bacterium | reverse complement strand
GTGGGGGTGTGGGGGGGCGCTCTCCAACTAATATTTTTTTCACCCCCCCCGGGGGGGGGCGGGGGGGCGGTGTGTCTTTTTTACCTCTCCCCCCCCCCCCCCCCCCCCCTCCGCGCCTCCGCGGTTCAATCATTCCGACGTTTTGAATCGACCCGACTGCGACAAGAACTTCAGCGGGTTGTCGTAGCTGATGCGCTCGATGGTTTGCATGTCGTGGCCACGCATCTTCATCTCCTGCTGGCACTTGGGCACGGCCAGCGGGTCGGAGCAGCCCCAGTCGCCAGCGGAGTTGATCCACAGCCGCTCGGTCCCGCTCATCTCGACGATGTCGGCGGCCCGCTGCGGGGTCATCTTCGAGTCGGGGTACAGCGTCATACCCGCCCAGTGGCCGCGGTCGAGCACCGCCTCGTAGGTGTGCTCTTCGACGTGGTCGATCAGGACTCGGCCCGGGTCGATGCTGCCGTGGTTCTTGATCGCGTCCATGATCAGTTTGGTGCCCTTGAGCTTGTCCTCGAGGTGCGGGGTGTGCACAAGGATGAGCTGGTTGAGCTTCGCGGCGAGGTCGATCTGCAGCTCGAGGATCTCGAGTTCGTTCTTGGAGTTTTTGTTCAGCCCGATCTCGCCGATGCCAAGGACGTTGGGCTTGTTGATGAACTCTGGGATCAGGCCGATGACCTCGCGGGCGAAGCCGGGGTCCTCGGCTTCCTTGGGGTTGATGCAAAGCCAGCAGTGGTGGGCGATGCCGAACTGCGCGGCACGCTTGGGCTCGGTGTCGGTGAGCTGCTTGTAGTAGTCGTAGAAGCCTTGCGGCGACGAGCGATCGAACCCCGCCCAGAAGGCCGGCTCGGTGATCGCGACACAGCCCGCTAACGCCATGCGCTGGTAGTCGTCGGTGGTCCGGCTGACCATGTGGACGTGGGGGTCGATGTATTTCATCCGTCAGCCTTGTAGGCGCCGTCGGCGCCTTTCATGGGTGCCTTGTCGATCGGTGTCTCGCTCGGGTCGCTGAAGAGTTCGAGGACGCGTTTGGCACGCTCGCCTTTCTCGTCGATGAGCAGGGCAATGGCACGCTGAAGCGCCTCCACGCGGAAGTCTTCATCCGCGTCTGGAGGTGCCTCGGAACGATCGATGCGATCGAGAAACGCGGCGACATCAAGCAGCTTCGCACGGTGCTCCATGAAGTAGCGGTCCACGACTTTCTCGCGTGGCATCGGGCAGGTGGGTTGGTCGTTGGGCTCGGCCATAGTGGACTGAGCAGTTTAGCCGACGGGTGCGGCCTGCGTGATCTCGCGCAGCCGGCCAATGGCTGTGGTCATCGTGTCACGATCGATGGTGTGGACGTTGGCGGGCTTGCCGACACCTTCAATCAGAGTGATGGTGAGTTGTCCGCCGAGGTGCTCGCGGAACTCGTCGAGGCCGGCGAGCAGGGCGTCGGCATCATCCATCGCGGGGTGATATAGGTCGAAACCCAGTGTCTCCAGCGTGCTTCGGATGTCTGCGGCGACTTCCGGGGCGAGCATCCCCATCAGCTCGCAGTAGGTCACGTCCAGCGCCAGGCCGAGAGCAACACCCTCGCCGTGCTTGATGGCGAAGTCGGTGAGCTGCTCGAGCTTGTGCCCGGACCAGTGGCCGAAGTCAAGGGGGCGGGCGGTCGTCATCTCGAACGGGTCGCCGCCGTGAGCGATATGGTCCAGGTGCAGGTGCGCGGAGCGTTGGATGACATCGTCGGCCAGGGCCCGGTCGCGTTGGCCCAGCATCGCGGCGCGGCGGCTGATCAGACGGTAGAGCCCCGCGTCCTTAAGAAGGCCGACTTTCACCGCTTCGCTTAGCCCGCTGCGCCACTCGCGGTCGTCGAGCGTGTCCAACATGTTCAAGTCGTTGACCACGGCCCAAGGCACAGCAAAGCTGCCGATGAAGTTCTTCTTGCCGAACATGTTGACGCTGTTCTTCACGCCTACACCTGAGTCAGCCTGCGCGAGCGTCGTGGTGGGCATGCGGACCAGGCGGATGCCGCGGTGCGCAACGGCCGCCGCGAAGCCGACCATGTCGAGGACGGCGCCGCCGCCGATGACGAGGATGTAGCTGTGCCGGTCGATGTGGTGCTTATCGACTTCGCCCAAGAACGTTTCGAGGTTGCTCAGGTCGTTCTTGCACTGTTCGCCGCCCGCCACCGCGCGGAAGCCGACGAGCTTAGGCAACTGCTCGGCGTGCTCGGCAAAATAGTCCTCGATCTGCTGCTGCAAACCGGGCAACGCTTCAACGATCCCTTGGTCTACGGCGACGAGCACTTTCTGAACGGATTGTCCGTTCACTTCGAACACGTCAGCAAGCGTTATGTTGTCGATGTCAAACGCATGCCTCGTGAAGCGGATGCGGTGGGGAAGCGATAGCTTGATGGACGGGTCGTGGTGCAAGGCAGGCCTTTGGTTCAATCCTACGATTATGCAGGGGCGATCGCGGCGTCGTGTAGTTTTTGCAGGTCGTCCCAGTAGTTGGGATAGGTCTTGTTAACGCAGTCGGGGTCGTTGATGGTGACGGTGTTCGGCGGAGTGGCAAGCCCAATGACGCTGAACGCCATCGCCATGCGGTGGTCATCATAGGTATCGACGGATGTGGGCGTGATGGCATTACCCGCTGGCGGGGTAATGTAGATGTCGTCGCCATCGATGCTTACGGTTGCGCCGAGCTTGGAGAGTTCCACACGGACCGCCTCCATCCGGTCGGTCTCCTTGATCCGCAGGTTGCCCACCTTCCGGATGCGTGTCGGCCCGTCGGCGAGGATGGCCAGCGCGGCGAGGGTCTGGGCCATGTCGGGCATCTGATTGAGCCTGACATCGACGCCCTTGAGCCTGCCGGACGGGGGTGCGCCGACGGTTGTAGTATGGGTCTTCTGCTCGACCGAACAGCCCATGAGGCCGAGGATGCTGCAGAACTCGGCGTCGCCTTGCATGGACTCGCTACCGAGGTGTTCGATGGTGCAGCGCGAGCCGGGAACGGCGGCGGCGGCGGCGAGGAAGTACGACGCGTTGCTGGCGTCCGGCTCGATCGTGTACGGCTTGGCCCTGTACTCGGCGGCGGTGACGCGTACCGCGTTTTTCTTCGGCCCGCCCCATTCGTGGCCGACGCCGAAGTGCTTCATCAGCTTCAGCGTCATCTTGATGTAGGGCAGTGAGGTCACCGGCCCATCGAACGTGAGCGTGATCCCGCGCGGCGTGCAAGGCCCGGCGAGGAGCAGGGCCGAGACGAACTGCGAGCTCAGTGTCGGCTTAAGCGTAATGAAGCCGCCTTCGAAGTAAGGGCCGTCCGTGATCTTCAGCGGGGGGAAGCCCTCTTCGCCGAGGTACTCGATCTCCGCGCCGCATTGCCGCAGCGGCTCGACGAGTTCGCCGATCGGGCGCTCACGCATGCGCGCAATACCGTCGAGTGTGTACGTGCCGTGCCCGAGGCAGAGTGCGGCGGTGAGGAATCGCATCGCCGTGCCCGCATTGCCCAGGAAGAGCTCTGCTTTGTCTGAGAGGATGCTGCCGTTGCGTCCATGCACTTTGACGCGTTTGGCTTGTTCATTGATCTCGATCAAGAAACCAAGGTCCTTGAGGGCCTCGAGCATGCGCCGGGTGTCATCAGCGAAGAGGACGCCGTCGAGGACGGTCTCGCCTTCCGCGAGCGCCGCGATCAGCAGCGCCCGATTGGTCAGGCTCTTACTCCCCGGCGGGGACAGCGCGAGGTCAAAGGGCTTGACCGGCTCGATCAGCATCGGGTCCGACACGCGCGCCTCACTTTGCCTTGCGGAAGACCGCAACAATGTTCTCGACCGGCACAACGAACAGGCGATTATCCCCTTCAAAGTCTACAGGCACCGCGTCCTGCGGCGAGAAGAGCACCTTGTCGTACTGCTGGATCGGGTAGTCCTCGTCGTTTTCAACCTCCGCCGAGACCGCGACGATCCGCCCGGTCAGCGTGGGGATCTCGATCTTGTCGGGCAGATGGATCCCGCTCTTGGTCTGCTTCTTGTCCTCGTCCTTACGGATCAGCACACGCGCGCCGACCGGCTCGACGATTTCAAGCTCTTGTTTCCTAGTGGGGGGCGATTCGGCCATCGTTCGATTCTAACCCATGGATGCAATGCGGGTCGGATCGGGACCCAGGTCAGTTCATTTCATAAACAAGCTTGCACTTGCCCGGTGCTCGGCCATGCTCGTCGAAGAGCATTAGCGTGTTAGCTTCGCCCGTCTTGAGCCAAGGTGCGGGCAGCAAGTATCGCTGTTGCGGGCCGACGATCTTGCCCTCGCGTGTCTGCTGCCAGTACCGGCCGACGTTGTGGCCGTTGAGGACGAGTTGGCCCTTGCTCATGCCGTTCGGCTCAAGGTAGAGCGGGGTTTCGGTGGATTGGAGCTCGAAGGCCACGCAGAACCACCCCGGCTGGCTTGGAAGGCTCTTTGGCACATCCCGCCAGTCCGCATCGTCGGTCGATGGGATCACCCATGGTGCGAAGGCCCATCCTTCTTTAGGCGTCGCCGTTGTAGTGGTCTGATAGAAGCGGACATGCTTGTCGATGTTGACCCCATCGGCCAAGGGCTCAAGTAGTTCGAGCGTGATGCTGTTCTTGCCGCCGGTCATGGCTTCCAACTCGGCCGGGTCCAGCAGCAGGCGGGTGACCTGGCCTTCTGGCTCGGCGGGGTAGTACCTGATCGGCTCCTCATTGACACTGATCACGCAGGGTTGCGGCAGCCCATCGATCTCCAGCATCACCGGCTTGCGCGACTCGGGCTTGATCGACCAGGTGATTGCCTCAGACATCGGTCGAGCACCAGCACGCTGCCGGTAGGCCATGCCGACAACGCTGAACGGGTCACCAGCGGGCTGCCTAGTGACAACGGGCTTGCCTGCCTTGATCGCCTTGACGGCATAAAGGTGGTCCGGCAATCCCATGGGGTCGGTACCTAGCGCCGGGCCATCGCTTGATCGGCCAAGGCAGTCCGCGAGCACGACGGTGTCACCCGTAAGCTTGAGTTGTTTCGGCCCGGGCTCGGCGCCTTCACCGGTGCCAAGCAGGCCCGCCAGTTTGCCCTGCTGGTAGAGGTGCAGACGATCACCGCCAGCGTGCGGAAGGACTTTGCCTGTGACGGCCTTTTTGTTATTGAAGCGGTACCAGCCGTAGCCATAGGCTTGGCCAAGCTCGCCCAGTGACGCCGGTCCATCAATCGCCTGGTAGCTCGCGTCACTGCCATAGACCAGTGATCGCAGAGACAGGGTGCGCCACTGCGTCAAGCGCGGCGCGGTAGGCTTGGTCGGCGCGGTGATGCGCTTGCGCGTCACTTGACCATCGGTCCCGATCGTGAACTGCGTGCCCCAGCCCTTGAGCGGTTTGGGCTTTCCGTCGGCATCGATGCCGTCACAGCCAATGATGAGGCCTTCGCTGGATCGGTACGCCGCATCGATCTGTTCGTGGTTGAGGACAGCGATGTGGAACGGGTCGCCTTCGATCACGACCGGCGACTTGCCCGTCGGCACGGTGATGGTGTGGTGCTCACCGTCGATTGAGACCTGGCCTGTCGAACCGGCGGGGCCAAAAACGATAAGAAGCTTGCGATCCACCAATGCCCACGGGCTCAGGCTGGTGTAATCGAGCACCGAGCGTCCGCCGAGGCTGGTGTTAAGCAGTACCCACGCAACGCGTTGGCCGGCGTGAGGCACCTCGAGGGTAAGACCACTACCGAGCATAAGCTCGGTCTGCCTGGTCTTGTCTTTCTCAGGCTTGAGCAGCATGACCAGCTCGCCCTGTGTGGACTGCTGATGAAGGACCGCAACGGGGTGGTCGGTTTCGTTGAGCGCGATCGTCGTGGCGCTGATGGGTTCGCTGTTGGCGAGGATGCTGCCGAACTGGCTGGCGAAGGTGCACACACGTTTAACTGCGAAATAGGCGTCGCCGCGCTGCCCGGCTTCGCCAAGCGGCGCGCCTTCGGCCACGCGGGCGGGGCCACCGCTGCCGAAGCCCAGGTTGGTACCGCTGTAGAACGGCGCCAGGTTGAACTGTGCGCCGACGCCAACCAAGCCAGCGATCCGGTAGGCAAGCGTGTTGCTATCGATCGGCTCGGGTGTGTCCCGGCCCCACGCGAGACGCTCCGCTGTTTTGAAGTGCGAAACGATCGGCGGGCTCTCGGGCTGGACCACCGAGAGCTGCCGCATGATCGCGGGCAGGTCGGCCTCGCCCCGCCAGGTATCGAACGTGCCCTCGGCCGGCTGCCAGAGGTTGTTGGCGTTGAACAGAGGCACGACGCAGCCGTGCTGACGGAGCATGCTGACCAGCCGGTTAAGGTAGGGCTGCTCGGGTTCGGTGCTCTCCCAGTCGTGCTCGACCTGCACCATCAGGACCGGGCCGCCGCCCTCGCCCTGATAGCCGCCTGCCGCGCCGCCCGGCGGGTAGGCGTAAGCGGATGAGCCGGAGGGTCCTTGCTGGGCCACCTGAAGGTCGCCGACCTGCTCCATAATGGCGCGGTAGTAGCGGTCCACCGCTTCGAGGTACAGCGGCTCGTCTTCACGGAACTTGACGCGGTTATTCTTCTTGTCAGCAACGCCGTGCAGGTAAGCCGGGAGCCCGCCGAAGTCGTAACCCTCGCCGATGTATGGGCCGGGCCGGAGGACGCAGAACAGGCCTTCCGCAGCCGCAGCCTGCACAAAAGCCCGCAGGTCGAGGTCGCCCGAGAAGTCAAACTCGCCTGGCTGCTGCTCGTGCTGCCCCCAGAATACGGGGATTTCAACCGTGTTCAGCCCGGCTTCACGCGCAGCACGCATGGTGTCGTGCCATTGCCGACGCAGCAGGCGTACGTAGTGGATCGTACCACTGACCACCCAGATGCGTCGTCCTTCGATACTGAGGCTGCGGCTGTCAAACGAAACAATGGGCATCACGCGTTCCTAAAGGGGGTGTAACGCGAAAATCACAAACCGCGTCTGAACCAGAACAGTAGGCACGCGTACTAATAAGATCAACTCCAATCGTGGTTTAGATCTAAAATTCTTTGGCGTTTTCATCAAAACCAATGCAACATGACGATGCCTTGCCTCGTTGACTCGGTTCTTTCAACAATCGCCCCCACCTGCACCCGCCGTACATGCTGAAAGCTGACCGAACGAACGCGCGATGGATGACCGGCCTTGGGCTGCCTGCGCTGCTGGGCTGCCTATTCATAATGGGTTGCCAGGGCTCGATGGAACGACTCGATCGGCAGGTCGCCGAGATGATCACGGAGCGGCAGCGGCTGTCGCTTGGCGAAGAGGGCGTTAGCGATGCATCGGTTGGCTTGCCGAAAAAACCATCGGGCAGTGGCCTTTATGACGAGCAGCCTGATACGACCAACCCCGCAGCGGATCTCCTGCCCGCGAAGCGCGCGGCCGAAGCGGAGGGCGAAGAAGGCCCAGCGGAAGTAGAGACGGCTACCGAACCGATCGCGCTGGACCTGCCTGCGCTGCTGGCGTATTCGATCGAGCACGCTCCCGAGTACCGCAGCGAGAAGGAGAGCCTCTTCCTCTCGACGCTTTCGCTCATTATTGAACGCCACCTCTGGGGGCCGCGGTTCTTTAATACGCTCTCGGCCGACCTCAGCGGCACGCCCGAGTCCGGCGACTACGACACTGCGCTCGACATCGTCAACGACTTCACCGTCACACAGCGCCTGCCCTATGGCGGGACCGCCTCCGTTTCTGCGCTCGTGAACTACACCAACCTGCTCCAGCAGGCGAGCACGACAACCGGTGCCGACGAGGTCCAGAGCAGCAGCATTAATGCCTCGATTAATCTGCCGCTGCTCCGCGGGGCGGGCCAGGTCGCGCGCGAGGACTTGATCCAGGCCGAACGCGACCTGATCTACGCGGTGCGAGAATTCGAACGCTTCCGACGCGAGTTCTTCGTCAGCATCTCGAACACCTATTTCAACCTCCTCCGGCAGGAGCAGGGGATCCGCAACCAGGAGCGCCAGCTCGAGGGGTTGACCCGTCTCGCCAACCAGCAGGAAGCTTTCCTTGAAGCCGAAAGGATCTCGCGGTTTGAAGCCGACGACGCGGCGGCCCAGGTCTTGTTTGGCAAGTCAGACCTGGCGCAGGTCATCGATGACTACCAGACCTCGCTGGATGCGCTCAAGCTACGCATCGGGATGCCGGTCGAGCAGCCGCTGACGATCACCTCGATGAAGATCGATGTGCCGAATCCTGCGCTCGATGAGGGCGAGTCGATTAGGATCGGGCAGTCTGCCCGGCTGGACCTGCAGACCGATGCGGACCAGGTAGACGATGCTCGCCGGGACGTGCTTGTTGCGCGCAATCAACTCAAGGGCGACCTCGACCTCAACGCGAGGATCGACCTTGACACCGACAGCGGCCGAGACATCGATGGGCTCGACTTCGAGTTGGGCGACAGCGACTACAACATCGGGCTTCAGTACCAGGCGCCGCTGGACCGCAAGATCGAACTTGCTCAGTACCGCAGCTCGCTGGTCAGCCTCGAGCGGGCGGAGCGGGATTTCCGGGTCCAGCGCGACCGGGTCGCCTTGGACATCCGTGACGCGATCCGTGAGATCAACCGCGCCCGGGTGACGCTGCGGCTGCAGGACGAGAACGTGAACCTCGCGGAGCGCCGACTTAAGAGCCTGGAAATCAAGCAGAACCGCGCCCAGGACAACATCCCGCCGCGTCGGATCATCGAGGCGGAGGAGGACCTGCTGGATGCACGGAACCGCCGTGACCAGTCGCTGGCCGACCTGCAGACCAGCGTCCTAAACTACTTACTACAGACCGGGCAGATGCGGGTCGGTGCCCAAGGGCGTTGGCTAGCGCCGGGCAGGCTGCTGCCGGAGGACCAGGCCCCTTCCGACTTGCTCGAGGAAGAAGCCGAATAAAGCACAACCCGGGCGGGTTGGACCGAAAGTACCAGTATGAAACAAGCCAAGGCCTATCCGAAGTCTGACACGTGCCGTTTGCGCCGCCGCGGGATGGCCCGTAGTGCAATCGCGTTGGTCGTGTCGGTGCTTGCCGGTCTTGGGTTATGGCTCGTTATGAATGGGGGGATGGGCACACGCTCTTCCACCGAGCGCGACGGCGAGACCCCCCAGTGGGCCGAGGTCCGCATGGAGGCGATCCCGATCACCGTCGTCGCTGAGGGCGACCTCACCGCCAAGGATCAGCTTGACATCATCAACCTCATCGACCACCCTGATGACGAGACGATCGCCGCGATCGTCGAAGAGGGCACCTGGGTCAAGGAAGGCGACTGGCTCTATACGCTCAATGCTCCGGGCCTCGTCGCCGACCGAGACGAGTGGATCTCCCGTGTCCGTGAGGCCGAGGCCGAGTTGGAAGAGGCCCGCCGCAACCTTGATATCGAGAAGGACACCGCCGCGAGTGCCGAGGCCAAGGCCCGGCTGACCCTCGAACTCGCCGAGCTCGCGCACAAGCAGTGGGAACTGGGCACACACCGCCAGCGCGTGAACGATCTGGACCTCGCGCTCAAGAAGGCCGAGCGTGAACTCGAGCAGTCCGAGCGCGAACTGACCTTCAGCAAGGAGCTGTTCGAGCAGGAATTCATCAGCCGCACGGAGCTCGAGCAGGACGAGATCCGTCTCGAAGAGGCCAAGTACGCGATGAAGACCGCCGAGCTCGACAGCGACGTCTACTACAAGTACGAGAAGGTCAAACAAGAGAAGGAAGTGCTCAGCGATATCAGCCAGGCGAGGGACGAGCTCGAACGGACGGTGCGCAAGAATGAAAACAAGCTCAAGCTCATCGAGGCCACGATCGTGAGTGAAGAGAACGAGGTCGAGCAGCGCAAGACGCGCCTCGCGGATCTCGAACGCATGGTGGGTAATCTGGAGATCTACGCCCCGCGTGAGGGCATGGTGCTCTACGCATCGACGGTCGGTAGCGGCTGGGAGCGTCGCTGGCGGATCCGCCCCGGGGCAGGGTTGCGCGGCGGGATGCGTGTGATGGTGCTGTCCAACACCGCTCAGATGGTGGCGAACCTGTATGTGCACGAGTCGCGCATCAACGAGGTCAAGCCGGGCCAGACCGTGAACATCCGGGTCAACGCCCGCCCGGAAGACCTCTTCACCGCCACGATCATTGGTAAGTCCAACAGCGCGGTACAGACCGGCAACTCCAACCCGCACCTGCGTCAATACCAGGTCTACGTCGATATGCCACCGAACTTGGGGGACGATATTCGCCCTGGCATGAACTGCAGCGGCGAGATTAGTATCCGTGAAATCCCCGAGGCGCTCGCGGTGCCGATCCAGGCGGTGCACACCGAAGGGTCCGAGCACTTTGTCTACGTGCCCGCCGAGGACGGCAAGATCCGCCGGCAGTCGATCGAGATGGGCGGCGCCAGCGACACGCTGGTGCAGGTCAAGGCCGGCGTTGAGGAGGGCACACGCGTGCTGCTCCGCACGCCGCGGCCGGGCGAACTGCTACTTGACGAGTCTCCTTCGGCACCGCAAGCGGTCCCCGCCGCCGACAAACCCGTCGAGACCGCCGAGGCGATCTAGCCTCCAAAACGACCAATTCCTCATGTGCGCTGCGACGGTAAGCGTCGCAGCGCTATCTGCTTTTGGTACACTAAGAGATTCCCCTCGGCGAACCGGAGCCACCGTGCAGGAAGCGATCAACAAAGCCGCCGCCCTCGTTGAAGCCCAGGCGTATATCCGCCGGTTCGAGGGCAAGCAGGTCGTCGTCAAGGTCGGCGGTTCGATCATGGACGACCCCGAGGCGTTGACGAACCTGCTTCACGACGTGTGCTTTATGCTCGCGGTCGGGATGCAGCCGATCGTCGTGCACGGCGGGGGCAAGGGCATCACCGCCGCGATGGAGGAGGCCGGCCTCGAGGCCCAGTTTGTTCAGGGCCGACGCTATACCGACGACCGGACCCTCGCGATCGCCGAGCACGTGCTGGTCAACGACATCAACGCCGGCATGCTCAACATTATCGCCGAGCAGGGCTACCAGGGGATGGGCCTGCACTCGCTGTCCAGCTGCGCGGTCTTCGGTAAGCGGCTGTTCCTCGAGGGAGAGGAAGGCCGGAAGATCGACATCGGCTCGGTCGGCGAGGTGACGCGGGTCAACGCGGAGCTGCTCGCCGCGATCACCGACTCGAAGATCATCCCCGTGATCGCGCCGATCGCACGCGACCCGGCGGGCGGCAAGCTGAACATCAACGCCGACTCGGTCGCCGGTCACGTCGCCGCCGCGACCAAGGCCGAGAAACTCGTGCTCGTCTCTGATACGCACGGCATCCGTAAGTCGGACGACGTGAAAGATCTGGCACGGCACCTCGATCGCGGCGAGATCGATGAACTGATCGACAGCGGTGTGATCAGCGCCGGCATGCTGCCCAAGGTTGAGGCTTCGCTCACCGCGCTCGAGGGCGAGGTCACCAAGGCCCACATCATCGACGGCCGGATCCCCCACGCGCTGCTACTGGAGGTGTATACCGACGCCGGCGTCGGCACCGAAATCGTTTTGTGATGTTCGATGTGGGATGGGCGATGTTCGATGTGTTTCGCTAACGGGGATAGTTGGAATGGATCGGGAAGAAGTAGAACGGCGTACCAAGAAGCTCGGTATACGCATCATCAGGCTGTGCAACGCACTGCCAAAAAATAATGTGGGCTGGGCGATTGCGAACCAGCTTGTCCGATCGGGTACCTCCGTAGGAGCAAATTACAGGGCCTCGGGTCGTGCGAGGTCAGATGCAGAATTCCTGGCGAAGCTCGGCATTGTGGAAGAAGAAGCCGATGAAACCTGCTATTGGCTCGAGGTCATCGTCGAATCGGAATTGATTAAGGCCGCTTTGGTCCAGCCTCTACTTGAGGAAGCAAACGAGATTGTCGCCATGATCGTGACGATGCGAAAGAGCGTCAAGAAAAGGATAGCCAGATGACACCTCCGGCAGAACAACTCGCACATCGCACATCCAACATCGCACATTTCTTGAGCATCAAGGATTGCTCACGTGATCAACTCGATCACATGTTCGACCGGGCCTATGAGCTGCGCGGGCAGCGAGAGAATGGCACCGCCAACGAGCCGATCCTCAAGGGCAAGACGCTGGGCATGTTCTTCGAGAAGCCATCGCTTCGGACCCGCGTCAGCTTCGAGCAGGGGATGTATGAGCTGGGCGGCCACGCGATCGTGCTCGGGCAGGCCGAGGTCGGCCTTGGAAAACGTGAATCTGTCGCAGACTTCACCCGCGTCCTAAGCGGCATGGTGCAGGCTATCGCCGCGCGGGTGTACAACCACGATCACCTCGTCGAGATGGCCGATCACGCCACCGTGCCCGTCATCAACATGCTCAGCGATGTTGCCCACCCGGCACAGGCCCTGGCGGACGCGATGACGATCATGGACGAGTTCGGCCGGGACCTTAGTGGCAAGCATGTCGTCTTTGTCGGCGATGGCAACAACGTCGCGCGGTCGTTGGCGATGATCTGCGGAAAACTCGGCGCGGCGTTTACGCTGGCCAGCCCGCCGGATTATGCGCTTGAGCAGGATTTTGCCGACAAGGTGATGGCCGTCTGCCCCGGCATGGACTTCACGATGTGCCACGACCCGTTCGCCGCGGTGCGGTATGCGGACGCGATCTACGCGGACACCTTCGTATCGATGGGCCAGGAAGAAGAGAAAGCCAAACGGCTCGAGACCTTCAAGGACTTCCAGGTCAACGAGAAGCTCATGTCAGAAGCGCCCAACCACGCGATCGCGCTCCACTGCCTGCCCGCCTACCGCGGCGTCGAGATCACCGACGCCGTCATGGACGGCCCGCAGTCCCGCGTCTTCCAACAGGCCCACAACCGCCTGCATGCGCAGAAGGGGATGCTCGCGGTGGTGATGGGTTAAATCTTGCAGTCGGCCTGCATGCACTCTAGTGCCGAGGTCGCAAGCCCGATGCCCATCTCGTTGTGCAGGTAGCAGGCGGTATCGACGCCGGCTTCTTTCAGTTCTTTGATCTCGTCGGGGAAGCGTGCCATCGCGACGATGTGGCCGGTGAAGCCGCTCGCGCGTAGCAGGCGGGTGATCGTGCCGGCTTCCGATTTGGACTGCAGGCCGATCAGGATCAGTTCGCAGCCACAATCGGGGTTGAACCGTTCATAGAAGTCGGGGTCGGTCGCGTCACCAATGATCACGCTGCGCCCCGCTTCGCGGTGGCGCTCGGCCGAGTCGGGATCGGCATCAAGGCCAACGACGTCGTCCCCAAAGTGTTCACGCAGGGCGTCATAAGCGGCGGTACCCGTACGCCCCAGCGCGACGACAATCACCCGCGGCGGGCGCTCGAACGAGATGTGCTGGTCGTCGGGCAAGCGGGTCTCGGACTCGAAACGCATCAGCCGCCGGCTGTACTTCGCGAAAGCGCTGTGGGCCTTGGCATTAAACGGCGCGGCGAGGATAAAGCTCAGGCTCACCGAGATCGCGAGGATGACCAGCCACTCGCTGCTGATCCAGCCCTTCTCAGCCCCGAGTGCCCCCACGATCAGCCCGAACTCGCTGCAGTTGGCCAGCGCGAGGGAGCTCAGCATCGCGGTGCGGGAGCGCAACCGGAACCGGGTCATCAGCCAGAAGAACAACAACGCCTTGAGCGGAACTAACAGGACAAGCGCCGCGGCGATACCAAGCTGCTCAAAGCCCGGCAGGCCGTTGAGCCCGATGGTCAGGAAGAAGGCGACCAGCAGCAGGTCCTTGAGGCTCAGCAGGCTCTTGGCTAACTCGCTCGCCTTGGTGTGGCTGCCGATCAACAGGCCCGCGATCAGGGCGCCGAGGTCCGGTTTCATCTGCACTTCTTCGAAGAGGGTCGTCGTGGCGTACACGAGGACCAGGCCCGCGAGCAGCAGCAGCTCGCCGTGGCCGACTCGGTCCATGACCACACGGAGGATCGGCCGGGTCAGTGGCACCAAGAGCAGGCCCAACGCCCAGACGGAAGGGAATGTACCCACCGAGACCGTGAGAAACACGATAGCGAACAGGTCCTGCACGATCAGTACGCCGATGGCCTGGTGGCCGTGCCGGCTCTTCATCTCCGCCTTTTCTTCGAGCACCTTCACCGCGAACACGGTGCTGGAGAAACTCAGCGCAAAGGCGATCAGCGCGGACGTCTGCCAGGTGAGCTCCGAGAACATACCGAGCCCAAGCATCGACAGGCCGAACACGGCCCCGCCGATGACGAGGGTCGTCATCGCCATATGGACCGATGCGACACCCCAGACCTCGGGCTTGGCCAGCCCGCGCAGGTCGAGCTTGAGCCCGATGCTAAAGAGCAGCAGGTAGATGCCCATGTCGGCCATGTACTTGAGCGTCTCGGACTGCTCGACGCCGAGAGCAGCGAGGACAAAGCCCGCGCCAAGGAACCCGACCATCGGCGGCAGGCCGAACTGCTTGACCGCCAACCCCACGCCGAACGCAATGACGACCCAGATGGGATCCATACCGAACTCCGGTTACATAACGCGTATCGCCTTCGTCAATAATGCTAAGTCACTGAATAGATCATGCCTGATGACGATGCTTATCGGTCGTGATGAAGAGCGTCCCGATCTTGAAGCAGCAACTCAAACTACCTTGATCCCAAACTGCGACACCGCCCACATCGTCCCAGCGTAGCAGCCGAGCATGAAGACCGTCCCCAGCGCCATCGCCGCGGCGAAGTGCATGTGCTTGAGCAGCACCGGCAGCAGTACAAAGAACGGCAGCGTCGGCAGCACGAACCAGAACACGCTGATCGAGTGCTGGCCGATGATCTCGGTGGCCTTGGCTTTATCGTCTCCCTCGACGTAGAGCCAGACGATCGACAAGTAAGAGATCAGCGGGAGCGATGCGAGCAGCCCGCCGAGGTACCCGGTGCGATTCGAGACCTCGGTGATGAGGACGATGAGTGCTGCCGTGATGAAGATTTTCAATGCGGGGTGCATGGGCAAGGCTCCGGTAGGACAGGCTCCCAGCCTGTCAGCTGTGTTGGATGAGATCGATGACAGGCAAGATGCCTGTCCCACCGGCTGCTAGGATAGGGATATGGGCCCGGACGTCGATGAAAGCAATGCGGTGATGATCGTGGTTGGCTCGCACCTGCGGGCGGAGGAGCGTGATCGGCCGCTGGCTTACGGGCTGCGTGCGCGGATCGAGCACTGGCGTGAGATGCACGCGGACCAGCTTGATGTCCCGCTGACCCCGCTGGTCTGCACCGACCTCTGGTACCTCAACCACGCGGACCTGCAGCGTCGACCAACGATCTGCCTCGGTGGACCCGGCGTCAACGCCCTCCAGGCCATCAACGCCAACCAGTCGGATGAGGACTCAGGTGAGAAGGAAGAACGCCCACCCGAAGCGCTCGAACCCCGCGTCACGATCATGATCGACCCCGACTATACGCACCTCCGCGTCGGTATCTGGGGCACTGACACCGAGCTGACCGAGAAGGGTATCCAGCTCTTCGAGGAGCGCTACCTGGACAAGTACCTGCGGGCATGTGTGACACAGGTCGAGCCAAAGACAGATTGACCGTGCGGATGATTCATTCGATCTACTATTTATTTTTTGGAACCTACGTATTCTTGACTCGTCCAATACAGCACACGGTAAGTGATGCCTGGATTCCTACCGAACCCATGAATTGGAGACGATTGATGTTAAAGACTAAAGTACTTTTTCTTCCTGTTTTGATCTGCTCGCTGATGTTTACCGGCTTGAGCTCCGGTTTGGTAGACAAGGCAGGCGATGTTCCTGCAGTCCGGACCCTGGCCCCGTCTCCAAACCAGGAGGTATTCGCTGTCGCCAAACGCAACAAGCCGCTTGAGCTTAAATCGGCAAAGGATGCCAAGCCGTATTTCGACGCCGATGAGCTGAAAGCCTTGGGTGAGGCCGTGGATTGGGACCGGCAGGTAGTCTTGGTGTTCGCGTGGCGTGGCTCCGGGCAGGATAAGATGGAGGCTTCGGTGAAGGAGACAGATGACGGCGAGCTGGTGCAGTTCCGATACAAGGCTGGTTTTTCACGTGATATGCGGCCACACACGTACACCTACGCCGTCCGGAAGGGTGTGGACTGGGAACACACGCGCGGCCGTTAGTTGGAAAATTGCTGAAACACCGCCGTGTGAGTTCTACACTGTTGGCATGATCGAGTACTCCGTTCTTTTCGTCTGCACCGGCAACACCTGCCGAAGCCCGATGGCAGAGGGTCTCGCGAAGCACGCGCTCGCCGAGATGAAAGGCGTCCCGATCGATCAGCTCGAGGATGCGGGGATCCGCGTCCGGTCGGCTGGCGTGTCGACCGGCGGGGGCAGCCCGGCCAGCGCGCAGGCCATCGAGGCGATGAGCCTGGTGCGCATCGACATCAGCCCTCACACCTCCACCGCCCTCACCCCGGACCTCATCCAGGACGCCGACGCGATCTTCACCATGACCGACAGCCACCGGCAGGGCGTCTTGGTGCGCAGCCCCGGCGCGTCAGAGAAGACCCAGACTCTTGATCCTGACGGCGATATTGTCGATCCCTTCGGCGCACCAGTCGAGGTGTATATCCAGACCGCCGAGATGATCCGCGATGCATTGAACCGAAGGCTTGCCCAGCGTTACAGCGATCTGGCAACCGGCTGAGCCGCGTTATCATACGGCGATGCCAGACTCACTCAACCGTGTTGCCATCGACCGTGTGGATTGGAAAAGTGTGCTGCCCGTGCTCCGACTGGCCAGCGCGTTCAAGCACGCGCTGCAGCCCGGCAAGCTATTCGTAGCATTTATTGCGGTGCTGGCGATCCATCTGATCGGGACCCTGCTCGACCTGATCTGGACCGGCTCCGACGAGCCTTATCGAGAGATCCTGAAAGCCTACAGCGGCCAGCTCCACCAGCTCTTCCAATCCATCTTCCAGATGGAACTCGGTATCGGATCACTTAGCAGCGGGGTCGTTGGCTCGCTGTTCGTTCTCGCGTTCCGGATCCCGCATGGCTCGTTCAGCGACCACCCCTGGTTTACCGTCGTCTTCGGTGTCGGTGTGCTCTTCATCCTTGCTTTGGCCAGCGGGGCCTTGACGAGGATGGCCGCATCCCAGGTCTGTGCAAACCGCATGACCCCGCTGAGTCGCGCGGCCGGTTTCATCGGTAAACGCTGGGTCTGGTTCCTGCTCACACCCCTGATGCCTGCATTGCTGCTGATCTTGATCGCCGGGCTGTTAGCCCTCGCTGGGCTGGTCTTTTTCAACCTTCCCTGGCTCGAAGCCGCCGGCGCGCTGCTCTACGGCGCGTTCATCCTGCTGGGCTTTGTGCTGGCGATCGTCAGCATGCTGCTGCTCTTCGGCCTCTTTTTGATGCCGCCGGCACTGTCGGTCGAGGGCAGCGACGGGTTCGACGCGGTCGCGCGGTCGTTCAACTACATCCTCTTCAAGCCCTGGCAGTTCGGCACGTATCTACTCGCCGCGATCCTCTACCTCGCGGTGGTCTACGTGTTGATCGGCACGCTGGCGTCCGCGTCGGTCGATGCGACGGCTGAGTTCATGGAGTTCGGCGCGTTTGCGAAGGCCGAGGAAGCTGGGCACTCCCGCTTCGACGTGGTCTCGGGGCGTGCCGACCTGCCTGAGGATGCAGACGCGTCATCATCAGCTGCGGTGTGGCTGGTTGCCCGCTGGGCAGAGCTGGTGACCGCGATCGTGATCGCGATCCTATTCAGCACGTTTTGCTGCCTCCAGACGCAGGTCTATGTCCTGATGCGACGGACCGCTGACGGCACGCCGATGGACCAGTACGACAGCGGCGATGCGACCGACCTCTGGGCCGATTCGTCCGAGCAAGCCCCGGTTGATGAGACACTTAAGGCAGAGGATGAAGCCGATGGCTAACGCGGTGGTTAACCGATGCCTGCTTGTCTTGATGCTCAGCTTGACGCTGCTGTTTGCCATCGCGTGCGATCAGCAAGCCTCTGGGCCAAGCGATCCATCGCAGGCCGTACCCGAAGACCAGCCAACGATCGTATCGCTCACGCCCGCGATCACACAGATGCTGATCGATATGGGTAAACGCGATCAACTGGTCGGCGTGTCGCAGGACGATGATGCATCGCTTGGCCTGCCGGTATGCGGGACGTACAACCAGCCGGTGATAGCGCGGATCGTCGAGCTGAGCCCGGACCTCGTGCTGACCGAGTCGCCGATGGGGCAGAAGAGTGACGTCCCGCCTCTGCTCCGTTCGATCGCGGACGAGGGAGTGTTTGATCTCAGGGTGATCCCGCACAGCCGGTCGATCGCGGATGTAGAGCGTGCGCTTATCGATGCTGAGGTCGGCCTGGGCGCGGCTATCGGCGACCCCGAGGCGGCCGAGCGGGCCCGCAGGCTCATGTCGCTGCGTATTGAGTTGGTCAGCGCGGTGCTGGAGGGGGTCGACCGCCCGCGCGTGCTGATGCTGCTCAACCCGACCACACTCGGCGCCATCGGCACGGGCGTGACGCATGACGAACTCCTCCGGCTCGCCGGCGGCACCAACGCGCTGGCCCACGTGAAGACCGGCTACCTCACGCTCAGCCGGTCACAGCTGCAGGAGACCGTCCGCCCGGACGTCGTGCTCATCCTCGAACCGAATGGCAGCGAGCTTGCCGATGGCGATCCGCGCCTTCGTGCGTTTGAAAACCTGTCGATCCCGGTTGTTACCAGCCGGCGGTTCTCGGTCATCGACCACCCGCAGACGCTCTTGCCCTGCACGACGTTGCCTGAGGTCTTGGTCGAGATGGCCGTCGTGCTCCACCCAGACCGCGCGGCCGAGATCCGCGAGGCGTACGACACCGCGGAGCTTGTCATCCAACAGCCCGAAGACGCGGATGAGGACGGCGCTTGACCCGGTGGAACCCCAAGGCCGCATGGGTCGTGATCATCGCGGCAGTTCTCGCTGCGCTCACGGCTCGATTCATGCTTGACGCGAACGGATTTGGCCTACCCGGAGGCGATAACGCCGGCCTCCTCATGAGCCTGCGGATTGATCGGGGCGTGATGGCCGCGCTTGTGGGTGTTACGCTCGCCGTGAGCGGTGTGGCGATGCAGGCGCTTTTGCGCAACCCCTTGGCCGAGCCATATATCCTCGGGCTCTCGACCGGTGCGGGCCTGGGCATCATGGCGCAGGGCTACCTCGCGCTGCAGCTTGGTATCGCCGCAACAACAGGCGGTGCCGGGGCATTCATCGGAACAGTCGTGACACTCGCCATCGTCTATCTCGCAAGCCGACGCAACGGCGTGATCGATCGGCTGGGGCTGCTCCTGGTCGGCGTGGTGCTCGCAACGATCAATGGGGCGCTCATCATGCTCCTCAACTATCTGGCCGGGCCCGGTGTCCTGCGCGACAACCTCATGGCCTGGATGATGGGTATGCTGCAGGTCCGTGGTTTAGGTTGGCAGGATGGTTTGGCCGCGGGCGTCTGTGCAGGCTTCCTCGCTCTCCTGCTCTTAAAGGGCAGGGCGCTTGACATCGCGACGCTGGACGACGACGAGGCCGCTGCGCTGGGTATCCACGTCGGCCGGCTCAAGGCGGTACTGCTCCTCAGCGCGAGCGTGCTGACCGCGACAGCGGTTCTGATCGCAGGACCGATCGCGTTCATCGGGTTAATCGCCCCGCACCTCGCCCGGCAGCTGCTGGGGCCGATCCACCGCCCGCTGCTGATCGGTTCTGCGCTTATCGGTGCAGCACTTCTGATCACCGCCGATGTTGCGAGCGATTTTGTCGCCTCGCTGAACGAGCACGTCGGGCAGATCCCCATCGGTATCTTCACCGCGATCATCGGCGGTCCCGTCTTCCTCTGGATCCTTCGCCCACAGCTCGGACGCGGGATGGAGTAGACTCTTGGAACCCTCCGGATACAGCTGATGACACAACACTTCGCCGACCGACTGCTCGATGCCTGTCAACTCAAGGGAGCGCCGGTCTGCGTCGGGCTCGACCCGGTGCTCGACAAGCTCCCCGATCGCTTCGACAAAAGCGACCCGGTATCTGCCATCGAGCTGTACTGCCTCGGCGTCATCGACGCGGTGGCGGAGATCGTGCCGGCCGTGAAGCCGCAGTCGGCGTGCTTCGAGCGTTATGGTCCGGAAGGGGTCGCCGTCTACCACGAGGTCGTGGCCCACGCCAAACAAGCCGGGCTGATCGTCGTCGGCGACGCGAAGCGTGGCGACATCGGCACATCCAGCGCTCACTACGCCGCGGGCCTCCTCGCTGGCGAGGCGGGCTGCGACGCACTCACGGTCAACGGCTACCTCGGCGGAGACGGGCTCGAACCCTTCATGCAGGTCGCGGAGAACGAAGGCAAGGGCCTGTTCGTCCTGGTCCGCACCTCGAACCCGGGCGGCGACGCGATCCAGTCGTTATCGCTTAGCGATGGCCGAACCGTCTCAGAGGCGGTGGGCGATGTGGTCGCGGGGCTAGGCTCGCGATGTGTGGGAGAGACCGGCTACAGCAACGTCGGCATGGTCGTCGGCGCAACCAAGCCCGGAGACGCCGCGAAGCTGCGCGAGCGCTACCCGCAGCAACTGTTCCTCGTGCCGGGCTTCGGCGCCCAAGGCGGCGGCGCGGAGGACATCAAAGCCTGCTTCAAGCCCGACAGCACCGGCGCGTTGATCACGGCAAGCCGGTCGGTGATCTACGCGTTCGAGCCGGGCGATCCCAACTGGCAGGGGGCCATCGCGAACGCCGCGGTGAAGCTATGGGATGAAGTGGCGGCTATTTTGCGGGATTAACCCCAGATGGGCTTTACGCCTCTTTCGGCGCCGGGTACTCGGCGAACCGGCCGCGCATCCACGTCGAGATCGCGGTGTCGTACTCGGCGGTGCGGGTGAACGCCGCGGCGGCCAGCGAACGGCGGAGGTCAAGCGTCGTCGACCCGTCGTGCCGCTCGATGTTGTTCGCGACCGAGTCGTACTGCTTCGGGTCGGTCACGATCGAGACGTAGGCGTGGTTCTTCGCGGCGGAACGTACCATCGAGGGCCCGCCGATATCGATCTGCTCGATCGCTTCCGCGTCGGTGACCTGCTCGTCCGCAATGGTCTTTTCAAACGGGTACAGGTTCACACAGACCAGGTCGATCGGCGTGATGGCGTGCTCTGCCAAAGATGCGGCGTGGTCTTCTTTGTCGCGCAGTGCGAGCAGCCCGCCGTGGATCTTGGGGTGCAGTGTTTTGACCCGGCCGTCCATCATCTCGGGGAAGCCGGTGACCTGATCGATCGGGGTCACGGCGATGCCCGCTTCGGTCAGGGCCCTGGCCGTCCCACCGGTCGAGATGATCGTCGTGCCGCAGCAGTTCATGAGCCGCTGGGCGAAGGGGACGAGGTCGGTCTTGTCTGATACCGATAGCAGGGCGGTCTTGATAGGGACGAGGTCGGGCATGCGGATCGAACGGGGCCGGTATTGAATCCTGGGGGTTTACTTCGGACTGAGCTTGAGCAGGCGGCCTTCGGCGTTGACAAGGAGGATTCCGCCGTCATCGCCGACAGGGATGACGGTCATCAGGTCGAGCGTAGGGACCTCGTTGTTGATCGTGCCGTCATCCAGGTCGATGGAGATGAGCTGGTTCTTGGTGAACAGCAGCATATCCTGCTGGCGGGTGAGGACGGGGCTGGCTGTGATCTCGGTGCGCCAGATCTCTTCGCCATTGATCGCATCGACGGCGACAATGCCAGGGTTGGGGACGAGCGGCTGGATGATGAGCCGGCCTAGCGCGACGGGCGAGGCGGCCAGTTCTTGCTCCGCGTCGAGGTATTTCCAGGTGTCCCGGCCCGTGGTCCGGTTCAGGGCGTAGAGCTTGCCGTCTTGGCTGGCGACGATGACCTCGCTGCCCTGGATCGCGGGCGTGGTGGTGACCGGGCCGAGCGTGCGGTTCCGCCAGAGCGGGTTGCCGTTCGAGGCTTCGAGCATCGCGTAGGTGCCGCCAGAGTCCACGATGAAGACATCCTGGCCGGCGAGGACGCCCGAGTTGGTGATCCGGTTGGCCAAGCGGTAGCGCCAGCGCGTGAAGTTGCTATCGACACTGTGAGCGAAGGCCAGGCCATTACTCCCGGACATGATTGCCAGCCGCTGCTCGGGCGCGTAGATCGCTTTGGAGCTCACTGCGACCTCAAGCGGGGCTACGGAAGTGACCTCTCCGGTGCGTGCGTTGACTGTAGCGAAGCGTGATGCGCTGTGGATGAAGATCTGCTGGCCGTCGCGGCTCGGGGCGAAAAGGCTCTCGATCTCGCTGCCGATATTGATCTTCCAAAGCAGCCGGCCGTCGTCTGCGCTGAGCGCGGTCACGATATTCTTCGGGTCCTCGATCACGAAGACCATGTCGCCCAACGCGGTGACGGAGGTGATCCTCTGCCCTTCTAGCAGCTTGATAGGCGACGCCCAGCCAAGGCGGTAGCCGAGCTTGGCGGCTGGCTCGGGCTCGATCAGCATGCCGATCGGATCGCTGGGGGCTTGGAAGAAGCTGTTGTTGGTTTGTTCCGGCTCGGGTTTCTTGGCTTGCTGGCCCGAAGAACAGCCGAGGCTGAATCCGAGCAGGGATACGATCATCAACCATTGAACTGTCATCAGACGCATGCGCACGTACTCCGGCCATCGATTGGGTGGCAGAGCAGCAGACATCGGTCCCACCGCCTTCCACCAGAACCGTAAGTATCACGCCTTAAAGGGTTTTGGTCAAGCATCGGGCAACGATTCAGGCCCGGGGCTCGCACCATCAGCCCTTGGCCAGTTCGGCCCGCTTAGCGGAGATCGTCTGGATGAGCTTTTTCTGCGGGTCCGCGAACTTCTCGGTGCCCTCGGCCATCAGGGTCGCTTCAAGCTGCGGGATATCGACTTTCTGCTCGAATTCCTCGATGACCGCGGCGTCGGGCAGGCTGCGCGAGACCGGGCTGTAGGTCTGGCCCAGTTCCGCGATCGCGGCGTTGGTTGCGGGCGGGTTGGTCAGGATGTCGCTACCGGCCAGTTCAGCGATGTAGTAGTCCTCGGCCTGCCAGTCCAGTTTCTTGCCCGTCGAGGCGAAGATCATCTCCTGCTTCAATGGCAGGTTCTTGTCTGCCCAGAAAGCCTCGTTGGCGATGCCGATCTGCTTGGCGTTAAGGATGCCGACCCTGCCCTGGAGCGCGTCCGACAGGTCGGGCAACTGCTTGCCGGTGTAGACATCGACGCGGGAGATGAAGATCGAGTAGACGCTCTTGAAGCTCTCGAGTCCGCCGAAGCGTTGCCGGCCGCGCCAGATCGCGTCGCGCGCGGCCAGGTACTGACGCTCGGAGAAGATCAGCGTGACGTTGAGCGTGATGCCCGCGGCCGCGAGTTCCTCCAACGCGTCCAGCCCCGCAGCGGTCGCGGGCACCTTGATCATCCGGTTCTTGTGGCCCTTGGCCCACTGCTTGCCCAACGCGATGTACTGCGCTACCGCATCGTCGTGCGGCGTCGGGTTGTCGATATCTTCTAAAAGCGGATCGAGTTCGAAGCTGACCCAGCCGTCGTCGCCTTTACTCTGGGACCACACGTCGTAGAAAGCTTCCTGGGCGCTGCGGACCAGGTGATCCGTCATCTTCCAGGCAAGGTCTTCATCGCTGATGTCGTCGGTCGTGTAGCCGGCCATGGTGTCATCGAAGCGGCCGGACTCGATCAGTCCCGCGATGATGATGGGGTTGGAGGTCGCCCCGCTGATACCGATGGCTTTGTTCTTGGTCACCTCGTCGGGGTCGACCGAGTCGAGCCAGACTTTTGAGCCGGTTTCGATGAGGGATTGGATGCCGGTCGCCATGTCGCTTCCTTTCGAGAGTTGTTTTGGTCGTCAAGTGCCTGCAATCGTACAGCACCGCGAGGAGTCGCTGTCTGTCCTAACCAGTCTCTTGTGGTATCGGCCTATTCCCGTCCCGCTGTTTCGTTGGAACCTACTAGGTTAGGGCGATAACGAGCACCGCGAGGAGTACGATGATCGCGGCGCCCTCGCCCAGAGCGATCCAGAAAAGCGGCTGTTCGGTCAGTGGGGCGGATTTCCCGCCAGCGCTACCATCGGACTGCACCGTCATGACCGCGGTATCGTCCGGCTCAAGGGCCGCGAGCGAGGACAGATCGATCATCTTCCGGGCGATCACCGGTGGCTCACCGCGTTGGACCGCTTCGAGATCGTGCAGCAGGTCCTCGGTCGTGCTGTAGCGTTTTTTCGGCGACTTGGCCATACAGATCTCAATGATCTCTGAGAGCCCCGACGAAAGGCTCTCGTTGATATGGTCCGGCGGCTCGACCTCTTCGCTGAGGTGCTTGCGCATGACCGCGGACGGGTTTGGACCTTCGAAGGGCACCCGGCCCGTCACCATGTGGTACGCGGTCGCACCGAGGGCGTAGATATCCGCACGGAAGTCGATCTCGATCTCGCCACGGATCTGCTCCGGGCTGATGTAGTACGGCGTGCCGTAGGCCTTGCCTGCCTCGGCCTCGGCTGCCTCTCGGTCGGTGACCGCGCGAGCCAAACCCATATCAGCCAGCTTCACCGTGCCGTCATCCGTGATCATGATGTTCTTAGGTTTCACATCGCGGTGGATAAAGCCCTGTGCGTGCGCATGGTTGAGCGCCTGGGCCACATCGCTTGTGATCCTGAGCGCCTCTTCCTCGCTGTACGCGCCCTTGCCGGAGATATCGTCGTAGACGGTTCGCCCGTCGACGTACTCCATCACGAAGTAGTGGTACTCGCCTGCTTGGCCGACGTCGTATGCACCCACGATGTTGGCGTGGTTGAGCTTGGCCGCGGCCTTGCCCTCGTCGTAGAACCGCTGGATAAAGTTCGGGTCGTTGCTGTGCTTCTGAGGCAGCACTTTGATCGCGACGATACGGTCCAGGCTCAGCTGCCTGGCCTTGTAGACCGTCGCCATCGCACCGGCACCGAGCCTGGACAGCATCTGGTAGCCGGGGATCTGCCGGTTGGATTTCTGCTCGTCGAGTTCGGGCTTGAGCCGCTGAAGCTGGCCCTTGGTGACGACGCCTTGTGTCACGAGCACCCCGGCGAGCCCGCCGACATCCTTGCCGTCATGTGCCGCGGACTCGGTGAGCATCATGCATTGATCGACCTCACCCTGTGTGGCCAGCCCTTTCTCAACGATGAGGCGACCGATAACGGTGTCCATACTGGTAGCGGTGTTGTCTGACATTAAAACCCACCACGGGATGAAGCTGGGTAAGCTTGGACGAGGCTTTTGCGAAGACGCACGGATGCAGGCCGATGCAAGGGATTTGATGAACTCGGCAGACTAGAGCCGGTGCCAGTGCCTGTCAACCCTGCTCATCAGGGCCAAACGTCGGCCAGACAGTTTGGTCTGGGCAACGTCCGAATATGTGTTTCATCGGCTTTTTTCCGCCGCGAGGTGTGTAGCCGACTTACAATCCTCTAACCGCCGCGCCCGCGTGGCACAAACCAACCCGCCGAGACCGGATGCTCTTACAGACGACCGAAGAAACGACGCTTGGCCCCGCCCTCGCCATGATGCTTGACGAGGTGCAGGATCGGTTCAGCCAGGAACTGCTCAGCGACCTTGATTGTGTCAACGAGCTGGTATCCCACGTCGAGCGGTTCCGTGGCAAGATGCTGCGCCCGACACTTGTGGTCGTCTCCGCGATGGCGAGCGTTGAAGGCGAGGACCTCGGCGACCTGCGCGGCTCGGTGGTGACCGCCGCCGCGGTCTGTGAGATGGTGCACATGGCGACCCTGGTGCACGACGACGTGCTGGACGATGCGCACGTCCGTCGGCGAGGTGCGACGATTAATCAGCTGCGTGGCAACGAGGCCGCGGTCATGCTGGGCGACTACCTCATCAGCCACGCGTACCACCTGTGTTCGTCCTTAGGCCGTGCCGACATCAGCCGAGCCGTAGCCGACGCGACCAACACGGTCTGCGAGGGCGAGCTGCTTCAACTATCCAACCGGCACAACCTCGAGCTCAGCGAAGAGGTCTATTTTGAGATCATCCGACGCAAGACCGCCGCGCTGTGTGGGCTCTGCTGCGAGCTGCCGATCCGTTTGCGTCACCCCGGTGCCGAGGTCAACGGGGACACCGCCCTGGCCCGCGCGCTCTTCGGCTACGGCGAGAAGCTCGGCGTCGCCTTCCAGATCGTCGACGACATCCTCGATCTCTCGGGTGACCTGCAGACGGTCGGTAAATCGGTCGCCCGCGACCTCGCCAAGGGCAAGCTGACCCTGCCTGTCATCCGCCACCTGCAGCAGGCCGAGGCAAACGAGCAGCGTACCACTGCGGACCTCATCACGCAGGCGGCCGAGCCGGACATCAGCGAAGACGATGCGAGCGAACTGGCCAAGGCGGTGGCCCAGCGTGTAACCGACTCGGGCGCGATGGACTACGCCCGGCAGTGGGCCCGGCAACTGGTAGGCGAGGCGGTTGAAGAAGTGTTGGAGTCGGTCGGCCCCTGCGATGCGCGGGACCTGATGGAACTCATGGCCGCGGCGGTCATCGATCGCCGGTTCTGACTGCCTGAACGAGACGAGCTATGAGTGGTGAGCGTCCACGAGTCCTGGTGTTTGGCGGCAAGGTGCTGGGGGACCACCCGATCGCGCAGCTGCTTGGCGACAGCTTCGATGTCGATGTCGTCGCTTCCAGCGATGAGGCGATCGAGGTGCTCAAGGCCAAGCCCTACCACGGCGTCTTCGCGGATGTTGGCGACTTCCTCCCGCTCGAACGCGCGATCGTCAGCGACAAGGCGAGTGTCGTCCTGAACACCATCGGCGAAGGCGTCTGCATCGTCGATGAGAAGGGCGTCTGCAACTGGTCTAACAAGAAGATGGAGACCTACCCAGGCGAGGTGTTCGAACAGGTCCGCCGGATCTGTGGCCAAGCGCTCCAACTCTTCGGCTCGTCGCAGACCAGCCAGAGCGGCGGCGCAACGAAGTCGACCAGCAAGAAGTTCACTTTTGCGGTTGAGGACCGTTACTTCGAGATGATCTGCTCGCCGGTGACAGATGACCAAGGCAAGGCCGTTCAGGTTGTCGCGGTGGTCTGGGACGCGACGAGCGGCAAGCGTCTGCAGCGGAAGATCGACGCGATCGATGCGTCGGGCCGTGAGCTGGCCAAGCTCGACTCGGAGGCAATCGCCGAGCTCGCCCCACCGCAGCGCCTCAAGCTGCTACAGGACAAGATCATCAAGTACTCCAAGGACTTGATGCACTTCGACCACTTCGCGATCCGGCTGCTGGACAAGCGGTCCAACAAGCTTGAGGTCGTGATCGCGGAAGGGCTGCCGCCCGAGGCGCTCGAGATCGACCTCTACGCGCAGGCAGATGGCAACGGGATATCGGGCTATGTCGCCGCGACGGGGCGCTCGTACATCTGCCACGACACCGAAAAAGACCCGCGTTATGTGCTCGGGCTCGAGCACTCGCAGAGCTCACTCACCGTCCCGCTAATGCTCTTTGACGAGGTCGTCGGGGTCTACAACATCGAATCGCAGAAGGTCGGCACATTCAACGAGGACGACCGGCAGTTCGCAGAGATCTTTGGCCGGTATGTCGCGCTCGCGCTCAACATCCTCGATCTACTGGTTGTCGAGCGTTACACCATCTCGGGCCAGATCAGCGACAGCGTGTACCAGGAGATGTCCGAGCCGATCAACGACATCGTGCACGAGTGCGAACGGCTCAAAGAAGCCCGCCTGGGTGATGAAAACCTGCACGAGTCCCTGGACAAGGTCGTGCGTGATGTCGAGATGGTTCGCGAAGCGCTGAACAACGTGAAGGCCGGCCCCAACGCCGTCATCGGAAGCCAGGCGGTGAAGCAGCAGCAGGGCGATGCGCTGCTCAGCGGCAAGCGTGTGCTCGTCGCGGATGACGAGAGCAACATCCGCGACACGATCAGCACGGTCCTCGGTAAGCACGGCTGCGAAGTCACGGTCTGCAAAGACGGCTATGAGGCCTGCAATGCCTTGGAGGGCTTTGTTTTTGATCTGGTGATCTCGGATATCAAGATGCCTTACCGCAACGGGTACGAGATCTACGCCGCGGCACAGCGGTCGGTCGATGGCATTCCGGTCATCCTGATGACCGGGTTTGGTTACGACCCGAACCACTCGATCGTCCGCGCTTCGCAGGACGGGCTCTCGACCGTGCTGTTTAAGCCTTTCAAGGTGGAGCAGCTGATGGACGAGGTCCGCAAAGCCCTCGCGACTGATCAGGCAGCGACGCGTGAGTAAAGCAGGGGCAAAGCAACCATCCGAGGCTTCGCAAGCCGGGTCGGCCAGGCAATGGGCCGCTGAGAGGCTGACGCGTGTCGCCGAGCGGTTCCCGCTTCTCGAGCCGCCGGACAATGATTTGTCGGGCCTGTCTTCCGCAGACGCCGCGCTGGCGCTGGCGATCTACCGCACGACGGTGCAGCGGTGGTTCACGCTGCAGCACCTGCTCGAACTGTACCTGGCCAAGCCGGTCCGTCGGTTGGAGCCGCCGATGCAGGCGGTGCTGATGTCCGGCGCAGCGCAGCTGGTGTTCTTCGATAGGCTGCCAGCCTATGCGGTGGTGGACGAGTCGGTTCGGCTCGCGCATCAACTGGTGCGGCCTAACGCGAAGGCGATGGTCAACGCGGTGCTGCGCAAGGTCGATCGACTGGTGAGCAAGGCCCGGCGTGCCGCGAGCTGGAAGCCGGACCCGCGGATGATCCCCTTGCCCGGCGGAGGGGCGATCCAGTTCAATGAGGATGTGCTGCCGGCTGTTGAGCCGCTCGATAAACACCTCGTGATCGCGACGAGTGTCCCGCTGCGGCTGGTGCGTGAGTGGTCTCAGCGTTGGGGCGGCGACCGTGTGACCGAGCTGTGTGTGCATGCGATCCAGAACCCACCGACAACGATCGCGGTCGAGCCGGGCTTTGTCATCGATCCGAACAGCCCGGATTATGCGCCGCACTCGATCGGGGGCATGGTGACATGGAGCGGCCCAGCCAGCGGGCTTGGTGGTTTCCTAAGCAAGCACCCCGATCGCCGTGTGCAGGACGCCGCATCGACCCTCGCGGTGCATTCCACGAAGGGTCAACAGCCTGCCTCGATCCTCGATTACTGCGCTGGGCAGGGCACGAAGACCCGCCAGCTAGCGCTCCTTCACCCGGATGCCCGGATCACCGCGACCGATACCCACCCCGTTCGGCGCGAGGCGTTGCGCGATGCGATGGCTGATCTGGCAAACGTAACGGTCATCGAGCCCGACCAAGCGAGCGCACAGGTTTACGACCTGATCCTGCTGGATGTGCCCTGCAGCAACACCGGCGTCCTCGCCCGCCGACCGGAGGCACGCTACCGCTACACGCAGCAGTCGCTGGGTGAACTCGTCAAGCTCCAACGCGAGATCATCGGGCAGGCCCGCGCCTGGCTCGCGGAGGACGGCCTGCTGCTCTACTCCACCTGCTCGATCGAGCCGCCCGAGAACCAGAACCAGATCAAGCGGCTGATCAAGCAGGGGGCCGAGCTTCTCCACGAACACCAGCAAATGCCCCAAGGGATTGGCGACACCTACACCGACGGCAGCTATCATGCTTTAGTCAGGATCTGATTCACAGGCGGAGGCCGCTTCGGCGGCCGGGTCAGCGAAACTGGAGCCCCCATGTCGATCAAGATGGAGCTATGCCGGGTCTTGATCCGCGAGACCGACGACACCCACGTCGTCGAGCTCCGCGAGGCCGAGGTCCCCGAAGAGCAGGCCCGGGTGTTCCCGATCGTGATCGGCCTGACCGAGGCCGCCGCCATCGAACGCCGGCTGATGGGACAGGTCCCCCCACGGCCGCAGACGCACGAGCTGCTGGACGACGTGATCACGGAGCTTGGCTACAACCTTGAGCGTATCGAGATCAACGACCTGCGTGAGCACACGTTCTTCGCACGCATCTACCTGCGCAACGGTTCGGATATGCGCGACATCGATGCCCGCCCGAGCGACGCGATCGCGCTGGGGGCGACGGGCGACGTGCCGATCTATGTCGCCGAGCACGTGCTTGACGAAGTCAGCCGCAACGACTTCTGATTGGAAGCGGCTCGCTACCGTCTGCGGTGTACCAGCAGCGTTCCGCCGAGTGCTAGCAATGCTAGAGAGGTCGGTTCCGGGACGCCCGTCAGGCCCGCTTCTTCGAAGAGCGTGATCTCCTCGGCGGTGAGTGCTCCACCGCCGCCTAACGCGTTCACGAAGCCGAAGATATCGAGGTTGTTGAAGACCCCGTCGCCGCTGAAATCGCCTCTTATATCCGGATCGACCGAAGCGAAGCTGGAGGCGTAGCCGGCTTCGTCGATAAGGGCCTGGACAAACGCGTTGATGTCTTCGTTGCTGAGCAACCCGTCGTCGTTCATGTCGCCAAGGATGAGCGAGAGGGGGTCGAAGTTGACGGTGTCCATGTCGAAGTCGAGGTGCTCGGCGACGACGAGGATGTCCGCCTCGGTCAGCCCGTAGCGTACGCCGCTAATAAGAACCGGCGACATCACCGTCGGGTTATAGGTTGAGTTGTCGAACCAGCTATTCGTGCCCGGGTCGTAGGGGAAGTCGCTGCGATCGGCGCCCTTCGCGTCGTTGCCGGGCGAGTCGATGCTGAAATCGGTGTGCGAGCGGTCGAGAGGCCTGATCGGGATCTCGGCCCCGTCGAAGGCGCCACTGGTGATATCGATGTCGTTGTCGCCACCCGCGTCCGCCGCGTTGTAGAGCGGGTAGCCGTCGAGGAAGCCGATCGCGTGTGACATCTCGTGGAGGGCGACGCTCAGCATATCGCTGTTGTCAAAGACGCTGCTTGAGGAGGCGTCGTAGCTGACACGTTCGATGTTGACCGAGACGCCGCCGAGCGTTTGCGAGCGTTCGCTGGTCTGCCGCCACTCGCTGTTGTCGGCCGGCGTTGGATCGACAAAGAAGGTGCTGGAGTTGTCGCCGTCCCAGTTGATGGAGCCGGTACCGAAGGCGAAGCCCGGTTCGAACCAGGACGTCCCACCCGTGGCGAGGACGTTGTCGGGTTGGTCGGCCCAGGTCACGTTG
>JBCCYY010000051.1:0-31172 GCA_039188575.1 Planctomycetota bacterium | reverse complement strand
ATTGTACATGGTCGGGTCTCTTGATCAGAGGTGAGCACGCGCGGCACCGACCGCACGCTGGAATCAGCAAGCAGTAACAGCAGGGTACAACCCTGCATGTAGCGCCCGCCAGGAGACCCGGCTTTCATAGTGTCTCAAGCGCATAATCGGTACGAACCCTCAATCAAACGCTGGCTTTTATCCCAGCGCGTAATACCACTGCATCACCGGCTATCTGCAACACCTCCAAGCAACTGCATAGACAGAAGACGCCACTGAGGCACAAACATATGCATGCTCAACTTGAGGAGCCAACAGGATAGTAATCACCGCGTAAGGGCTTGGGTTGAGAACGTACTAAAAATCGGTTGGATTCGCCCACTGCCCGCTCGGCAATTCGGGCAGGTCTTTCTGGAACATCCAGCTCGACCGGCCGGCCCAGTCCCACGAATAAATACCAACCATGTCCCGGTACGATTCGAAGCTGCCCGACCCGTCCCCCATAACATGGTTGCCGCCGCGCGGGGCGCCAGTGCCGGGGTTGGCGATGCCGTGCGGGGCCGGATCCTCATCCCAGATATCGTCTGGCGTGAGCCAGTCGGTTGTCCGGATCAAGTAGTCACTGGCTAAAGCCCGGTCCGAGGTCATGTCCTCGAGCGTCTCCATGACCGGCGAGTCTTCACCGAAATCGATCCCGGGCTGGTTCGAGAGCGTAGACCAGACCTCGACGCCGCCCACGTACTTGTAGTGGTGGCGGAACTGCGGCGGGCCGGCCACGGCGGTATCGATGTAGGGCTCCCAACCGCGGTCCGGACAGGTCATCAAGCCGGGGCCATGGCCATAACTCTCAAATGTTTTCCAGTCGTCTTCGAACATCGAGAACCCAACCCACTCGGTGCCCGAGAAGTTGTCGACTGGCGTGATCAATTGTCCATCAGAATCCGTCGCGATCGCGATCGAGGTAATCGCAAGCTGCTTGACATTCGACAGGCACTGCGTCGTCTTGGCTGACTCGCGCGCTGCGCCCAGTGCTGGCAGCAGGATCGCGATGAGCAGCGCGATAATGGAGATGACGACCAGAAGTTCGATCAGAGTAAATGCACGTCGCATAGAGATTTTTGGGGTTAGAGTAGCGTCCAACAAAAACTCGGATGTGCTTTGAAAGGCGCCCCACCCATCAAGAGCGGGACGCCAAAAGGAAAAGTCAGGTATCTGCTTTCAACATCGATCAACCGCGTCGACGACGCGCGACCAGCAGACCGCCTAGGCCTAGTAAGGCGAGCGAAGATGGTTCAGGAACGACATCGCCTTCGAGCTGGATGCCTTGGAGAAAACTCGTGATACCGTTGCTATTACCGGCCGAGAAGCCCACGCCAAGACGTACTTCGATTGACTCTGCTCCAGTAATGGAACTCAAATCAAGATTAGCAGTGACAATACTGCCCGGTTCATCAGCAACGTTACCAGCATCAGTAGCGGTAATGGAACCAAAGGAATTAAAACTACCTCCATCAACGGAGATAAACGCTTCAACATCTGCGGTTCCGGTGACGTTCGTGAAGTTGGACGCGATGAAATAGTCGTACCTTAGGGATGTGAGGTCTAACGCAAAGCCAGAATCCGCATCGATCGTGAAGGAGAAATAGTTGTCCGTCGAGCTAGCCGGACCCTGGTTTTCTCCACTACGCGCTTCGAACCATTCAACTTCGGTTGCTGTTGCTGCAACAGGTCCTGCAGGCAGAGGCTGAAAAGATAAACCGCCGAATTCGTTACGTGTGATGCGGGTAGTATCACCACCAGTATTAGTTCCGGGCCCTGACCCAGCGAGGACACTCAGGCTCGAAAGGTCAGAGGTGGTTGTATTCGCGACGGATGTTGCAAGGTTGGTGTTGGCGGCTGCGTCTGCATCTGTGCCGTCACCGTAAAAGACAAGAAGGTCAGCGCTGGCGGTGCTTGCTACAGCAAAAGTCATTGAAGCGGCTGCTGCAATAATTAGATTCTTATTGGACATCGTACTTTCCTTTCAATGGGGTTTTCTCCGCCTTCCTCACGCCGCCGCACACGGGCGGCTGGGGGAGGCATCGTTATTAAAGGGGATCGTGGGAACAGCGATTAACGGGTCCTCGGCACATCTCTTCTGCTCCCTCTTGTGCCGGGGTTACTCACAATGGCGGCTCTCCTTTCTCCCTCGATTTATCGCCAAGCTGGCTCTTCTGTACGTTACCGGCGTTCCAGTGCGCCGTAATCTCCTCTTCGCTCAGCACCCGGTTGTAAACAGCCACCTCATCAATCCAGCCGTCCATCGGCCTAACCAATTCCCGCAGCGGGAAGCCAGGCTTTTCTTTCTTTTGGACCCGCCCAAGGCTCAGCCGAGCGTTGTCAGCGAGGTCTCGGTTGGTCTGCGTTTCGCCCGCGAGTTGACCGTCGAGATAAACCTTCAGCCGGTCTAGTTCCTTGACCACCACAACGTGGTGCCAGGTATCCAACCGATAGGTCGCGTCACTTAAGAGATTGGTCCCGGCCGAACCATCGATGTTGGGTGGATCACAATGCGCCACCCGGATGGATTGGAATCGCCAATCCGAGCCCTTTCTTGGCTCAAAGCCTTCACCCGGCTGAAGCTCGACATAGATGATGTGTTTGGGCTCGTCCGGATCGGCTTCGTAGAGACTCAACAGCGAGCCTTGCACGGGTCTTTCAACACGGAACCAGCACTCGAAGGTGAACAGATCGGTCTGGCCGATTTCATGGAGCGATACATCTCCGAGAAAGAACGCACCAAACGGCTCGGCGGTGCTATCGAAACGCGCAGACCGACCGTGATGATCGCTCTCATTGATCCGCGCAGTCCCTTGGTGCTGGAGTTCATAAAGACCCGGGTCGATCTCGTTCACGACCCTGTGGCTCTTGTCATCTTCAAACCGCCAGTAGGCCAGGGGCTTGGCATTGAGCACTGCCTGCACGTAGGGGTGAGGGGCTTGCTCGTAGAAGATCGGGGATTCTGCGACAGTGATCGTTTCCAGCTGGCCAGTGCCTGGGACAACGCGGCGGGCATCGTCCTGCTTTAGCACCACTGGTGCAAAAGCGTGAGGCGAGGTCTCCGTGGGCTCCGCACGCACAGCCCCCTCCATGACCACGACCGTGCTGCCGTTAATTTCGTCGGCAGTGACGCCGAACACCGTGCCCAAGTCCACGACGTCCATCCCCGGAGCATGGACGATGAACCCCTTGCTGCTCGGCGTCTCGCACCGGCCCACCAGTTTGCCATGGTGCAGGCGGATCGCGTTGTCGCTCTCGGTCGTCTCGATCATCGCTGGAGCTTGAACCAGCACCTTCGCGCCACGCTTCGTTGTGACCTCCGCGAAGCCCTCAGTCAGTGTGAGCCGTTGGTTCACGGCGAGTAGCATCCGATCAGGCAGTACGCCCTGACCGTTTGTGGTGATCCACTGGGCATTGACCTGATCGGTGACCGTTGCCACAACGCGATAGGGGTCCGGCGTCGGCGCCGGCGGTGTTAAGTCAGGAAGTTGAGCACTCTCGGATGTTGGATCACTCGAGAATAGCAGCACGATGGTCAGGATCAAGCCGAACCCCAAAACCGCGGCCGAAGCGATGGTAGCGATACGTTTAGGTGTGAACGCATGGTTTGCGAGGTACGACATGGCTGACATGAACGCTCCCTGAGACCCCTTACTCGGAGCGCTGTACTGGATCGTCATGGACTCCGGCAAGCCGGGCTGCTCTTGCTCTGGCAGCCCGCCCTCATGCGCATATTCTCCCAGCCCGGCGGAGAGCATCTGGAATCTTAGATAGAAGTGTTGCGCTTCATCGCTGGCCTTGAGTAGCTCGACGAGTTCTGCCTGCTGCGATTCGTTCAGTAGGCCCTCTTCGAGCGCGTTGAGTAGCGCGATCAGGCGTAGGCGGGTTTGGTCGTTCATGAGCCAAACCCTTCCAGCCGGAAGGTCACACAGTCCATCAGTGCCTGCCGGATCCGAAAGAGCGCCTTGTAAGCCGCTTCTACGGACCGGCCTGTTTGGCTGGCGACCTCCTTGATCGTGCTGTCCGTCTCGTAGCGCGACATAACCAACGCGTGGTCACGGTCGCTGAGCTTGCCCAGGCAGTCGGCCAGGGCGTCGTGTCGGCGGTTAAGCTCTGGCTGTGCGGCGATGGCTTTGTCGGAAAGCGAGGAGAGCAGTTCGTCGTTGTGGATGATGGGTGAGCGGGCGTACTTCCGCCGGGCGTTGCGGATCTTCCAGTACGCGACCTGGCAGGCCCAGGCGACAAAATCGGTTCCCTCTTCGAACTCCGCGAACTTCTCCCACAGCGTAATGCTGGTTTCTTGGAGCAGGTCCTCAGCGTCTGCGCGGTTGGGGATCAGCGTGTAGATATAGGCAAAGACCCGTCGCTGATGCTGTGTCCAGAGCGGCAGGAACCGCCGCTGCATGTCGTCTTGACCAGTTTTCGCTGTGTTGTTTGGTCGATCGGCCATTAAGAAGAAAGCCTAGACAGTAATAAGCAGACAGTAGCTCATAGGTGTAATGTCGCCAATGCGAGCGGATTGGACAAAAAAACCTGGGTTTCTAAAAATCAGCCATAATTGATGCCGCATTGACCTGATATTGAACTGCAGACAGGGTGTATACACCTGCCTGATTCACCCCCATGCGTCACAAGAGCCCGCTGAATCGGAATGCCATAAGGCCTGCAAAGATGTCATGTCGCTGTTTCGGTGCGCTATGATGCTGAATTAAAACAACTGCTTTGGCGTGGTGTAAAGTCGAGCCTGAGAGTACCGATGCCCCAAGTCCCCCAGTGTGAAAACATGACGCGAGATTACGTGAAAAACCTTCCTTTGCTGCTGGCGCTGATATTGATTTGTACCGCTGGCGTCAAGACCTACGCAGAGGATATATCTGTACCTAAAAACGCCCCGGCCAACCCCGCTGTAGACGAGGACGTATCCGCGGTATCCGATTTCACGATCGACGAGGATGGGAACCTGCTGCCCAAGCACTTCACCGAGCGGACGCAGCAGGCTATCGAGGCCGGCCTCGAGTTCCTGGCCAGCCAACAATCCGCGGATGGCAGTTTCCGCAGCTCACGCGATGGCGCGACGTTCCCGGTGAGTATGACCGGGCTGGCGGGCATGGCCTTCATCGCGGGCGGAAACACGACCAGCCGCGGGCCGTACGCCGAGAACGTCAAGAAGGCCGTGCGGTACATCCTCGCACAGGCCGACCCTAATACGGGGCTGATCGCCGCGGGTACCGAGAACCGCAAATCGATGTACGCCCACGGCTTCGGCATGCTCTTCCTCTGCAGTGTCTACGGCATGGAGAGTAACGAGGCCGTCCGCGAGCGGATGCGGGCCGTCATCGAGAACGGCATCAAGCTCATCGGCTCGGCCCAGTCCAACCTCGGAGGGTGGTTCTACACGCCGAACTCCGGCGACGAGGGCTCGGTCACTGTAACGCAACTACAAGCCCTCCGCGCCGCACACAACGCGGGCTTTGTCGTGCCCGAGGACGTGATCCAGGAGGCGATCCAATACCTCGAGCTCTGCCGGACGGTCGACGGCGGGATCCGCTACGCATTCAACAGCGGGCCACAGACTCGCCTGCCGATCTCTGCTGCGGCACTCGTGTGCTTCTACTCGGCGGGCACGTATGAGTCAGAGATGGCCGAGGCCTGCCTCGAGTACGTCTTCCGGTCCTACTGCCTCGAAGGCAACGACCGCACCTTCAACAAGAGCGGCGGCTTCACCTACTACGGCCACTACTATGCCGCACAAGCCTTCTACCAGGCAGGCGACGAGTACTGGGACGCCTACTTCCCCGTTGTCCGCGACCAGCTCATCCAGATGCAGGGCGACGGCGGCGAAGGCGCCTGGAACGTCAGCTCCGTCGGCCCGGTCTACGGCACCGCGCTAGCGCTCACGATCCTGCAGCTGCCCTACAAGTACCTGCCGATCTACCAGCGGTAGAAAGATCAAGGACGCCAAGCAAACCGTGGCACACTTGAACCTGTACAAAGCCGAGCAGGGCCCGGCCCAAAAGTGCGTAAAGGCTCACTGACCGCCTTCAATCAAAGCGCAACACCCCGTCGCGCACAAACGATGTGCCGCCGCCCGGTGCCCGAATCAGAGTCACTCGACCGGCCCGCAGATCCAAGTCGAGATGCCGCCCCTCAATCAAACCCCAACCCCCAACCCCGCGCGCACAAGCGGTCCAACACCCACACAACGCAACGCAGGCATGGAAATTCGGCCTCCGACTAATTACCGATCGGCCAATTCGATGCACGAGCAGTGAGACACCTGCAATAAATGTACTTATCCTGCTCTGTCGAAAACCTCTTGATGTTTGGCGCACGTTCGGTTGCGCAACCGGCTTGAGTCGAGTACATCATGATGGATGAGCCAAACCAGCAAGTCACCACGGAAGGTGGCGTTGGCGGCGATGGAAGTCGGACGCAGGACGCTGCCTGACTACGCCCACCGCTTCGCGCCCAAGACCTTTACCCAGCCCCAACTCTTCGCCTGCCTCGTGCTCAAAGCGTTCTTCCGTACCGACTACCGAGGAGCCGAACAACTGATCCACGATTTACCCGAGTTGCGGCGTGTGCTCGGGCTCACGCGTGTACCGGATCACTCGACGCTGCACAAGGCGGCAGGACGATTGTTCGGCAAGGCGTTGACCGAACGCCTCCTGGACACGACCGTCCGGCTGATGATGCGCAACAACGACCGCATCGAACGACTGGCTATCGATAGCAGCGGTTTTGAGGCCCACCACGTCAGTCGATACTTCGTCCGAAGACGCAAAAGATGTTTTAAAACAACGAATCTATACCACACGATGACATACCGACGCTGGCCTAAGCTCGCGGCGGCGGTCGATTGTGACACGCACCTAGTTGTGTCGCTGGCGACAATGCGCGGGCCTAACCCCGACATCCGACACGTCGAAAAGGTCGTCTCGGGCGCGTGGAAGAAGTGGGCGATTACAACGGTCTACGCCGACGCAGGCTACGACGGTGAGTGGGTCCATCAATGGCTACGCGAAGACCTCGGCACACACTCACTGATCCCCGCCAAGATCGGCAGGCCCACAAAAAAGCCGCCGAGTGGACGCTATCGCCGATGGATGGCCAAGCACCTGCTCAACACCGACTACGGCCAACGCTGGCAAGTCGAAACCGTCTTCAGCATGATCAAACGAAACCTCGGCGATGCGGTGAACGCAACAAACTATTGGTCTCAGTGCCGAGCACTACACCTCAAAGCCATCACACACAACATCATGGTTCTGTTACGAATCAAGAGGTTTTTGACAGAGCATACTTATCCCCTTTTCTGCCCCGACCCTTTATTCCACGCCGACCCTTTATTCCACGCCGACCCTTTATTCCACGCTTTAGATTAAGAGGGACTGTCCCTTTTTCTTAGTCAGGATCATAAGCCGGCGAATCCAACCAGTGGCCCCAGCGATTGCCGATGTTCGTGGCCGCGAATTCACCCATGCGATCTGGTGCCACAAATTCGACAGAGCCATCGTTCAGGGCCGTGTTGCTGCCCTCGCACCCGGCTTCTTCCGGACCGATCGTGGTGTCATCACTCGATATTAAGCCGTCTTTACCATGCGAGAATGATGACCCTGGCTGGTCGCCGGGTGTCGTTGTGTCGCTGTCCAGCGTATTCGTCTCGTTGATGTCCGCCGCGACAACCAGCTCGGGCGAGTCTTCTATTTTCAGAGGCGAAATCCATCCTCGGCCGTTGTAAAAATAGTCCGAGGCGCCATCCGCGGTATGCCGGCCGAGCATGATGTAGTAGCCCGTCCGTATCTCGTTGCCTTTGTCCCAAATAAAGTCTTCCCCACGGTTGGGGCAGGTAAACTCGGCCGGGTCCATCCCAGCCGAGACCAGGTCGTCACGCATCGAGTCATTGAGCCAGGTGATGTGGTCCCAGGCCACGTCCGTAACCTTGTAAGTTGTCAAGGTGTTGTACTGGGCCTCCGTCAAACTGCGGTGGGGCATGCGGTAGAAGCCGTCGTGGTCCACCGCCAAGGCGACATTCGCGGTGGCGATCGAACGCACGTTGGAAGCGCACTGTAGTCGCAACGCCGAACGCTTTGCCTTGCCCAGCGCGGGCAGGAGGATCGCGATCAAGAGCGCGATGATGGAAATGACAACCAGCAACTCAATGAGGGTGAAGGCACGACGCATGGGAACCTCTCAATCTTTAGAACTTCAGGCAGGCAAAGACGCCGCACCCCTTTCGAGGCACGGCATCACTTGAAGGAGAAAACAACTTAGGCACGCCGGCGACGGGCGACGAGCAGCCCGCCGAGGCCCAGCAATGCCAGGCTGCCCGGCTCGGGGATTTGGGATGGCGAAAGCGTTCCCGCCGCCAAGCCCGAGACTTCCTGGCTGGTCAAGACGCCGGTGTAGATCGCCAGATCGTCTAACAGGCCGTTAGTAACAAATACTCCGTTCGCACTGCCTACATCAAGGTCCTTTGTAGGCACAAGGGAAATCCCATCGTAGGCCGTGGGGTCCTGGCTTGTGCCCAACACAGAACCGTTTACGTAGTAAGTGATGCCCGTTGCACTGTCACGATCAACCGTGATCGCGATATGGGTCCAGGTGTCAAAGTTTGATGCGCTTAGGGCCGCGCTGGAAAGACGGTTCTGGAAACTGTTGCCCGCCGCACCGACACCTAACGCGATATTATCGCTTGGCGAGATGAGGACCTGCAAACCCCCAGTATTTGTATTGGCAAGCATATCCAAGATGCCGTTGGCATCGCCGCCGCTCTGAGAACTGGCAAGGTTCATCCAGAAAGAGATCGAGAAGTCATCCGTCCCGATTGAAGGTGAGTTAGCCTGAGTCGCAGCAGAGTCACCCGAGGTTGAAGAAAACGAGCTGCCGAGCGTATCGCCTAAAGGCGAGTCAGTGTTGCTGGTCGCGCCGGTCCCGAACGTGACGTCGGCCGGGCCGACCTGATCGACGAACGGCGTCGAGGTCTGATCGAAGTTGTAGTACGTGATGACGTTTGCTCCGTAAGCAGCCCCAACACCGATGTTCGTAGCCGCCAGAAGCGCTGCGAGTTTGAGTCGATTCATCTTAATCTCCCTTTCTTAGAGAATGAACAAGCGATGATTGGCTAGCAGGCCTTACTTGTTTGCCGATGGTGAGCGCTCACCTAATCAGTCGGCGGATTCAGTCAATCGGGTTTGCGTCTGCCTCCACCAGGATGCGGACTTGGTCGATACCTACCGTGGCATTGAGTCGGAAACGGATCGTTTGTTGATCGTCGAGCAGCTGGATGGTGTCGACGTCGTTTGCACCAATCGTGCCTTCAAAACCTCTGTCTACCTGACCATCGGGATAAGCTGTTCCCAGCAGGCCAAGCAAGGCGTCGGACGAATGTGTTCCATCGACATAAAGAATGACACCCAGCACGCGAGCGCCGAAGTCGATTTCGCCTATGACGCGTTGGATGTTTTCGACGCCCTTTTCAGTGCTGGTTGCATCGAAATGCAGCAGGTAGCTGTTTACAGAAATGCCGCTGTTGATTACGCCATGAGTGTTGCCTGTATCGGCCAAGGCATCGATCGGACGGATTTCACCGGGCTTGGTTAGCAGGACAGTGAGCTCCTGTGGCAAAACGACGTGTTGTAGCTCTTGTATCAGCCATGCATGCTCGTCTGCTTCCAGAGCGCCGGGTAATAGCGTGGAAGGTGCCGTATCAATCAACCGGACATCGCCTGACAATCCCATACCATGCGGTTGAGAGTCGGGCAGGCTCTGGTTAAAAACAATCTGGCCTGCATCGCGCTTCTCCATGAGACCAGTTGCAGTGACGCGCCCCGCCATTGCGTCTTGAAGGCGTAATGGCGGGGTAACCGCTGGATGATCTAAAGGATCGACTATGACTTCGCCATCAAACACTTCGACATCGACTGTGTCGTCTCTATCTACGGATACACCGAAACGCGTACCGATGTCGGTGATTCGAGCTACTGCACTCCATACAACAAAGCCCTTGGACGATTCTGTCTCACAGATGCCGACGAGCTTGCCGGCGTGGAGGCGGAGGGCGTTGCGGTCGTCCATCAATTCGACCGTCGCGGGTGCTTCGAGGATCACAACCGCGCCTTCTTCGGTCGTGATCTCGGCGAAGCCCTGGGTGAGGGTGAGGCGGGTGCCGGCTCGGAGGGGTGAGCCGAGGGACACGGGTGCTGCAGCACCCTCCGCCCATTGGGCGTCGCGCTGAGCGGTGAGGCTGGCGACGATGGGGTTGAGTGTCGGGGTGTTGCCAGGGGCATCACGACCCGGCTGGTTGCTTGGGGTTTTCGCGGTCTCCGGTCCTTCGGGCGCGTTGTCTGGGCCGGTGAAGGCGAGGTACAGCACCAAGCCGATGACGAGCACGGCGGCGAGGGAGCCGATGGCGGCTGCTATGGAGCGAAGGGTCTTGGCGGCCAGGTAGCCGGCGAGGGAGAACAGCTCGCTGAAGCTGCCGGTGGCTTTGACTTCAGGGGTCGCTGGGCCGAAGGATGCGGGGGTGTCGAGCAGGGAGAAGTCGGGCTCGGCCTTTTCTTCCGCTTCTCGTAAGGTGGCCAGGATCGCGGCGGCGTCTTGTTTTTCGTGCTCGCAGAGCATGTGCCATTCGACCAGGCCGTGCTCGGCGAAGACCTTGATGTTGGCCTCGTCTTCGCGGAACCAGTCCTCCAGCGCGGCGAGCTGCTCATCGGTGATGCGCTCGGCGTAGTAGGCCTGGATGGCTTGCTGGATATTTGGAGGGACGGTCATGGTTGTGTTGGATTGATCAGAGCATGAAGCGTTAGCGAGTGCCCCGAGTTTTCTGTGTGTCGTGGCACTCGCTTACGCTTCATGCTCTGACAAGGCTGTGTTAATCCTTCTCCAGATGCTGGTTGATGCATTGCCGCAGGGCTTCGCGGATGCGGTAGATCATGGTGTCGACCGAGCCGGGGGAGCCGCCGACCTGATCGGCGATTGTCTTGGTGGATTGGTGACGGCTGTACTTGAGGTCCAGGACCTTGCGGTGGCGGTCGCTGAGCTTGTCCATGCAGATGCGTAGGCCCTCGGCGCGGTGGTCTTCCTCGGGTTCGAGCTGTTCGTAGACCCTTGCGAAGCTGTCGACGATGTCGCTGGAGAAGACGATGGGCCGACGTTGCTTGGCCCGGTAGGCGTCGGCGATGCGCTGTCGGGCGATGCCGATGAGCCAGCCGAGGAAGGGCTTGCTGTGGTCGTACTGATCGAAGTTGGCGGTGGCTTGGCGGGCGACCTCCTGCATGATGTCTTCGACCATGCCGTGGTCCGGGACGTGGGCGCAGACGTACCCGCCGAGCGTGTTCTGCGACTTGAGCCAGAGCTCGGCGAAGCCCGGCTGATCGGCCGCGGGTTGTTCAGGGGAATCAGGCAAGCGAGAAAACCATGTGCGAAGAATGAACGGCTGGAAACAGCGAGGCGGAATGCCTTCTCACTCTAAATAACGCATAGGCATTAACGATCTCACGTTAAGTATGAAAAAATTCTATTTAGAAGATAAATCATTATTTAAATAGATTTATGATTCCTGCCCACAGCCCGCTGAAGAGGGACTGGTCCGCAACAACCTGGATACGCTGCGTGATCTGCTAGCAGATCATGCCACGCTGGGCCGGTCTTAGATGCGGGGTTCGTTCATACCGAATCGGAGAGCTGATTATGCTGTAATCGCTTGCGCGGATGGCCTCGAGCGGTTCAGCAACACGAAGCAGGCGGGGATGAACAGCAGCGCGACGAGCGTGGCGCCGATGATGCCGCCGACAAGCACGATCGCGAGCGAGGGCCAGAAGTCGCCGCCGACGAGCAGGAGCAGCGGGAGAAACCCACCGACAGTGGTCGCGGTGGTGGCGAGGATATGGCGGGTCGACCCGACGACGGACTGGACGATGGCGTCGAGGTCGCCTTCACGTGCGCGTGGGTTGGCCTTGAGTGCGGCGAGGACGACGATGCTGTCATTGAGCGCGACGCCGATAAGCCCGAGCGTGCCGAGGATCATGTTGAACCCGATGGGGAAGCCCATCGACCAGGTGGAAAGCAGGCCGAGCCCAACCGAGAAGACCGCGACGCAGCCGAGCACGATCGCGTAGCGTACGCTGCGGAAGACAAGGATGAGCGTCGCGACCATCATGACGACGAGGATCGGCGCGTAGGTGGCGAGGTTCTGGTTGGCCTCGCCGGACTGCTCGGCGGCCCCGCCGAAGCCGATACGGTAGCCCGCAGGAAGGGTGTAGCCGTCGGCCTCGAGCCCATCGAGCACGGCGTTGGTCACATCGATCGGCAGCGCGCCCATGCGCGTATAAGCCTTGATCGTATTGGTCCGCTCGCCGTTGTACCGGGTGATGCCGCCGAGTTCGGGCCGCAGCTCGAACTCGCCTAGCGAGGACGCGCGGACCCAGCGGTCCGACGATGCGCCCACCATCGGGATGGAGGACAGCGCGCGGAGATCGCTGCGCAGCGCCTCATCGAAACGTACGCGGACGGGCAGGCGTTCGAGGTCTTCGATGATGCTGGCCTGGACGGTGCCCTCGGTCGCGTCGTTGGCCTGCTGCGAGATCTGCGCAAGGGTCAGGCCGGCGATCTCGGCCGAGGCCTCGTCGGGGGTAAAGAAGAGCTTGGGCTCGCCGCGCTCAAGCGTCGCCTGGGTATGCAGGACCTCGGGCCTTGCCTGCAGAGCGACGCGCAGGCGGTCACCGATCGCTTGGAGTTCCTCCACACTTGGGCCGAACACGCGGTACTCGATGTCAGCGACGACGGGCGGGCCCTGATTGAACTTACGGACAACGATCTGTGCGCCCGGGTGCTCGCGGTCGAGCAGCGCCTGGGCCTGGGCGACCAGCCGCTCGGTCTCCTCGGGCGAACTCGTCGTGACGCTGGCGTGGGCGTAGTTGCCGGCACCGTCCTGGTCCATGATGAGGTTGTAGTACACGGCCGGGTGGCTCGCCCCGATCATCCAGGTCACGCGCTCGACCCCGCCGAGTGATCGCAGCGACGCCTCGATCTGTTCGGCCGACTCGGTGGTCGACGCGATCGACGAGCCGCTGGGCAGCCAGACCTTGACCTCGAACATATTGCGGTCCACCGGCGGGAAAAACGCGCTGCCCAGCGTGGGTGCGACCACGAAGCCCGCGAGCGGCAGCGCCGCCGCCAGCGCGATCGCTGCAAGGGGCACCGCGAAGACCCGACGCAGCGCCGCCTCGTACCACCGCGCGAGACAGCGGGGCGACACGCCGTCACGCAGCCAGCTACGCCCCTTCTCCTTCGGCGTCGGCTTCGCGAAGATCGCCGCCAGCGATGCGATCAATCCGATCGATACGGCGTAGGACGCGATGATGGCCAAGATCACGCTCATGCCGATCGCGCCGACGAAGTCGCCCCCGCTGCCGGGCAGCAGCATGATCGGTGCAAACGCAAGCACGGTGGTCAGGGTCGATGCGCTCAGCGGCGCGGCGAGGTGCCGGATCGTCCGCCCCACCGAATCGAGCGCCCCATGCCCCCGCCCCCTGTTCGCAATCACCTCGTCGGTCACCACGATCGCGTTATCGATCAGCAGCCCGAGCGCGATGATCAGGCCGAAGATCGACATCTGGTGCACCGCCGTGCCGGTGATTTGCCAGCCGACCAGCACAAGGCATACAACGAGCGGCAGCGCCGATGCCACGACCAGCGACGCCCGCAACCCCATGATCAGAAAGACCGCCAGCACGATCACGAGCGCACCGAGCAGCAGCGTCTCGATCAGTTCGCTGAGGCGGTCGATGGTGTACATCTCCTGCTCGAAGATGCGGTCGAAGCGGACCGCCCCGCCCCGCTCGGCTTCGAATGCCTCGACAACCCCGTTTGCCGCGGCCGCCCACTCATCGACGCGCACCGAGGCGTTGGCCCGCGCCGCGACCATGACCGACCGCCGACCGTCTACCCGGCCGATGGACGAGGCGGGCTCCCGCTCGCCGCGTTCGACCGCCGCGATGTCGCCGAGCTTGGTGATCGACCCGCCGCCGCCGTCCATCACGGGCACCGCCGCGACGCGGCCGGTCGTGTCCAACTCGCCAGCGACCTCGATCACCAGGTCCGACCGCTTGGTACGCATCACACCAGCCGGCTGCTTCGTGTCCGCCGCCGCGATCCGCTGCGCCAGGTCCGACGCGGTCATGCCCATCGCCGCGAGCTCGTCGCGATCGACCGTCACGGTAATCTCCTCGCTCGGCTCGCCGTAGACCCGCACCAGCTCCGTGCCAGGCACGCCGCGTAGCCGATCCGCCAGCTCGTCCGCAAGCCGGCCCATCAGCCCGACCTGCGGCTCGCGCTCGCTGTCCCAGCTGACCCCGATGACCAGCGTGAACGCGGCCGGGTCCCGCTTGTCGTCCACAAACGGCTCACCTACCGACGGATCAAGCCGGACCTCGCCCACCTTGTCGCGAATCTCGGCGAACAGCTCTGCGTTCGTCTGCGCATCCACGAAATCCGACAGCTCGATCGAGATGACTGACACCCCTGCCCGCGACGTCGACGACACGTTCTTGATATCGTCGATCTCGTCGAGCGCGATCTCGAGCGGGTCCGTCACAAGCGACTCGACACGCTCCGCCGACCCACCGGGCAACTCGGTAATGATCATCGGCCCGCGGTTCACGATGCGCGGGTCCTCGAGCCGCGGCAGCGACACCGCCGAGGACAAACCGCCGATCAGGATCACCGCGATCGACAGCCACAGCAGGTGACGGTTGCGGAAGAAGACCGTCGTCAACGAACGCGTGTGCTCCACGCCTGCCACCTGCCCAGCCCGATCACCTGCCGAGTCTAAATCGGTCACGACGCACCCCCGCCGTCTGCTTCGCTGGCCACGCTGTCCACCGGCGTCACACGCATCCCAGGCGCGATGCGGTGAAGGCCGTCCGCGATAAAGCGGGTGCCCGCTTCGACCGGGCCGCGTACGTATACACGGTCACCGTCCTGATGGATCATCTCCACATCGACACGCTTGGCGACCGGTCCTCCCGACGAATCCGACTCGACCACATAGATCGCCCAAAGCCCACGCACGCCCTCCGTCAACGCTCGGCGGGGCAGCCAGAAGCCCTCCGACTCAATCACACGCGGCACCAGGACCCGCGCTAAATCACCGGCACGCAGCCCGTTCAACTCCGCGTCCAAACGCACGACGACATCGATGTCTCTCGCACGCCGATCACGCGTCGGCAGCACGGCCGAGACAGCGCCCGCGTATTCCTGGCGATCAACAACCACCGTCAGCGACTGCCCCGGAGACAGCTCGTTGGCATACGTGCTGCTGACCCCGACACGTACCTCCGGGCCGGCGCGCTCAAGCAGCCTCACGACCGGCTCGCCCGCAGGGAACACCCGGCCCTCATCAACCAGCCGACGGGCAACCACCGCGCTGTAGGGGCTGTAGATCTTCGCCTTGTCGATCTCAACCTGGATCGATGCCGCAGCGGCGTCAGTACGCGACAACGCCGCACGCGTTGCCTCGTAGTTCTTCTCGGCGTTATCGATCTCCTGGGTGGTTGCCGCCCCGCGATTAGACGTACCCCGAACGCGATCACGCGTCAGTTCAGCCAGCTCGAACTGGGCCCGGGCCTCGTTCTTCGCAGAAACCGCCTCCTTCAGGCTGGCGTCGAGCCGGGCGGTGTCGAGCCGAGCGATTAATGCGCCCTGATCGATCAGTTGACCTTCTTCGACGAGCACCTCCACGATGCTGCCACCGACTTCGAACCCGATCTCGCTTGACCGCCGGGCCTCGACCAGGCCGACAAAGGCGCGGTCGGCCTGATAGCTCTCGCTCCAGACAACACCATCGACCAACACCCTGAGCGACCGCTCGTCCTCCGTGGGCTCGGGCTCATCGGTCCCAGCCCGAGCGATAATCGCGAAGCCCGCGACGATGCCCGCCACCACCAACAGCGTCAAGGCCGACCAACCCGCACGCACCCATTTTGATTTTCTTGTTAGCTTCATCTTGGTTCACAATTCACTTAATACGGACCGTCTCAGGCCGGCCCAACAGCGTACTGATAGCTTCGTCCGCCGCCGCCTGTCGGATTTCTTTGGATCGCCGATTCGTCAGCGTGCGGGCCAGCATGAGCGCGCCCGCCGCCTGCGACACGGCCGCCATCACCCGCCGCTCCGCCTCGCGCCGCGGCGCATCGACGTGCCCCGCCGCCTTCGCCAGGCGACGCTCAAACAACCCGGTAAACGCCTCGCGCGAGCGTTCGCCGGTGCGCGATATCTCGCCAGCCAGCACCGGCATCGGGCAGCCGATATCCGGCGAACGCAGGTGGCCATCGGACAGGTAGCCCGCTACCCACGCCCTGAGCCAGTCCTCGCCAGAGAGCGCATCGAAGCCAGCCTCAAAGCGCTCGCTCACATCGTCAAAACCGCTGCCGATCACCTCCGCGACCAGGTCGTCCTTGCTCTCAAAGTGAGCGTAAAAACCGCCATGGGTCAGCCCGGCCTCACGCATGATCGAGCCGACGCTCGCCCCCTCGAACCCGTGGGCCCGGAACTGCCGGCTCGCCGCCGCAAGGATTTCGCGATGCGTCTGGCTTTTGCGGTCGGCTTCAACAGGCACAGGAACGGCTCCATATGATGATCATCATATAAGCATAGACGCGCACCAGGCCCCGTCAAGCCTGACACGCAGATGATTTGAAGAAACGCCTCTACCGCCCGCCGACGAGGGCCTGGTCCGCAACGATCTGGATGTCGTGCATGGTCTGCTCGCAGATCGAGCCGGTGTGCTGGTCTTGGATGCGGACCTTAAGGCGGTACCCCCCTGCCGGTAAACGCGCTGGCAGATCGATGGGGTACACGATGAAGAAGTCACGCCGCTTGTTGCGTGAGACATCGATGAGTTGCACCGGGCCCTGCCGCCAGACAGTGGTCTCGCCGGTCGCGTCATACAGCTCGACGGACTGTTCGAGGCGGACCTCGTAGCCGCCCTCTTCAAGCGGCTCGTGCTTGAAGTTCTCCAGCTCGACATAGACCAGCACGCGGTTCTTCCGCCCGGCGAGGAAACGTGTGGAACCGAACGGCTCGTAGACACCGTAGCTGTCGACACGCCTGCAGAGCTGATACTGCTCGATCTTCAAAGGCTGGGCCCCGAAGACCTCATCGATCTTGCGGATCATGTCTCGGCGGGTCAGCGCCGCCTTCGTACTACTCGCGAGCTCATCAAACGTGACCGCGAGCATCTGGTGGAAGCGAGCGACCTGCTCACGGGCCCTGGGATCCAGCGCATCAAGCAGCTTGGGGTCCATCTGCTTGTGGTCGCTGGCGACGCTGACCGCGGCGGCCATGAGCGCCTTGACGCGATCCGGGTCCTTGCCGGCGTCGATCTTGTCGATGAGCGTATCCAGCAGCTCACCCCGTGTGAACTTTTCCGGACTCACGGCCGCCGCAGGCTCGGCCTTGCGGGCTTGGCCGGCGTTGGTGGTGGGCTGCGCGGCGGGCCCTGTCGTAAGGGCGCTGCCGGTCGCGGGCTGTGAGTTGTACCGCTGTGCCCCGGCCTCGGCCTTCCGCCTAGCGACCGCGGCCATGTACTGGTCGCTGAGCTGCTTCTGCAGGCGGTAGTTGTCTTCCTCCAGTACCTGCATGCGCGTGAGCAGCTCCTGCATCTGCGCGGAGGTGGCGGTCTCGCGAAGCGGCTGCCTTGTTTCTGTATCGGGTTGGTCGGGCGCGGCATGCAGGGGCTTGCTGCCCTGCACCTGCTGCGCCGACTTACAGCCGACGAGCACGACCAGCAGAGCCGAGGCGCTACAAAACACGATTCGAGCGATTGACGGGCGTCGCATGATGCCTCCAGCATCTGCCGCGAGGGCTCAACCCGTTGCGGCCGTTCATCCATGAACAACTCTCACCGGCCGCTGCGGGTTGGCCGGTGGTGCGCAGCTCTTGCGCGTCCCTTTACTTATCGGCCAGCGTGACGCAGAGCGCTTCAAGATTCCGCCGGGCCTGGCCAAGCCCCGACTTTGTCCGTGCGTCGGCACGTAAAGATGTCTGTAGCAACCGTGTCGCCGTCGCCGCGTCGAGCTTGCGAACGACGTCCATAAACGGCTTCACCTGCGGGCCCCACAGCCGCATCGCTTTTCCGATCGCCTGCTCGTTCTCCCCGGACGCCTTCATCGCCCAGGCGACCGACAACTTCCGGCACAAATCCATCGCCGCCCACATCACCGGCACCGGGTCGTGCCCGGCCAGATCGATCAGCTCCCGCACCATCTCCAATGGCTCAGAGGCCGACCCACGGGCCATCCCGACGAGCAGCGGCTCCTGCATCACCCACGCCTTCGCGTCGCTGGATTGCCCGACCGCTTCATCGATGATCTTCATGTCAATGACGCCATCCGAGGACATCACCGCCAGCTTGCCGAGCTCGGCGTCGAGCAGCATGAGGTGTGGCCCAACCCGTTCGACCAGCGCGGATGCAGCGTTCTGTTTCAGTTCGCTGCAGTGGTGCGACGTCGCTCTTGCGACCAGCCAGCGCGCCGCCTCCGCGGGCTTGGGCGGCTCGCACTTGATCACCGCGCCGACCTTCGCGATCGCCTTATCGAGATTACCCTTGTGCCAGGCCGGCGTCCGCAGCACCAGCGTCGCGTGGTCCACGACCGACTCGGCGTACCGCTCCAGCGCCGCCCGGTGCGCCTTCACAAAAGCCTCCGCCTCGTCCACGATCACCAGCTTATAAGTCGACATCAGCGAATACCCACGCAGCTCATCGAACACATCCGAGAGCGTCGCGGCCTTGCCATCGAAGCGGAATATCTCGTAGTCGCCATGCTCGGCAGCGATTGCTGCCTTGAGCGCGTCCATGTGCTCGGCCATGACCATCTGCTCGGGGCCATGCAGAACAAGGAACCGCGTCTTCGCGGAGACGGTGGCGGCTTGGCGGGTTATGTTTTTCTTTTTTGCCATCTCTTTAAACCACAGAGACACAGAGGCATGCGGAGCAAGCCGGAAAATCTAACATTCGATTCCAACATTGACTCATCTTACCTCGGTGGCCTCTGTGTCTCTGTGGTTCAATGGCATTGACATATCGATTCCTACTGCAGCTTCTCAATCATCAGCGTCGCCAGCATCAATACGGTGAAAAAACCAACGAGATCGACGACAGTCGTCACGATCGGGCCGGACGCCATCGCGGGGTCGATACCGACCTTGCGGAGCAGTACGGGCGTGGTCCCGCCGATCGTCTTGCTGACCGTCACCACGAACGGTACAGCCCCGCCTAGGACCAGTGCCAAGTGGAAGCTGCCCTGCCAGACAAACACCACGATGAACAGCACCGCGCCGAGTACCAGCCCGATCAGCAGCGCAACAATCAGTTCTTTCACCAGCACGCGTACGAAGTCACTGGAATCAATCAGGCCCAGCGACAACTCCCGGATGCTCACAGCCACGGCCTGGTTGCCGCCGCTGCCGCAGATGCCCGCGACAACCGGCAGGAACGCCGCGAGGATCGGCAGCTTCTTTACCGTCTCCTCGAACAACGCGATCACCGTCGCCGAGGCGAGCAGCAGCAGCATGATCGGCAGCAGGAACGTGAGCCGCCTTGCCGCGCGTGAGCCGATGGACATCGAGCGCAGTTCTTCGCCGCCGATGATGCCGCCGAAACGCAGGAACTGCTCGGACTCGCGGTCGCCGATCGCTTCCTGGACCGAAGCACGCTGGATCACGCCGGCCAGCTTGCCCGCATCGTCCACCACGGGCACAGCGGAGAAGTCCACGCGGTCAAACAGGTCGTGCAGGTCGTCCAGCGAGGTCTGCACGTTTACCGTGATCGGCTCGCGGACCTGCTGCGACTCAATCCTGCTCGACCCGGGCGCGAAGATCAGCGAGCGCATCGGTACCACCCCGGTCAGCTTGTACCCGTCGTCCACGACGTAGATGTACCGCACCTCGAACTCGAGGTGCTCCTCCGCCTTGACGTGCAGGTCGCGCGTAACCGCCTCGACCGTCTGCCCCTCGTTGTAGACCAGGTACTCGGTGATCATCAGGCCGCCGGCGACGTCCTCGTCATAGCCCAGGCGTTCGCGCGCGTCCTGCGCCTCAGCCGGGTCCATCTCCTGCAGGATCGCCTCGGCGTCCGCCTCGTCCATTTCGGACAAGACATCCGTCTGCTCATCCGAATCCATCTCGTCGACGAGCGCCGCGGCCTCGGTCGGCTCGAGTTCGCCGATCACCTCGGCCGCGTACTCATCGACAAAGTGCTCGAGCAGGTCGGCCCCGAGGTCCGGGTCCGAGACCGACAGCGCCTGGAACAGGCTCGTCCGGCTGTCATCGCTCAGGTGCGACAGCGTGTACGCCGTGTCCTCCGGCGGGAGGAGGTGCATGAACGACGCGATCGCCTCGCCATCGCCGGACTGGACCAGCGCCTCGAGTTCCTCGGTCGCGTCGATGCTGTCGCTGGATGCGTCGATCGGCATACAGACAAGTTTAACTGGTAGGGCCAGCAGGTGGATCACGGCATGCGTAGCGGGAGACGCGGAGCAGCGTCCCGTGCCAAGTGTGATCGATAAGCCGAAACGGGACGCTCCGCGTCGCCCGCTACACCGTGCCCTCGAGCGAGCCCCGCAGGCGCGACAACGCCGCGTCATCCGTCTGCTCGTAGTGCAGCGGGGTCAGCGTGATGTACCGGTCGTAGAGCGTATCGACATCCGTCGCGTCGCCGCGGTCGCTGAACAGCATCCCATCCACCGGCTGGTAGGTCGTGTTGCCGTCCGCGTCCGTCGACTTGCCGTACCGATCATGCATATGCGCGGTATTCAGCGGGACCGCCTTGATGCCCACCGGCTCGGCCCCATCATCCAGAATCGGAACGTTGATGTTCACCAGCACCCCCTCCGGGATACCCGCCTTGAGCGCGACATCGATGCCCTTGCGGGCGTGAGCCGCGGCCCGGACGTAGTGCTGCTGGGTCTTATCGCCGAGGTGCAGGCTCAGCGCGACCGCGGGCACACCCTGGAACGCCGCCTCGCGCGCCGCCCCGACCGTGCCGGAGTAGTGCACATTGATGCCGATGTTCGCGCCGTGGTTGATCCCGCTGATGACCAGGTCGACTTCGCCTACCAACTCTGCGAGCGCCAGCTTCACGCAGTCCGCAGGCCGGCCATCGACGGCAAAGCCCTCGAACTTCTCGCAGGCGTACGGCATCACCGCGATCGGCCGGTGCAGCGTGATCGCGTGGCTGGTCGCCGATTGCACGCGCGCGGGCGCAACAACGTGCACTTCGCCAAGGTCTTGTATCACGCCGTAGACCGCGTGCAAGCCGGCTGCCTCGATGCCGTCATCGTTGGTGAGGAGGACTTTCATGCCGTGGAAGCTTATCAATGAAAAAGCCGACCCGCTGCACGGATCGGCTTGGAATGCATGGATCACAACCGGCTCAGTCTTTCTTTCCTTCGTCAGCGTCCGCTTCACCGGCATCTTCGGCTTCGGCCGAGGCTTCTTCTGACCCGGACACTGAAGCGTCTTCCGCAGGAGCCTCTTCTTCCGGTTCGGCGACCGCGGTCGCGGCCTCTTCTGCCGTGTCACCCTTGGCGAGCTTCGCGGCGAACTCCATACGCTTGTTCGCCTTGCCGCGGCGGGTGCGGTTGCCGGCGACTTGTGGGGCGTCGTCGTCTTCTTCGCCGACGAGTTGGATCACGCACAGGTCCGTGCCGTCGCCCAGACGGTTCTGCCCGAGACGGATGATGCGGGTGTAGCCGCCCTGGCGGTCTTCATAGCGCGGGCCGATCTCATCGAAGAGGTGCTTGATGATCTTCGGCGCCTTCTGAAGCTCGCCGAAGCGGTTGCGTTCGACGCCATCGCCGTCCTCATCGACCATCATGTTTTTGTCGCCGCCCAGCGCACTGATCGCGCGTCGGCGGTTGTGGAGGTCGCCCTTCTTGGCCATGGTGATCAGCTTCTCGACGAACGGGCGCAGGGCCTTGGCCTTGGGCACGGTCGTCGTGATCTGGCCGTGGGTGAAGAGCGCGACCGCCATGTTGCGGAACATGGCTTTGCGGTGGTTGGTTTTCCGGCCAAGCTTTCGGCCGTACACGCGGTGTCTCATCGGGGTGCTCCTTTTGGTCTTAGCCGTCGGCGTGAGACGTGCCGAAGGGCGATCCACTCTCAGCGTCTGTCTCGCTAAACCGCGAAGCGGCTTGCTGCTGAGGCAAAGGGCCTGTACGCAGGCCCGGGGCGTCGGGGGCCCCGTGTTGTAAAAACATCGCGCCAGATTTCGCCAGCGCGACGCGTAGTTAGGCTTGCTCTTCGGCTTCGACCTCTGCCTCGGTGATGACCTCTTCCTCGTCGGGCTCCACGTAGGCGTCCATCGGCTCGGCCTCTTCAGGGATATCCATCCCGAGTTCAAGGCCCATATCGATCAGCTTCCGCTTCACCTCACGCAGCGAAGTACGACCAAAGCTGCGGACCTTCAAGAGCTCCGGCTCGGTCATGGAGACCAGCTCAGCGACGGTCGCGACCTTCGCCGCGTCCAGGCAGTTCGCCGCACGCACGGACAGGTCCAGATCGGTCACGGGCATCTGCAGCTTGCGGATCAGGTCTTCATCGACCTTCGCGGCGGCGGCGGCCGACTCGCTGGCCAGCTCCTGGCCGATCTCGAAGTACTGCACGAACGGGTTGAGGTGCTTACGCAGGATCTTCGCGGCCTCGACGAGCGCCATCTCGGGCGTGACCGTCCCGTTGGTCCAGACCTCGAGGATCAGCTTGTCGTAGTTGGTCTTCTGACCGACACGGGTGTCCTCGACCTTGTACCGGACGCGGGTGACGGGCGAGTAGATCGCGTCGACGGGGATGAGCCCAACCTCGACCTCCTCGCCGGGGTTGTTGTACTGCTCGGAAGCGGGGATGTAGCCGCGGCCCTTCTCAACCACGAACTCCATGTCGAAGTCGACCTGCTTGGTCAGGGTCGCGAGCAGGTTCTCGGGGTTGTGGATCGTGACCGAGGTGTCCGCTTCGATCAGGTCACAGGTGACTTCACCGGGGCCCTCGGCCTGCAGACGCATGGTCTGCATCGCGTCTTCGTCGCCTTCGAGCGAGACGATCATGTTCTTGATGTTGAGGATGATGTCGGTAACGTCTTCGGTGACGCCTTCGAGCGAGGTGAACTCGTGTTGGGCGCCTTTGATCTTCACGCCGGTGATCGACGCGCCCTCAAGCGAAGACAGCAGGATCCTCCGGAGCGAGTTGCCGACCGTTGTGCCGAAGCCGCGCTCGAACGGTTCGATCGTAAATCTACCGTACGTATCGGACAGCGTCTCTTCGTCGGGGATCACACGGTGGGGAAGTTCCAGTCCACGCCAGCGGATACGCATGGGGTGCTCCTATCGGTTGCAGCGTTCCAGGGGAGGGAAGTAAGCCATCGATTCACGCGTCGTGCGGAGCTGCGGGCCGCGGTCTGCTTCTGCTCGATGGCGGGATTGGTTTAAGTTAGCCGGCGGCGTTCTGCCGCCGAGCAATCGCGCGACAAAGTCGCGGCGTTTCATCTTTGCTTCGCAAAAAGACGCTTCGCGTCTTGGCGTCGCGTTTAGACGCGCCGCTTCTTCTTGGGGCGGCAGCCGTTGTGCGGCACGGCGGTGTGGTCTTCGATCGCGGTGACCTTCAGGCCCGCACGCTGCAGCGCGGTGACGGCCGATTCACGACCGGGACCAGCGCCGCGGACCTTCACTTCGACCTCCTGCATGCCGAACTTCTTGGCCTTGGCGGCGGCTTCTTCGGCGGCACGGGTCGCGGCGAAGGGGGTCGACTTGCGCGAGCCCTTGAAGTTGACGGTGCCTGCCGAGTCCCAGCAGAGGGTCTCGCCGTTGACGTCGGTGATGGTCACGATGGTGTTGTTGAACGAGGCCTTGACGTGGGCGACGCCGCGGGTCACGTTCTTGCGGACTTTTTTGGACTTCTTGGCCATGGTTGGCGCTCCTTAAGCTTGGCGAAACCGACTCTCCCTTGATGCCGTATAGCGGGCGGGTTTCTGGCTTGTTGAGATCGCAACGTTGCGATCGGGTTGGTTCGTTTGAAGGCAACGGGGCCCTTCGGGCCTGCCGCTACGCCTTTGCTTCGCAAAGTGCCGCGTTGCGGCGGGTAAATCACTATGCGATTTACTTCATACCCTTGACGGACTTCTTGCCGGCGACCGTCTTCTTGCGGCCCTTGCGGGTACGGGCATTGGTCTGGGTCCGCTGGCCACGGACGGGCAGACCGAAGCGGTGCCGGTCACCGCGGTAGCTGCGGATATCACGGAGGCGCTGGATGTTCTGGCCGACCTGACGACGCAGGGCACCTTCGATGATATAGCCACCCTCGATGATGCCGTTGATCTTGGCGATGTCGTCTTCGGTCAGTTCCTTGGCACGCATCTGGCCGTCGAGATTCGCTTCCTTGAGGATGTCCTCAGCGAACTTCGGGCCGATGCCATAGATATAGCGCATCGAGATGCGCAGCGGCTTGTTGTCGGGGACGTCGATACCTGCGATACGGGGCATAAGTCTTTCCTTGAAGTTGAGCGGTTCCACTCTCCACAGTTGGCGGGAACCTGGCTTCGGGGTTTTGCGGGCCCGGGCGTGTCGCCCGGGACATTCTTAACCGCTTCAGCTCAGCGCTGGCGGGCCTTGAACCTGGGGTTGCTCTTGCAGATGACGAACACCTTGCCACGACGACGCACGACTTTGCAGTCGGCGTGGCGGCGCTTGGCGCTGCGGAGGGAGCTAAGGATCTTCATGGCTTGAGCCTTTCTTTTTTACGGTGCGACGGGCGTCTCACCCGTCATTTCAGTCTTTCTAGTTCGCCACAGGCTTGAAGCCCGTGCTACCTTTCTAATGCCGGTAAGTAATCCGGCCCTTGGTCACGTCGTACGGGCTGACCTCGACGGTCACTTTGTCGCCGGGGAGGATGCGGATGTAAAACTTCCGCATCTTGCCGGAGATGTGGGCGATGATCTCGTGGTCGTTTTCCAGCTTCACGCGGAACATCGCGTTGGGCAGGGTGTCGATCACTTCGCCTTCGAGTTGGATCGCGTCTTCTTTGGGCAAACTCTGTCTTTCCCGTGCGGGTGTCCCGCGTGTCGTTCTGTTCAGCGCCCGTCCGTCAGGACGTCGGCTCCGTCTTTCGTAACGGCCACGGTGTGCTCGTAGTGAGCCGAGGCCTTCCCGTCTACTGTCACGACCGTCCATTGGTCGCTGAGTGTCTTCACCACCCTGCTGCCGAGGGTGAGCATTGGCTCGATGGCGAGGACGACACCCTCTCTTAAATCAATGTCATCGCGAAGCGTCTCGCGGCTGACGTAGTTGGGCACTTTTGGCTCTTCGTGCATACTCGAGCCGATGCCGTGCCCTACAAACTCGCGGACGACGCCATAGCCTCGGGTCTCCGCGTACTTCTGCATCAGGCGTGCCACCTGGCTCCACTTCCGGCCGGGCCTGACATTTTCAATCGCGATCTCAAGGCAACGCTCCGTCGCTTCACACATCCGCCTGACATCTTCTTTCACATCACCAACCAGGATGGTGTTCGCGGCGTCGCCACACCAACCATCTACCTTCACCCCGCAGTCAATGCCGACGACGTCGCCGTCCTTGATCTGCCGATCGCTCGCGATGCCGTGGACGACTTCCTCGTTCACGGAGATGCAGAGCGTTGCGGGGAAGCCCGTCCCGGGCTTGTACGTCGGGTACCACTTAAAGAGTCCCGTCGCCCCGCTCTCGTCTATGACCCGCTGTGCCTCGTCGTCGAGTTCGCGGGTGGTGATCCCGGGCTTGCAGAGCTCTGCGACCCGGTCGTGTACCTTGCGAACCACCCTGCCGGCGGCACGCATTTTTTCAATCTGTTCGGGCGTTTTAAGCTTGACCATCTCGCCTTTACGCCCGTCTCTGCGGGTCAGTGGCGAACCGGGGATTGTACCCAAATCCGCCCTACCGCTCAACTTCCCATGAAAAAGCCCGTCCCAGACTAACCCCGCGTCGGCCGGATCCGCCCGCCGCCGCTGCCTTCCCCGCCGCCGAGGAAGCCCTTGTAGTTCCGCATCAACAGCTGGGCATCGATCCGCTGCACGAAGTCCAGCATCACGCTCACCGTGATCAGGAGGCCCGTGCCCCCCAGGAACTGCGTCACCAGGAACGGGATGCCGAAATAGCCCGAAACAATCGTCGGGACGATCGCGATCGCACAGAGGAAGCCCGCACCGACGTACGTGATCCGCTCCATGACGGTCTCGAGATACTCGGCCGTCCGCGGGCCTGGCCTCAGGCCCGGGATGAAGCTGCCGTGGTCGCGGAGGTTCGTCGCGGTCTCTTCCGGGTTGAACTGGACGGTGGTCCAGAAGTAGCTGAAGAAGTAGATCAGCACAACGTAGACCAGGGCGTAGAGGTACCCGGTCATGTTGCCCAGTTCATCGTTGAGGAAGTAGACCGTCGCGGAGAAGAAGCCAAAGAAACCGGAGGCGTCTTCGGGCGGGGTCACCGCGGCGGCGGCCCAGCCCAGCGCGATACTCGGGAAGATCATGAGCGACGAAGCGAAGATGATCGGCATCACGCCACCGTGATTGACGCGGAGCGGCAGGTAGCTCTTCTGCCCGCCGAACACACGCCGGCCGCGGGTGTGTTTGGCCTGCTGGATCGGGATGCGGCGCTGGCCCTGCGTGATGATGACCGAGCCGGCCGTGACCACAAGGAAGGCGAGCAGCAGGAACACGATCGTCATGATGCCGTACGTGCCGGTTCCGTCGAGCGAGAACTCGCTGGCGACCATCATGATCGCGTTGGGCATGAAGGCGATGATGCCGGCGGTAATGATCAGGGAGATGCCGTTGCCGATGCCGAAGCGGTCGATCTGCTCACCGAGCCACATCAGGAATACCGAGCCGGCGGTCAGGCCGAGCACACCGCAGACCCAGTAGATCGGGCTTCCCACATACGCGGGGTAGACCGCGCCGATGCGCGGCAGGTACTGGAGCCAGAAGAATGCCTGCACCGCACAGAGCGCGACGGTCGTGTAGCGGGTGTACTCCTGGATCTTCTGCTGGCCGACCGGGCCTTCTTTCTTGAGCGCCTTGAGCCGTTCGGAGACGGACCCGAGCAGCTGGAAAATAATCGCCGCAGAGATGTACGGCATGATACCCAGGCCGAAGATCGTCGACTGGCTCAGGGACCCACCGGTGAAGATCTGCATGTAGGCGAGGACCGAGCCGATGCCGCCGGTCTGATCGGACATCGCATCTTTGAGCGTCTCCTGGTCGACACCGGGCAACGGGATAAAGAAGCCGACGCGGTAGATGACCAGCATCGAGATCGTGAAGAGGAGCTTGTTGCGGAGCTCCTTGATCCGCCAGATATTGAAAAACGCTTGAAGCATAGGGTCTTACTGGTGGGACAGGCTTCCAGCCTGTCATGTTGTTTTTCAGTACCTCTTAATGGCAGGCTAGAGGCCTGCCCCACCTATAACAAATCAGGCGACGGTCACGCTGCCACCGGCCTTGGTGATCTTCTCTTCGGCCGACTTGGAGAACTTCGCCGCGGTCACGGTGAACTTCTTCGTGGTCTCGCCTTCGCCCAGCACCTTGACAGGCAGCTTGGTGCTGCGGATCAGGCCGTGCTTGACCAGCATCTCCGGGTTCACTTCGGCGCCATCATCAAAGCGGGCGTCGATGGCGGACAGGTTGACCACCGAGAAGTGCTTCTTGAACATCGCGTTGCTGAAACCACGCTTGGGGATCGCCTTCCACAGCGGGGTGCCGCCGCCTTCGTGCGGGTTGGAGTTGCCGGAGCGCGAGCCATAGCCCTTGTGGCCACGGCCGGCGGTCTTGCCGGTGCCCGAGCCCGGGCCACGCCCGATGCGCTTACGCTTCTTGTGCCGTCCGACTTTCTCGGTGATCTCGTGGATCATCATGGCGGGTCAATCCTTTCAGGGGTCCGACGGTGTCACGCCGGGTTGTGTTCGGTTCAGTCTTTCTTTTCTTCGTCAGCAGCGTCTTCGGCCGGGGCTTCCTCAGCGGGTGCCTCGGGAGCGGCTTCTTCAGCAGGCACCTCGGCAACAGCTTCGGCGGGCGATTCTTCGGCCGGGGCCTCTTCAGCAGCGGGTGCTGCTGCTTCTTCCGCGGCGGGCGCTTCAGCCTTAGGCTCTTCCTTCGGCTTGATGGAGTCGTTAGCTTCCTTCAGCGACTTGGCCGGGGCGATCTCGGATGCCTCTTCCATCAGCTTCTTGCTCGCGTCGAGCATCTCGTCCACGCTCGACGACTCGATCTCGACACCACGCAGCGCCGCGATCTCTTCGCGGCTACGAAGGGCCTTGAGCCCGTCGACGACCGCCTTGGTCAGGTTGATCGAGTTGGTCGAGCCGTAGCTCTTGGTCAGCACGTCCTGCACGCCGGCCATCTCGAGCACCGCACGGACGGTGCCACCGGCGATCACGCCGGTACCCGGCGCGGCGGGAATGAGGCGGACCTGGCTCGCACCGAACTTGCCGGTGACCTGGTGCGGCAGCGTGCCGCCGGTGCTGGTGATCTTGAAGATGTTCTTCTTCGCGGCCTTCTGGGCCTTCTCGATTGCGGCGGGGACGCCACGGCCCTTGCCGTAGCCCACGCCGACACGGCCCTTGCGGTCCCCGACGACGACGAGCGCGGAGAAGCTCATGCGTCGGCCGCCCTTCACGGTCGTTGCCGTGCGGTTGATCGCCACGGTCGTGGATTCGAGTGCTTGCGATTCGTCGAGGACTTCTGCCATATGTCGTCTCGTAGGTTAGTAGCGGCTTCGTGCCGGTGGGACAGGCTTCCAGCCTGTCATGTAGTTTTTGTCGATTCAAATCACAGGCTGGAAGCCTGTACTACTGTCAGAACTTCAGCCCGCCCTCACGCGCGGCATCGGCCAGGGCCTTAACCCTGCCGTGGTACTTGAAGCCGTTGCGGTCAAACGCGATCGCATCAATGCCGGCGGCCTTCGCGGCCTCGGCGATCTTCGTGCCAACCTCCTTGGCCGCATCGACGTTACCGCCCTTAGCAATCTTCGACTGCACGCTGCTCGCGGACGCGAGGGTCTTGCCCTCGAAGTCGTCGATCAGCTGGGCATAGATGTGCTTGGAGCTGCGGTAGACCGACAGGCGCGGCTTGGCTGGCGAGCCGAAGACACCCTTGCGGATCCCGGTCTTGCGGCGCTTGCGGCGGAGGTTGTTGAGTTTCTGTGCGTTCATGGTTCTAAACCTTTAGGTACGCGGCAAACCGCGTCGCTTTATCTCGTTCGATTAGCCGCCGAAGGCCTTGCCCGCCTTGCGGAGAATCTTCTCGTCGGTGTACATGATGCCCTTGCCGTTGTAGGGCTCGGGCTTGCGGTGCTCGCGGATCTTGGCAGCGGTCTGGCCGACCTTCTGCTTATCCGCGCCGGTGATCTTGATGTCCTGGCCCTTGACTTCGGCGGTCACGCCATCGGGCACCTCGACCTTGCGGGTGTCCGCGTAGCCGACGTTAAGCTCAACGGTCTTCCCCTTGAGGTTGGCAGACCAACCGACGCCAACGATCTTGAGCTCCTTGGTATAGCCGTCGGTGACGCCGGTGACCATGTTCTGGATCAGCGATCGGGTCGTGCCGTGCATCGCACGGGCAAAGCGGGTCTCACCGACGCGCTCGACGCTGACTTCCTTGCCGTCGTCGGACAGGCTGACTTTGACCTCGGGCTTGGTGTTGATGGACAGGTTGCCCTTGGGTCCACTGACCGCAACTTCATCGCCGTTGACCTTGACGGTCACACCGCTTGCGATGGCGACTGGTTTTTTTCCGTTTCTGGACACTTCGGTTCGTTCCTTTCAGGCGGCCGGTGCTTTATGGCCTTCCTTAATGCAAAACGTTTACGAGCCGGGCCGTGTCCGGCCCGCGCTAAACAATTCATTATTCAACCGTACAAAGTAGTTCGCCGCCGACCTTCTGCTCACGGCACTGGCGGTCGGACAGCACGCCGCGAGGCGTGGTCAGGATCGCGATACCAAGCCCGGCCAACGGGCGCGGCAGCTCGGCGACCTTCTTGTACACGCGGCAGCCGGGCTTGGACTCACGCTTGAGCACGTGGATCAGCTGCTCGCCGGCCGGGCCGTACTTCAGGTCGATACGGATCAGGCCTTGCCGGCCGTCCTCGATCACGTCGTAGCCGCTGATGTAGCCCTCGGTTTTGAGGACCTCGGCGATGCCGCGCGCCACCTTCGAGTTGAGCACGCGGACCTGCTCGGCCTGGTTACGCACCGCGTTGCGAATGCGGGTGATCATGTCAGCAATAGGGTCAGTCATGGACATAAGGCTGGGGCTCCTGCGTCTTGCAAGGGCGGATTTTTGGTCTGTTGACGATTCTTATCTGCTGCGAGCCGCGTCGTCACGACGCGGTTGGCGGTCGCTTCGCGATTACCAGGACGCCTTTCGCATCCCGGGGATCTTGCCCTGCAGGGCGAGCTCACGCATCTTGATCCGCGAGAGCTTGAACTTGCGGTACACGCCTCGGCTGCGGCCGGTCAGCTCGCACAGGCTGCGAACCCGGGTCGGGCTCGCGTCACGCGGCAGCTTCTGTAGCGCTTCCTGGTCGCCCTCGGCCTTGTACTTGGCGCGGCGTTCGGCGTACTTGGCAACGGTTGCCTTGACACGCTTGTTACGTTCGATCGTGGATTTAGAGCTCATATGTTTCTCTCATGTGAGCCGGGTCGTGCCGACCCGGACAAAATTAGTTGCGCTTCTTCTTCTCTTCAGGCTTCACAAACGGGAAGCCCATCTCGGTCAGGCAGGTCTTGGTGATCTCGTTGGTCGAGTTCTTGAAGACCAGCGTGATGTTCATGCCGTGGGTGTACTGGGCGTTGGCCATGTCGACCTCGGGGAAGATGCCCTGCTCGGTCAGGCCGAACGAGTAGCTGCCCCGGCCGTCGAAGCTGGTGTCCTTCATGCCGCGGAAGTCCTTGATCCGGGGCATGGCCAGGTTGACCAGGCGGTCGTAGAACTCCCACATGCGGTTGCCACGCAGGGTCACCATCGCGCCGACCTCGTAGCCGATCCGCAGCTTGAAGTTGCTGACCGCCTTCTTCGCCTTCTTCATGATCGGGCGCTGGCCGGTGATCAGGGACAGGTCCTGGATGACCTGCTCGCGTGCCTT
>JBCCYY010000050.1:0-31661 GCA_039188575.1 Planctomycetota bacterium | reverse complement strand
TCGATATAGCCATTCTCCCAAGGGCTTCCGGGGGTAATGTACTGCGTCTGCACGCCCACTCTTTTCAACCAGTCCCGCACCGCCTTGGCCGTGAACTCGCTGCCGTTATCCGAACGGATGTGCTCGGGCACACCCCGGGTGTCCCTGTCATCCCGACGTATGGCCTGGTTACCAACGCGATTGACCCGGTGTGGGCCGAGAACTCGCCTAAACGGCTTGTCATTGGCGACTCGCTGTTGGCCGGGCGGTACGAGCTTGCTGAGGGTGGTTTGGAGTTCACGCTAGACCTCGGTGCGACGGTACTTATCGAGGCGCCGACGACCTTTGATATCATCGACAACAACTCGATCTACCTCGACGCTGGCCGCTGCGTGGCGACAGCCCCGCCCTCGGCGAAGGGCTTTACCGTCCGCACGGCGTCCGGGGACTTTGTCGATATCGGTACACAGTTCGGCGTGTCCGTGGTCGAAGAGGACGCAACGGAGGCCCATGTCTTCAAGGGTATTGTCGATGCATATCTGCCCGGCGAGCAAGATCAAGAACTGGCCCGGCCCATGCGGCTGACCGAGCATACCGCTGTCCGCTCCGAGGCCGATTCCGTATGGTTCCAGAAGATCGACGCCGAGCCTCCGCGGTTCGGGAAGTCAGTAAAGGAATTGGTGGACCGCCTGCGGACCAGTGGTCAGGTGTACGCGCTCTACTCCCCCGCAGAAAATCTTGATCACGATCGACGAAGGGATGGTAATATCGAGGTCTTCCGTGAAAGGGCCGGCGTCAGGCTATTGAGCGATGTCGAGGTCTCGTTCCTCGGCACAGGTCGTCTGCAGAGTTTTGTTACAGCAGAGCCTCCAACACTACCCGCAGGGACCATCGTCGACAGCTACTTCATCCACTACAACGTGCCTCGGGATCAACTTGAAAGCGGGATCCGCGCCAAAGGCGTCGTCTACTTCGACCAGCCTATCGTTGCACTGATCTATAACAACAGGCTGATCTTCAATTCAAACAGCACGCTCGGGGCCATCGGGACCGACTATGGAACGGTGCCAGCGGATGTGAGTGGTATCGAGGGACTCGACTATCCACATGGTTCCCCTCAGTTCCGTGACGAGATTGAAGTATCACCTGACCGGAAGTCAATCCGCATGAACCTTCAACTCGGAGACAAAGCCATCGGGGGCGACAACATCCGTGTACTCACCGTGTCTGCAGCATCGTCTCTAGTGGCTGAACCTGATGAAGCATTGGATCCGGGGGAGCAGGCCGATGATCTTGATGGATCACCAGAGTCATCGGATTGACATAAGGCATCTGCTGTCAGCTGCTGACAATTGTTGAAGCGATTGCTCAATCGAAATACTGGCCCGTTTCGAAAGATTTTCGACATCACTGCAAATAGTTAGTGATGCGGATTTTATTACTTAACAAGGCCTGCTTGTTGTCATATGTCTCTTTTCTGCTCTACTCCTGTGCCGCAAGCGCGATCCTCACCTTGCCGGCGCGGGGGCAGGCAGAGCCGCCGAATGTCATCGTCTTCTTCGCCGATGACCTGGGCTGGTCGGACCTTTCTGGCGGCAACACCAACTACGACAACGGCTCGACGTTCTACCGCACGCCCAACATCGATGCGCTGGCTAGCCAAGGCTTGTCGTTCTCCAGTGCCTACGCGCAGCAGAACTGCTCGCCGACCCGTTCTGCGCTGCTGACTGGGCAGTACGCACCGACCAACGGCAACCACAACGTCGACGGCCTCAACCGCGCAGGCAATGGCACACTCCTCCGCGGGCCAAGCGACGGCGAGGGTATCCTCGGCTCGACCTTCACGATCGCCGAAGCCCTGCAGAACACCGGCTACACCACCGCCCACATCGGCAAGTTCCACTCGACCGACTCGGCCAACCAGATCACCAACCAGCACGGGTTCGACTTCAACTACGGCGGCGGGACCTCCGGCAGCCCCGGCCCACAAACGCCGTATTTCGCCTTCCAGAACAAAGGCAACTGGGTATTCGGCGACCGACACGGCCCTCAGCTTGATGCCTATGCCGACCCCTACACCCAGGCCTACATCGACGTGAACCTCACGCCCTATGCCACCACCAACAATCCGGACACGCTGCTTGGAACCCCCAAGCACCTCAACGATGCGATGGCTGATGCTGCGATCGATTTCATCGCGAGCAAAACCGGCGGCGAGCCATTTTTCATACACCTCGCCTTCAACGCGGTTCACACGCAGATCAAAGCTAGGCCGGACCTGGAGGCGGCGTACAACGAATCCGCCTCGACGGACAGCCGGCATGACAGCGAAGCCTACGCCGGCTTGCTCGAAGGCATGGACCAGGCGATCGGCCGGGTCACGAACTTCATTGACAGCCAAGGGCTTGGCGACAATACGCTGATCCTCTTCTACTCGGACAATGGTGGGCACGAGGGGCCGACGAAGAACAGCCCACTGCGTGGCCGAAAGGGCACCCTCCGAGAGGGTGGGGTGCGTGTACCGCTGATCGCAAGGATGCCGGGCACGATCGATGCGAATACGATCAGCGATGAGGCCGTTCACGCTGTAGATCTGTACCCCACGATTGCCACAATGGCCGGTGCTTCGCTACCCGACCAATCGATCAACCCGATCAATGGCGAGTCGCTTGCGGGGATCCTTACCGGCGATCAGACACAGCTTCAACGCGATGCGATCTACTGGCACTTCCCCGGCTACCTCGACAGCCGTGCGGTGCCGACCTCGGTGACCACACGCGACGTCGGCAACGAGCGGTACAAGCTCTACTACTTCTACGAGATAGACACCTACGAGCTCTACAACCTCACCGCCGACCTCTCTGAATCCACAGACCTGCTCGCAGGCTCAGCAAACGATGTACAGTTCCAGATCGCGACGCAGATGGCACAAGACCTCCGCGTCTGGCTCGACAGCCAAGGCGCGATCTACCCAACGGTCCGCTCGAGCGGTGCAGCGGTCAAGGCCCCGAGCGGGCGCACCTCGGTACAGTTCTCGTTTGATCTGAGCAGCCCGTCCTTTGACGGCGAATCGATCGGCTCACTGACCCAGCGCGGTGTGACGCTGTCACTCGAAGCCATCGGTAGCAACGCCATCTTCGACGGCAACACCGGCGGAGTGGGTGTCAACTCAAACCAGGACAGCGGGGATGCCAGCGTGCAGCGGCGAATCGATGGCTCGCTCACGACACCGGAGTCGATTCGATTCTTATTTGACCGCGATGTTGTTCTCGAGTCACTGCTCCTTGGCGCGCTCAGCACCATCAGCGGCAACGAAACTGTCAACCTGACTTTTGTCTCCGGTGACAACCCCTTCATAGGCCTTTCTGGCTACAACGCCGGCGACTTCACCCTGACCAGCGACTCGCTCAGCTTCACAACCACCAGCGGCGCTTCCACACCATTCCTGCTTGAGTTCGGCGTACTCAACCGCGACGACCTGATCCTCACCGAAGGCACCGTGCTTGAGTTGACTTCCAACCCTGCGACCTCCGGCGGCATCCTCCTCAACCAGATCAACGTAAAGAACTACCTCTCTCTGATCGAGGGCGATCTCGACCTGGACAATGATGTCGACGAAGACGACCTGAACATGCTGCTCGCCCAATGGGGCAGCGTCGCACTCCCAGGTAGCCGAGTCGACGGCGACACCACCGGCGACGGCCTAGTCAATCAGAACGACCTTGATGTGATGTTCGCCAACTGGACCACCGGTGAACCGCCCAACATCCCCGAGCCCGGTACGCTCACGCTGATGGCTCTTAGTGGTCTATTCGCCCTGCGTCGGCAACGCGCCTAAGCAACTCCTGCTTCATCGCCAGTCCGCCTAGCAACTGCTGGCGATGATTTGATCAGGCTTCGTTAAAAGTACGTTTTAAGCAGGGCATCAAATTTCACTGTCGATCAGTGTCAACAGGCTCGGCTAGGCCGATTACTTGATATGTCTCCTAGATTGAGTTTACATCGGCGCAACTAGTAAATCATCCATCTTCGCCACTGAGGGGAGAACAAGTTCAACTGGTGTTCTGTCACTCCGATTGATAGCGCCGGTTTTTCCAAATTCCACCCCACCGGCGCAACTTAAAGGGACGACTTGACGACCCACGCCCCGGAAACTATTCCTAGAGTTATTGACAGGTACCAAGCTTGGTCTAGCACCGCCTTACTCACACATCTACAACACTCTGGCCATCTCCCTCCATGAGCCAAAAGCCTACCGCTGAAGAGAAGACTGAGCGCATCGACCTGGTCGCATATCTGCTCTGCATGGGGCAACAGACCAGTCAGATCCATACGACTATTACGAGCAAGTACGGTTGCACGACCCGAACTGTCGACAGCTACATTGCCGAGGCCAAGGAGGTCTTGCTCAAGCAATCTGGCGAGCCGCGCGAGCTTCACATTGCGATGGCTCTAGAACTATATCGCTCCGTACTACGCGATCCTAATGCTCGTATTCGAGACAAAATCGCAGCGCAGACTCGTATTGACCGTCTACTGGGACTCGAGGCGCCACGTCGCCATGAGCTTGCTGGCGTAGATGGCGGACCAATCACAGTTGAAGACAAAAACATGGCACTTTCGATTCTGGAGAACCCAGAACTACGCGAAAGAGCACAGCAGTTAGCCCTAGACGCTGCACACGCTCTACAGGAAGAAAACGACTGTGAAGTTGACTTGTGATTGGCGGTGCAGTCCTGCACCGCTGTGCGACACCTTAAATTTCGCCGTAATCAACGCAGATTAGTAGCAAACCTAAGAGCGTAACCATTGACGCCAATGGTCTGAAGACCACATCTGAAGGATTAAGACAATGGGCGTACTCGCAGATGCAGCAGTAACGATTCGAGCAGACAACACTCGTCTACGCCGTGGGATCGGTGGCTCAGTAGGGCTCCTCAGAGGCTTCGCAAGCCAAGCAACACGATTCATTATATCAAATTGAGCGAACTGATTGCCGAGTGGTACTCCGAGGTCGCGGCCGGCCTGCACGACGAGATCGAGGACACAGACGACGACGCGGCCGGGTGAACTTCCACGGTTGACTCAAAACAGCGTTTCCTGGGCCATAGGGCTCTAATTGGCAATTCGACGTCGCCATAGGCTCGTTCTGCACCGCGTTTCAGCCCGGTGCAATTGATTGCTACTCGTGTTTGTAAGTGGCTCAATCTGCAATCTAGCGCAGTTTAGCACCGCCGATTTACCTGTAATCTCAATTCAGGGCAATGCCACGGCATGGAAAACACCGCTCTTGTACCGGAACTGACCCCGCCCAATACCCAGCAGATCCCAAGACTGGCACTCACGCCTGCGGAAGCTGCGACCGCGATCGGCATCAGCCGCCGGACGCTCCACGACCTCATCCACGACCCTGATGCCGGCTTCCCCTCGATTAAAGTCGGCCGCAGACTCATGATCCCCGTCGATGGGCTACGTGAATGGCTCCGCGGATAAACCCACGAAAGATGAACCGAAAAAGAAAAACGCCCCGCGATTGCAGTCGATCGGGGCGAGTATGAGAATTACGCATTGTCTGTAAAATACAATAAAAAATCAAGAACAAGCGATGAACAATTCGGTCGAGTACCGAGTGAATTGATTTTTGCTGGCCCATTAGCGTGTGTGACAGGTGCCGCCGCTAAGGTCTATCTTGTTCTCGCCGCACATAACAATAAGGACGGATGCTGCCGCCCAGGCATGCGTCGGATCGCAAGGCTGACTGGTCTACACATCGGCACCGTGAGTGAGGCAGTTCTACAACTCGAAATTGCTGGCCTAATAACTACAAGCGAACGAAAGAATGGGGCCAGTATCACATACACGATGCTCGGAACCGTTCGGCCAGAGGCGAACGGTAACGGTGAAGAAAAGCGTTCGGCCAGAGGCGAACGCTCAAAGATTGCAAAGCAGATCGATCCGAGCCCTGACCGTTCGGGTTTTGAAGACAGACCGTTCGGATTTTCCTCCCAAACCGTTCGCGCCCAGCCGAACGAAACAGAAGAACAGAAAGTAACAGATGGTACAGGGCTAGCGCCCTGTAGCGCGCCGGACAAGCCGGCGGCAGAAGGGGAACATTCATTGGACAGTGCTCTATTTGGCGCCGTGGCAAGATGCTTCCGGGACGAAAATGGCCGTCGACTAAACAGAGAAGAATCTCGCCAGGTCGCGGCCGTAGCCGCAAACTTGAAATGCTTTCCTGGATCCAGCCCAGCAGAAATTAAGCGACGTTGGGCATGGATGATCACCAAGTATCCAGGGATATCGATTCACGCGCTGCCCAAGCACTGGCAAGCCGCGGGGCGATGCTTGGGGAAAGGCAGCGAGGAATGACGCTCAAAATTGAGACAACGGAAGCTACATCAGAAGGATAGAGACCCTGGCTCACAGCGAGATAAGCCATGCCAAAGCGAACCCGAGTACCTGCCGATTCATGCCGGAGACTATGTCTCCTGCGTACAACCATCGAAAAGTTTGAAGCGGATCCCACTCGTAGGAATTTCGAAACCGTCCTAAACATTGCAGAGTGCGTAGTCACCCTCGATCGGCGGTCTGACGGACTAGTTCAAGCCGTCGCGATACAAGCATGTGACCTGGACGATAAGCAGTTCGCGTCGTTGCTGGCCGCTATTCAGGGCGAACGAGGCCGAAGGGAATCACTGAAGAATACTCGTCGGAATTAGGTGCTTAACACCCGCACCAGAGATCCCGAACGCCACGATTGAAAAATAATCTCAGGCCCAAGCCAGCTTACACACCACGACGATCGATGAGCCGCATTTTGTAAACCCGTCAGCATCCGCTATTTTTCGTAAACCGCGAACACCAGGAGTTCCAGCACCACGGCATCGACCAGCCGAGCGAAGGAAGGCATCGCACTTTACGTCACCGGCCGAGATGGCAAGCGCCGGCCTATCCGCCTGGGGAAGATCACCGAGCGGCAACTTGGCCGGGTCAAGGTCCACATCGACGAGCTCGAGTATGCCGCGCGGCATGGCGTGCTACCCGACACCGGTACTCGCAAGTGGCTGACTGGCGTGAGCGATGACCTACACAAGCGACTCGTCCGGGCGAAGCTGGTCCAGCCGCGGCACGAAAAGACACTCGGCGCCTTCCTTACTGACTACATCGAGCGGCATCGCAAGACGATCAAGGCCGCAACGGTCACAACCTGGCGACAGGCGGAGCGGCTGCTGCTCGCTCACTTCCCCAAGGATATCTCGGTGCGGTCAATCACCGAGGGTAAAGCTGTCGAATGGCGAGCGTATCTCATTGGCCGTGGACTGGCTGAGGCGACAGTCCGCCGGCGGTGTGGGGCCGCCAAGCAGATGTTCGCCCAGGCCGTGCGTCTCGAGCTTGTAGATGCAAACCCGTTCGACAGCAAGAGCATCCCGACGACATCGCCGCGGTCGACCCAGAAGGCGTTCATCGATACGGATCTCGCTGACCGCATCATTGACGAACTGCCCGATGCACAGTGGCGGCTCCTGTTCGCTCTGGCACGCTGGGGCGGGCTGCGTGTCGGATCCGAGCCGCGGGCCCTGACTTGGTCAGACGTGGACTGGGAGCGGCGCCGACTCAACGTCCCGAGCCCGAAGACCGAACATCACGCGGGCCAGGAATCGCGTCTGATCCCGCTATTCCCTGAGATTGCTGGCCCGCTACAGGAGGTCTACGACGCCGCCCCCGAGGGCCAAGCTCTTGTCCTGCCGTTCCTCGTCGATCGAACCGATGCATCGCTCCGTAAGATCATGCTGCCCGCGATCAAGCGAGCCGGCGCCAAGCCCTGGCCGAAGCTCTGGACAGCCCTACGTGCAACCCGCGACACTGAACTCCGCGATAAGTTCCCCGGGCATGTCGTCAGCCAGTGGATCGGTCACGACCAACGTGTCGCCGAACGGCACTACCTGCAGGTCACAGACAAGCATTTCGAGCAAGCTGCGCCAGCGGCCGGAGAAGTGGTGCGCGAGTTGGTGCGCAATCCGGTGCAGCATGGCAAGGCAGGGGCCGGCATAGAGGTACGAAACCCCAATAAAAAAGGCACGCAGCCGCAAGGGACTGCATGCTCTTACGAATCGATGGGCGATACAGGACTCGCACATCTAACGAATCCCGGCGGAAAAAGAATAACTCGCGTTACAGCGCTGCACAAGCGCTGCACGACGAACGACAACGCGACCTCGCCATCGATCGCGGAGAGGAGCCACCGCACCTATCCGCGATCGAGGCAGGTCCGTACGGCTCGACCTGGGACAGGATGGCCACGGCCTGGGCCAAGCTCGACGACATACAAAGGTCGCGGCTCATCAAGCTTGCCGAGCAGTTCTCGGGTACGTCGCCCAGGATCAAGCGGACCACGCTGCCAGCTGTCAATGAGGACGAACGCCTGATCAACCAAAAGACCGCGGCAGCCATGATCGGCGTGCATGTCAGCACTCTGCACGCCTGGGAAAAACGCGGCAAGCTCAAGGGCCGAGAGGTCATCGGTCGCACCGTGCACTACACCATTGCAGCACTCAATGATGCGTGTGGTGACAAGTATCAGCTCGAGCTGGGCGCCCTGGCGTCACCACACGTAGCTCGTGAAGTGGGGCAGGGGTCCCCGCTTTCACCGAGTACGGGTGGTGACGCCGGTGGATCTACCAGGTCGAAGAACCTGTCACCACATCCGCAGGCTTTGATTTCGTCGGCCGAGGATGCGAGCGAAGCCAACGAAATGGACGAGAGCCCGTTAGCTAGAACGCAAAACCTTACAAAAGCAAAGGAAAACGACCCATCGAGTGGTGACGGCGATCGCGAGGACCTGGCTGGCCAGGCGTCACCACACACCGCCGCCGGCGGCCGGACGGTTTAGTGAAGCTAAAGCGTCCAGCCGGCGGTGCCAACCACCCACGGAGACAACTATGAACCGAGCTACCAATCAGATCGCAACACGAGCAGCTGACATGAGCCTTCGACTCATCGAGCAGATGGAGAAGTCCGAAGACATCGACCAGTTCGCAAGGCTTGACAAGATCGCCGGCCGATCCCTGCAGCTGCTGAACTCATGCTCGCGGATGGTCTTGCCTGGTACTGGTTCCCAGCAGGAACAGGAGGAGGCTACAAGCCCTGGGTGAGATCGTCGCGGTCGCCGCTCGCCTGCGAGTGGCGGCGGCCGCGATGAGATTGCCCAGGGCGACCACCTGGGTAGATCAGAGCAGAGCCCTGTCAGGCCCGCCGCCCGGGCCGCACGCAGAGCGGGCGGCTAGGCGGGCCACCAATAAAAAAGCCGCACGGTGCAGAGTCTTGGCGGACAGCACACGGCGGCAGAAAGCAAAACAATGAGCACTATAGCAAAATGTCGCAGAGAACAGCACAGGCTTGACTACGAATCGAGTTGCCCCCCATTGGTAATACGGGGGGCAAAATGCCAAGTCAATGGACGGATTGACTGGTGGAGAGGAACGACAGCAGATAGCAGTCGACTTGGCGAGTTGACCCTCTTGCTTGGCGAGAGCTTCGGCCCCTGGACTGTGAAGAAGGGCAAGCACAACTACGCGGAGCGGCGTGAGTTCAATAACGGTGCATCAATCTGGTACACACCTGTTGCCGCTGAAGGGAACAAGGGATTAGCGGTAGATCTACCAGGCGGGGCTCTAGGCGAAATGCTGTGGGCCGATGTCTTGGACTTACTACTCACATTGACCAACGGCCTTCGATGTAGCCGCATCGACCTGGCTTTGGACTATAGGGGAGACAACGTCCCACTGATCGACCTCTCGCGACAGGCCGCTTCGTCAGGAGAACTGTGTCGTTGTAGGCGGTGGAAACCAAATGACGACTTCAGCGGCGTCGAACGCATACGGCATGAAAATGATTTCGGCCGACGAGGGAGCAATGGCTCGGGTAAATATATGAGGTGGTACGACAAGGGCCTGGAGACTGGAGAGGCACTAGAGGGACGCTGGGTACGCTTAGAAGCCGAGCTAAGCGGCAAGGTGGCTGCAGCCGTATCGCCAGACATCATGCAGGCAGACGATCCACTAGAGAAGCTGATGGGCATTGCCCTTGGCTGCGTGGATTTCCGCGAGAACACGGGTGATGCACACATCGAACGACGACAACGCCTCGACTGGTGGGAGCAGGTCTTGTCTGGCGTTGAAGTGGTACGAGTAGCTGCACCGCGCAAACAGAAGACACTCGAAAGCTACTGCGGATGGATCAGGCGGTGCGTCGTCAACGGCATCAAGGACATGGCCGAGCTCGCCGGCACAACCGTCCAGGATGTCTTCGAGGATCTGACTGCTGGCGGACCCCTGCCACTACGAAAGCCACCAGAACTGAATCCAGTGGCCTGGGAGTACGCTAAAACAACAAAATCATTAATTGGTCAAAAAATTTTTACTGACACAAATAACAAGCGGCCTCAATACATGAGCACATAAAAATACCTTGCTTTTTAAGAATATTCGCAAAAGTGTGGTGACATGAGCTGCGGATCCAGGGCGAACCAGGCGTCACCACACGCAACTAACCTCAGGTACTGAAAACACGAAACACCACACAAAACACGTGCTATAAGCATCACAACCCCTCACGGAGACGCAGTTATGACGCAGACAATAGCAACGTTCCAAAACCCAACACCAGAACCGTACCTGATCGATCGCCAGGCCGCAGCGAAGTACCTGGGCATCAGCTTGGCGACGCTCGACCGGCATATCCGCGACAAGGCGATCCCCTCGGCCAAGCTCCGCGGCCGTCGCATGTTCAACACCGAGACACTCAAGCGTTGGATCAGGCAACAAGAAGAGAACAGCCAGGAGTAGACCAGCATGGCCAGCATTAGAGAACACCCGAACAAGCGCTTTGTGATCCAGTTCCTGGACCAGGAGCGTGTCCGTAGGACCGTGAGTCTACGTCCGTCGACTGAGCAACACGCCATGACCGTCGCTGGCTACCTCGAGGATCTCGTCGCATCGAAGATCACCGGACAACGCATTCAACGTGCGACAGCGGCCTGGCTCAACGACACGTCCGGCAAGCTCCGCAATCGCCTGATACACCTAGGCTACATCGAGCCGACGATCGATATGACGCTGGGCGATTTGATCAGGCTGTACATCGAGAAGCACAACGACAAGAAGCTCTCGACGCGCAAGACCTGGCAAACGACCGGCCGCCGATTAACAGGCTACTTCGGTGAAGACCGATTACTCCGTAGCATCACGACCGGTGATGCGAGGGACTGGCACACGTGGATGATTACCGATCGCAAGCCGAAGCTCCGCCCTGCAACAGCGGGTAAGTCTGCGAGTATCGCCAAGCAGATGATGGCCTATGCGAAGGAACACCACTACATCGACGACGACCCATTCGCCAAGCTCAAGGCGACACGCCGCGTCGACAAATCACGCCAGCGATTCGTCTACCTGGAAGAAGCCGCTGCGATCCTCGACGTCCTGCCGGACGCACAGTGGCGTCTGATGTTCGGTCTATCTCGCTTCGGCGGTTTGCGCATGCCCAGCGAGGTCTTTGAGCTCAAGTGGACAGACATCGATTGGGAAGCCGGACGCATGCTCATCCACTCCGAGAAGACCGAGCACCACGAAGGCCACGACACACGCTTCACGCCGATCTTTGGCGACCTCCTGCCTTTGCTCCGTGAAGCCTATGACCTGGCCGATGAGGGCAGCACGTACGTCATCACGCGCTACCGCGACAAGCAAGCGAACACGCGCACTCAGTTGGCCAGGTACATTGAGAAGGCGGGCATTGTTCCCTGGCCGAAGCTGTGGCACAATATGCGAGCGACTCGGGCTACAGAGCTCGAAGAAATCTACCCGGGCAAGGACGTCAACGCCTGGCTCGGACACAGCGAGAAGATCGCGATGCAGCACTACCGCATGCCACAGGCCAAGCACTTCAACGCCGCAACTGCGTTGACGATGTTGCCTGAAAAAAGCGCTGCAAAAGCACTGCACTCAGAAGCTTTCACGAAGCTTCAGGAAATCTTACCCGACGTTCCACCGGTCTCGGTTCTCCTTGGAAAACAAGGAAATGATGGCAAGCGAGGGCAAAAGATAAAACCTGAGGCTACTGCCTCAGGCTCTAAAAGTGGGCGATACAGGACTCGAACCTGTGACCTCACGCGTGTGAAGCGTGCGCTCTAGCCAGCTGAGCTAATCGCCCTCAAATCCCCTGCTCCGCTTAACTTACGCTGCAGGCAGCGGAACCAAGTGGCAGGGAAAGGCTAAGTATGGCATTTTAGCAGGCTTAGACGCCCCCGCCAACCGCCGCGCCGCGGGAGTCTCAATGGTAAGGTGCGGAAGGTAGGGCAGGTTGTTTCAAGTCGATGAACATGAACTACTCCAGCGGGTAATCCGACTCGCCCGCCTCCTTCGGCGGCTCAGCGTCGCCACTTCCAAGACCAGGCAGTTGCCCCGTGGCATCCACAGCATCGCTCAAGCCGAGCATGTCATAGTGCTCTTCGAATGTCTTCACCGATTGTGCCGCGTCAGAATAATCGCCTTCGAGGGGAACACGCCATTGCAAAGTAGCCTCGCTGCAAACGTACCCCAAAGAGAATGGAAGTCAAAGTATCGATCATTTTCATCCCGGTAGTCGATGCCCGCAGACTTCAGATCTCGCTTAAATATGCGAATCTCAGAGATCGGATGAAAGACACGGCCAGCGGGTAAGCCGTTGAACATAAACCCCTAATCAGACACCCGTTCAACAGATTGAATCATCCAGATATCACGTTCTCCTAGGCCGGTATCCCATGATGCGTCGTAGATGATTGTGCTTCCATCTACAGAGATAAATCGTTCGAAGGCATTTCCTACGTTAGTCCCTTCGGGGCGTAGATCCTCATCTGTCACTTCGAGCCTGACCCATGGGTTGTCCGCTGTTTCGCGCACAAATAGCGTCCTTCCCTCATCGGGGATTGAGAGCATAACCGCAAGGTGGTTACCCGAGGCAAAGTTAAAAGTCTGGAAGTTACGTGTCAGTGGTGCTGTGGTGAGGCTTATGTCTGTGGGGTCGGGCCAGGGGTCTGTAACGGATAGGCGCGTCGAACGCTGAGGGATGCAAGGCCTTCCACCCAGAGCCATCGAAGTAAAGTCCAGGGTCAGGCCATCGATCGAGAGGTTGGCACAGTTGTTGTATTCGTATTCGCCGATGAAACCACCGCCCATCTTCTGAGCCTGCGACCAAGGGCTGTCGCGCGAGTCCCGATTGGCGACCCATAAATCGTATCCGGATCCATCGAGCCGCTGCCGAGAAAACACAAGGATGAGCCCGTCACCGGATAGGGAAGGCTGGCCTTCAACGCGCTCAGTATTGATGGATGGTCCTTGGTTGACCGGCTCACTAAACGGTGCGTCTACTGATGGTCGCTCGGCGATCCAGATATCGCCGCTAGTGCTTTGCCCTTCGGGATACGGGCGTGTTGAGCTAAAGACAAGGAGAAGGCCGTCTGCCGTCAGCCTTGGATAACTCTCATCGTAAACCGTGCTGATCGGCGGGCCAAGATTGATCGGCTCGGACCATCGGTATCGGTCTGAGGTCAACCGCTCGTAAAAACTTTCCGCTGTAGATGGGCCATCGCTCCCGCTGGTTTCGTTTAATGGCTTGACATCTGAGGTGCGACTTGGTTTGCCTGCCAGAAACTGGGTCACCCCCGACAACTCGCTGAGAAGAGTGAGTAGGCTCAAAATGATCACGCTAAGAAATACTGCTTTGGCTACTCGGCCTGGCTTACTGGAACTTTGCTGGTCAGACGAATCTTTCTGACACAGTACACCGGGCCCGTTCGATTCATCTACGGATTGTTGAGCGCTCAAAAGCGATCTCATTGTGAGGTTGGAGTCAAGCCCGCTTAATGCCTGTAGCTGACCGGCCAACAATCCGATGATTTCTTCAGCGGATTGCCATCGGTCTTCAGGTTTTTTCTCCAGAAGTTTGTCGATCAAAATGCAAAGGTCGTGCGGGACTGATGGGTTGACCTTATTGATCGGTTGAGGCGTCTCATCACATAGCCGTCGAATCGTCGCGATCGTGGTGTCTGCTTTGAACGGCGAGGCCCCGGTGCACATAGCGTAGAGTACACAGCCCAGGCTGAACAGGTCGGTGCGCTGATCGAGTGTTTCACCAGCAGCTTGCTCTGGGGACATGTATTGCGGCGTGCCGCTCATAAAGCCCGCCTGCGTCACGCTGGCATCATCGATCGCCCGGGCAAGGCCAAAGTCTGTGATCTTGACTTGTTCGCTCTCACTAACCAATAAAATATTTGCGGGCTTGATGTCGCGGTGGATCAGGCCCTGCTTATGCGCCGCGGCGAGTCCACGGGCGATCTGTAATCCAATCTTGATCGCGGAAGCGATAGCAAGCCGCCCCCGTTCTTGGATCGCTCGTTCGAGTGTTTGCCCATCGACCCATTCCATGACCAAATAGGGCAACTGATTGTGCTCATCGATCGTATGGATCGCAGTGACATTCGGGTGCGAGATCGCGGCGGCGGCATTCGCTTCGGCAACAAACCGGACCCGCGCGTTGCGATTCGCCGCGATGAGTGGGGAAAGCACCTTGATCGCGATGTGCCGGCTCAATTTAGTGTCCATCGCTTTTAGTACCAGCCCCGCCCCGCCTTCGCCCAGCACGGACTGCACCTCGAAGTGTCCGATCCTTCCCAGCGAGCCTTCCTGATCGCCTGGTGAAAGAAAGCTCAAGACATCTTTTTCAGTTTCGTTTGATTGAGACAGGTCGAACTGCTCAACCATGGCTGGTGTTTCAAGGAACCCGCCCAGCATCTCTGCCGAACGCAGCAACGTGTCTACCCGGCTGCGAAGTTGCTCGTCGCCCTGGCAGGCTTCATCCAGGAAGGCTCCGCGTTGCGCGGGGTCTTCGATCTCCAAAGCCTGTAGAAAAATGTCTTTGTCGCTCGAAATCATGGGCCGATCGGCGTCCTCTGGCCATTGGCACATCGCTGTCTAAATCAAGTGCGAGAACGGCTGGTCAAAACCGTCAACCTATTGCTTAAGAGATTGCTAGACATCCTGACTGAGATCTTCACAGACTTCTTTGTGCAGCCAGGCCCGGGCATAGGCCCAATCACGCTCGGCGGTGCGCACGCTTATGCCAAGTGCCTCGGCGGCCTGCTCCATCGTTAGGCCTGCGAAGAAGCGCAGCTTGATGAGTTGTGCCGCCCGCTCATCTTGCTCTGTCAGGCGGTCGAGCGCCTCATCCAGCGCGATTAGTTCGTCGTCGGCCTTCGGCCCATTGATGTCATCCAGTGCCAGGTCTAGACGCTTGTACCCACCACCTCGCTTAAGCGTTTGCTTCCGCCGGGCGTTCTCGACCAGGATCCGCCGCATCGCCTCGGCGGCGGCGCGGAAGAAGTGCCCGTCCGAATTCCACTGTTGAGGGTTCTCGTTGTTAGTCAGCCGGACGTAGGCCTCGTGCACCAACGCGGTGGGCTGGAGCGTGTGCCCGGCCCGCTCGCCGCTGAGCTGCCGGGCCGCCTCCCTGCGCAGGTCTTTATAGACCAGCGGCAGCAGCTCGTCGGTCGCCGCCACGTCACCGGCCTCGATCGCTCGCAGGATGGGTCCAAGTTCACTCATCAATACCCCAGTTTACCTGAATACCCCACTCAGAAAGCATTAAAGCCCGTTTTAAACATTCTCACGAAATCGATGGCGGGGTTTATCACCGGTTCACGCCACTGGTTCATGACGGCGTTATCGGGTCGACCCCGACAGCTCTGGACCCGCTTCCGGGTGGGTCTGAAAACCGTGCACAGCCCCAGAAGCATTCCCCGCCCGGATCAAGTCAGGAGAATCGAAATGCTACGCAAGATCAAGTCACAACTGGCATGCACCACCTTGCTCGTTGGAGCCCTCTTCGCCGAGCAAGCATCCGCGGTACTGGTTGTCGAAGTCGATATCGACGAGTCGCAATTCACGACAACGGGTATCTTCATCCCGCTGCCGACGTTCACGATCCCGGACAACACCGACACGATCTCATTTCGCTTCACCGAGAACGAGCAGCTCAAGCTCACTACGCCGCTGACCGGCACCTTCCCTCAGGTCGGCTTTGCCTTCCGCGCGGATACCGACGGGGCCATCGACGACACGCGGCATTTTGGCGGGTCGTCCTCATTTATTGGTGGCAACGATCTTCTGCTGCCGGGCACAACGGGCGACCTATCCCACATCGACAGCACCGTGATCGCCGGGATCAACCGCGACCCGATCTTTATCGTGTCGCCCGAGTCCATCGACGCCACCAACGGCCAGATGTTCATCCTCCACGGCATCGACCTGGTCGGCGGGATCGACTTCGACCCGGCCACGCTTTCGGAAGGCCGGCTCTCGTTTTCATCGACCGCGGGAGGAGGCCCGTTTGATCGGCTTCTAGGCACGGTCGAGATCGTCCCCGAGCCAAGCTCACTCGCGGTTGGTCTGATAGGGATTGCTTGGCTGGTTGCCACAAGGCGTAGGCGATAACCAATGAAATCGATTAATCGAAGGATAATTGGAATGAAATGGATGAATGCTTATGGGTTGTCATTATTGTTGACGGGCATGGCTTTTTTGTTCAGTGCCGCACCCATAGACGCCTCTGTGATCTATACGTTGGAAGAGGTGGGCAGTGATGTTGTCTTGTCCTATACCGGCAAGATTAACGATGCAGACGGGCTACTCTTTTCCGCAGACAACGCCAGCGCATCGGGGTATATCTCGCCGACTTCGGGGTTTGCGGCGGGTTTCGAGCTGGGCTCAGTCACTAATTATGACGGCAGCTTCAATGGGCCAGATGCGATTGGTTCGTTCAACGGCTTTACCGACGGCAGCACACATTCGGGCGACTACTTCGGATTCGATTTTGGCCGGTTTGGTGATGCGTTATTGATCGAGAGCAGCTACGTATTTGGGCAGACGATGAGTGGCTCGACGACGTTCGAAAACAACACGATCGCAGGGCTCGGCGTCGATGTCGGGTCAGGCAGCTACGTTTGGGAACTCGGCAATACGGCCGGAGATACGATCACACTCAACATTATCCCAGAGCCGAGTTCCCTGGCTCTTGGCTTGATCTGCTTTGGCGTGCTACTCATTCATCGAGGGCGACCCACAGGATTCTCCTGTAGCTGAAGAAACCCCAGCCAGTCCTCATTAAGAAAAACGACAGGCCATAAAGCCCGTCGTCTTCAAGCTGCTATGGATATGGCCGGAGCTTAAGCTGAGCTAAGCGACCTCAAATCGCTGCGGCCGCAAGACCGACGCGGTTGGTTGCGGCAGCATTCGTCTTGGAACGACTAAATGAGATGTTTAACACGCGTCTTGCCACTGCCCAACTGGTGATGATCAGCACCGATCAGAAGAATTCAACCAGATACGTGTAGCACCTGCGGGGTGCAGCGGTCGTAAAGCGTTTTGGGTGGCAAGTGGACTACGGAGGGTTGCGTGTTATCCATCAACGAAGATTATGAATCTATGAACTAGACGTAGGCACTCAACAGGTACGTACTCCAAAATACCGGGGCAAAATGGATCACGATTAAAGTGATGGCAAGCCTACGTCCCTTGCGAGCGCTATGGCGGGATACGAACTCACATCCCACGAGGATCAACAAGACCGTCATGTACTTGAAGGCAACCATCCCCGTGAAGCCGAATGTTATAAGTACCGCGTTTGCGATGGGGTTGGCTTCTTGCCCGCCTTTTGCAAGGATAATTCCTGTAAATAGAATATCCAGCGACGCACCAATGATGATCCAGATGTAGGCGCTGCCGCCTATTGTGATCGGAACACCGCGCCAGCTAGGGGCATCTAAACGAGGGGAGTCCGCAACGGTCGTCATAACGTTCATACCTCAAATAAGCATATGCCTGTAGAAGCGTGATCGTCCTGATGATTATTCCACTTAAATGGATTCTGACGCGTTAGGGTGTCAGCCTGCTCGCGCTAAGCTCGCCGCGGACCTTCTGAGCGAGGTTCGAGTCTCCCTCGGATTCGGCGAATCGTAGCTCATTAACCAGGGATTGTCGCACTGCGCGGTCTTCACCACGCTCTTTGAACGACTGCCGTGCCGAACGCAGCAGCTGCAAACCCTGGTCCCTCTGACCAACGCTCAGGAGGGCCAATCCCGCATCAGAATGGATCTGCGGATGGGTATTTGCACTCGTTAAACGCACCGCTTCATGGAGCATCGCCATGGCTGATTCGACATCACCTCGTTTGAGATGGATCAGACCGAGCATAACGAGCGCTTCGGGCCTCGCCTCGCCCTTTGCGAGTCCGGTGAGCATAACAACCGCTGGCTGTTCTTGGTCAAGTGCGATGAGAGCCTCTGCCTGACTGAGGCGGAGTTGAGCCGTTCGTGGCCGATCACCGAGCACGGATTCCGCCGCACGGAAGCTTAGGAGCGCGGCCTGCTCAGAGCCGCGCTGCAGTTCGACCTCGCCAAGGCGGGCGTGGATCATTCGAGGCGAAGCAGAGTTTTGTCGAGAAGATCGCGGGTGCTTACCGACCGTCTTCAGGGCCAGCCTGAGGACCATCGGGTCGTTGATTCTTAGAAGACGTGACGGTGAAAGTGACTCAACTTGAAGTTCGATCTGCTCGGCTTGAGTCGTCTGCCCTGCCATACGGTGGCTGAGTGCAGAAAAGAGGAAGTAGCGCTCTGACACGGCCTGGTCCCAGTCCATTGCATGTTTTGCAGCGGCTTCGAACTCCACCGCCGCGCGATCGGGTTTGCCGCTGGCAAGGAGCGCGGTGGCCTTCAACACCGCTGCATCAATGGTTGGCCATGGTGTTGGCCCACCAGCCGCCGAGTGTGTTTCAACCGTTGTGCTGGTTTGGAAATCGCCCTTCCTGAATGCTATCCAAAGTGAGCGCCGCTGCTGGTCATACTCGGTATATCGCGATGGGTTCTGGCTGCGATCATCAACCAGCATGGCCCACCCACCTCGTGCAGGCGAAGCCTTCTGGTCGAGCCATGCGGCCACTGATGGGGCTACCGGATGACGAACAAGGTCACTATCCAGCAGCGCCTCTCGAGCGATTTCTGGGAAGCGGTTCAAAAGCTCACCTGCAGCATCATGGTCACGCGCATTCAACAGCGTATCGACACGATCAAGCAGCGCATTCGCTGAGACAGGTCGTGAGGCCGCTTGGCCGAGGATGACCGAGCTTCCCTCGACCCGCAGGACACGATCGGAGTTCCCAGATGAACGACGCTGAGGTTGTTTGTACGGATCTACGTGCTGATAAGTACAACCTGCGGTTACAGCCATAGACAGGAGCAGTACAGGCATCACCCTCTTCATGGCTGCTCCTTATCTAAAGCAGGTGCTGTGTGGAAACGGAACTTATCGAACAGTGAGCGGTTGAAGGAAGGCTCGCCCTCGCGGAAAACGCCCCAGTCATCCGGGTCCTCACTGGCCGCACCATCACCCGGTCGATAAGGATGGATGCTCAGTGACTCAAGGAGGTTTTGACTGATTGCATCGCCCTCGACAGGCGTACTCATGACATATGGGCGGACCATCACAACCAGTTCGCTCCGACTGATCAGCGAAGACTCTCGGCGGAACAAGAAGCCGAGCATCGGCAGGTCGCCCAGGACCGGCAGCTGTTCGCGGGTATCCGTCTCGGTTTCTTCGATCAGGCCGCCGAAGGCAAGGAGGTTACCGTCTTGAGCGACGATGGTGCCGCTGGCCGACTGGCTGATCACTGTATCGACCGTCTGGCTAATGAATGCCGTACCGCTGGGCACGAGCAGGGTAGCCCCATCCTCATTGACATCGCTAGTTTCCTGCAGCAGTCGCAGGGTGACGGTGCGGTCTGCATTGATGTTCGCGGTGATCAATAGGTCCGTGCCGACATCACGCAGTTCGGTTACGGGCGTGGCGGAGAGCGTCGTTGTGGCGCCGTCGCCGACGATGACCTGCGGCTCGGTAAAGCCGATAACGATCGGTATCTGCTCGCCGGAGAAGATCCGGCTGACCTCGCCGTTCGCGGTAAGCAGGATCGGTGTCGCGAGGGAGGTGACCCGCCCCTTGGATTGAAGCAGTTCGAGCCTGGCCTGGAAGTTGTTGGAGACGATCTGAAAGAGCCCCGCGCTGAGGTTCGCACCGGTACCACTTGGGAGGATCGATGTACCGCTGGGTGCTGCGATCTCGCCCCTACTGAATGCACCCGCTGCGTCGCCGGACTGGAAAGCGAAATCGAAATCAGACTCTAACCCGTCATTTAACGCGATGCGCAACACGCGTACTTCCAGAAGCACCAATGGCGTTGGGACATCGACGCTTTTGATTAACTCGCGGATGTCTTTTAGCACCTGTGGGTCGCTGGATCGGACAATGACCCGGTTCAGTCTTGGGATCGACGTCACGTAGGTGAGTGCTTCACGGCGGGCAAGTGCCTCTGCCTGCGCCTGCGCCTGATCACCGCCCAGGCCGGCCAGCGCTTGTTGAACCGCGCGGGCTTCCTCGGCGGTAAGGTTGGGAAAGTCCTGCGGGTCAAAACGTGGGGGCGTTGTGTCGTTATCGTTGTCGTTATTGCGGTTATTGTTGCGGCTGTTGAGGCTACTGCTGCTTCGGATCGCGGTCCCCCCAGCCACGCCACTCAGCCCACGACTACGGCCCTCGAGTGTGTCGAAGCGCTCAAAGCGGTTCTCCAGTTCTTCGAGTGTGTCGTCATCTTCGGTATCTGGCTCGGTAACGATGACGCGTTCACCAAATACGTCACCAATCGCACGTACAACGTCCGTGGCATTGGGGTACAGCAGCGTGAAGACCTCGGTCTCATTCGCACGGAACGCAGAGAGATCGCGCTGGATCTCGTCTGGCGTGGCAAGGAAGAAGACACCGCTGGCGTCGTCTTGCCGAGTGACCAGGCCCTGTGATACGGCGATCGCGTCCAGAGCGGCTGGCAGGTCGATGCTGCGTAGTGTCAGCGTGATCGGCTGGTCGGCAATAGTCCGGCTGACAACGACGTTGGCGTCCGCCGCCTCGCCAAGTGCTTCAGCGGCTCGGGAGAGGGATACGCGTTCAAAACGGATCTTTTCAAACGTATCCGCTTGGCCTTCTTTCATCGCAATCTCGGCGATACCGATCGGATTTTGCGGTCTCTTGCTGTTACCAGCCGAATGGTCCAGCAGCTGGCGCAGTTCTTCGGGCGGGACGGTGGGGTCTTCTGCATCGGCGGCATCCTGGCCGAATGCAGCACGAGGAATTACCGCCAAGGCAAGCGCCAGTGACCAGGAATAGATCAATCTCAGACTCAAAGCGAAGCTCCATAGAGGGCCATCATAAATGCGACATACATGTAGCCAACGATCCCGCCGACCAGGGCAATGATCACGATTTCCACCATGCTGGAGAGGCTGCGGATCAGGGCTTCGAGGCGCTGCTCGTGGAAGACCGCGCAGGACAGCAGCGTCTGGTCGAGGTTCCCCGACCGTTCACCGATCGCGATCATGCTCGAGAGCATGGGGGTAAAGGCTTTCCGGGCCGACATGCCGGGCGCAAGCGGCTCGCCGGCGATCACCTGCTCACGTGCGTCAGCAATCAAAACGGTAAGCCGGCGGTTGCGGTGCAGGTCCTGGCAGGTGCGTAGCGCCTCGATGATCGTGACGCCGCTTGCCAGGAGCAGCGCAAAGGTCCGGCTGAACGTCGCGGTCGAACTGGTGCGCAGGATGTAGCCGACGATCGGGATACGCAGCACGAACGTGTCAACGAGTAGCCGCCCGGGTGGGGTTGCGTAGGTAACCGCGAAGCAGATCGCCGCGAGCACGATGCTGCCGATGATCGTCGGCCAGTTGGTCATCAAGAAGTTGCTGGCGTCGACCATCACCTGGGTCATCGCGGGCAGTGGCCGCCCGAGTGTCTCAAGGTAGGTGGTGATCCGAGGCACGGCGACGACCAGCATGAATATCGCTGCGCCAATAGCCGCTAAAAAGACGAGCGCGGGGTACAGCAGCGCAGCAACCGCCTGGTTTATGATCAGACGGCGTTTTTCCAGTGCGTTCGCGGCTCGCTCCATGACGATATCAAGGCTGCCCGTCTGCTCGCCGACCTCGATCAACTGCGAAACCATCCGGCCTGTCCATTTGTGACGCTCGAGCGCCTGCGTCAGAGACCGGCCTTCCTGTACCTGCTCGGCGAGATCGACAAGTGTCGCTCGCATGAGAGGCGAGGACTGAGCCGCAGCAGAACGCAAGGCCTCCAGCAGGGTGAGCCCGCTCTCGAGCATGACGCTGAGTTGGCGGAGCGTGACCTCTAGCGTAGAGAGTCGCGGGCGGGCAAAAGGCACCTGGTTTGGCCCCGCCTTGCGGCTCCCGGTTGATGCGTTGCGGGATGTCGTCGGCTCCAAGCCCAATAGCACGCTGCCGTCCTGCCGGAGCGTTGCCGAGGCCGCGGCGGCGTCGGCCGCGTCCAACACACCGGACTGTGCCTGGCCTGAGGCCGTGAGGATGTTGTATGCAAAGCTCGGCATCTGGTTCAGCCCGCCTCCCCATCATGATTGCGTTCCATCACATCGGGGTCTGATTCCGTCGGTCTGCTTTCTTGTGTGGACCCGCCCGAGAGATTGGCAAAGCTCACGACGTTGCGCAGCACCTCGGCCATGCTCGTCCGACCATCGGTCAGTTTCTCGGCCGCGTCATCGGCAAGCGTCGACAGACCGTGCTCGCTGAGGTACGCCTTGATGTCGGCCTCGGTAGCTTCATTGACGATCAACTGGCTAAGATCGTGGCCGCACTCGATCATCTCGAATAGCGCGAGTCGGCCGGTGTAACCCCGGTCGCCGCAGTACAGGCAACCGGTTGGCCTTTTGATCGTCTTGCCCGCGAGGCTGGGCCTACCCAGCGCGGCGGCGTGAGTGGGGTCGCAGGCATGCTTTTCAGCACACGCCGAACACAGCTGTCGCACCAAGCGCTGGGCAACCACAAGACGAGTCGTCGCCGCGACGAGGAAAGGCGGGACCCCCATATCGGTGAGGCGGGTCATCGCGCCGGCCGCATCATTGGTGTGGAGCGTACTGAAAACAAGGTGACCGGTAAGCGCCGCCTTGACCGCGATATCGGCGGTCTCGTTGTCACGGATCTCACCCACCATGACAACATCCGGGTCGTGACGAAGCGTGCTCCGCAGCGCTTTGGCAAACGTAACCTTCTCGGCAGGATCTACCTCGACCTGTGTCACGCCCGGGATCTGGTACTCAATCGGGTCTTCGATCGTGATCACGTTCAGATTGGATTCCGCAAGGAGTTGGCGGATCGCCGCGTAGAGGGTGGTGCTCTTGCCGCTGCCAGTCGGGCCCGTAATCAGGATCAGGCCATAAGGCTGGCGGATCGCTTCGCCGAATTGTTTGAGCTGGGCTTGAGACATCCCCAGCGCGCCTAGCGTGATGTTGCCAGAATCCTGCGCTAGCAGGCGGAGGGTCAGACGTTCGCCGTGCTTGGTGGGCAGCGTCGCCACACGGACATCAACACGCACACCATTGGCGGTCTCGTGCCGGAGCCGTCCGTCCTGTGGAGCACGACGCTCGGCGATGTTAAGCCCGGCCAAGACCTTGATCCGGCTGATCAGAGCCGCGCCGCTCTCGATGCTTAGATCACGAAGCGGCTCGATCTGTCCATCAACGCGAGCGCGAAGCCGGACCTCATGCTCGAAGCTGTCGATATGGATATCGCTTGCGCCATACATGATCGCCGAAGCGAACAGGTGTTCGTAGATCGTGACTGCATCGGGCTCATCGATGTCGATGCTGACCGTATCGATGGACGTACCCCGGTCGATCGAAGAACCCAGGTCGGTCCCCGCGCCTAGCGCATCCGCTCCGGCGTAGACCCGCTCGATCACACGGCTTAGTGCATCGGGGTCTACAGCGTGTACCTGGACCTCCCTCCGATAGCACCGATCGAGTGCCGGGCCCGCACGGTCGAGGACCGTATCCGCGGCGGCGACAATGACACACTCATCACTCGCGGCAAAAGGGAGCACCTGCCAACGCCTTGCACGGGCGGCGGGGAACCGCATCGCGACCTGAGGGTCAACCTTGACCCTCTCAATGTCCAGGCTCGTTTTAGGATCAAGCGCATCAATGGAGACCGAATCATCCGAAAGGAAACGCACGCCGATACGCGGCGTCTCCGGCGCGCCGCTCCAGATCACCTCGCCAGCGCGGGGAGGAGCGGCTTGGGTACCACCATCCAATAGCTCCAGGACCAGGCGCTGGCCCCGGGTCGGCACATCCGCGACGGAGGGCAGCTCGATCTGCACCCCGCTGGCAGAGATATCGACCATGCTCGCGTCGAAGCTGGGCCCTCCCACGAGGCGCAGCCGAAGCCTGGCGTTGGATTGGCGCCGCCTCGATCCGCGGCGGTCCTCGCCGCCGACGCGCGGTTCGGCCTGGTTGGTCAGCGGGTTTGCGGCTGGATCACTCACGCCGGGGTCCTCCGGCCGCCCGGAACACGCGGTGGCGAGGCAGGCCCTTGCCGCTTGAGTTGTTCGGCACGATCGCGGAGTACGTCGGGCCGTTTCGCCGCGGCCACCGCGCTACGCTCGCTGAGCTTGCCCTCCACCATCAGGCGAGCGAGGTCCTGCTCAAAGGTCTGCATGCCCTGCAACCCCCCCGCTTCCATCGAGCTGTAGATCTGGTTGCTTTTGCCCTGCAGCATCAGGTTCGACACCGCGGGGTTGACCATGAGCACCTCGCTCGCGATGACACGCTGGCGCGCCTGCTCGCGTGCGTCGTCGGCTTGAACCGCCGGCCCATCGGCGACCAGGAGCCGCTGCGCAACCACACACCTGAGCACGAGCGCGAGTTGCTGGCGGATCGCGGGCTGCTCATCGGCCGGGAAAACGCCGACCATGCGCTCGATCGTGCTCACGCAATCACCGGCATGGACCGTTGTAAAAACAAGGTGGCCCGTCTCCGAAGCGGTGATCGCGGTGCGGATGGTGTTGGTATCGCGTATCTCGCCGACGAGCACAACATCCGGGTCTTCACGCAGGCTGGCAACCAGCGCTTCATTAAAAGAGCTTGTATCCGTCCCAACCTGACGCTGATTGACCAGCGCCTTCGCCGGGCGATGCACGTATTCGACCGGGTCCTCGATCGTGATCACGTGGCAGGGGTGCGACTGATTAATGCGATCAATGAGCGTTGCGAGGGTCGTCGACTTACCGCTGCCAGTCGGCCCGCTCACAACGACCAGGCCATTGGGCAGCCCGCAGAGGTTGTACAGCGACTCGGGCAGGCCGAGCTCTTGCAGGCCACGGAACCTGTCTTCGAGCCGACGAAGTGCTATCGCGAGCCCGCCGCTGCGCCAGTAGATATTGAAGCGGTAGCGTGTACCGTCGCCGGCGGAGAATGCGCCATCGACACTTCCCGTTCGACTCGCGCTGAAGCCGGGAGCCATGTGCTCTGTGATCGCAACCATCGTCTCGTGGTCCACCACTGGTTCGTTGGCGACGGGTTCGAGCGGGCCCTGCGACCTCAGGTATGGCGGGAGTCCTTCGACAAGGTGGATGTCGCTGGCATCCTGCTCCACACAGCGGTGCAGCAACGCGTCGAGCCGTGGAGGACCGGCCGGCAGTGTTGGCTCATGATTCGTCGAACTCATGGCGACTGCTCCGAAACGGTCACAACCAGCTCCCATCGACGAAGCGTCACGCTTGATGGAGCAGGCTCCATATTCATCGCCGATAGAGCGAGTCCTTGCGGGAAAGCCTCGGCATCCGCAAGCGCCTTGCGTAGCACCGGCCAGGTCGCTACCAAGCTCACCACCCACTCCGGCCGAAGCGCATCGGGATCACGGTTCGACTGGTTCTGTTTGGCCTTCACACCGCTCGCACTTGTCGAAGGAGCCCGTTGGTTTTGTGCTTCCATCGCCAGCACTTGAGCGCCATGTTGCGAAAGCCGCCGCGCCAGTTCGTCCAGCACGCCAGCCATATCCAACGCCACACGCCGTTGTACCGTCGCGGGCTCCTCCAACGCTGCGATCTGCGCCAACAGATCGGCTTGCTGTGCCTCAAGCACTTGCATCTCATTGCGGCCTTTCTTTAACGCATCGGCTTGGTCATGCAGCTGCTTGTGCGCATCGGCCTCCTGGCTGGTAAGGCGTACAAGACGGGCCTCCATGTCCGCAACCTTCTTCTTAGGCCCGGGCAGCGCAAAAGATAGGATCACCACTAGTGCCGCTGGCAGCAATGCAAGCAACCAGACCTCACGCTGGGACACCTTACTCTTCGTTTTCATCGCTGCGTCTCCCCAACATGCACAGGGTCGAGCGCGATTGTAAAACGCCACACCACCTGCCGAGCGCCCGACTCCGGCTCGATCTCAGCGGGGCTGACGGACCACAGCCCGCGAAGCTTCCTGCTTAGGTCACGCGCGAGGCGGGTCGCCGCTTCGGGCGAGGTCGACATCCCACTGATCTCGTGTCGTGGGCTGCCGTGCTCGATCGATTGGACCATGATAGAGTCGGAGTTGGAGCTAGTCAGAGACGCCATCATGGCCGACAAGGCGGTGCGTCGGTCAGCGCCAATCTCTTTTGTTTGCGTCTTCGCTTGCTGCTCACGCAACTTTTCAAGCTGGGTCTCCAGATCACTCACCGCCCTTTGCTTGCTACGCAGGGCAACCTTCAGCCGGTTTACCTGTTGGCCCCGATCGCTAATGGCTTTCTGATCCTCTTCCGCATGGTCAATGAGCTCTTGCAACTCGGCGATACGATGGGTAGCTTCTTCGCGCAGCGTCATGATCGCGAAGACCGCCAAACCCAACGCGAGCACGCCCACCAGCACGGCGGGCCAGCGTGATGCGGGCGCCTTAGGGGGGCGCACCGTCGGCGTCATCGCGGGATCGCCAGGCTGGACCGTGACGAGTTGCTTCGCCCAAGCCTGCACAAAACGATCCGCCGAAGCGTCGTCAGCCAGGTCCCAATTGGGGATCCCGTCGTCTTCGTCGGCCTGTTCATCGCCTGCGGCCAACCACCTCGCTGTGCCTTCAACGGCCGCGCTTTCGCGCCACTGCGTGCCCCCCCGGACGCGCACGCCGGGCCCGATCAGCGTCTGGTCTTCGGCGACCGGTTCGCCGGCACGGAGCAGCGGAGTCAACGCGCGCCGCCAGTCACTTCGCGGCCCAAGACCGAGTGGGAACAATCCGAGCCGCCCGCCAACCGACTCGATCAGAACGACCGCCTCGTACCAGAACTCGACACGGCGCCAGTCTGCTCCATTGCCGGTGTGTTGATCGAATTGCAGTGCCGTCGACAGGCCCGCGGGGTGCCCCAGCCCCGCCAGTTTCCCGCCAGCGCCGCGCACGACCCTGGCCAGCGCACTCACTTCGCTGCGCCGGGCTTGTGTGACCAGGAACTGGTCGCCGTGATCGGCCATGCGTCGGCGTTGCACCGCGGTAACAGCCTCCATAGGCGACAAGTCGCTGATAGCCTCGGCTTCGTACGCCGCGGGGCCAACAAGGTCCTTGTCCGACTGCCCCGCGACTGCACCGGCAGGAAGGTCCACCGTGCCAAGCCAGACCTCGCTGTCTAGCACCCAGACCCGTTTGCCGGGCTTGCCGCCATCCGCAAAAGCGTGCGACGTCGCGGCCGCGACGTCCGGCCAATCCTGACGCCACTTCGTGACAACTGGCTCGCCCCCGCCGCCGACATCGGCGCGCAAGAGCAATCCATGGGTCCGAATCAGCAACGTCATGTCAGGTCGAGAAGGCATGATCAAGGCACCTCCACTTCCGTTGGCAACGATGTGCCGCCGTGCTGTACCGTGAACCGGATCACAGAAGAAGCCGCCGCGGTATCCGCCAGGACGCCAATCGCGACGTCGGTGGCTTGACCCGGCACCGAGGGCGGCCCTGTACTGCCGTCTAGACGGTATACACGGAGGTAACGCGGGCCAACGATTAGGTCTTCGAAAACGAGCGGCTCCGGGATAGCGGCCGGCCATGTCGCGGCGCCTTCCGCGGGCCACTGTGCGAGCACCACCGGCAAGCCATCTGCTGGGCCGTATACCCGGACCAAGACGCGCTCATTAGCGCCTGCGGGGATCGTGTCTGTATCGATCGTCAGGTCTAAGCTGCCCTGTACCAGATTGACGTCGCCCGCTTCATCCAAAAGCGGATCCGGATCGTCTAGAAAAACCACATCTTCCAGATCAACATCGAAGGCATCGCCCGTACCCACGCCGAAGCTGATGATGGAACCGATCTCGGTGTTCGATAGCGCCGTGCTGGTATCGATCTCTACACCGAAGGGGTCACGCAGCGTCAACGCACGCCCCCAGCCATCGCGTACCGCATCGCTGCCCACACCGAGCCGTAGGTATGGCCCGCGCCAGCCCGACGCGATATTAAGGCTGCTATCACCTTCGGCCGGTCGCAGGTCAAACAAAGGTAAAGGCGTTGTAGGGTTCGCCTCATCCCTGTCGTACAACTCGGCCAGGTTGCCTGCCGAACCGATCTGCGGCAGCCGGCCCATATCCGCGACGAACCCCGCTGGCACCGAAGTCGGGTCTTCGTTGGCGAAAGCCGGCCGGCCGAGAACCGCCTCGTCCAGACGCTCCAGCACGTTCACCGTCTGCTCGTACCGCGCTTCGTCGGCCAGGCCCGCCGTCTGCGTGATCATCACAGTGCCCAGTGTGGCGAGGATCACCAGCACGATGATCAACTCCAGCAGCGTCAAGCCACGCGCACGAACGGCCGACCGGGAAATAGACCCACCGCCAAGATCCTGAAACCGATGACTCGTCATGGGCTTGGGGCCTCCCTGTACAGGTACAACACCAGGTCGTCGAGCTTATCGTCACCGTCCGGCTCCGACACAGCGCCTGGTGTATCGAGCACGCGGTTCGGGCCGGCCGACACGAGACGCACGTTATTGATCTCGTTGGGGTCGCCGTTAGGCAGTTGGATCACGATCGGGTTGCCCCAACCGTCGATCGGGGCCAGGTCGCCGTCCTCGCCGTAGTCATCTGAGAAATTGCCATCGATCTCATACAACGTCGCGGTCGCGGCACTGAGCCACGCATCCCGCCAGCCGATTCTTGTGACCGGATCGTAGCCCAGCAGCACGTTCGTTGATCCGCCGGCGTCCACCGGCGCCTGGAAGAGGTAACGCAGCTGCGGGTGGTTCTCGCGACCGCCGGATACCTCAGCGGGCCCGGGCCAAGGCAAGCCCGTCGCAGAACCAAACTGCACCCCATTCGCGTCCAACGCGAAACGCATCGCCTCGGCGTACCCGCCAGGGCCGACAATCGCCTCGGCGACCTCGACCATCGTCGCCTCGGTCACGACCTGCTGCGAGGTCTTGCCCTCGCCGTCCCCATCTGGATCGATCTCAAAGTTGGCGTTCAGCAGCGGGGCGATGATCGCGCCCAACGCGACGAGTACGATCAGCACGACGACCAACTCGATCAGCGTCAGTCCACGGCGGCGCTGCCCCGACCGACAGCATCCGCTGATTAGGCAGTTGGATACACCCGGATCGCAGCGGATTGGAGTCTTACTTCTGCACATGACGAGGCGAGCTCATTTCACCTAGCAAAGCCAAGGCTGCGGTTTCCCACAGCCTTGGCGGATTGGTTGTGTTGCGCCTACCGCGCCGAGTCATACGGCAGACGATAGGGATCGATCAATTACTCTTGCGTATCAATATCTTCCCAGTAAACAGCCGAGTGGTTGTCGGCGGTTTCGAAAGCACTGTCTGTACCGTCAGAGATGTGAACGGTCACGCGCTGGAAAGTTGCAGAGCCGTTGCCATTGCCGGGAATCGCATCGCCACTGTCGACGAGGAAGATCGCGCCCCAGCGGGAGTAGCACTCATCGGGCAGTGCGCCCGGCGTGTCACCGAAGTGAACAGGAGGCTCAGGCGTCAGGTTACCGAGCAGAGACCACGACTTGTCGAGGGTGAAGAAAACATATTGCTGGTTAGCACCAGCTGCAGGCAGGTAGAGCCCCTCAGCATCGGCTGCGGTCAGCACGACAACGTCAGTGGTGTCGGTCAGGGGGACACCGCCACCAGTTACAACGCCGTTGTCGAAAGTAACGTTGGCCGCGGTAGGCGAGACGCTGGTGAAGTTCTCCATGCCGAGGTCTACCAGGCCTGCGATCTGGTCAGCAGTCAGCTGACCAACCTGCGCGGCAACGAACTGGTCTGTGCTACCAGCGTCGTTGGTCACAACCGCGTCCACCGGGTTGGTCCACCCGTCGCCAAGATTACCGTTCACGGCCTGGGCCGTGTTGAGCATCTTGGTGACTTCGGGGAAGTTGGTCAGGCAGGTGGACAGGTGCGACCGGGTGATCGCGTTGCCGATGATCGGCACGAGGATCGCGCCGAGCGCGGTCAGGATGATGAGCACGACAACCAACTCGATGAGCGTCAGGCCGCGGCGGTGCAGGCTGCGGCGTTGAGGAGTAGAGGAACGCATTATGGAATCTCCATATTTCCTTCTCGGACGGAGGCAAAGGCGTATGGCCTTTGTGCCCTCCTCCCAAACCGTAGGGAGAATAAAAGACACGTATGTCCGGGATAAGAACGACAACAATATGGCAACTGAGAATCATTGTCAACTTCTTTAAATTACATTCATACAAAAATTATATTTTTATAAAATATTTTTTTTAAAGTATTTAAGATGTTATTTTTATTCTCCACAGCTTTGGCGCAGAATAAATTAGCTCACAACATGGCTGCCGAACGCGGTTTGGCCATGTTGATGCGTTGATCACTCTTGCATATCGACGTCATCCCAGTAAACCGCGGCGTGAGCATCTGCCGTCTCAAAAGCCCCGCCAAGCCCGGCCGCGTCGCCGATGTGGATTGAGACCCGCTTAAACTGCGCCGAACCGTTGCCGTTGTCCGGAACACCGTCGCCGCTGTCTACCAGAAAGACCGCCCCGAAACGCGAGTAGACCTCGCCCGGCAGCGAGCCCGGCGCGTCCCCAAAGTGGACCGGCGGCTCGGGTGTCACCGTGCCAAGAAGCGATCAAGACTTATCGATCGTGAAGAATACATACTGTTGATTGGCCCCCGGCGCGGGCAGGAACAAGCCCGCTTCTTCGCCAGGCGCCAGCACAACAACGTCTGTCGCGGGTGTCAATACCGTCGGCGTCTGCGACTCCACGCCGTTGTCGAAGGTCACGTTGGCCGCGGTCGGGGGCACGCTCGTAAAGGTTTCCAGCCCGAGGTCGGCCAGGGCGTCGATCTGATCCTGCGTTAACTGGCCCACATTCGCAGCGGGGAACTGATCAACACCAGTGACCGTGTCGTTACTGACCCGAGCATCCACCGGGTTCGTCCAGTTATTACCCATACTGCCATTAACCGCTCGAGCGGTATTGAGCATCTTTGTTACTTCGGGGAAGTTCGTCAGACAGGTCGCCAGGTGAGAGCGAGTAATCGCATTGCCGATGATCGGCACAAGGATCGCGCCCAACGCGGTCAGAATGATGAGCACAACAACCAGTTCGATAAGCGTCAGGCCACGTAAATGCGCATGGGTCTTAGGAAGTTAAGCGGCCAGTAAACTACTGCTGGCCCTATGAAAACAAGGAAAAACCGCTACTACCGGCGTTCCCGAATCGCAGAGCCGATCTTCCGGCGTCTGATCAAGGCCTTTGCCATGGACCTCACCGCT
>JBCCYY010000049.1:0-35320 GCA_039188575.1 Planctomycetota bacterium | reverse complement strand
TAGGAGGTTGGGCCATCATGCCGACGGACCGAAGCAAAAATCCTCTTGACAGACCCGGCTTCATAGGGGGGCATCACTGCGTTCTGCCCCTGCCACCCGACGGGGGTCCGCTGACACTCAACCCCGGGCACCCAAGCGAGATTTGGTTAACTTCGTTGAAACCTCAGGCTGGTTTATATCCAGCTCTTTCTGTTCAAACTCACTTACTGCCAACGACAAGTGAAAGCATAAAAGCCAGTAGAGCAAGCCAGAAGAAGAAGTGTTCAAAAAACGCTAAAACACTAAATGTGAGAAACGGGATACCGCTGTGTACCGGGTAGTCATGGATCCTTTCGTATTTATTTTCCTTTCCCTCTTTATACTTATTTTGAATGGCAGTGGGTATGCCGCCTACGAGGAGTATTGCCGCAGAAATGGATAGAAAGATGAAGCAGATTGCTGCTATCAAAAAGGAAGAACGGATCATACCGCCACTGAAGAGATGATCCTTTCCAACGGCAAGCACCACGACGGAAAGGGCCTGGATCGACACGGTCCACTTGCCCCATTCAGCAAGGCTTTTTAGTGCCTCGACTCTTCTTTTTTCATCGCCATTCATGTCATCATCACTCATGGCTACGACCTTACTTCTGCCCTAGGCATATGCAGTGTGCTGGTACCCGGCAAGCCCCTTTTAACCTTTTGTACTGATCTCCCATTAGTCTCTCTATATTGATGATACGCATCCTACCAATTTCTGACGCGCGTTCGGCGCTTGGGATAGGGGACAAAAAGAGGCAAAAAGTGGTCGCGAGTCGTTTTAAGCGCCGGGCCAGCCAAGGCCAAGAAAAGGTGTCAGGCCAAGAAAAGGCGGGTAGCCGGGGTGGAACGAAGGATAATACAAGGGGATAAGTACATTTATGTCTCGTACCACCCTCACCCCGGCCCTCTCCCTGGGAGGTAGAGGGGGCAAGGCACCTCCGCTTCCTCCTTCGCCGCGGTGGCCTGGGCGACGGCGTGGCGGCGTGTGGCATGGACAAGCAGCGGTTTGTCAGTGGTGCTTCAAGCCTCTAACCTCATGCATTCACAACCTGCCGGTTGTTCGTTGCGTCATTTTCGGGAAGGGGTAGTGTGCAGGGGCCGATTCATGACAAGCCGTGGAAACTCGGGCGCGTTCTTGTGACGCCGGACTACTTTATTTATCAGCAGAAAAGGTACCGCTATGGCCAGGTCCGGCATTTCCAGTTGTACGCGAACAAACAGACGGGCAATGTCATCGTCGCCCAGACGACGACGTCCAAGATGAATTGCCTGGAGTTTGAGCTGCTGATGCATGACGGCACGTCGATTGGTGACCACATCATTTCCAAGCGTACGACCGCCGAGCTGGTGCGCTTCCGCAAAGGGTGCGAGTACCTACGCCAGCAAACCCTTGATGCGCGGCTGGCGGGCTACCTGAATCAGTTGGAGCGGTACGGTTGCTTCGTGTACGGCGGGCTGGCGTTTTATCGCGACGGGTCCGTCAAGACGAGGCGCAAGCGTCGGGTCTGCCGTATCCAAGAGACCAAGATCGAGTACCGCGTCGGCGTGATGGTGCTCAAGGGTGCCGGCCTGGTTCCGCTTACTGACCGTGTGGTCAAGCTGGAGTGGGATAGCGACATCCTGTATGCCCTGCTCGATCAGTTGTATGGCGTCCGCTGGGTGACGACGCGCTGGGCAGGGGACCGGTTTTTACTCTGGAAACCAGGCAAGAAAAAGGGCTGATTTCATTTATAGATGAGGCGCTATGCCAAAAGCCGGGTGCCACGTAGCGCCGGGTGGCCGGGGTGAAACGCAGTGACCCCCGGAACGGGTCGTTCTCGATGGACCTATTGCAGTTTGTTCCGGGGGTTCGCTAACGCTGATCCCCGGCCACCCTGTTGGATTCACATCCGGTGCTACTGAGAGGAATGAAGCTGGTTGCTCTAGGCAAAAGGTATAACGAGAACGAAGTATTTTCGCGTTCATTCATCATGAGTGAATTGGCCACTAACACCGGAGGGCTAAACTGTCCCAACCGAACAACCGTCAAAACAGCTTGCTAATGGTCCACGCATAAAGGCTTTTAGTGGCACTAGGCCCCCCCATCGTTAGTTGTAAAAGGTGTTAATGATGAAAAAAATGAGTGGCACGTCTTTGATACTAGCCGGTGCGATGCTCTTTACGGGAGGCGATGCGGGGCTATTCGCCCAAGAGTTTCAGATCATTGCCGAGACGGGAGACGCGCCACCGGATGGCGATGGCGTTTTCTCCGGGTTCGGCGAGAACCCCTCCGCGATTTTCAATCCGCTTCGCGCCGGGCCCATCCTGAACGATCGGGGTGAGGCGCTTTTTATTGCCAACCTCAGCGGCACCACGAACCCGTTTGCCACTGCGCAAGTATTCCGAGGCGACGCGAGCGGGCTTACATTCATCTCGGGGAGGGCGCTGCCACCGGCAGGCGCGGGGCAGGGGTTTTTTGTTCTCGCAGACACCTCAAGCCAAACCATGAATGATCTTGGACAGGTTGGTTTTTACGACAGCACCAGTTTTTCTCGCGAGCAAGACGGCATCTTCCGCAGCGATGGCGTGACCACCACGACGATTATTCAGAACGGCCAGCAAGTCGAGATTGGTGAGATGGACTCACTCGCTACATTTTCCATCACGAGGAATCCTTCTGAAGGGTCTACTAGTTTTGCTATGAATGAGGCGGGGCAAGTGGCATTCAACGCGGGCTTCACCCTTGCGGCGGGAGGAGGCTCAGGCAGCAGTGGCATTTTCCGTTATGACCAAGGCGCACTCGTCGAGATCGTGCGTGAAGGCCAGGCGACAGGTGTCGGCACCGCTACCATCGCCGGGAGTTTCAAAAACTTTAACGTGGCCCCGATCAATGCATCCGGGCAAGTCGCGTTTCTCACAGCAGTCCAGCCCGACAGCACCGATAGTTCGGATATACGGACCACCCTCTTCGTTGGCGATGGGAACACGCTCACGCAGATCGTCCAGCAGGGACAAACAGTCCCGGGCACAACAGACACCATGGCGTTTATCCATCCGGGCACCCTCTCGATACCCCCCCTAAATGATGCAGGCCAGACCGCTTGGACAGCTTTGATCAGCGAACAAGCTCTTCCTGCTGAGAGGATTGCAGCCGTTTACCGGGGCGACGGTTCAACGCTCACCGAGATCGCACGGGCAGGCCAGGTGACTGCGCAAGGTACCGAGGTCCCCTCAGGCGTTTTTTTCTCGTCATTGGTCCTGAACCAGCGGGGCCAGGTTGCCTTCTTCAGCACGGAAAACCTGGTTGACCCGAATGCGGATGCCGGGATCTATAGAGGCGACGGGGCCAGTCTTGATGAAATTGTTCGTATCGGCCAGGCAGCACCAAGCACCGAGGGCTCGACACGGGGCGTCATCTACTCGATCGATAGGACCATCGATCCCGCTGGGGGGTTTGATGAGAACTGGGACTTCAGTGGCCCCGCGATGAATGACAAAGGCCAACTGGCCTTCCTCGCTACCGTCGACCTGCAGGACGGCGGCTCACCGGTTGACGAGCTTGGGCTGTTCTTCTACGACGATGATCTTGGTCTGACGAGCATCCTCCGCACCGGCGATGCGTTCGATGGCGGTGTCGTGAGCGACCTCTTTTTTACTTTCACTTACGCCCGATCAACTAGTGGGCAACAGCAGCAGGGCAGCGGCCTGAACAACCTTGGGCAAGTTGGTTTCACCTACAACCTTGCCGATGGACGCTCCGGTGTCGCGGTCTGGACAGTCCCGGAGCCGTCTTCCCTCGCGCTGTTGGGCTTAGGTTGGCTCATGGCCGGGAGGCGTCTGCGCGGGGAAAGAAGAGGGGTCAGACCCCATCAATGAATCAGACCCCATCAATGAATTCCTATGTCTGATTGAGAGGGTCAGCCTCCATGTGGGGACAGGCCCTATGTCGGATGTCGCAACTTTAAGCCTACTTCGCCACGATCGCCTGGACGACGGCGCTTCGGCCGGTGTGGTACTTGCCTTCGATGACGTCTCGCTGTAGTTCGGCGAGGTGGGTGAACCGCAGGCCAACGAGGTCGTCGCGGAGGGACTCGGCGTTGGGGATGGTGTCGGGGTTGTTGCCGCCGCCGGTGCCATGTTTGAGTTGGTCAGGGTGTAGGCTTCGAGCAGGAAGACGCCGTTGGGCTTGAGGCCCACTACAGGCGCGGGGTACCACCTAGCAGCCCGCTGATTGCGATGTGCGTGTTGTCTTCAAGGCTGCCAGGGCGCTTGGCAGGCTTGATTCGTCGGGAGGTGGTTCGGCGGGTGGGTCTTGGCCGTATGCGAAGAACAGGGACCTAATGAGCAAGGCCGAATTCTCGTTGGCTTGGCCTTTTTCTTCGTGGGAGGGAGAGGCAGCGAGACGGCCGAAGATCCACTTCAAAGCGCAGGGGGTATGCGGCCTGAACGCGGTCATGCCAGAGCGATCGGTGTTGTTTTGAGCCTGGGTTTTTCTGGCCGTAGGCGGCGTTATGTCAGCTTCCGAGTTTCTCGGCCATGCTCCCGCATCGCTGGCCCGTCGGTGTGTCGGGGTACTTCTCGGCGATCTGTCTGGCATACGCGATCAGCTCGGGGGCCTGTTCGGGCTTCATCTTGTCGATCGCCTTGATCATCTTGATGTACATTTTTCGTGCGGACGCCTCGTCTTTGATCAGCTGATTGGACTTGAGCTGCGCCAGCTTCTTGCGGACGTCCTTGGCGAACGGTTCACGGGGGAAGAGCTCCGAAGCCTTGGTGTAGAGTTTGCGGGCCTCGAAGGGGTCGGTCTCGACGAGTTGGTCGGCCTGCTCGACCCAGCCTTGGGCCTGCGCGAGGACGGCCGATTGAAGCGCTTCGGCAGAAGTCTTGAGCGCCTCGTCCCGGTCTCGCAGGGGCCGGCTTAGGCCGCGTAACGCGTCTTTATGTTCGCCGGCGTTAAGAAGCTCGACCACGGGTTTGAGCTCGTCGTTGTAGTCCTGCGGTTTGTAGGCCTGCTCGCTGCTGGCGGGCTTGACTTTGGCAAGGGCCTTGTTGATCGTGGGCGCGTCCATCATGTAGCCGACGATGTTGCCCTCGGGGTCGATCACGCGGAACTGGTAGATGTTGTTGAGCGAGATCTTGGTGTTGTAGAGCTTCTCCATCATGGAGAGCTTGTCGGCGAAGACCGGCATGTCCAACTTGGTGCGTTTGACGTAGGCCGAGGCTTCGGAAGAGCTGTCACCCGCCGCGATCGCGATAAAGGTGACGGGCTTGCCGCGGAACTGCTCGACAACTTTGTTTCGGTCGGGGATCTTTTTGGTGCAGGACGGGCAGTTCTGCTCGTAGAAGAACAGGACGACGACCTCGCCGCGGAGTCGTTCGAGGGAGTACTGCTTGCCGTCGGTGAAGACGCCCGGCGGGAAATCCGGGGCCTGCGTCGCGTGCACGGAGCGAGCCGTCAGCGCAACCAAAAGCCCCGCAGCGAACACGGTCATGATCGATCGGTAGGTCTTCATCTCTTGTGTCTCCCGGTGTGGAGGTTCGGCGTGCCACGTAACAGACATCGTTCCTGAACTGGTAGTCTCCGATTATACACTGCGGGCTCACTCGGTGTACCGGGGGGGAAGGCAGCGTCTGATGCGCTTCAAGGCTCAGCAGTCCCACCGCTCCAACGCGACCCTGCAGCTTTTGGCGACGTTGAAATACATCAAGGATCCGGTGAGCTAGAAGATCGGCCGCTCGTGTTCGCCGAGGTCTGCTTTCATGGGCGTGTGGGCGATAGTGTCGTCTTCCTCGCCGCCCATAAAGAGGAAGCGGACGCCGATGCCGATCGCGCTCAGGCCCGCGAAGGCTATGAAGCCGACCACGGGTTCGGTGATCGATCGGGTGGCGTCCAGGAACTCGAAGACCCCCTCTTGTTGGCCGGCAGGGATGCTGATGAGCTTAAACAGCACGAACAGGCCGCTCCCGAGGATGGCGGCCCCGAAGAGGATCAGGCTGATTGCGGCGATCGTGTTGGAGGCTCTCCCGGTCATAACGCGTTTATCGGCATCATGGCCGCGGCGGTTAACGCCGTGCGACGCGGTGCAACACCCCAGGTTTGAGGATACGCGGATCGGTTACCTACCCGTCGGAAAGAGTCCTAGGATGGTTCCGTGTAACAACGCATAACCCCATCCCATCGAAGGGCCATAAAATGTCGGAACAAAACGGCGTTGCGAAGAAGAACGTGCTGGGCGGGCCTTTGCAGCCCTGCTGCTTTGATCCGTTGACCGGGTACTTCCGGGACGGGTACTGCCGGACGGATGCGGGCGACCACGGCCGGCATATCGTGTGCGCCCAGGTCACGGCCGAGTTCCTCGAATTCACCAAGCAGCGGGGCAACAACCTGTCCAGCCCGGCACCGGAGTACGGCTTCCCAGGGCTGGAGCCCGGCGACCGCTGGTGCCTGTGCGTGCTGCGGTGGAAGGAAGCCATGGAGCATGGTGCGGCCCCGCCGATCGTGCTGGAGGCCTGCGATGAGGCGACGCTCAGCGTCGTGCCGATCGAGACGCTGCGGGAGTACGCGCTATAGGTTTGGTGCCGGCAGGTCATGACTCAGCCGGGCTGGCCCTTGCTTTTACCCCGTCCCGTTTTATAATCCGCCAGACCGGCATCGATAGCTCAATGGCAGAGCCGCGGCCTCTAATACCGCTTGATACGGGTTCGAGTCCCGTTCGATGCATTTTTGAACGAACCCAAGGGAAAACCCATGTCGTAGATTTCGTATATGTACGTTCTGGTCCGAACGGACCTCCCGCCTGCTCAGCAGGCCGTCCAGTCCTGCCACGCCAGCATTGAGGCGGCGCGGCAATTCCTTGAGCCCGACGCTCACCACCCACACCTTGTGGTCTGTGGTGTCCGGGGCGAGGAAGCACTACACCAAGCAAGAGACCGGCTCGAAGCACTCGGCATCCGCTGCTGCGCGTTCGTCGAGCCCGACCGTGACCACGAAGTCACCGCGCTCGCGACCGAGCCGTTAAGCGGTGGGCGCAGGCGTCTGCTGCGTCGTTTCAAGCTACTTAGGCCCGGCTAGATCTCAAGGCCGAACAACCGGGGCCCGCCGGGGGCGCGATCGCTGCGCACTTGCTTCACTGTTACCCACCAAACCAAAGAAGAAATAAACCAACTTTTACAAGGAAACAATTATGTTGATTGAAGAAAACCCCTCGCCGGCGTTTCAGAGCCGGTGGGGCTACCACCCCTGTACGCACGATGTTTACCGCAAGCTGAAGGACCTGCACCGCTGGTACTGGTTCTGTGTTTACGATTTTCATCGTTGGAACCGCTGGCAACGGAAGCAGCCCCAGAACCGTGTGGGTTCTGAGCCCGCGTTCTGTCCAGTCTTTGTTGAGGATGCGACGTGGTACAAGCCTTGTCGGCGTGGTGACGAAACGCACTACAAGGTCTACCCGAAGAAGCTTGTCGATTTCGATATCGTCGGGCTGCTTCGCCGTGCCCGGACCCCCTCGCCCAAGGCTGTCGTGCTGTTCGACCCGGTGCTGTTGCAACGGATCGACGCGCTGCACGCGGAAGCAGAAGGGTGGTACCGATAGCCGAGAGAACAAATTGAAGCACCCCGTTGAAAGGCGGGGTGTTTTATTGATTTAGTAGCGGCATCCCTTCGCGTGGTATGCTTCATCACTGGGCTTGCTGTATAGAAATGGGGCAACATGAACATGCGGCGATACCTGACGCGTCTGCTCCCGATTCTGCTTGGGTTGGCGGCTGCCGCCCCGGATATGCCCGCCCGCCCGGCCAGGCAGCCTTCCGCGGAACTGATCTACTTCACGGACGACACCACCGCCGATGGCAAACCCCTGCGCGAAGACTTCCAGCACCATTCGGTCTGGTGTGCACTCGGCCGCGGACCGAACGGCAAGATCTACATCGCGGTCAGCAACCACCAGCAGCCCGGCGGGAACGTGCTGCTGTATGCGTTCGACCCCGCGTCAGGGCAGCTGAAGGCGTTGGAGGACATCAAGGCCGTGTCCGCTCGCATCGCCAACTGGCGAGAAGACGAGAGCCAGCACAAGGTGCACACGTTTTTGCAGACGCACGCGGATGGGAAGGTGTACTTCGCGTCGTTTAGTGCCAAGCCTTCGCCAGTGGTCCGCGGGTCCCACCTCTACCGGATTGATCCGGAGGACGACTCGATCGAGGAGATTACGCCCGATTTGCTGAAGGGTAGAGATGTAGAAGACCCAGGCGTGCTGGTGCCGGGGCAAGGGGTCCGCGGGATGGCGCTGCATCCGGAGCAGCCCGACCATCTTTATGTCATGGCCTACCCCAGCGGGGCGATCGCGCGCGTGAACCTGATCACAGGCGGGCAGAAAGAGATTGGAAACTCGTCCAACAACAACTTCATCATGCACGCCGATGCGGACGGCTCGCTGTACTACGGGGATGGCGATGATCAGTCCCAGTCACTCAAGCGCTATGACCCATCAACGGGCAAGACCGAGACGATCACAGACAAGCTGCCACCCGGTGAGTTTGGTGCGCTGGCCCTATCGCCTGATGGACGAGATGTGTACTTCCTCATGGCAGAGTCCAAAGAGGTCTACCGCCTGGACCTCAAATGGGGCAAGGTGCGGTTCATCAAGAAGCTCTGCGGCACGAACCGCTGGAAGCTCTACAACCTGCACCTGAGCCCAGACGGGGACAACGCGTACTACGTCAGCATCAACAACGACCGCAGCAAGCTCTATCGGCTGCACATCAAGAGCGGGCTCTGCCGGGAGGAGCTGGATATCAACGACCTCTTGGGCACACGCGATCTGTGCTTTGGTGGTATCGGTGTATGGGACGATCAAGGCAGCTTCTACGCACCGGTCTGGACGTTCGGCAAGGATGTGAAGGACCTCGCGATCCTCAAGGCGACGGTAGAGGAGCCGAGGCGGATCGATACCGATCGTTAGGATGACCCGGAGCAGCTTCGGTCTGGCATTCTGTGGATAACGGCCCAGCCGCGGTGCACGGCTTGCAGGCGGTTGCAAAGCGTGGTCGGGTCGGTACAGTTTCGCACTGATCTCAGGGCAATCTGCCTGCAACGACAATTCACAAACCGAAAGGGCACACACGATGAAACCGACCACCCTCCTTGCCGCGCTGTTCGTGGCAGTACTGATCCCATTTGCCAGCGGCTGTAAGTCGCAGGGCGTGGACCTTGGCTACGACGCCGGCACACCGCTGACCGCGGAGGAGATCGCGTTCATCCTGGCGAATGCTGAAGAGCAGGCCGAGAAGGAGCCGTCGCTCTTGCGGGTTAATGGCGAGGGCGAGCAGCAGCCGACGCGGATGCACATCGTCGTCGTCGATCGTGCGGGCAACGTAGTCGGCCGGACGTCCATGGATGATGCGTGGGGCGGCTCTGTCGCGATCGCCAAGTCCAAGGCATACACCGCCGTGGCTTTCTCAAGCGACGAGAACGCGCTGACCACACGCAGCCTCGGCCCGCTGACCCAGCCCGGCGGCCCGCTCTGGAACATCGGCAACTCCAACGCAGTCAACGGCAACCCCGGCCTGATCGAATTCCCAGGCGGCGTGCCCCTCTACAAAGACGGCAAACTCGTCGGCGCGATCGGCGTCAGCGGCGACGGCGTCGAACAAGATGAGAACGTCGCCGACGCGGGTGCCAAGGGTTTCGAACCGCCTAAGGCCATCCGTATCGATACCGTCACCGACGGCGGTGTGCCTTACACGCAGTAAGACAACGAATATGTGATCAAAAACGGGGCAGCGCCAGAAATGGTCGCTGCCCCGTTTTATGATCACTAATCGAAGCCGGGATAGACCGATGCGATTGACTTGTCGGCATGATGATCGACATCAATTCGAAAAGGTGATCAAGCGCTTAAGGGTGATCCGCAGTCGCCTGTTCTGTTTGGATGAGATGTTCTGTGCGGTGCTTTAGCGACGCTCGCGACGGCGTGCGATGAGCAATGCCCCGACCGCCAGCAGCACGACGGATTGCGGCTCGGGCACGCGTACCACCCTGTCGGAGTCTAGTTCGTCGGCCTCAAGGCCTAGCGATTCGATTTGTTCCTGGTTAAGGACCAGGGTTTGCTCTGTCTCGTCGAATTCCAGGTCCCAGGCGACCGAAGCCTGTTTGTCGATGGGTTCGAGCGGATCATCGATCTGAGCGGCGTGTGCCGAAGCCGTGCAGATCGCTGTGAAGGTGACTGCGAGCTTGATACAGAAATTCCTCATCCGGTACATTCCTTTGTCTCCACTCGAGCCTCTGATTCGTAGCTCCTGATAGGTTGGATCAGATTAACCTATGGCGCTTAATCGATCTATTACGCTAAAGGACTAATCTGTCGATTCACTGTGATAGCGATTCTCAGCGAGATATACCCATAAGGGACCGCTGCTAATCGATCCCGATTTGCGCAAATCGGTCTATATCGCAGAGAAGACCACGGTCAGTCCGAGTAGAAGCTGGCTTACTGCTGCTCAGGTGCCGGCTGTGGCTTGGTCGGCACCGCCTTGATCCAGTCGACCTGAAGCTCGAACGGCCCATCCTTCTTGTCGTAGATCATCAGTCCAAGCGATTGGACCTTGGAAGGATCTAATTCAGGGGCGGGGTCGAGCTCTCGCCCACGGAAGCTCGGGGTGAAGCTCTCGAACGGGATGAACACCTCGATCCATTCGTCCTTCACGGTCTCAAAGTCTGCCCGGAACGGAACGGACCACCGCCGGAAGGTGACATCCGTACGCACCGAGGCCTTGTAGGTCCGGCCGTCGCCTTTGACACGCAGATACAGCCCGGCCTGTTCCGCCAGGTCGAACTCCGCGGGTTTGGATCGGATGGATGAGAAGCCGCCGCCATCGGTGTTGGTCTTGCCCGCAAAGGTGACGATGCCGTCTTCGAAGGATGGCCCGCCGGTGGACTTGCCGCCCATGACGCCGTCGTTGACCGTGACCCACCGATCGGCGACCTCGTCGTCGGCGAAATCTTCAAGAATCATGGGCTCGGCAGACCCGGGCCGCTGAGCATCGGCATTCGCCAAGCCAGGCGAGAAGACCAGCGTAAGCGCGATGGACAGTGCCGTGAGGGTGTATTGCTTCATGCATGTCTATACGTGGGCGGGATACAGTTGGATTCAGCCCAAACAGCGGCCTGAGATCCATCTCATCCCAGATACCGCAGGGCGACCATGCACTGGTCGTCGCCGTTCGGTTTCCCCTCTGCATAGCGATCGACTGCTCGGCACACGGCGTCCAGAGTCGCCCGGGCAGATCCGGATTGATGTTGCTCTAGCGTCCGGATCAGGCGGTCCTCGCCGAAGATCTTGCCCCCCGGGTTGAAGGTCTCGGTGATGCCATCGGTGTAGAGCATGAGCGTATCGCCGGGCTCGAGCCGGGTCGTCCCGCCGGGCGAGGCGATGTCTTCGAGCATACCGATGGGCGGGGCGCCGCCTTCGCTGAGCCGTTCGATCCTGCCATCCGCCTTTCTTAGGAGCCCGGGCCAGTGCCCGGCGTTGGCGTAGTCGGCCTGGCCGGTCTCGGGGTGGAACTTGACGAAGAAAGCGGTCACAAACGTGCCCGGGGTCAGCCCGTCCCAGAGCAGTCGGTTGACTTGCTGGACGATGTCGATCGCGCTGGGGTCCAACAGCCGGTTGATCGACATCACGGTGCGGAGCATCGCCATGACGACCGCGGCGCCCGGGCCATGCCCCGAAACATCTGCGATCACGATCCCCACCGAGCCATCCTCGAACCTGCGGAAGTCGTAGTAGTCCCCGCCCGCCAGGTCGGACGGCCGGTACTCCACCGCGATATCCATCTTCCCGTCCGCCGGCAGCTCCTGCGGCAGGATCGACTGCTGCACATCAGCAACCTCACGCAGCTTCGCATCCAACTTGCTGTTCAGTGAGGCGACATCGTCGTGCAGCCGGAGCTGGATGACCGCCCGGCTGAACATGTTGAACATCGATACCAGCAAACGGACATGCACCGGTTCCAGCGGCAGCCCCGGCTCGCGGAAGACCAGGAACCACTCGTCCAGCTTGCCGTCATGAAAAACCGGAACCCCGATGACGTCGCACCGCCGCTGGAGGTACCGGCTGAGCACCGGGTCGGAGGCGGTGTCTACACCACGGGTCAGTGTCGGCTTGTCACCCCGGATCATCTGCGCGATCAGCGCGCCCCGGTCGATCGCGATCGCCTCGTCGGGTTGGTCCCACGTTGAGCTGTCCATGATCGTTTCACGCGACAGGCCCTTGGTCGCATCGATAAAGTCGCGTACCCGGTAAGCCCCGTCGTTAAGCCCTCGGCGTTCGAGCCCTAACACCGTGCCGAACCCATACATCCGGTAGAAACGATCGGCGAAGGTGTAGACCAGTTCGGGGATATCCACTGACGCGCTGAGCGCCCGTTGCAGTTCGAGCACCTCGTCAAGCATCGGGATGTCATCGAGTGGCTGGGTTTGCATCGAACCATCAGGCCATGGCTTATCGCTGATCAGACAGGCGTTCGGGACGCAGGTCCAGGCACTTGAGTTGTGACTGACTGCGAACCAGCAGGTAGCCGTCCGCGTAGGCCATGGGCGCCCAGATCATGTTCCTGTTTTGATCTGCGGGGAAGACCTTGACCTGACCCAGTTCGTTGTAGCCGGCGGGGTCGGCCTTGATCAAGCGGAGCACGCCGTCCTCGCCACCGAGGGTGATGAGGTAGTCGTCGATGGCGATCACGGCACCGCGGTCGATACCGGGCTTGTTGTCGTTCTTCCAGACGAGTTTCCCGGTTGTATCGAAGCAGCCCAGGCCGTCCGCGTCCTTGCCGCGCAGCCGGAGGTTCTCGTTGGTGTTGAGGTTGACGTAGAGGTGCCCGCCGACGGGCAGCGCGGAGTGGATCTGGCCGCCGTGAAGCTTGTCACGACTCACTTCTTTTACGGTGTAGGCGTTGCCATTCTTCTGGATCTGGATCATGGCAGACCCGCTGTCGTAGCCGGCGGTGATGAAGAGCCGGTCGTCCCCGACGACGGCGGGGGTCGGGATCGCGCGTTTGACCGGGATGTTGTTGTAGGTCCAGAGGACCTCGCCGGTCTCCGGGTCGGTGCCCGAGACGAGGGTCGAGGTGTAGAGCAGGATTTGCTCTTTGCCTGCGAGCGTGACAATACGGGGCGAGCCATAGCCCTCTCGGCCGATGTCTTTGGACCGCCATACAAACTTGCCGGTCTCCTGTTCAACCGCCACGAGGCCCGCGTTCTCGGCCATGGGTGCGAAGATTAGCAAGTCCTCATAGACCAGCGGCGACTGGGTCCATGCCCACTTCGGCGGTAAAGCGCCATAAGCGTCCATGTGCTTGGTCCACGCGAACGACCGCTTTTCGAGGTCGAAAGCGGTGATGTGGCCGAAGGGCCCGATGGTGAAGGCGTGCTTGTCGGTAACCATCGGCGTGCTGCGCGCGCCGTGGTAGCCCATCCGGCCGGGTGATTCGTATTCGAGCGACCACTGCTCTTCGCCGGTCTCAAGATCGAAGACGCGCAGGCGGTCCCCGGCGGTGCCGTTGCGGTCAAGGATGAAAACCGACCCGTTCTTGATCGCAGCGCCCCCGAACCCGGGTCCCGTCGCGTTAGTCCATTGGACAGGGGGCTTGTTGTTTGACCAGTCGGTCAGGATCGTTGCGGCGGGTACCACGCCGTCTCTTGCAGTGCCTTGGAACCCCGGCCAGTCTTCAGCGAAACCGGGCATAGCGGCAAAAAACAACAGGACCGTGCACAGTGGTTTGAAGAGTGATGTCATGGCTTGATTCCCGGGGACAGATGGACAATCGGCGATTGTGTATATCAGATGGTGTAACTGGCTCAGGTTAAACTCGTGATCTGATCAGATCAAGAGAGGCAGACCAATGGTGACGCCAGCATCGTTTTGGGACAGGGCCGCTGCGAAGTACGACCGCAAGACGGCCAAGGGCCCAAACTACAAAGCCCGGATCGATAGGGCGATTCAATGGATCGCGCCTGGGGCTGTCGTGCTCGACGCGGGCTGCGCGGGCGGGCAGATCACCCTGGACCTGGCCCCGCACGTCCAGCGGATCACAGGCATCGATATCTCTTCCCGGCTCATCACCTTCGCAGAGGCCCGCTTAGCCCAGCAGGCGATCGAAAACGCGGGTTTCAAGGTGGCCCCGCCCGAGGACCCTGCGCTCGAGCCAGGGTCTTTCGATGCGATCACGGCCTACAGCCTGCTCCACCTGGTCGAAGATGCACCGGCCACGGTCAGGCGTTTCCACGAATTGCTCAAGCCAGGCGGCCGGCTCATCGCTGAGCTGCCGTGCAAGGAGCAAGTCGGCCTGCATTTCCGCATCTTGATCAGGCTGATGCAGCTGGTAGGCAAGGCCCCAAGCGTGCACCTTTATCGCAGGGCCGAATACCAGCGGATGTTCCAGGACGGGGGGTTCGCGGTGCAAGAGATGAAAATCTACAACCCGGCCAGCCTCAATACATCCGTTTTCGCCATCAAAGAGACAGGGTGAACGGTGATCACGGTCTGTCCACTTGGCTTTTGCTGCAAATCACTCCCAGATCGGGCTTCGCGGACCAGGCCTGCCTTATCCAGCTTAACAGGCTTGTTTCATTCACAGAAACTCGCTAAATCGGGGTTGCCACCTAACGCTATGTCCCTTACTCTATTGATGTAGCCAATTGGGGTTGTGCTTTTTTGCAGTACTTCCTGTGGTTAATAAGAGGTAGTCATCCCGAAATGGAAGAGTGAGAGACCGTATGAACAGTATCAAGAAGACCGCAGCTGGCCTCATTGTGGCCGGTCTATCGACCACAGCCTGGGCACAGGGTTCGACCGAGCTCGGCCCGGCAACACTCCTTAGTGATCTGATCGAGAACGACGGGACCATCCTGGTCGGTGACAAGCTGTTCTCAGACTTCACCTACCTTGCAACCGGCGACATGCCATCCGACACAGCCGTCAATGTCGTGCCGATTATCGACAACCTTGGCAACTTCGGCCTCCGCTTCCAGGGCGGTTTTATCGACCTGCCCGGCAACAACGCCTCCGATGCCTTGATCACTTACAACATCACGGTGACCGATCCGAACTTAGCGATCATCGGTGCACGGATGCAGGGCAACGTCGCCATGGTCCCAGTAGGCGAGCCCGATTCCATCGCGACGGTCACCGACACTTTCCTGTCAGAGGTTACCGATCAAAACCTGGTGATCTTTGATAACGGTGTTTTGTTGGACCTGGACGACTCTGTGTTCTTTGAAGAATCGTTCACCGTCCTGAACGCGCAAAAGGACATCCTGCTGCTGACCGGGGGCGATGACGTCTCGACGATCCTGTCGTTTGTTGACCAGACCTACTACCAGATCCCCGAGCCGACCTCGCTCGCGCTGCTGGGGCTGGGCGGTTTGTTGCTGACCCGACGTCGGCGTGATCGCATCGCTTGAACGGTAAAGACCCAAGACGCCTGAAGGGGAGGAGAATCGGCAGGAGAGAATTTATTGGGGTGTTGGAGGAAATGACCGGTGGGGCAAAGACGCGGCTAAACGGCCGCGTTTTTCATTAGGGCCTTAAGATCATGTCTCTTCTATAATTCTTGCTATGCCCCGTTTCGTTGTCGCTGCGCTGTACCGCTTTGTCCGCCTGCCGGACTACGCCTTGCTGCGCGACCCCCTGCTGGATCAGCTCAAAACGCACGGCGTACGCGGCACGCTCCTGCTCGCCAGTGAAGGGGTGAACGGCACGATCGCTGGCCCCCGCGAAGGGGTCGATGCGGTCCTGGCTTATCTCAAATCACAGCCGGGCATTGCCGAACTCACGCACAAAGAGTCTTTCTGCGACGAGATGCCTTTCCGCCGCACGAAGGTCAGGCTCAAGAAAGAGATCGTCACGATGGGCGTTGATAATCTGGACCCCGAGCATGCCGCGGGCACCTACGTCAAGCCCGAGGAATGGAACGCGCTGATCTCGGACCCGGATGTAGTACTCATCGACACGCGCAACGGCTACGAGGTCGAGCTCGGCACGTTTGAAGGCGCGATCGATCCACATACCACCAGCTTCCGTGAGTTCCCCGACTACGCCGAAGCGCATCTCAAGCCCGGCAAGACCAAGAAGGTTGCTATGTTCTGCACCGGCGGGATCCGCTGCGAGAAGGCGACCGCCTACGTCAAGCAACTCGGCTTCGACGAGGTCTACCACCTGCAAGGCGGGATCCTCCAATACCTCGAAGACATCCCCGAAGACCAGAGCAAGTGGCAGGGCGAGTGCTTTGTCTTTGACGAACGCGTCTCGGTGGGTCACGGCCTGAGGCCCGGGCCTTATGAACTCTGCTACGCCTGCAGGATGCCGATCAGCGACGCCGACATGCAGAGCCCACAGTACCGCAAGGGTGTCAGCTGCCCGCGCTGCTACGGCAAGATCGATCCTGATCGGATCAAACAGTTCGAGCAGCGGCAGAAGCAGGTCGAGCTCGCGGCGAGCCGCGGCGAGGCCCATATCGGCGACGCCGCACAGCGGTAGCAAGATCAATCATTTTGCATCCCAAATCAGGCAAACCACCTGCCGGGCTGTCAGTTGGTTCGGCCCGTTGGCAGATCGGCGGGTCTTGCAAACCGCTTCAGGGCTTCGAATGCCGATCCCGCTTTGGCCCGGCGGTTGTTGGATGGGTTGGCAGTTTTCACCCTTACAAGGATCGCAAGATGAAATTCCCGAAGTCCGAACCTTACCAACGTAGCCGGCAGCGTTCCGCGCTTCACGCCCTTGTGTTCGCCGCGACCGCCGTCGCCGCGATCGGTCTGCCCGCAAACGCCGCGACGCCGCAGCGGGAGAACACGCAGCAGATCAACAGCGATGCATCGGCGTCCTCGCAGGACGCCCTGGCCGTCGCGTCCTACTGGATCGAAGCGCTGTACGCCGGTGATACCTCGGCCGCCATGTCGATGATGCACCTGCCCGGCCACCCGGAACACCAGCGTGCGGTGCAGGCCGACCTCGATGTGCTGTCCGACCTGCTGCATCAGCATGGCGTGCGTGCCGAGCCCGTCGCGCACCGGCAGGCGGGGCACTGGGCGTTGTCTGCCTGGCAACTCGATCAGCCCGATGTCTCGCTGGCACCGGTGCTTGAGCCGGTCACGCTCTACAACCCCACGGCCGATGGTCTTTTTGAGAACTCAGCCGACTGGCAGGTGATGCCGCAAGGGCTGCGCGAGGACGCCGCGTTCAAACCGCTCTACAACACGGACCACGATGCGCTGCAAGTGTGGTTTAAGACTCTGCTTTGACGCAACGATTTGAAAAAGATTACTCGGCCTGGTCAGCAGCCACCTCGACCGGGATCTGCACCTCGCCGTAGCGGAGTGACCCCGGCACGAACGGGCTGTTGTACCCGAGGTAGCGTGGCTCGCCAGCCTGCTGCCAGTCGCCTTTGTTCTCTTCGAGCCAGGCGTTGAGCTTGTCGAGCGCTTTGTTGAAGTTCTTGGTGTTGTACCGGCCGCGGACGCCGATACTCACCGCGGTCTGAGATTCGATGTCCTTGACGAGCACCCTTTTGTCATCGGCGTCGCTGCCAAGCGTGCCCATATCCGGGGTGCGGTAGAGGAACGCCATGGATGCCTGCTCATCGCCGTCGTATGTCATCTCGACCGGCGCGGTCATCGCGATGTCTTCGCGCTGGATGTGGTTGAACAGCGGGCGGAACATCCCGCTCTGCGAGCCATCGGTCTCGCCATCGATCACGGCAGCGCGGTAGACGGGGTACTGCTTCACCTCGATCTCACCGACAGGCGTCAGGTCCGGCCAGCCCTCCGGAAGCGGCGCCTCGTTGATGCGCGGACCTTGCGTGCAGGCCCACAGGAACAGGCCGAAGCCAACCAGGAGGAGCACCGCGGCGGGTCGGATCAGTTTCTTCAGGCGTTTCATGGTGAGCCCTTTCCGCCGAAACATTCGCTTTATGCGAACCGGCAGATTCAACTCAGCCGCTGAATCGCGGCGACGGTCTTGCTGACGAGCTCATCGATCAGGCCCAGCGGCATCGCGGGCGGCGGCATCAGCACGACGACATTACCCAGCGGGCGGATCAAGATGCCCTCGGCCCGCAGCGCATCGCACACCGCCTTGCCGGTCTGCTTGGCGAAGTCGAACGGCTCGACGTTGCCCTCTGCATCGCGCTGGCCCAGTTCGATCCCGACCATCAGCCCGCGCTGGCGGATGTCGAGCACGTTGGGGTTGCCACGCAGCGCGTTGAGCCGGTCAGCGGTCAACTCGGCGGATCGCTTCGTGTGCGTGATCAGATCGGGGCTGTCGCCGTGGGGCTGGTCGAAGAGCTCGAGCGACGCGATCGCCGCGGCGCAGGCGAGCGGGTTGCCGGTGTAGGTGTGGCCGTGGTAGAGCGTCTTGCGTTCTTCGAGTTCGCCGGTGAACGCCTGTTCGATCTTACCCGAGCAGACCGTCGCGGCAAGCGGCAGGTACCCGCCGGTGATGCCCTTGGCGAGGCAGAGGATGTCGGGGCCGGCGAATCGGAAATCGAGACCTTCATCCGGGTAGCTTTGGGAAAGTTCGACTTCTGATTCAAACGCGAACAGCTCACCCGTCCTTCCAAAGCCCGTGGCGACTTCGTCAAGGATCAATAGCACCTCATACTCTCGTGCCAGCCGTGCAACGGCTTCTACAAAGCCGGGTGGTTGGCAGACCATCCCCGCTGCGCCCTGCATAACGGGTTCGATACAGATCGCGGCGGTTTGATCGGCTTGGGCTTCTAGAATAGCTTGCAACCCACTGAGCGACTGCCGCATCAAGTCATGCTGTACTTTGATGTCTTCACTGGTCCAGACGCCCACGCTGTGACAGCGTGGGCGTCGCACTTGCCTCAGCGCATCCGGCGCCGGAAAACTCGTCACATCAAACACCATCGAGACGAACGGCTTGTGAAAAAGCTCGCTGTAGCCGACGGACATCGTGCCGGTCGTGTCGCCGTGGTAAGCCCCGGCCAGGCCGATGAACTTGTTCTTCTCTGGCCGGCCGTTGTGGTGCCAGTAGCCGACCGCCATCTTGAACGCGACCTCGACGGCCGTCGCCCCGGCGTCGGTGTAGAACACCTTGTTAAGCCTGTCTTCCGGGGCGATTGAATCGGGCACGTGCCGGTTGATCCGCTCGACCAGCTGGTGGGCGAACTGCGCCGCGGGCTCATGCGTCAGCCCGAGCATCGTGCTGTGCGCGACCTTGTCGAGCTGCTTACGGATGGCTTCATCGATCGCCGGCACGCGGTGGCCGTGCACGTTGCACCAGAGGGACGAGACGCCGTCGAGGTAGTGGTTGCTCTGCTCGTCGATGAGGTAAAAACCCTCGGCCGAGTCGATGACCACAGGGTCCGCCTCACGCCACTGCCGCATCGGCGTGAAGGGGTGCCAGACGTGGGCGTGGTCCAGCGCGGCGGCGGTCAGCTCGGCTTGTGAAGCGGGGGGCGGTGCCATCGGGTTAGGGTATCACGTTCGGACGGGTGGGCCACCCTGTCTAAAATGGGAGTGAGCCCGGAACGAGGTGCCCGCCATGACAACACCCGCAACCACGACGCCACCACCGATCGATCTGAGCCCGGCTGAACTCAAGGCGGAACTTGATCAGGGCGGCGCGGTGTTGATCGATGTGCGGGAGACGTTCGAGCACCAGGCCGAGCGGATCGAGGCCGCGGTGCACATGCCGCTGGGTAAGCTCGATCCCGATGCGATCCGGCAGCGCTACCAGGGCAAGAAGATCATCTTCCACTGCGCGGGCGGCAAGCGCTCGGCCAAGGCGTGCCGGCAGTTCGACCCGCAGGGCCCGACGCACCACCTCGCCGGCGGGATCGAGGCGTGGAAACAGTCGGGCCTGCCGACACTCAAGCCGACATCGCGCGGCACGATCCCCGTGATGCGGCAGGTCCAGATCACCGCGGGCCTGCTGGTCCTGGTCGGGTTAACGCTCGGCCACTTCGTCGCGATGCCGTTCTATCTGCTTTCGGTGTTCATCGGCTGCGGCCTGGTCTTCGCGGGCGTCAGCGGCTGGTGCGGCATGGCCAAACTCTTGGCGAGGATGCCGTGGAATAAGACCACGTGACCCTTGGCTAGACCGATTTGTCTTGCCGCGATACCCTATCGCGTTCCAATACTCCCAACGCCCACGGCCCTGTGGCGGAATTGGCAGACGCGGTGGATTCAAAATCCACTTCCTTCACCGGAGTGAGGGTTCGAGTCCCTCCGGGGCCACTGATCCAGCCCCTGCAAGCGCGGGGGCTGTATTTTTTTAGTTGCTCAATCCGTCGTATCCTGTGCCTATGAAGAGCGCTTTGACCTGCCTGTTAGCCGTCCTGTCGGTCCTGATCTGCCCGCCCATCTTTGCCGAGGCCGATCGGCCCAATGTGATCCTCATGATGGCCGACGACCTGGCCAACGAGGACCTGTCGTGCTACGGCAGCACGCGTATTAAGACGCCGAACTTGGACCAGCTCGCCAGCGAAGGGCTCAAGCTCACCAGCTACTACGCGGGCAACCCGGTGTGCTCGCCCTCGCGGATGGCGCTGCTGTCCGGGTCTTACCCGGCTCGGCTGGGCTGGCGATGGGGTGTGCTCGGCTACGGCTTTAAGCCCAAGACCGGGATGTCGCCGAGGGTCTACACGATCGCCGAGGCGTTCCGCGACGGAGGGTACCGCACCGCGATCGCTGGCAAGTGGCACCTCGGCGAGCAGGGCATGGGGCCCGAGGACCAGGGCTTTGACTCGGCGTACTACATCCGCATGTCCAACAACCAGAACCGGGATATGTTCCGCGATCGAAAGCTCGTTCAGGAGAAGTGGGACAACGCGCTGCTGACCGAGACGTTTACGGAGGAATGCATCCGCGTGATCAAGGAGGAGAGCGACAAGCCGTTCTTCCTATACGTCCCGTGGACCGCGCCGCACTTCCCCGCCGACCCGCACCCGGACTGGCTGGGCAAGTCGGGGACGAACAAGTCGGCCAAGGTGACAGACGTCATCGAAGAACTGGATCACCGGATCGGGGAGATGCTGGCCGCGCTCGATAAAGCGGGCAAGGCGGGCGACACGATCGTGATCTTCACTAGCGACAACGGCCGACAGAGCGGGCAGCAGGGGCCCAACGATGACCCGCCCTATAGCGGCATGAAATGGCACTCGAAAGAGGGCGGGACCCGCGTGCCTTTCATCATGCGCTACCCCGGCAAGATCCCCTCGGGTGAAACCAACAACGCGACGGTCAGCACGATGGACCTCTTCCCGACCCTTGCCCATGCGTGCGGCGTCGAGATCAAGCTGCCCGAAGACGCCCAGACGATCGATGGCTACAACGTCTGGGGCACCCTCATCAACAACTTTGTTGATCACCCCCGCACCGAACTGCTTTACTGGCATGGCAAGGGGCAGGCGACCGCGCTGAGAGCCGATGATTGGAAGTTGTACTTCAATGAAGGCGACAAGGGTGATCCGGATACAAGCAAAGGCCCCTTGCTGTTCAACCTGGCCGAGGACCCCAAAGAGCTGAACGACCTTGCCAGCAAGCACCCCGATAGGGTCAAGTTGATGCTTGCCAAAGCCAAGGAAGTTCTGACCGGGGTCTACGCGGATCAGCTGCCGCTGGGTACTTGGGGTGATCCCAACACGCTCGACCCGCCCCTAAAGGCTGAGGATGTCTGGGGCCCCTGGATCAAATAAATCAATAACCCGTTGAAGGAAGCCATGAAACACACAACAGCCATCTTCTTATTACTTGTCTCAGCGGTCTGTTCGTTCGAAGTGCGTGCTGACGACCAAGACAAGCCGATGAACATCCTCGTGCTCTACGCCGACGACTGGCGGTACGACACGCTCGGCGCGATGGGCAACGAGATCGTGCAGACCCCGCGCCTCGATGCACTCGCCGAGAAGGGCATGATGTTCACGCAGAACTGCGTCACGACATCGATCTGTGGGGTGAGCCGGGCCAACCTCTACACCGGCCAGTGGATGTCCCGCCATGGCGCTGACGGCTTCAAGATGTGGGATACGCCTTGGAACGAGACCTACCTCGGGCTGCTGCGTGAGAATGGGTACTGGCTAGGCCATGTGGGCAAGTGGCACAACAGGCCCTTCAAGCCGGATAAGTTTGATTTTTCGACCGTCTATTCAGGCCGGCACTGGTACAAGGACCCCCAGAATCCTGACCAGCAAATCCACGTAACCAAGCGCAATGAGCGTGACGCGCTGCAGTTCCTGGACGAACGGCCGAAGGACAAGCCCTTCGCGTTGACGGTCTGCTTTTTCGCGACCCATGCCGAGGACCCGCACAAGGACCAGTTCCTGCCCCAGCCCGAGTCGATGGAGCTATACAAGGATGTCGAGATCCCCGTGCCTGTCAACGCGACGCAGGAGAGCTGGGAGAACCTGCCGGACTTCTTCACGGATGCGAACGAGGGCCGGGTCCGCTGGTACTGGCGGTTCGACACGCCGGAGAAATTCCAGCGGATGATGAAGAACTACTACCGCATGGCGACCGAGGTCGATACGACCTCCGGCGTGATCCTCGACAAGCTCAAGGAGCAGGGCGTCCTCGACAGCACGCTCGTGATCTTTACGACCGACAACGGCTACTTCCACGCCGAGCACGGCCTGGCGGACAAGTGGTACCCGCACCAGGAGTCGATCCGCGTCCCGCTGATCATCAAGGACCCGCGTATGGCAGAAACGGTGCGCGGCACGACCAACGACGAGTTCACGCTGAGCGTGGACCTCGCGCCGACGATCCTCAATGCGGCGGGCATCAAGGCCCCCGAGCGGATGCAGGGACGATCGATCACCGACCTGTACCTGCCGCACAGCTCTGTGCAGACCTGGCACTACTGGCGGAGTGAGTTCTTCTACGAGCACCCGACGATCACGCGAAAAGAGCGCATCCCCTACTCAGAGGCCCTTGTCCGCAAGGACTTCAAGTACATGTACTGGCCGGAGTTTGACTACGAGCAACTCTTCGACTTGGTCAACGACCCGATCGAGGAGGTCGACCTGGCGAAGAACCCGGAGTTCGCCGACAAGCTCGATGAGATGCGTAAGCGGTTCAAGGAGCTGAAGGAAGCAGCGAAGTAGTTCTACGAAATTTCAGGTAAAAACAATGTATTTCATTCAGACCTATCTTCGTGGATGGAAAGTGGTTTTCACAACCGTGTTTTCCATCGTTGTTTGGCAAATTGCAATCATTTTGCCCGTGTTCCCATTTATGATTCTTTTCCCCGATCAGCTAGAGGGCAAAGCAGACGGTAGTACCATGCTCTGGCTTGTGCTGGGGGTTTTGCTGCTTCTTTGGGCCCCATTCGTTTCCGCCAAGGTTGGTTCCTTGGAGTTTGCGAAGCAGTAGTGCTTACTTCCTCTAAGCAAATAGGACTCTTCTGCGGCCTCTCTTTACTACTGACGGGCTGCAAAGTAACCGACCTCGTTATCCCGCCCATGACTGAAGGCGAGCCTAGGCCGGAGCTACGCGTTCGGCAGGTCGCAACCGAGTACGACGGGGCTGGTGTGTACCACGCGCTCTACCTGCCGGCGGACCGGTAGCCCGGCCGGACCTACCCGGTTATCGTCGAGTACACCGGCAACCAATCGCCCAGCCACTTCACGACAGGCGAGGTCAAAGACGCCAACTTCGGCTTCGGGCTCACCGGCGGGGAGGGACACCTCTGGGTCACCATGCCCTGCTGCAGTTCGGCGGGCTCAGCAATGCACCGAGATAGTGAGACACGGCGCGTGGTTAGGCGGTGGCTTTCGGGTGTGATCGAACAAGACTAGCGGTACACTCCGCTGACGTGTCGACACCCCTCGCACCAATACGGACGATCTTCTTCGCCGCCTTCGAGCCCAGCGGGGATGTGTTGGCGGCCCGGCTGATCCATGAGCTCAAGCGGCGTGATCCCTCGCTGCGGTTTACGGGCTATGGCGGGCCCAAGATGCAGGCCGAGGGGGCCGAGCTGATCCGCGTGACGACCGAGCACGCGGTCGCGATGGGTACGGGATTTGCTGGCGAGGTGCAGACACACCTGAAACGCTGCGGCGAGTTCGGCGACTACCTCAAGGCCAACGACATCGCCGTGTTTGTACCCGTCGACAGCCCCGCCGCGAACTGGGCGCTTTGTAAGCGCGTCCGTCGCCATCGGCCCAAGGCCAAGGTTGTGCACCTGGTCTGCCCGCAGGTCTGGAGCTGGGCACAGTGGCGGGTCCGTCGTCTGCGCAAGCTCAGTGACCATGTGCTATGCCTGCTGCCCTTTGAGCCGGGCTGGCTGGACGAGCGCGGCGTGCAGGGTACGTTTGTTGGGCACCCGGTTTTTGAGGATGCGCCCGGTGTGCTTGCCGAACCGATCGCGGAGGACCTGCCTAAGCCCGAAGGCCCCGGCACGGTCAGGCTTGCACTGATGCCCGGCTCGCGCGGCAGTGAGTTGCGGGCCAACTGGCCGACCATGCTCTCCGCATACAACACGGTGCGCGAGCAGCACCCGCAACTCGTCGGCGTGATCGCAGTGCGGGTCGAGTCCGATGTCGAGACGCTGCGTGCCGCCAGCGGTGACCAGCGCTTGCCTGAAGGGCTTGAAGTCGTAGCGGGGCGGACCTCGGAGGTGCTCTCATGGTGCGATGTCGGCCTGATCAAGTCGGGCACCTCGACACTGCAAGTCGCCTCGCTGGGCAAGCCGATGGTCGCGTTCTACAACCTGAGCCCGGTGAAGTGGCACGCGGTGGGGCGGTGGCTGATCAACTCAAGGACGTTTACGCTGCCCAACATCATCAGTGAGTGGCAGGACGGCCGACGCGTCGTGACCGAGTTCGTACCCCACTTCGGCGATCCGGCCCCGATCGCGGCGGAACTGGGCCGGCTCGTGGTTGACCCTACGGCACGAGAGCAGCAGATCGTGGGTCTGGGACGTGTCGCGGCGCCTTTCGCGTCAGTCACGTTCAAGGATGCCGCTGCCGAGGCGCTGCTGAACGAGTTGGGCTGAACCCACTGGGTGATTCCACGAGCAGGCGCACAAAAAGAAAGACGCCCGCGAGGGGCGTCTTTCTCTGTTTTTAGCTCCGCAGCGCGAATGCGGTTGGTTTGATGCATCAATTCGGGCCGCCTGGTACTTCGGAGCGGCGGCAGGAGGGGACGGCTGGGTTACGTTCCCGGCCGTGAGTCTTGAAAGAGAATTACTTCTTCTTCTTAGTGACCTTCTTCTTGGCCTTCTTCTTAGTAGCCTTCTTCTTCGCTTTCTTCTTAGTGGCCTTCTTCTTCTTGGTCACTTTCTTCTTGGCCTTCTTCTTGGTGGCCTTCTTCTTCTTGGTTACTTTCTTCTTAGCCTTCTTCTTAGTGGCCTTCTTCTTAGTCACCTTCTTCTTGGTGGCTTTCTTCTTAGTAGCCTTCTTCTTAGCTTTCTTCTTTGCCATGGCGTTTGGTTCCTTTCGGTTCGCGCGTCGGAGCTTGAGCTAACAATGTAACGTCGCGGTGAACACTATGTCAATAAAAAAACACCGCGCTTGTCGTATCGGCGGTGATCATTGATCGGCTTGAGTATTCTTTTGTTTTTTATTTCAGTGCTCTTATGTTTCATCTTCGGCTACATCGCACAACTACCAAAAACAACGCCTGCAGCACGTGCTGCAAGCGTTGCGTTCTATCTGAAGCCATTGCTTAACGGACTTAATCAGACGTAGTTTGTTTGTGCTCGGCACAAACTGTTGCTTGTAAATGCGTTGGCAGCGGATCGTAATGGCTCAACTCCATCGTGAACGTGCCCTGGCCCGCGGTCATGCTCTTGAGCTGGTTGGCATAACGATTGATCTCTGCAAGCGGCAGCAACGCATCGATCAGCGCCATCTCGCCCGGAAGCATGTCCGTGCCCTGGATTCGGCCGCGCTTACCCGCCAGATCGCCGGTGATATCGCCCATGTACTGGTTGGGAGCGGTCACTTCGAGGTGTACCATCGGCTCCAGCAGCGCTGGGCCGGCTTTTTCAACCGCATCCATGAGCGCCAACCGGGCCGCGGTCACGAACGCGATCTCTTTCGAGTCAACCGGGTGGTGCTTGCCGTCATAGACGCTCACCTTCATATCCTGTAGCGGGCATCCGGCAAGGAAACCGCCTTCCATGCCCTGCTTGACGCCTTTTTCGACCGCGGTCATCAGCCCGTGCGGGATGCTCCCGCCGACCGTTTCGTTGACAAACTCAAAGCCCGCGCCTCTTTCGAGGGGTTCGACACGCAGGTACACCTCGCCGAACTGCCCCGCGCCGCCGGTCTGTTTCTTGTGCCGGTGGTGCCCCTTGGCGGGCCTTGAGATCGTCTCCCGATAAGCGATCTTCGGGGTCTGCGTCTCGACCTCGACATGGTAGCGCGTCTTGAGCTTCTCAAGCAGCACGCGCAGGTGCAGCTCGCCCATGCCGTGGATCACCGTCTCGTGCGTCACACGATCGCGTGTGATCTTCAGCGTCGGGTCCTCTTCCTGCATCTTGGTGAATGCGTCGGCGATCTTCTGCTCGTCGCCACGCTTCTTGGGCGCGATCGCGAGCCCGGACATCGGCTCGGGCAGCTGGATCGGCCTCAGGTGCAGGTTGTCCTCGTCGTGCGAGTCGTGGAGCACCGCGTCGTAATGGATCTCTTCAACCTTCGCCACGGCAGCGATGTCCCCGGGGATCGCGTGATCGATCTCGACATGCTCCTTGCCCTGCAGCTTGAACAGGTGGCCGACCTTAAACGGCTTCTTGCTCTCGCCCGCCTTGACATCATCGATAAACAGCTGGCTTTCCGCCTTCACCGTGCCCTGGTGAACGCGGAAGCAGGCCAGCTTGCCGACGAATGGGTCGACCCGGACGGCAAAAACGTGCGCGATGGCGTGCTTGTCGGCATCCGCTTCGAAGTGCAGCTCGTGGTCAAGGTCGCTGCCGCGCACGAACGGACGCGGGTTGCCTTCCAGCGGGTTGGGCGCGAGCGTGACCAACAAGTCCAGCAGCGCATCGATGCCGATCGGTTCGTCGCCGTTTTGCGGCTGGCTCGCGGTGAAGCAGACCGGGATCAGGTGCCCCTGACGGAGCGCCTTCTCGAACGGGTCGTGCAGCTGCTCGGGCGTGACCTCGCCCTGCTCGAGGTACAACTCCATCAGGTCTTCATCGACCTCGACGACCTGGTCCACGATCGCGGTATGGAAGTCGGCCACCGGTCCGAGATCGCTGTCGCCGCCGGTCTGCTTGAAGCAATCAACCACGCCCGCCCCGCCGTCGCAGGGCAGGTTAATCGGCAGGACCTCGCTGCCAAACGATTCTTTGAGGGATTCCAGCAGCCCGGGCAGGTCGACGTTGTCGGCATCGATCTTGTTGATCACGATCATCCGGCAGAGCTTGCGGCGGGCCGCCCGCTGCATCATCCGCCGGGTCACGCTCTCGATCCCCGACTGCGCATTCACCACCACGGCGACCGTCTCGACCGCGGGGAAGACCGAGACAGCCTGGCCCGTGAAGTCCGGGGCCCCGGGCGTGTCGATCAGGTTGATATGCTTGCCCCGGGTGTCCATGTGCACCAGGTGGCTGTAGAGCGACTGGCCGTGCTCGCGTTCTTCCTCGGTGAAGTCGCAAATGGTCTGACCCCGCTCGTACGTGCCGGGGCTGCCGTCGGCGCGTGCGAGGAGGGTCTCGACGAGGGTGGTCTTACCGCTGCCGGCATGGCCTACCAGGGCGAGGTTACGGATATCGGCTATGGTGTAGGTGGAGGTGAGAACCGCCATAAGGGACGCTCCTTTCGGGAAGGATGTCGCCGACGCGTGAAGAAGGGAGTGGGCAGCCGCATCGGCATGGCCACCATCTAAAAACATAGCATGCCGTTGCGCGAGCACCTAATGCTTTTTGACTGGCCAACCAAGTTTCTTTAGTCCGAGCGAAATACACTCTGTCCGGGTGCCTACGACTCGGTCCAATAGCGAACAACGAGGTAGATCGTTGCTTCGTTGGGGCCGATGTTTTCGATCAGGTGTGGGACATCGGCGGAGTAGTGCGCGGTGTCGCCCGGCGTTAGCTCTGCTGACCGCTCGCTGGCATGAACGCGGATGTTGCCTTCGACAACCGTAAGGACCTCGCGTGTGTGCGGGTGGTGTGGCTGGGACTCTAGCCGGCCGCCGACGGGGAAATTCATCTCGTAGAACTCGAGGTCTTTGTCCATCCAGGCCGGGTTCAGCAGGTGGCCCGAGCACGCCTGGTTCGTAAAAAACTTGCGGTTCGCCTCACCCGCGGGGACCACTTCGAAGTGCATCGCACGGGCCGGGTCTTCGATCAACGCGCTGACCGGCACGGATAGCGCCATCGCGATGCGATAGAGCACGGTGATTGACGGGTTCGCTTTGTTCTGCTCGATCTGGCTCAGTGTCCCCTTGGAAACGCCCGAGGCGCGTGCCAAGGCCTCAAGCGTCAGCCCCGCCCGCTTCCGCTCGCGCTGCAGCCGGACACTCATCTGGCTCGTAGCCTGCTCGGCCGCTTCGACGATCGTATCGGGGTCTTGCTCAGGCAAAAGGTGCTCCTCAGCAGAAAGAGATACTAAAAGTTTAGCATGATAAAACATTGACACTATATTGAATAATAAAATAGTTCAATATACTATACATTCAGGCTTTGATACACATAAAGGATGAGCCATGGCTTGGTTCGGTGGCAAAAGCAGAGGTAACAGTCGAGTCTTGGATGAGTTCGGCTCGGGTAATCAAGCGGTAGTTTCGCTAGGTCGCGACCTACTTGAGACCGCGCGCAGGCACCCCGACGCGAAGGGTCTGAAGGACAAACTCGCCGACTGGGCGATGCAAGACAACGCATTCAAGGTCCAACTCTTCCGCTTCGTTGATACCTTCCCCACCCTGCCCAGCCCCGACGCGGTCCACCGCCACATCACGGAGTACCTTGCCGAGCCACCCGCCCCGGGGATGAAAGTGCCCCAGCTGCCGCCAGGGATGGGGCTCGGGCTCAAGGCCGGCGGTCTTTTGAAAGGCACGATGAGCAAAACCCTGGCCGGGCAGATCACCGCGATGGCCAAGCGCTATATCGCCGGGACGGACGCCGCGTCGGCGATCCCGCTCTTGCGGAAGCGTTGGGACGAGGGCATCTCGTTTTCGGTCGACCTGCTTGGCGAGGCGTGTCTAAGCGAGTCCGAGGCCGATGACTACCGCCGACGATACCTCGACCTGATCAATACGCTGGCGTTAGAGGTCCAGAGCTGGCCGGAGAACCAGCGAATCGAATACGATCACCTCGGGCCGATCCCCCGTGCGAACGTTTCCATCAAGGTTTCTTCGTTGGTGGCGGTCTTTGAGCCGCTCGATTTCGAAGGCTCGCTGGATCGGTGCTTCGAATCGCTCAAGCCACTGCTCGAAGCCGCGGCGAAGCAGAACGTGCTCATCAACTTCGACGTCGAGCAGGCCGCGCTCAAAGAGCTCAACCTCGCTTTGTTCCAGCGGTGCTGCGAGCAGATCGACTTCCCCGCGGGGCTTGCCATGCAGGCCTACCTGAAGTCAGGCGATAGCGATGCGCAGCGCGTGATCGATTGGTCGAAGAAGCTCGGGCGGGAGATCACCGTCCGACTCGTCAAGGGTGCGTACTGGGACTATGAAGTGATCCACGCGCAGGAGCAGGGCTGGCCCTGCCCGGTATGGACGAGCAAGCATGAATCCGATGCATGCTTCGAGCGCATGGCAACGCGTTTCATCGAGCACACTCCAAAGGTACAGGGGCAGGGCGGGGTCAAGCTCGCGCTGGGTTCGCACAACCTGCGATCGATCGCCGCATCGATGGTCGCGCTGAAAGACAACGGCCTGCCACCCGAGGCAATCGAGTTGCAGATGCTGTACGGCATGGGCAACGGCCCCAAGCACGCTGCGCTCGATCAGAGCCTGCGGCTCCGCGAGTACGTGCCCGTCGGCGAGATGATCCCGGGCATGGCGTACCTCGTCCGCCGACTCCTGGAGAACACCTCCAATGAATCCTGGCTGATGAAGGGCTTTGACAAAGAACTCGATACGGACGCGTTGTTCGCAAGCCCTCATGAAGCTGTGACTAAGAGTAGTGATGAAGCCGCCGCGTCACACGCGGGGGTCGAGCTACTCGCCGGAGTCGAGGGTATCTCCAAAGGCACCGCATTCTTCAACGAGCCGCTGCGTGATTTTTCAGAAGCATCGCAGCGCGAAGCTTTTACGATCGCTTTAGCCGCTGCAAAGGTCCCGCCCATCGCGAATGACAGCACGGTCGACCAGGCCGGTGAAGCGGTCGAGATCGCGGCCAACGCCTTCCCCACATGGCGGGCGACCGACCCGATCCGGCGCGCCAACATGCTGACTAAAGCGGCCGCGCTCATGCGCCAGCGCCGCGATGAACTGGCGGGCATCATCCTCAAAGAATCAGGAAAGCCGTGGAAGGAGGCCGACGCCGACGTCTGCGAGGCGATCGACTTCTGCGAGTACTACGCACGGCAGGCACCGAGCCTGTTCATGCCCCAGCCGCAGGGCGAATTCCTCGGCGAGCGCAACGAAGTGTTCTACCAGCCCCGGGGTGCCGCGGCCATCATCAGCCCGTGGAACTTCCCGCTGGCGATCTGCACCGGCATGACCGCCGCGGCGCTGGTCACCGGCAACACCGCCATCGTCAAGCCCGCCGAGCAGACCCCAGGGATCGCATCGGTCATGGCCGACCTCTTCTGGCAAGCCGGTGTGCCGAAAGATGTGCTGCACTTCCTGCCCGGTCCAGGCGAGACCGTTGGTGCGGCGTTGGTCCGCGACCCGCGCATCGCGACGGTTGCGTTCACCGGCAGCAAGGCCGTCGGATTAGACATCATCCAAGCGGCGGGGGTCACGCCCGAGAGCCAGCCGCAGGTCAAACGCGTCGTCTGCGAGATGGGTGGTAAGAACGCGATCATCGTTGACAGCTCCGCCGACCTCGATGAGGCCGTCGTCGGCGTACGCGCCTCCGCCTTCGGTTTCGCGGGACAGAAATGTTCGGCCTGCTCGCGTGTGATCTGCTTGAGCGATGTCCACGAGCGTTTCCTCGACCGCTTCGTTAACGCGACCAAGGCGTTGAAGGTGGGGGACCCCGCGCATCCCGGAACGGATGTCGGCCCGGTGATCGATGATGAGGCGGCCACGAAGATCATGCGGTACATCGAGATCGGCAAACAAGAAGGCAAGCTCGAACTTGCTCACGACCCCGCGCAGCCGCACGCATTGGGCAAGCCCCTCATCGGCCCGCACATCTTCAGCGGCATCACACCCGAGCACCGCCTGGCCAGCGAAGAAGTCTTCGGCCCGGTCGCCGCGGTGATGCGCGCTTCGTCGTTCGACGAGGCCCTAAAGATCGCCAACGGCACGCCCTACAAGCTCACCGCGGGCCTGTTCAGCCGAACGCCCAGCCACATCGCCCGGGCAAGAGAACAACTCCGCGTCGGCAACCTCTACCTGAACCGTGGATGCACCGGCGCGCTGGTCGGCCGACAGCCCTTCGGCGGCTTCGGGATGTCCGGCGTCGGCTCCAAGGCCGGCGGTGACCAGTACCTCTACCAGATCATCGAGCCCAGATGCATCACCGAAAACACGATGCGCCGCGGCTTCGCGCCGGGATTGGCGGACTGATTATTTTGGAACCGCAGATGAACGCGGATAAACGCAGATCGAGCGATTTACGCGTTTGCTTGGCGGAAAACCTTGGATACTTCGTGAATCCAATCTGACTCGATCCAGCCTTCTCCAATCGCTCCCGCTAGATATACAGTCCAGCCTTCGGCTTCCAGAACACCTTGCATCTCATGACTTTTAGCGGCGTTGCTGGTATGAATGATGACAGGGCAAGCGGGTTTCTGTGATGCCAATACCTTCGCGATTTCTAATCCATCACCCGCGTCTTCGACTCCGGGAACGTGCAAGTCGTGATCCAGTGAAATCGTGAATGCGTGGCTGATGTGCTGTTCAATCAGTGCCAGCATTTCTTCGGCCGTGTTCGCAATCACTGGCTGCACAAATGGTAACTGACGATACAAAACCAGCTTGAATCGTTAGATCCGAGCGGGTGAGTCTTCAAGTATCAAGATGATCTGCAGTTCAGCCATGGATGGATTGATCTGCGTTTATCCGCGTTCATCTGCGGTTTCAAAGTGCCTTGATTACTTCTCCAACACCTTAATCTCGATGTTGCGGAAGTCCAACTCATGGCTTTCGGACTGCAGGGAGATGCTGCCTTGTTCGAGTAGGGTGCCGTCGTTGAGCTGGGGTTTCTCGTAGTCGAAGACGACCTCGCCGTTGACGCGGTGGATGATGCGTTTGCTGCCGTGGACCTCGATCTCGAGCTGGACCCACTGCTCGCCACGGAAGGTCTTGGAGGTGGAGTTCTTGCAGTGGCCTTTCATGAGCTTGCCGTCGAGGACGTAGTGCGTGCCGGGGGTGCAGATGTTGGCGGTGGAGCGTTCGGGCCCGCCTTCTTTTTGACCGAGGAGTTGGACCTCGATGGAGTCGGGGAACTCTTTATCGACTTTCATGGTCTTAGGGTCTTCGCCGTGAATCATGACGCCGGAGTTCATGTAGGCCCAGCCGCCGGGGTTGCCCGCGACCTGTTCTTCACCGATGAACCGGTACTCGAGGCGGAAGATGTAGTGCGAGTAGTCGATCTTATCGAGGAACAGGTGGCCGAACTGCCGGTCGAAGGTGTCGTAGTTGTCGTAGCGGACCTGGATGACGCCGTCCTTGACGCGGAAGGTGTTCTTGGGGTCCTCACCGAATTCTTTGCCTCGGATCTTGGGGGTCCATCCGGTGAGGTCCTTGCCGTTGAACAGCGACTCGAAGCCGTCGTCTTTAACTTCTGTTGGTTCTGCAGATACGCCACCGCTGTAAGCGAATATGCAAATCATAAAAGCGATGACGGATTGGCCAGTATTTTTGAGCATCAGTTGTTTCCTCTTTTGTTGATCAGACCAAGCAGCCTGATGATGTTTAGTTGTCTAGCATTTCTTCCATGGCATCGATCGTTTCTGATAGCGGCAGCGTCCATACACCGCCTTCATTGTTGTCAAAGGCAGCACGCCACTGGTCGTACCCATCTTGAAAGTCAGGGACCTCGGCCCCATCGCTTTCCAGTTCGATCAGGCTCTGTTGCAATGCATCCGCGCTAAATGGTAGGTGCCAGATGGTGGATGTGATGTTGTCCGGTGCGTTTCTATTCTTGATCTTGACATTGCTGATATGGATGTGTGCGACCTCACCGATGTCGGGTTCTGTCTCGATGAGGCAGATGATGACGCGTGATGCTTCCTCACCCAGGCGAGTTTGATAAGTCCAAACTTGTCCTGGTGCAAGCTTATCCAATAGCTCTCCGGATTGCTTGGGGGTTGGGGGGGTGCTGTCGCTGCAGCCAGTCAGCAGTATGAGCGCTATTGTCAAGACGATCTTGATATACATCGAATTACCTTAACTGAGATTGAGATCGGCGCCCGAATTAGGCCGTTTCGATACCGCCCGCGTAGACGCCCTCTGGCTTGCGGTCTTCGGGGCGTTTTTCGCCGTTCCAGAGGTAGTAGAGCACGCCCTTGAGGTCGTCGAAGGCGAGGATGATGCACGGCAGAACGACGAGGATCATCACGGTTGCGCTGATCAGACCGGCTGCGATCGAGATCGCCATGGGGATGAGGAACTTGGCTTGGAAAGAGGTTTCAAGGATCAGCGGCGTCAGGCCGAGCACGGTCGTGATCGTGGTCAGCATGATCGCGCGGAAGCGGGCCTGCCCCGCGGCGACGAGGGCGTCGTAGACGCTCTGACCCTCGGCTCGTTTCATATTGAAGAACTGCACGAGGATCAGCGAGTCGTTGACCACGATGCCCGAGAGTGCAACGAAGCCGATGAGCGAGAGGAACGTCATGTCGTATCCGAGCGCGAGGTGGCCCCAGATCAGCCCGATCGTTGCGAAAGGCACGACGCACATGACGAGGATGGGCTGGAAGTAGCTCTGGAACAGCCAGGCGAGGATGACATAGATCATGACCAGCGCCGCGGCGAAACCGTAGGGCAGCGATGCGAACGCATCGGCGCGTTGTTCCTGCTGGCCGGCGAACGTGATCTTGAGCCCGGGGTACTTGGCCTCGATCTGTTCGAGCAGCGGGGCTTGTGGCTTGCCATCCCCGTCCTTGAGGACGTTACCGTCTTCGTCCTTAGGCGGCTGCCGAAGCTCACCCACGATCCGGTCCGGGCTCGCGTTGGCGTCAGCGGCCGCGGTGACCGTTACGGCGCGTATGCGGTCCACGCGGTTGATGCTTGCGTAGGTCGTGCTGTCCTCGATCTCGACCAGCTCGCGCATCGGCACGGGCCGGCCCTGCGGGTCAACGAGCCAGGCGTTCTGCACCTGCGTCAGCGAGTCGCGGAACTCCTCATCGATCCTGACACGCACATCGATGTCTTCCTCGCGCTCGGCGAAGGTGTGCGCTTCGAGGCCGAACAGGAACCCACGCAGCTGCGTGTTGATCTCGCGCGGGACCATCCCCAGCGTCGCCGCGTCCGCGAAGACCCTGACCTTGCGCTCGGACTGGCCCAGGTTTGCATTGTCCGCAACATCGAAGAGCTCGTTGTACTCGAGTAGGATCTTTTTCACCTCGTCGGTCGCCAGCGAGAGGTGCTCGGAGTTGTCGCTCACTAGCCGGATCGTGATGTCCGCGCCGCCCGGGCCCCCGGCCTGCTGGGTGTAGGTGATCCGCTCGACGTCGTCGATCTGGCCCCGCAGTTGCTTGCGGATCGCGGTCGTGACCTGGGGCGAGGTCCGGTTGCGCTCTTCGACGGGTCTAAGCTCGACAAAGACCTGGGCGATGTGCGAGGCGGGGGCGTTGGACGAACCCGTCTCAAGATCGCTGCTGCCGCCGATGAGCGACTCCATCGAGTTGACCTCGTCCGTGGCGAGAACGACTTTTTCAATCCGCTTCACCGCGTCCCGCGTCGCTTCTACCGGCGTGCCGATCGGCATCCGGATATCGATGACGAACGATTCCGCATCGTCCTGCGGCAGGAAGTTAAACACCAGCCGGCCGCCCGCGACCATCGCGGCGGATGCGATCAGCGCGGACACCGCGATCGCCAATGTCAGGTAGCGGACACGGAGGAGCGCCGCCTGCATCCGCCCGAACGCGGGGATGACGCGCTTGTGGATCGTGTCATCGCGCCATTTTTCATACGACTGCAGCCAGCGCGAGAAGCGGTTGGGCTTGAGCTTGTCCCGTTTCTCCAGCGAGTGGCCCATGTGTGACGGCAGGATCAGCAGCGACTCGATCAGCGACATCGCGAGCG
>JBCCYY010000048.1:0-35513 GCA_039188575.1 Planctomycetota bacterium | reverse complement strand
CCCGTGCCGAGTGTGATAGATGGTTCGCACGGGACGCTCCGCGTCGCCCGCTACACCGTCCTTGACGGCGCATCAATAAAAAAACAGCCCCCTTGAACGGGTGGAGCGTCCAAGGGGGCGGAGGGAGAAGAAGCGAGCATTTGGCCGGCCCTGGCCACTGGTGGGTTGGGTGGGTTGTTTCACGGCGTCTTGCCATGCTCGGCCGCGGTCCTTCGCGTCGCGATCCATCACGAGCCGGCCCATCCCATCCCGTTGTTTCGTCCTAATCTGTCCCCGTCGGGGCGTTGTTTGCTCGACTCCTTTTCAAAGAAAACGATTCACTAGTCCACTTTCGGCAGCACCAACCCTGTCTGGTCCTGGTACTTGCCGGCTTTGTCGGCATAGCTGATCTCGCACTCGTCCTCGGCCTTTAGGAAGATCATCTGGGCGATGCCCTCGTTGGCATAGATCTTTGCGGGCAGCGGGGTCGTGTTGCTGATCTCGATCGTGACCTTGCCGCGCCACTCGGGCTCAAGCGGCGTAACGTTGACGATGATCCCGCAGCGGGCGTAGGTGCTCTTGCCCACACAGACGACGAGCACATCGCGCGGGATGCGGAAGGTCTCGACGGTCTCGCAGAGCGCGAAGCTGTTGGGCGGGATGATCACGTGGTCCTTGCCTGTCTCGTTGGTGTCAACGGTGACGAAGTTGCGGTCGTCGAAGGCTTTCGGGTCGACGATGGACGCGCCGCCATCGGTCGGGGCGTTGGTGAAGATCTTGAAGAGCGTGCCGACGCGGGCGTCGTAGCCGTAGGACGATACGCCGAAAGAGATCCGCCCGGGGCGTTTCTTGGCGGGGGTGAAGGGCTCGACGACGAGCTGGTCTTTGATCTGTCGGTCGCTGAGGACGGGCAAAACGGGGGCTCCCTGACGCGTTTGGCCGGGGTCACCCGGCTGCTTGACTTGAACAATGTACCGCAAGATATGGGGGTTGCAAGGCCCGAGAGGTACAAAATATCGGTCTTTGGGAAAGAAATAGCCTTGCCGACACCAAGCGACAGGTTCTCCACATCGCAGGCGACAATTCCGAGTGATTCTGCTTTGATCAGGAACTCATCGCGGCAACGACCGCGTCGGTCAGCGCGGCGACGATCCGGGGTCGGGCTTGGGCGATCGGCTCATCGATCTTCGCCCCGGCGGCACGGGCGTGGCCCCCGCCACCAAAGGTCGCGGCCAACTCGGCGACATTCACCGCGCCCTCGATCGGCTTACTGCGGAAGCTGACCCGGGTCTGCGGGCCTTGTTCGGTCTGAGCCTCGCTGATCATCGCGATGACCTGCACGGAGCCGACCTGCTGCGGGATATCGATGAGCCGTTCGGTCTCCTCGGGCAGTGCACCGGTTTCGACGAAGTCCTTGGTGTGCAGCGTCATCACCGCGGCGCGGTCATCCGCAAGCAGTTCAAGCGAGTCGACCGCGCGGATCAGGAGCTTGAGCTTCTCGGGACGCTCGGCCTGTTCAAGCCTGGCGTATAGGCCGGTGTGGTCGACACCCGCGGCAATCAGGTCGGCGGCGAGTCGGTGGGTCTCCGGCGTAACATTCGAGAAGCGGAACCAGCCGGTGTCGGAAGCGATGCCGGTAAAGAGCGCTTCGTTGATGGTTTGTTGTGCCTGGCTGCCGATGGTGTCTTGGCCTGTGAGCTTCAGGATCAGAGCGGCGATGATCTCAGCGGCGGCGGCGGCATTCGCGTCGATATAGCGGTGCCTTGCTTCGACATCGCCGGAGAGGTGGTGGTCGAGGATGAGCGTGCGGTCGAGCAGCGGGCGGACCGCGTCTTGAAGCGGGCCGAGCTGGGAGTACGCGCCGGTATCGACGATGACGAGTTGCTCGGTGTCCGCAGGGAACTGCGAGGCGTCTTCTAGGACTTCAATGGCGTGGCTCTGAGCGAGGAAGCCCAGGGACGCCGCGATCGGCGGGCAGAGGATGCCGCGGGCCTGCTTACCGTTGGCGTTTAGCGCGGTCACGAGGGCGACGAGTGTGCCCGCCGCATCGCCATCTGGCTTCGCGTGGGTGATGACAGTGATCGGCCCGGTGCATTCGCGGAGCAGGTCGACCGCTTGATCGAGTGTCAGGTTGGCGGTGTAGTCGTTCAAGGTCGCTAGCGGGTGAAGCCTTCGATTAGTCGTATTGGGCGGACGGCTCGCCGAGTAATTGGCGGCACAGCTCGATGTCGCGCGCCAGTTGTTCTTTTAGCGCCTCTACCCCAGGGAAAGGGTACTGGTCACGGACCCAGCGGGCAAAACGGATCGTCGCGGGTTGACCGTAGAGCGCATCAGGGTCATGCGTGTTGTAATCGATCAGGTGGGCCTCGATGTTGAGTTGGTCTTGGCCGAACGTCGGTTTAACACCGACGCTGATCGCCGCGGGGTATATATTCTCTTCTTGAGACAAAGTCACAGTACCGGCATAAACGCCATCCATCGGCGTGATCAGGCCTTGCCAAGATGCCGGGTCGAGGTTGGCGGTGGGCACGTCGATGGCTCGGCCGCGCTGCTCGCCTTTGACGATCGCACCGGTGAGTTCGAAGGGCCTGCCCAGGCAGACGGCCGCGTCCTCGACGCGCCCGCGCCCAACGAGCCAACGCACAAGCGAGCTGGAGATCGGCGCGACACTGGTATCGCTGAGCGGGACCTCGATCCGCGGCAAGGCCTGAACTGCAAAGCCCTGGGCAGCGCCCAGATCGGCGAGCATGGTCATGTTGCCCTGGCGCTTCGCACCGAAGCGGAAGTCCTCACCCTCAACGAAGCCGACCGCGTCGTACTTTTCGATCAGGTCCGTAATGAACCGCGGCGCTTCGTAGGCGAGTACCTCCCGGGTTGGCTTGATGACATGGATCTCATCGGCACCGGCGTGCTTGAGCGCATCGATCCGCTGCTCGATCGATCCGAGGTGCGGTGGGCTCTGCTCAGGGCGCAGGAGGGCGATCGGCATCGGGTCGAAGGTGATCGCGATCACCTCCGCATCGCTTTGCCTTGCTAAGCGGCAAGCCGCTTGCATGATCGCTTGGTGCCCACGGTGGACGCCATCGAAGTTGCCGATCGTAATGACGGAAGGGTTCGTCACGCGGTCCGTCTAAACCTTCACCGGGTTGTTGATGAAGGCCATCGCCTCTTCGACATTCTTCTTGCTGCCAATGATGAGCGGGGTACGGTCGTGGACATCGCTGGGCTCGATCTCCATGATGCGGTTGCCCTCGGTACCGACACCCAAGCCACCCGCCTGCTCGGCGACGAAGGCCAAAGGGTTGCACTCGTACATCAGGCGGAGCTTGCCCTTGGGTTGGTCGGTCGTTGGTGGGTACATGAAGATCCCGCCGGTGATGAGGATGCGGTGGAAGTCCGCGACGAGCGAGCCGACGTAGCGGGACTTGTAGCCGCCGCCCTCGCTGTGCTTGGCCCAGCCCAGGTAGCGCTGGTAGGGCTCGGGGAAGCGGTGCAGATACGCCTCATTGACCGAGTAGGTCCCGTGGTGATCGGGCATCTTGATGTCTTCGCGCGTCAGCAGGTACGCGCCGAACTGCGGGTCGAGCGTGAACTGGTGCACACCGTTGCCGGCCGTATACACCAGCACGGTCGAAGAGCCGTAGAGCACGTACCCCGCCGCGACCTGCTTGGCGCCGGGCTGGAGGACGCTCTTCTCGGCGCCCACGACCTCCGGTGGGTTACGGAAGATCGTGAAGATCGTGCCGACCGAGACGTTCACATCAATGTTCGACGAGCCGTCCAGCGGGTCGAACATGACGATGTAGGAATCGTCCTGATCCACCTCCTGCAGGACGCGCGGCTCGTCGTCTTCTTCAGACGCGATGATGCCGACGTTGCCGCGGTAGCCAAGGGTCTTCTTCAACGCCTCGTTGGCGATGATATCCAGTTTCTTGACCTCTTCACCCTGGATGTTGGTCGAGCCCTGGTCCCCCCAGACATCGATAAGCCCGGCCCGGCGGACATAAGACGCGATCATCTTGGTCGCCAGCGTGATACCCGACAGCAGCCAGGAGAACTGGCCCGAGGCGCTGGGAAAGTGTTGTTGTTGCTGCTGGATGTGTTGGCCGAACGTGATGAAGTGGCCGTCTTCAGTAATTGCCATGATCGAAGGTTCCTCTTTTGGCCTGCAGACAAGGCCGGACTGATCGATAAGCCTACCTCACCGATCGGCCGGTGTGTTCATCATCCTTAGGAAAAAGTCAAAAACATGGCGAGACACAGATCGAGCGTGCCCGAACGCAACCGATTCAGCGTGTTAAGGCATAGCCCAGGGCGTTGACGTTGATCAGCCGGGCGTTCTTGATCTCGCTCCCGCCGCAGCAGCAGCAGTCGCCGCCGGCATTGCCGGTGTCGTTCAGGCCCAGCGGCGAGTAGAGCACGCGGACCCGGCCCCCGCTGGTCATCGCCTGGATCGGCGTCCGCCCGCCCGGCCGACGCACGTCGATGTGGTTGATGTCGTAGACGGTGTGGAACAGCGCATGCTTGGTGTCGAGCCCAACGAGTTGGTTCTTGCCAAAGAGCTCCGCAAACACCGTCTCGAAGCTGCTGGCCCAGGCGTTGTTGGAGCAGCCCGCCGATGCGAGAACAAACCCGCCCCGCTCGATGTACTGCTTGAGGTTCTTCTTTTCCCTATCGGAGAGGTCGAAGCCCTCCTGCCCGCTGAAGACAACGAACGGGTGCTCGAACAGCTCGTCGCTATCGAGCGCGACTTCCACATAGCCCCGGCGGACGTTCTGCCCGGTCTCTCGGGCAAAGGTCGTTATGAACTGGTCGGCGAAACAGACCGCGGTCTTCCCGTTGTCGTAGGTCAGCTTGGCAATGACGAGCTCGCTGTCCTCGGCTGAGCCGTCTTTCTCTTGCGCCTGCATCGGAACCGTAAGAAGCCCAAAACACAGCGCTATTACGAAAAGCCAAGCGGATCGTTTAGGCATGCGGGGCTTGTTCATACTTGCTGACTCACGGGTTGGCTTGTTCATCGGCGAGGTTTTCAAAGTACTTCGACACAAAATCACGGTAGCTCGGCGGGACCTGCTGCATCACGCTGTCCGGCAGCGGGCCTTCTTCGCCGCTGGTATTCCCTTCACGATAGGTGCCGGAGGTGCTCGGGTCCACAATGTCGGGTCCCTCGCCGCCGGTGCCGGAGGTGGTGCCCGAGTCGGATGGCTCGTCAGACGGCCCGATCCCCTGACCGATCCTGCCCTGATCACCCTTTGCTGCGTCCGAGGCCTGCTTCAGCCAGTCGGCCAGCGTCGGGGCCCCCTCGCCCTGTGCACCGCCTTGGCTGCCCGGCGGGGCGGGCACTTTCGCGCTGAGCATGTTGGTCAACGCCTGCTGCAGTGCATCCAGCAACGCCGACGCCTCAGCGGGCAGTTCACCCTGCATCTCGGCCAGCTCATCGCCTAGCTCACCGGCCTGCTTCACGATTCCAGCAAGCTTGTCCGCTAGTTCCTGCAACGCGTCTGCATCCGTCGGATCAAGGCTGTCCGCCAGCCGCTGGGCTTCGGCGAGCTCGCCGAGCATCTGCTCGAGCTTCTTCTTCATGGCCTGCCAGCCCTCATTGTTTTCCAAGTCCCGCCGAGCGACCTTGTCCGGATCGAAGCTGGTTGAGCCCTCACTCGAGGTGCTGTCATGTTCATCATCTGAACCATCAGCGCCTGGCTGATCCGGGACAGGTGGCTCGGGTGTGGGCGTAATCGTGTAGGTGCGGGTGTGCCGGCCACGCGTTTCAAGTTGGAAATCGATCGGCTCGAGCACCCGCTTGAGCGTGAGGCTGAAGCCGCCCTCGCCGTCGGGAGCCATTTCAAACCGCTCGGCCTCGTTGCCGTCTTCATCCAGCACAACGAGATCAACCTCCTTGGGTATAAGACCGGCTGGCTCAACCGACACGACCACATCTTCGCCCGCATCCGGCGGCTCGGGCGTCCAGGTCGGCTCCATCTGCGTCAACGAGAACGGCGGCGTGTCGCTCCAAGGCATGATCACACGCGAGGCGATCGCAAACACATGGCTGGGCAGGATGATCGCCAGCAAGATCCAGAACGCCAGCGCGAGCGCGAGCCAACTGCCCGGCGAGGTCAGCCGGCGTAGTGGGTAGGCCCGGCCCGGCTTGACAGACTGCGCGACCTCTGCAGCGCGTGACTCAGCCCGCTGCAGCAGCATCAACGCCAACGAGTCATCGTCGACCGGTTCCCTAAGCGAGAGCCCTAGCGTGACAGGTTGCTCCTCGCGATCGGCCGCGAGGTCAACCTGCTCACCCGCCGATCGGTTGAAACGCTCGTTGAGCCACGGCCGGAGCGCGAGCACGAAGAAAAAGCCGGCCGAGATAAGAAGCAGAACGACCAGCATTGCTGTGCGGGCGAGGTCTGGCAGGTCAAAGATCACGTCCTTGATCGCGAGGATAAACAGCCCGCCGATGAAGGCGGCGACGCACAGCAGTGCCACGCTTAGCGAGGCGAAAAAGCGGCCACGCTGCACCGTCCAGCGCATGCCTTCGTGCAGTTGCTCTTGTGTATCGCTCCGGGATGTCGGTGTCTGCATCACGCTCATCGCAGCCCCATCCGTCGTCGCAAGACCCACTCGAGGCCGAGGCACCCTGCGATCAAGGCGAACACGGGCCATCTATTAAAAGCATAGTCGACCTTGTCCTCCGAACCGCGTAATGCCTGCAGGGATTGCAGGTAATCGATCAGCGGGTCGATCTCGCCCATCCGTAAGCACTTACCGCCGGTTGGCTCGACGAGCTGCTTGAGCGCATCGGGCTTGGCCGAGGTGTCGCGGCGTTCCACCGAGCGGTTGATGGCGGCGAGCCGTGTTGTCAGTGGCTGGCCAGGCTCGATCAGATCGGGACGGTCCGGCGTATTGAGGCTGACCGTGTAAACCCCGGCCTGCTTGGGCGTAAACGGCGCGGTGTAGGTCCCGGAGGTGTCGATGATGGTCGGGTTCAGCGGCTCGCTCGTGCCGTCGCTGTGCGTAGCGACTAATTCAAAGGCCACGTCGTCGGTCTCAACATAGCGCGTGCTGATCCGCAGGTTGATCGTCTCGTCAAGCTCAGCGGTGAGCCGGTCGGCGGACAGCGCGATGTCCTGCCCGGGCAGAAACTCGCCGCCAGACGCAAGCCACTGCAGCGCACGCACCCAGAGCGCACCGTAGACCGTGCGCGCCTGGTTATCTTGCTCTCCGATGCCGGGCAAGAGCTCCCACCGCCAGAGCCCCTCGGTGAGCACGGCCATCGTGATGCCCGAGCCGACGCGGAGGCTGGTCATCGCCGCCATGGCGGGGCCGTCGGGCGAGGCCTGCTCAAGCATCACCAGCGAGGCTGATTTGCGCCCATCGATGCGCGTCGCCGCAATCATACCGGGCAACCGCGTCAGCACCTCGCCTTCCTTAAGCCCAGCCAGAGGCCCACGCGCATCGGTCCCCTCGGCGAGCCGGACGCGCATCTCGCCAAGCACGGGCTCGGCCCACTCCACCGGGCTGATCGAATCGATCTGCTGGGTCATCGCGAACCACGCATCAAAGTCCTGCCCGGCTTCGAATGCGTAGGGCTGGCCACGCGCGAACACCACCGCCCCGCCGCTACGGACATACTCTGCCAACCGGTTGCCGAAGCCAGGATCGACCAGCCGCTGTACCTGCCGCCCGAGGATCACGATGTCGAACCTGCCGAGCCGTCGGATTGGGTCGATCGATGGGTCAACGGTCTCACCGATGAGCTGCGAGCGGCGGCGGTCACCAAAGCCATAGATCGCGGTCAGGTCAAAGCGTGGGTGGCTTGTGATAAGCCTGCCAAGCGACCGCGTGTCCCAGTAAGGCTCGCCCTCCAGCATGAGCACACGGATCTGCCCCCGGCTGGTTTGGATGAAGACATCCTCGAAGTTGTTGTCGGGGTAGACCTCCTCGCTGTTGGCGAGTCGGACACGCGCGGTGTATTGGTTGGACTGGACGGTCCGGCCGGCTTCCAGTGGTGGCGTCACACTGAAACGCGTTGTCGTGACACGCTGGTCCAGCTTCAGCGGGATCGAGTCGACCACCGTGCCTTCGAGTAAAAGCTCGACGACGGCCTGCTCGCCTTCGAAGCCGTTATGCTGCACAGACGCGGTGATTGTTGTGGATTGGTCCTCGAAGAGCCGGTCACTCTCCGGCCAGGCCTGGATCGCAAGGTCCGGCGCAGAACGTGGCGTGCCGACGGGTACCGCGTAGAGCCTGCCGGCACGGTTGGGGTTGCTTGGTGCGGATAAGCGTGTCGTATCGTTGCCATCGCTGAGGATCAGTGTCGCATCGGCGTTGACCTGCGAAACAGCGCGGTAGATCGCGGTGGACGGGCCCTGCGGCGAAAGCCAGTACGGGCTGTTCGGCCGCAGCTGCTCATCGAACGGGATCAACTCGACATAGGCCGTCTTGCGAAGCCTGGCAAGCATTTCGTCGTTCAAGTAGGTGCTATCGATCGCGCGCAGACGCGTCACGGGTGGGGTATTTGGCGAGATGACCGCGTCCTGCTCGTCCATGGATTGCGACCAATCGATCAGGACCGTCAGCCGAGGCGGTACGGCATCGGCGGGCTTGCCCGGCTGGATCGCGCTCTGCCCAAGCAGCACCCATCCCAACGCGGCAACCGCGATGAGCCGAAGGATCAGCGGCCACCAAAATCGCTCACGACGCGCGGCGAGCACCGCGCCCGCCATAACCAACAGCAGCACCAACACGATGATCGCGACCTCGAACGAGGGCCGGTACAGCGTGGATGCGAGTAGATCCCAAGCAAGGTATCGATCCTTCATGCCGCACCCCCTTGCGGCAGCGGCTCACGCGGACCGGCAAAACGCCAGAGCAGCAGCGACTCTGTCACGGCCAAGCCCAACACGCCAAGGATGACATACGGCCATAGCTCGATCGGCTGCGCCCGCAGCGCACTGACGGCCGGCGCGTTGTCACCGCCTGCCTGACCTGTTCCACCATCAGAGAGCTCTGACTCAGACCAGGGGGATGAGACCCGCATATCCGATTCGCTCGGATCGAGCTCGGCGAAGATCATCTCTTCAACAAATCCCGTCTCGTCCATCGCGCCGTAGGGACCAGGCGCGGTAAAGACCATCGCATCACGGTCGGCACCTTCTGCCGTCAGCATCTGTCGAGCCTCGAGAAAGCGCTGCGGGAGCAGGTCGCCCGGGCGGGCGGGGTCGGGCAGCGCCGGGCCTGGCGACGCGTACTTACACAGCTCGTTGAACAGCACCACGAACGCGGGCTCGGCGAGGAGGCCGCCAGGCTCGTCCTTGATCAAGGCATTGATCGCGATCAGCCGACCACGGCTGCGCGGCATCTCGGCGACGATCACCCGCTCGAGATCGTCCATCAGGATCGGCGTCGCCCGCTCGTCGATCACACGGTTACTCACGCCGGGCCAGGGCAGCGCCGCAAGCCCTGCCCGGGCCGGCCCCTCGAACACGCGCAGCGGCTCAAGCTCGAAGTCGATCGCCGCGGCGGTCGTGACCCGTTGTGGATCGACACCGTCGTCGAGTGTGAACTCGATCACCCCGCCACCCGCCTGCGCATAGGCCTCCAGCAACTGGCTGAGTGCATCACTCAGCGGGGCTCGGTTGATCAACACAACGGTGCGGAGCTGTGCTGCGTCGGCAGACTCGAGCGCGGCCTGCGCCTCCGCAACCGTAGCCGTCTGCACCCGGGGCAGCGCGACGCCCTGCACCTCGCCGGGATTCAGCAGCGTACCGACGCGTTTCGCCAAGGCTTGCGAGGCCGCGTCGGCATCATGGATGATCATTGAACGGGTGATTTGCTGAACCGGCACGACCACGCCGGTGATGTCGTCTGCGGCCAGCACATCGCCCGAGGTCAGCGTGACCCGGATGAGCTCACGGTCACCAGATACCTCGGGCAGCATCAGCTGGATACGCTCGGTGGTGCTCGGCATCATTGAAACACCGCGTGTTACATTCGCGTTATCGAACTGGGCGCGCAGGCCGATGGTTGCTGGGGCGTCGCCGTAGTGCTCGACCTCGACGGTGGCGGTCAGGGGCCTGCCCACAATCGCCGGGTAGGGCCGAACATCTACGAGCCGGACCGCGGTGTTGTCCGTCGGCCCCTCGATGCGAAAATGATTGACACGCGTGCTGCTGCGTTCACTTATGACCTCGCCAAAGGCGGGACGCTCGCCCTGCTCATCCGAGAGCGTGATCAGGCGGAGGGTACGCCGCTCGTCTTGTACGAGGCGCTGGATGACAGAAATCGTGCCAGGCCAGTTCGTGCTGGTATAGCCGGCTTCGGTATCCCGTAGGTCATCCATTAGCAGGCTGAACTGCGCTGTGGGCTCGGGCAGCAGCGAGTCGGGCTGGTCGTCGACCCGGATCACAGCCGCGACGTCGCGCTCGGGGTCGAGCTGTTCCAGAAGTTGCTGGGCCTGCCGCAAGGCCCGGTCGTACAGGGTGGCACCATCGGCCGTGCGCTGCATCGATGCGCTGGCATCAATGAGCAGAACCAGCGCGATGCGCTCGTCGTCGTTGCCCTGAGCATCCGGCGTCCACTGAGGGCGCATGAACGCCAACACGAGCAGCATCAATACCAGCCAGCGCAAAAGCATCAGCAGCCGGTGCCTCGGGGTCTCGATACGCGAGGTCGCTGCGACCGCCTGCTGCACCAGGCGTGCAGCGGGGAAGATCACCTCGCGATACCGGGTCTTACTCAGGAGATGAGCCAGCAGCGGCAGACCCACCGCGGCTGCAGCGCCCCAGGCCATCCAGGGCGCGACGAAACTCATCATCGCAAGGTGGTTCGCGTTCAAGGCATCCCCCCCGCCGGGACATCACGCCGGTCCATGCCTACGATCCCATCTATCATCCCACCAGAATAACTTTTTTCCGATCAAGGACTGCAACCATGGCAAAGAGCAAGACCCAGGAGGCCCCAGCGATGATCGAGCCCGGCAAAGCCGCCCCCGCCTTCCACCTCGCCGACCAGGACGGCAACAAGCACCGCCTGTCCCAGTACAAGGGCAAGTGGGTGGTGCTGTACTTCTACCCGAAGGACAACACGCCGGGCTGCACGACACAGGCCTGCGGCTTCCGCGATGCCGAGGCGGAACTGCAGGCCAAGGGTGCCGTCGTGCTGGGCATCAGCCCCGACGACGAGAAATCCAAAGCAAAATTCGCGGGCAAACTCGGGCTCAACTTCCCGATCCTCGCCGATGTGGGCGCGAAAACCAGCGAAAAATACGGCGTCTGGCAGGAGAAATCGATGTACGGCAAGACCTACATGGGTGTCGTCCGCACCACCTTCCTGATCGACCCGAGCGGTAAGGTCGCGCAGCGTTTTGACAAGGTCAAGGTCAAGGGCCACACCGGGGCGGTGCTTGAGGCACTCGAAGCCGCTCAAGCCTAATCGGTATCGCCCAGCAAGTTTCTTGTCTTCGAGCGCCGCTCACCCCTGTCGGCCGGTGATCTGGTCGCTATGCTGTGCGCAACGGGGCCTGCACCCCATTGAAAAAAATCTGCTCGTGAGCACGCCGGGCATCCCAGGGAACGAAAGGAACGTGCCCGATGGCCAAGTCCGCCAAGACGACACGCAAAAAAACCTCAAAGAAGATAGCGACCAAGAAGAAAGCCGCTAAGAAGAAGACGACGAAGAAGTCGGCGAAGAAGTCGGCGAAGAAGTCTGCCGCAAAGAAGCCTTCCAAGAAGACAAAGAAAAAGAAGTCAACCAAGAAAACCGCTAGCAAAAAGGGGAACACCATGGCAGAGAAGAAAGACAAGAAAGCCAAGAAGACCGCCAGCGCCAAGAAAGCGACCAAGACCAAGAAGAAGACAACCAAGAAGAAGTCCGTAAAGAAGGCTTCAACAAAGACCACGTCCAAGCGCAAGGGCAAAGCGCCGGCCAAGAAGAACGCGAAGCCCGTTGTTGTCATCACCCACGATCAGATCGCTCAGAAGGCCTACGAAATCTGGATGGCCAAGGGGTGCCCGGACGGCCAGGACGACGCCAACTGGAACGAGGCGAAGGCAGAACTGGAATCGGTTTCAAATTGACCGCATTGCTAGGAGGAAGCGGTTGATCATGCTGTCGTCTTGGTGCGCTGCTTCTTGTGCTGCTGGGCAAGCAGGCTCTCAAGCCTTTCTCGCTCCTGCATCAGCATTTCAAGTTGCATAAAGTTGGCGAGTTCCGCGCCTAATCGAGGGGCGTAGTACTTTAACAACTCCGAAATCCCTTCGGGTTCCGGCAGCGGCGCTTGATGTACGACCCAGATAACGCCGGCTGTCCTGCCATCCGGGCCAGGAAGGCGGTTCCCGCAGAAGCCTCGGATCTTGTGCTGCTGCATAAAGATGTCCCCGGGATACGCCTCCGCGGCGTTATCTTCCACACACAAGCCCGATCGTCTTAGCACGATCTCACAGGGCGTCCCCTTCGCTTCATAATGAATGGGATCACCTTGGCTCCGCTGGATGCAGAACGATACTGAATGCAGGGTCGGAGAACTCGGTGCAGGGTCTAACGCGCAAATCCCACCCGCGTAAAGACCAAATACATCACAGATCGCATCGATGACTTCACGTAGAAAGCCGGCGCCGGCGAGCTGATGTACACGGTGAGCGATTTCGCGTCGAGCGACCGTCATAGCATGGTCGCCTTCAGACGGCGGGTCGGTCGTTTCCCGCATCGCAGGGTCCAGTAAATCAGACTGGAGTCGATCGTTCTGTGAGCGCAAAGACTCGATCTCGATACAAGTCTGGATCGCGCCTGACAGCCTTGGTGCAAAGAAATCAATGATGTAGCGGTAGGTCTCAATGGCTTGCAATGGCTCGCGGCCAATAAAGCCGACCCCACCAACTTGCTTGCCTGCCGCGTCGTTTAGCTGCAAACCCAGATAGCCTTCCGCTTGCACCAATGTGAGCCATTGATCATCCGGGTAGGCATCACGAATACCGCTCGTAAAACTGCAGACGCCCTGCTCAATGACCTCCTGGCAGGGTGTCTGCATCGCGTTGTATCTCATCGGCTTTTTGATCTCACCGTTCTCACAGACCGCCATGATGACGCGGTTGTATAGATTGACATCATTGCCTCGCTGATCTTTTTCGCAGGTACAAATCGCAGCGATATCGACGCCTGGCAATACGCTCGCGGCCTTACAAAAACGCTCTATCAAATCACGGCCTGTGGCTTGCTCAATCGCACTATTGATTTGTTCAATCCATTGGAGCTGTTTATCAACGGCCTCTGAGACCGAATGAGAAAGACCAGCTTCAGAAAGTGTCACCAGGCCGGTCGCAATAGCGATCTTCGCCAGTTCAACACGATTGCTAACTTTCAGTTTTCTCCCGAGTGACAAGCGGTGCGACTCGATTGTTTTGAGACTGCGACTGAGTTTCTGGGCAATCTCGGACAGCGAATCTCCCTCTGCGATCAATATGAGAATTTCACGCTCACGTGGTGTCAACGTATCGATCGGACTACTTGTCATGTCAAATCCTTCTGTCTTGTACGTGCTCCAGCATTGATCAGCCAGAGAAAAGAGTTGCACGTAATGAATCGTGAAATGAATCAGTTACTTTAAAGAAACAAATCATTAGCAATAGTAGGCAGATCATCCTGCCGTGTAAAGCATCTGATCGGAAATGAAACGATTAGTCGTAGCGGAAGACGCCTTTGCGATACGCGTAGACGAACGCTAGCGCGGTCGTGAGCACGAAGAAAAGCATGCGGAACAAAAACAACGGACCAAGGTCATCACCCTCGGTACCGCCTAATGCGGGGAACGTTACCGCCCACGGATACAGAAACACAACTTCAACATCAAAAAGCAGGAAGGTCATCGCCACCACATAGAAGCGGACGTTGAACCGCCGACGTGCCGAATTGAACGGGTTCATGCCCGACTCATAGGTCGTCCCTTTGACTTCGCCCTTGCGCGAAGGGCCAAGGAAAGTCGTGAGGACGACATTCGCAACACCGAAGCCGATCGCCATGAGCAGCAGGATGCCTAGCGCAGCGTAGTGGTTGAAGGCGTAGTCTTGTTCGACTTGAGCAAGCAATAACATCTCTAGAAGTGTATCGGGTCACGCCATGCCACGCACGCTAAACTCTACCCATGCGGCAATACCTCGACCTCATGCAGCACGTGCTCGATCACGGCACGCCCAAGCCTGACCGGACCGGGACGGGCACGCGGTCCGTCTTCGGCTATCAGATGCGGTTTGATCTCAGTAAGGGCTTCCCCTGTGTCACAACCAAGAAGCTCCACCTCCGGTCCATCATCCACGAGCTGCTCTGGTTCCTGTCCGGCGACACAAACATCGGCTACCTCAAAGACAACGGTGTCCGCATCTGGGACGAGTGGGCCGACGAAAACGGCGACCTCGGCCCGGTTTACGGCTACCAGTGGCGTCACTTCCCAAAACCCGGCGGCGGTGAAGTTGACCAGATCCGCTCGGCCGTTGACGCCATCCGGTCCAACCCCAACTCCCGCCGTCACATCGTCTGCGCATGGAACCCGGGGATGATTGAGGAGATGGCGCTGCCGCCCTGCCACGCGTTCTTTCAGTTCTATGTCGCCGATAGCAAGCTGTCGTGTCAGCTGTACCAGCGCAGCGCGGACATCTTCCTCGGTGTGCCGTTCAACATCGCGAGCTACGCCCTGATCACGATGATGATCGCGCAGGTCTGTGATCTCGAGGCGGGCGACTTCGTTCATACCTTCGGTGATGCGCACCTTTACGACAACCACATGGACCAAGCCCGCGAGCAGTTGAGCCGAACCCCACGCGAGTTGCCGACGCTGCGTATCAATCCGGATGCCAAAGACCTCTTCGCGTTCCGATTCGAAGACTTTGAGCTGCTCAACTACGACCCGCACCCGCATATCAAGGCCCCGGTGGCGGTGTGAGCATGCCCGAGTTTCAGCTTGCACAGATCTACGCCCGCAGTGAGAACCGCGTCATCGGTGCCGATGGCAAGATCCCCTGGCGGCTGCCTGACGACTTCGCGCATTTCAAGCGCACCACGATGGGCTGCCCGATCATCATGGGGCGCAAGACTTATGAAGACCACGAGTCCGCACTACCCGGCCGGCTCAACCTCGTAATCACCAGCAACGCGGGCTATAAGGCCGCTGAGGGTGTTGTCGTTGTGACCTCACTGGACGAGGCGATCAAGCTTGCCCAAAACGAGAATGACCTTGCCTTCATCATCGGCGGTGTCGGGCTGTTTGCGCAGACCTTCGACCGTGTACAAACGGTCTACGAGACCTTGGTGCATACCAAAATCAATGGCCAAGCGGTCTTGCCAGAGTTCGACTTTGCGTGTTGGCGGCGCGAGGTCTTAGAAGAGCACGCCGCAGACGACCGGCACGCTTACGCGTTTACTGTGCAGCGCTGGGACCGCCAAGCGTAAGCGATTTGCTAACGAAACAGCAGAAGGATGATAAGCCCGATCATAACGATCGCCATCACCAGCGAGATCGCCTTTCGGCGTTTTGCAGGGCCTTCGTTTACCGGCCAATCGTCATCGATCGGCAGTTCCATGCCATCGAACTCTGTGTCTTCTGACCAGCCCGTCTCCTCGTCCGCGCCGCAGTGCGGGCACGCCAGCGCGTCTGCCTTCACTTCCTCCCCGCAAACCGGGCATATAAACCAGTCGTCTTCGTGCTGCATCGCCGAAGCGTATCACGGATCATCGGGCTCGATGCCATGATCCTCCAGGATCAAGCGGATCGTGTGCGAGTCCAGTGAGTTATCGAGTTGCTCCGCCTCGCTCAGATCAAGAAAAAGCTGTTTACGTTCATCGGCCGCTTGCCGCTGCATGTCACCGAGCGCTCGAACCAGATCGTTGTGCTCGTCAGCACGCTGGCTGCGGTGCAGTTCATTGAGCCTTCGGAGTTCGTCGGCAAGCTTCTCGGCTTCTTTGTGCCGCTCCGCGTTTGCGCTCTTTAGCGAATGCAGCCTCGACCGCAGCGCGCTACGGTCTGTGAATCTGTTACCCACAATCGCGTAGGCTGGGACCTTGTCGTAGGGAGCAGTCTCTTCAACAACACTAGATAAGCCCATTGATACCCGGTTCAGAACGTGCCTTGGTCGGCTCGGTGCACACCCCTGCTCGTCCACGGCCTCTTGCCTGTAGCGATCGATGAGGTAGCCGAGCACCGTCAGCCGCGTCTGCCAGAGCCAAGCCCACTCGCTGTCGGGCTGCTTTCCCAACTCGGTTTCCAGGGCTGCACGCCGGCTACGCCACCGCCTGACGGCCTCCTGCATGATGGCCACCTCTTTGGCCACCTCTTGGCCACCCCGCTCTCGTTTGGGCTGTCCTGCCATGCCCTGAACATAGCAACGAACGCACTGCGATCAATATGCCAAACCATCTACCCGCGTTGCCAGCCATCCCAAACAGACTTAGGATGTAATGACAGGGCGCATAGCTCAGTTGGCTAGAGCAACTGGTTTACACCCAGTAGGTCGCTGGTTCGAGTCCGGCTGCGCCCATTTGCCCTCTTTCGCTTGAGGGATTGTCTGTTGGACGCCTTCCAAGAAGCCTGATCACGTTCTTGATCACCGCCTTAGCAAGTCCCGTCTTTGCCCAAGCCGTCCTGTTGGATAACTACTCGCCGGATACGAAGCGGCGTTTATCGGCTTGGATGCGGATCATGTCGGCGGCTTCTCAGGCGGCGGCCAGATGGATAGCCTTGGCATCTCGGGGTTTGTTGATGGTTGACCGGGCCGCCGTCGCTGGAGGCGCTCCTGCTGGAGTCGGTGCCGGAACCCGCATCGATCTTGCTGGTTGGGACCGCTGGGCTGATCCTCTGCCGCCGCCCACGCTGAACCAGCGTCCGGATAACCCGGCTGATCATGTGGATCGCCCGTAATTTGGGCGTGTTATTAAATGAAATCCCGTCTTTTGGTGTTAGAATTTGGGGTCTCTGTGCGAAACGTGGATCTTGGATCCGCCTCCGTGTTAAGAAGGGTAAGCCTTGCTCAAGCTCAGGCTGTTAACCGGCCCCCGTGCGGGCCGACAAATGCGTATCAGCGATACTAAGCCGGTCTCGATCGGCCGTCGCAAGGGGCGTCTGCGCCTGCAAGACTCGCGCGTTTCCAAGAACCACGCCGAAATCTATTTCGAGAACGACCTCTGGCTGCTGAAAGACCTGGGCAGCGCCAACGGTACGTTCGTGAACCGTCAGAAGGTGGATGGGCTTACCGAGCTGGAGCCGGGCGATCTGGTGCAGATGGGCCGGGTGCTGATCAAGGTCGTGCGCTGCGACGGGATCGGGATGGACACGGCACCAGAGCTGCCAGACGAACTGCTCAGCGATGATGCGCTGGGGATCGGCGCGCTGGACACCGAGCCCATCGAAGCCAATGGCGAACTCGATCTTGCATCCATGTTTGAGGATGGGCGGTCCCCTGATCCGCTCGAGGACTCGGACGAGCTCCCGGCCTTATCCGAGCCCGCCGCTACGGCCGTAGAAGAAACAGCCGATACGCTCAGGCCAGACTTTGATCAACCGGCTGATGAAGAAGACTCCTTCTTTGCCGACCTTGGCATGGCGGACCCGCCAGCGGAAAACGCCGACCTCCCTGAAACGGGAGCCGAGATCGAGACGATTGAAGATGACACGGTCGGCGAATCGGTTAGCGAGTCGGCAGATCCATTCGGCCTTGATGGTGGAGCATCGGTCGAATCCGTGTTAAGCCCCGAGGAAGTAGGCGCGCCTGATGAAAAAGACCCGTTCCTTGCTGGCGGGGAAGCCGATAGCGAGGACACCAGCGATCAGATCTCCCTGGATGACGAGTCGGGGATGGGCTCGCACAGCGCGGGTACTACGCTGCTCACCTCTGTTTCGCACGAAGATCTCACAAGAGAGGAGGATGAGGAAGAAGCGGAAGTCGAGCCCCCCGTCGCCGATGAAGATCAGTCCGACGACGCCGACGAAGAAGCCCCCGCCCTGGTCGGCTTGCACCTGGACCACGCACCGCCCCAACAGCCCGAGGTGGCTGAAGATGAAGACCTGTCGACTGAAGCAGAGCTTGAGGTCACTGATGCCCAAGCGGGTGATGAGGAGCTAGCGGTCGACGAGCCCGTTGTTGACGAACCTGTCTTGGGAGTACAGGAAGAGCCGCTTGAAGCAATCGCGGAACTAGAATCCGAGCCTGAAATAGAAGCTACCGAAGAAGCGGTTGAAGACGAACTCGATCAAGCGATCATTGCCGAAGTCGAAGCACAGGATGGCGTTACCGAGTATCGCGAAGCAGAGACTGTCGATCAGGAACCCGTAGAAGAAACCGTTAGCGATTTCGAAAACGAGCCCGATCCGCTGGAAGTGCTGGCCAACGAGGTGTCTGGTGATGAGCCGGCTGCGTCGATAGCTGAAGCCGATGATGCAACGAATTCAGACGGTTCGGAAGACGACACCGAGCCGGGCTTCGATATCACCGAGCCGATCGATCTCGATGAAGAGATCGAGGACCTGATCACGCCGGGCGTGGAGGATCCCCCATCCGAAATGGAAGGGGGTGTGGCTGACACACCTGTGCCGGACCATGCTGCAGTTGATGAGGTGCCGGACGCAGCCGCTGGGACAGACACCACGCCTGTGTTCGATGCGGAAGCTGAAGTGGAAGTTGAAGCAGGACCCGCACTGGGTCACGAAGCCGAAGAAGAGGCCGGGGTGACCGCCGGTACGGCGGACAAATTTGACGATGATGCACCGGATTTTGACATCGATGCGGCGTTCGACGCGTTATCCGAGGGGCTCGACGACTCGGTCGAATCCCCCACGATCGGTACGGAACTCGACGAGCAGGCGCCCGAGGTGGTCGCGGAGCAGTCCGATGATGCCGCCGAAGCAACCGACCCGCTGGTTGGCAGCCAGCTCGACGTAGGCTTCATCAAGGACGCGCTGTCCAAGCTCGAGGAACAGGATCAGGCCGAAGCAGAGCCGCCGACGGAAGATACCCAGCCCAAGGCGTCTGCGGCCCCACCTACGAAGATGCCCCCTCCGTCCACGGCGGACCAGTACCTCCAGAGCCCGCCGCCGGGGTTGAACCCATCGAGCCTCAACCCGCCCGAGGAACCTAGCCGGTCGTATGCCCCGTACAACTACCGCAGCAATACAGGCCGATGGTTCTTCATCCTGCTGCTCATGCTTGGAGTCGGCGGCGTGGGCGGCTGGCTGATCAGTCAGAACTACGACAAGTGGATCGCGGGCCGTGATGGTGCCTCGGCCGTAACCCCGGAAAACCCCGCGCCCACTGGTGTTAATGCACCGGCGCCTGTGAAGCCCGACAGCAAGCCTGCTTCGGAAGAGGCCTGGCCTCTGACACAAGAGCAGCCGCTGGCGGACCAGAACCGGTCGGATGCGTCTTCACCGCCACAGACCGCTGGACCGGACCCCTTCGGCGCAGGGCCGGGCCTGTTAGGTTCGGACGCCGTCAAGGGGCTCACGCGGGGCAGCGATGACGACCGCCCGCTCGACCAGCCGCAGCCCCCAAGCAGTGTCAATCGGACCACCCCAGATCCGATCAGGCAGCCCAACCCAGCACCCGGTGGCAGCGACCGAACCACGGCCAACCCTTCGATCGATAACACGCCGACCCTCCAGCCCAGCACGGAGAACAACCCCGCCGTCGCTGAGCAGCCCTCCGCACGGATCGTCTTCCTCGTGGATGCCTCAGGCTCGCTGATTGATTCGCTGCCGCAGATGCTTGTCTGGCTCAACCGTGCCCTGCAGACCGTCGAAGAGGACGAGCGATTCGCGATCTACTTCTTCAAGGCCGGCGAGCCGATCGCGATCAAGCCTGAGGGCATGCTGGTCCCTTCGCGCGAGGTGCTGAACCAGATCAGCAAGGACTGGCTCGACCCCAACAGCGTGCCGGTCTTTCCATCAGGCCGATCCAACCCGTCCAACGCGATCACCGCGGCGCTGAAGCTCGAGCCCACCGATATCTACTTGCTCTCGGATGACGCGTTCGCGGCGCATCAGGGCGATACGAGCCCCGATCAGGCGCTTGATCTGGTCAAGCAGGCCCTTGGCGACAGCGACGCCCGCGTGCACGGCGTCCAGTTCTTCTACCGCAGCGATAACAGCATCCTCAAGACCTTGGCCGACCAGACCAAAGGCACCTTCGAATTCGTCCGTGACCGTGTCTCGCCTGACGCCGACCCGATCGACCTGCTCGAAGAACTGGGCGAATAACCCGCCTTCCAATTCATTGCGTTCTCTGGCTCTCTCGGATCCACTCGAGCAGTGTCTGTTCGGCCCGTGATGGCTTGATCCACTGACTGGTCAGCAGAGAAACCATGAGGACGACCCCAGCCGCGAACCCGCCGAGGTGTGCCATGTACGCCACGGCCCGGCCGCCGGTGGCCGCGCCCCAGATGTCGAACGTGAACCACAACGCGATGATCCAGATGCTCGAGACCGCGAAGTGGCCGACCTTAACAAGAAAGATATAGATGCAGTTGATGTCGTTCCTCGGGTACATCACGAAGAAGGCCCCGACCACGCCGTTGATCGCGCCGCTGGCGCCGATGGCGGCCGAATCGGGGTCGAACACGAGGTGGGTCATGCCCGCGAGCAGGCCAAAGAGGGTGAACAACGGGATGTAGGCCAGGTTGCCGACCTTCGCGCAGATCGCGTTGCCAAAGACCCAGAGGAACAGCAGGTTGCCGACAAGATGGACCAGGTCCACATGCAGGAACATGTGCGCGAAGAGCCCGGAGAGAGCCCACTCGTGCAGCACCAGCGGGTGGTTGACGGTGAGTTCCTCCGGCGTTGCCAGCTGCCAAAGGAACGCTAGCGCGATCACACCGATCAGGATGAAGTTGCTGATCGGCCAGCGCGACATCGGCACATCGACAGAGATCGGGAACAGTCCAAACACGGCCCGATGATAGCGGTACTCACCCAGCGCGCATGCGACATACCCGTCTAAGATTCCCACGATTGAAAAGCGTCAGAGCTTGGGCATCTTGGCGCCTAGCATCGTCAGCAGCAGTAGAGCGACCAGCGCGGCGGTGATCGACAACAGGGTCACCGGAAGCAGAATCGCATGGTTCCAACTGCTCGCATCTTTCACGACCTGCGGGCCCGATGCCTTAGCGACACCGCCAGCGCCTACCAAGCGGTAAGCCGGGCTGGGATCACTGGTCAATGAGCCGAGATAGGCAAGCACGTCGCGGAGTTGCATCGGGGTGAGCTTATCATCGAGTGTCATTGAGGGCATCTGAGATTGATCGCTGACAATCGGATCACCATCAATTTGATCGCGTGGTATTTCATCGGTCTCACCATCAACATTGATCAAGACGAGCACATCCTCTGTTGACTGTTCAACGAGCATACGACCAGTCTTGGTTTGGCCATCTAATAATTTCACCGATGTACTAGCAAAGCCCTTCGCGATTGCGTCATTGGGATGAACCAGTGCGTCGTAAAGGTAATTTTCGTCGTATATCGCGCCGATACCGTTGAGCGCGGGACCTGCACCCGTGTTGTCAACGAGGTGGCATCTCAGGCACTGGGCAGGCTCATGGTTAAAGAAGATCTCTTTACCTCGCTCGATCGACCCGCCAAGGAGGGAGGCCTCACGGATGAACGGGGCCTCAGCAGCCACTTGGCTCTGCTCGACATAGCGTTGTACCATCAAACGGACATCCGACGGCAACGCCTTGTTCGACGAGACGGCTTGCACCACATCCAGCTTGAGGCCCGGGTCCAGTCCTCCGCGTTGCAGCTTGGTGGCTAGTGTCTTGAAGGCCTCGCCGACGAGTTCGCCTTTGTGATTGCCAAGTCGTGCGATCGCGTCCTGCTGCTCGGTTAGCTCGCCCGACTCGATCGCGCTGGCGTAGCTGGCGAGGCCTAATGGTTTGTCGAGTTCCAAGAGCGCGCTGCGGGCCTGGATGCGTAGGTCGGTCGTCGCCTCGGCCGAGGCAGAGAGCTGCTTCGTGGTCTCGATCGCGAGCGTGGCGTCCGCATCCTTGAGCAGTTGCAGCATGCCGAGTCGCAGCGGTTCGGGCTCGTCCGGGCTTAATACGAGCCTGGACAACTCCTCCGGCCCGGACTTCATGACGTGCCGCTGCATCATGGTGCGCGCGAGGGTCGCGATCTTGTTGTTGCCGTCGCCGGTGATCGCGGGCAGGTGGGTGACCATCGCCGAGGTGGCGTAGGCCATCTCCTGCTCCGGCCGAGGCCACCACCAGCCCCACACGCCGTCGCGGTTGCGTTGCTTGGCCCAGCCGTCGAGCTCCTGCAACGCCATCAGCCGCCACTGCTCGGGCGCTTCGGTCCGCGCGGCGAACCGGGCAAGCCGTACCGCGCTATCCAGATCAGCCAGCCTGACATTTGCCTCGATGACCCGCCGCATGACCGGCTCGCTCATCCGTTCCAACGGGATCGCGTCGCTGAGCGCAGCGAGCGCGGGCATCGCGTCCATGACCTTCTTGTCGTAGATCGCCCGCGCGGCCTCGGCGGCGGTGAAGGGGTCTTCGTCAGTGAGGTAGCCAGCAAGAAGCGGGCTTTCGAGACGACGCAGAGCAAGGACCGCTCCGAGCCTTGCGGCAGCACCCTTCGCTTTCGCTTCGCTATTAATTGCATCGGCATCACCGATCAACGACAAGCCGTAGCTAGCCGCGTGGCGGACAGCGACGTCTTCGTTGTTGTTGCGATCGAGGAGGTCGAGGAGAGGGCCGATTAGACTTACTTCACCAACTTTTCCTGCAGCGATAGCCGCGTGGTACTGGACAGTATGGCTTTTGTCGAGCATGCCGTCTTCCGCAGCACGCTCACCATAAACGGCGGCATATTCATGCTCCAGGCTAAAGAGGTTCCCAAGGACGGCATGTGTTTGAGCTCTTACGTTTTCGCTTTTGTCATAAAATCCGAGTTTTAGGGAGTGGTCGACGATTTCGGGCCCGTGAATACCTACCTTGCGACAAATCATCCAGAGCGCCCAGACCGTATGAATCTTTTTGAGTTCAGATGCGTTTTCATCTGAAAGATTGGCTCCAAGCATCACAGAATCGATCGATTTGCGCTCAGACACCTCCCACTGCGCATGAATCCGTACGCGTTGGTCCGCATGCCCAAGCAAGTCGATCAACTTCTCATCACTGAGTGTTTCAAACCCCTCCACAAAAAGCCGCCTTACATCTGCGATCTGCTCGGCCTGCGCGTCATGCGCCGCCAGGTTCACCATCGTCTTGAGGTAGCCGTTCGGGTTGGGCCGCCAGCCGCCTCCCCAGTCGCTGAGGTACAGCCGGCCGTCGTAGCCCCAGGTGATGTCTGTAATAGTGCCGCCATCCACAAAGCTGCTGTCCTCGACGACTTTGAAGCTTGCACCGTCGGGCTCGACATAGACGTGCCGGACACCGGCCGGGTAGTCGCAGAGCAGGAACGAGCCGTTGCTCGGGAAGATGTCGCCCGTGCCCGGGTAGTGCGCAATGCCGGACGGGCCCCGGCCGACATTCTTCAGCGGGGGGATGATCCATGCGGGCTGGTCCAATCCGTACTTCTCAACATCGCGCGGCTTCCACATGTGCTCGCGGTTCCAGGGGCCGCGGTCTTTAAGGGACTGCACATCCTGGTTCCACCCGCTGTGGCCGCCCTCGGGCAGGTAGAGGAACCGCGCCTTGTCGCCGCCGTCGGAGTTGTTGTCGCCTGTAAACAGGTTCCCGTAGTTATCGAAAGCGAGTTCCTGCGGGTTGCGCAGGCCCCCGAAGTAGAGCTCGAGTTCTGAGCCATCGGGCCACATGCGGAAGACCGCGCCCTGGTCCGGGCCGTAGAGCTGTTTGCCTTCTTTAGTGGTGACGTTGAAGCCGCGGTCGCCGATGGAGAAGTAGATCCTGCCGTCCGGGCCCTTGACGAGCCCGTGCATGTCGTGGCCGTAGAACGCCCAGCGGATGCCCCAGCCGTAGCTCAGGCTGGTGCGCTCGCCTTCGGTTTGTTTGTCCGCATCACCGTCGCCGTCCTTGTCTTCGAGCAGCCAGAGGTGCGGGATATTAGTGAGGTAGATCTTGCCGTCGTGATAGAGCACGCCCGACGCGATGCCGTCGAGCGGGTCGTTGAAATCGTCGGCGAAGATCACGGACGTATCCGCCTTTCCATCGCCATCGGTATCTTTAACCAGGCGGACGCGGTCGGATGCCTTGGTAAAGGTATCGGGTGGGTAGAACCCGCCCTCGGTCAGCATCTTGATCTGCTCAAGCCGGTCCTCGACGGAGGTCTTCTGCAGGTCGTTGATGACGCCATTGGACTTGCGCAGGCCCGCGTTACGGTTGTCGATGACCGACCCACCGGCCCGCGATCCCTCGGCAACATAGATATCGCCGTTGGGAGCGATATCGATCGCGACCGGGTCGATGGTCACGCCCTTCTCGGTGTAGCGTTCGGTCGTACGGGGGGCCTTGACCGCTTCGCCGGGCTTGAACGACTCGGAGGCGGCGGCGTCTGTATCGCCGCCATGGGCGTCATCCTCGGCGAGTACCGGCGTGCATAGCAGGAACAAAATCAAGGCGAACGAAAGGTAAAGAAGGGATCGATTGAACATGATTGAATCGACGCTCCAAAGCGGTCACTGTTTACGCGTTCGCCTGGATGCTATCCCATCCCTCGAGCACGCGTCGCTCGATTTCTTCCTCGGCGATCATGCTCACCTTCGCAGTCTCGCTGCACGCCTCGGTGATACCGAGTTCGCACAGGGCGTTGAGCGCGGCCTGCTGCTCGGCCTGCTTCTTGGAGTTCGCCCAGGCGGAGGGGAACTCGCGACCATCGATCTGAACGGCGACCTCGAACGCCTTGGCGTGGTCCGGCCCCTTCTCGTCCACGAGCAGGTACTGCGGGTTGGTCGGGAGGTGCCGCTGAGCGATCTGCTGCAGGACGCTCTTGAAGTTCTGCTGGTGGGCGGAGTCGGCGGCCTCATAGATGTACGGCTTGACCATCCGCAGCACGAAAGAACGGGCCGATCGTATCCCGCCGTCCAAATAGATCCCGGCGATGATAGATTCGAAGACGGCCGCGGCGACGGAGTTGGGCAGTTTCGGCCGGCCGGACATGCCCTTGCCGAGGTTGAGCATGGTTTCCAACTCGATCGACTGGCTGATCTTCGCGCAGACGCGTCGGCTGACCACGGCGGACTTGATTTTGGTGAGGTCGCCTTCGAGGAGGTCTGGGAAGTGCTGGAAGAGGTACTCGCAGACGACAAAACCGAGGATCGCGTCGCCGAGGAACTCCATGCGTTCGTTGGAATTGACACGGGCGTCGGCGCAGGAGGCGTGGGTGAGCGCTTCCTGAAGGATCGCCTCGTCTTTGAACGTATAGCCGAGGATGTCGGCGGCTTGTGAGATCATGAGGGGAACCGGCGGGAAGGGGACGACGTAAGTAAACGTCAAGAGCGCAGCCGCTGGTGCGATCGCGTATGCTTGACCCGTCGCCGGTGCCGGGGCGGAGGCAAGGACTTGGCCTCACCGCCGCTTCGGCAGCAGCGTTATTACAACAGTCATAGTATGCTGTGCGTTTTACTTAATGTCAATGATTTTTCGCCATCTAAGCCAGACTATGGAAGCCATTAAGATGTTTGACCGCCGGTTGTTTTCCCGCTTGCTGATCATCCTGTGCCTGGTATGGATGGCCCCCTACGCCGCCGCCGCGCCACCTAAAGAGGCCCAGCCCATTTTTAAGGTCGATGAGGTCTCCGTCGGCATGAAGGGCTACGGCATGACCGTGTTCCATGGCACGGAGATCGAGCCTTTCGCCGTCGAGATCGTGACGATCAATGCAAACGAGACGCCTAACAGCGCGGTGATCTGGGCCCGCTGTACGGATGAGCGGATGATCAATACCGGGCCTGTGCAAGGGATGTCCGGCTCGCCGGTTTACCTGTGGGAAGAGGGCGAAGAGCAGACCCCGGGCAAGGGCGGCAGGCTCATCGGCGCGTTCGCGTTTGGTTACGCGAATACTAATGAGTGTGTCATCGGCATCCAGCCGATCGAGTACATGCGCGCGGTCGGCCAGCGGGCCACGATGGATGATCGCCCTCAGCTGACCCGAGCGCTCCAGCCCGGTGCCGGCCTGGCTTTGATGACGCAGCTGCATGAAACATCTAAGACGCTGGATGTTCCGGAGCTGACGCGGGCGAGGCTGGGTGTGGTGCGGGAGATGTACGAGTCGTTTACACCAAAGCAGGCAAGCAAGCAGCAGGCGAAGCGTCCCATGCTCACCTCGCCGGATCGTGATGTGACAGGCGATGCTTTGCGGATGATGGTGCCGATGGCGGTCGGGTCTAAGGGCATCGCCGACGCGCTGGCCCCATCGCTGACGCCGCTGGGCATCCAGCCGTTTGCAGTAGACCAGGGCGCGATGGGTGGCAGGCCACCCAAGGGTTTCGATGTCGAGAAAGTCGAGTTGGAGCCGGGCTCGGCACTGGTGGTGCCCTTCGCCTGGGGGGATGCGGACCTGTCCGGCGCCGGAACGGTGACGGATGTGCTGCCCGATGGCACGGTGCTGGGCTTCGGCCACGCGATGGATGGCATCGGCGCGACTGCGATGCCAATGGCGACGGGCTACGTGCACTTTATCGTCTCGCTCAACACGATCAGCTACAAGCGGACAGGTGCCCTTGAGCTGAAGGGCGCGCTGGTGCAGGACGAGCAAGCCGCCGTCGCGGGCATTGCCGAGCGTCCCTTCACCAGCGCCCCTGTGAACGTCAAGATCAATATCGAGGGGCAGCCCAGGTATGAGTACAACTACGAGGTGCTGAACCACCCGATGATGGGGCCACAGATCGCCGCGGCGGTCGTCGCACAATCGGCAGTGGCTGTGCAAGGTGCCCCGATGCGGAACACCGTGCGATACTCCGCGAAGGCCAAGTTCTCCAGCGGCCACGAGATCGAGATGGAGTCCGCGGCGATCGGCGCGGGCGGTCAGGCCGCCGCGATGGAGGTCGCCCAACTCGTCGGCATGCTCACCCAAAACCCTTTCGAGGAGGTCAAACTCGAATCCCTGGAAGCCACCGTCAACATCGAATACGGCTTCGACGCTTACCAGCTGATGTCCGCGAAGCTCAACAAGACCACTGCGGCCCCGGGCGAGACTGTCAAGGTCACTGTTGACCTGCTGGACCTAAATAAAGAACTCGTCAAGAAGACCTACGAGATCAAGGTCCCCGAAGATGCGCCCGAAGGCGACACGCAGGTCCTGGTGACCGACGCGGCCCAGTACACGCAGATGATACTGGTTGGGAAGCCCTACTTGAACCAGATCGACTCGGTCGATGAATTTGTCCGTGGGCTCAACGAGGTGCTTAAGCCGCAGCCGACCAAGCTATACACGCTGATGCAGACCAAACGCAGCGGCTTGGCACTCGACGGCCAAGGCCTGGACAACCTACCCGCGAGCAAGGTCGTGGTGCTCGGCAACAACAACCCCAAGTCGCTGTTTTACCAGCAGATGGATGTGACAGAGAAAGAGTTCGACCGCATCATCCTCGGCGGCGCACAGCTGCAACTCAAGATCAAACGCGAACGCGGGACGCGGTAAAACCACCACAATCAAACCGACAAAAGCCATAGGGCAGACGAACTTCTCTGCCACACATTTAAAAGACGAAACACATGCAAACACGACTCCGAAAGACACACTCGCTCACCCGTACCCTGCTGGCGACCGCCGGTGCACTGGCGATAGCTGCCACGGCCCAAGCCGTCACCCCCGGTAAGTTCACGCAGACCACCGAGGCCGACTTCGCCGACGGCGACGCCTACGGCACGGTTGTGACCAACCTCGGCGACATCAAGCTGTCCTCCGACACGACCGAGTTAGAAGGCCTGCCGGAAGACGTCACGGTGATCCATGACGTCGTGAAGGTGGATGGCACGACCTACATCGCGGCCGGGCCAGACGCAAAGATCCTCAAGCTCACAGACAACGGCGTCGAGGTCGTCGCGGAATACAGCGGCGAACAGGTCTTTTCGCTGACAGACTACGAGGGGGAGTTGCTGATCGGCGTCAGCTCGGCGACGAAGTCACGCGTCGAGCGACTGGTCAGCGGCGGCAGCGAGGCCATCTTCGAGATCCCCGACACACAATACATCTGGGACCTGCTGCCACTGGGAAAAGACAACATCGGCCCGGACCGTCTGATCCTTGCTACCGGCAGCAAGGGCAAGGTCCTTAGCGTGGATGAGGGGTCTGAAGAGGTCTCGGTCCTGCTGGAGACCAATCAGGCCAACATCCTCAGCCTCGCTGCAGATGGACAAGGCAACATCTTCGCCGGCACCGACACCGATGGGCTGCTCTACCGGATCGATAGCGGAGGTAACCCGTTCGTGGTTTATGACGCACCGGAGGCAGAGATCGCCACGCTGGTCGCGATGCCTGATGGCACGATCTACGCCGGCACTGCCGCGGCTGAGCAGGCCAGGCCTGGCCGGCTTGAGCAGCCCAGCAAGCTCGAAGAGGGCCGGCCCGATGTGGAGCCGATCGACCTGGAGACGCCCGAGCCCCAGCCGCTGACCCAGCCGAACGTGCCCGAGCAAGCGGTGGCGGAACCCGAAGGTGAAGCCTCTGCCGAGCCCGCCGGCGAAGCAGCTGAGGGTGAAGGCGATGCACCCAACAACGAGGCCGCTGGCAAGCCGACCCCGACGAAAGAGCAATACGATGCGCTGCGCGTAGCGTTGAAGGACCGCCTCGACGCCGCCCGTGAATCGGGGCAGTTCGATGCGAGTGCCGACAAGGCCCCCGCCGCTACCAACAACGCGACGCAGCCCAACCGCCCATCTCGGGCCAAGCCGGCCGCCCCGCCTACAAACAAGAAGGGCAACGCGATCTACCGCATCGCGCCCGACGGCTTTGTCGCCGAGGTCTTCCGAGAGTCCGCGATGATCCTCTCTATCGTCCCGCACGAAGACAAGCTCATCGTCGCAACAGGCAACGAAGGGCAGGTCTTCTCCGTCGACCCCGCGCTTGGCGAGACCACCGTGCTCGCCGACCTCGACTCGAACCAGATCACCTGCGCGACCTCAACTGACAAGGGGCTGCTGCTCGGCGCCGCCAACCCCGGCGCGCTGATGCGGATGGAACTCGCTGTCGCCGAAGAAGGCGGCTACACCAGCAAGGTGTTGGACGCTGGCCAGGTCTCGATCTTCGGCACGTTCAAGCTCACCGCCGACATCCCCGTGAAGACCAGCGTCGCCATCGAACTCCGCACCGGCAACGTCGGCGACCCGGAGAAGGCCGCCTGGTCCAAGTGGAGCAAGCCCGTCACGGTCATCCACGACCAACGCGCCAACCCGCTGCAGCCGCGCGAGATCAAGATCGAGGTGCCGCCGGCCCGGTACCTGCAGTACCGCCTGACCTTGAAAGGCGATGGCGTCTCCACCCCGATCATCGACCAGGCCGACCTCGCGTACGTCGCGCCGAACACCCCGCCGACGGTTGCCAAGCTCATCGTCAAGCCCGCCAATAAGCCCGCCCCCGGCACCGACCCGGACCCCAAGTTGCAGGTGCAGTGGCAGGCCAACGACGCGAACAAGGACCGGCTGGTTTACAGCCTCGAGTACAAGCCCGGCCGGTCCGACCGGTACCTGACCCTCGCCGAGGACCTGACCCAGCCCAAATACGACTGGATGACCCAGCACGTGCCCGACGGCTGGTACACCCTCCGTGTGACCGCCCACGACAAGCTGGACAACCCCCCAAGTTCCGCGAAGACTGGCGGCCGGGTCTCCGAGCCAATCCTGATCGATAACACCGACCCGGACCTCGCAGACCTCAAGGCGGAGGTGTTAGGAGGGGGCAAGGTCAAACTCACCGCCACCGCTGAGGACGAGCACTCGCCGATCCAGTCGGTTTCGTACTCGATCGATGGGGCCGAGCTGTACCAAGCCTCGCTGCCCGATGACCTGATTTACGACTCGACAACCGAGCCGTGGGGCGTTACAATTTCTGATCTTTCCCAGGGTGGTCACGTGATCGCGGTCCGTGTCATCGACGCCAAGGGAAATACCGCCTACCGGCAGCTGATCGTGGATGTTGAATGATCTCGCCGCTGGTTTAAACGCCCCAAAGCAAGCAGAGAACCAAGATGTCCACCCACTACCCCAAGCGCCGATCCCTGGTCAAGCGACGCCGCAAGTTCGGTTTTCGCGCTCGTATGAAGACCTCTGCCGGCCGCAAGATGCTCAACCGTAAGCGCCGTGCCGGTCGCAGCGTCAACGTCCGCTCGAACTTCTGAGTATGCTTTTCAAAACCCGATCGCCCTCATGAGCACGGTCCGTTTGGTCGTGCTTTTTTTGTAGCCTTGCCGAGCGTTTTCACATGAGGCAAGCCTACGACGCTCATGGGCTACTCCTGCTAAAATCTCGGATTCCTCACAGTCTTCACCCCCGTAACCCCGAATACGAAGAACCACCATGAGCTTTGCGATCGATTACATCCACGGACGACAGGTCCTCGACTCCCGCGGCAACCCCACTGTTGAGTGCGAGGTCGGCCTGATCGACGGTACGGTCGGGCGTGCAGCCGTGCCCTCCGGTGCGTCCACCGGCGAGAACGAAGCGGTTGAGCTACGTGACGGCGAAAAATCGCACTACCTCGGTAAGAGCGTCCACAAAGCCGTCGAGAATGTGAACGGCCCGATCGCCGGCGAGCTCATCGGCGAGGACGCGCGCGATCAAGAATCCATCGACGCGATCATGCTGGGTCTAGACGGCACGGAAAACAAGTCCAACCTGGGCGCCAACGCGATGCTCGGCGTCTCGATGGCCGTGGCCCACGCCGTGGCTGATTCCGCCGGCCTGCCGCTATACCGCTACCTCGGCGGCTCGGGCGCGAAGGTCCTTCCCGTCCCGATGCTCAACATCCTCAACGGCGGCAAGCACGCGGACAATACCGTTGACTTCCAGGAGTTCATGATCCAGCCTTGGGGCTTTGATGACTTCGGCGAGGCCCTGCGTGCCGGCGTCGAGATCTACCATGCGCTCAAGGGTGTCCTCCACGACCAGAGCCTCTCGACCGCCGTCGGCGATGAGGGGGGCTTCGCACCCAACCTCAAGGACAACGAGGACGCGCTGAAGATCATCGAGCAGGCCGTCGACAAGGCCGGCTACTCCTGGGGCGAGCAGATCTTCGTCGCCCTGGACCCCGCGACCAGCGAGCTCTGGAACGAGGCGGAGAAAGACGGCAAAGAGGGCTACAAGTTCTTTTCGTCGAGCCAGGAAATCATCAGCAGCTCCGACATGGCCAGCCTATGGGCCGAGTGGTGCGGCAAGTACCCGATCCGATCGATCGAGGACGGCCTGGCCGAGAACGACTGGGACGGCTGGAAGGAGCTCACCGACAAGATCGGCGACAAGGTCCAGCTCGTCGGCGACGACCTCTTCGTTACCAACAAGAAGTTCTTACAAAAGGGTATCGAGACCGGTACCGCCAACTCGATCCTTGTCAAGGTCAATCAGATCGGCACGCTGAGCGAGACCTTTGATGCCGTCGGGCTGGCGATGCGCAACGGCTATTCGGCGGTCATGAGCCACCGCTCGGGCGAGACCGAGGACGCGACGATCGCGGACCTCGCGGTCGCGACCAACTGTGGCCAGATCAAGACCGGCGCCCCGGCCCGCTCGGACCGCAACGCGAAATACAACCAGCTCATCCGCATCGCCGAGGAGCTGGGCGACAACGCGATCTACGGCAGCGCGTTTTGGAACAAGAGTTAACCTGCAAGCAGGTTAGCCTTTTGAACTGGTATGCGTCTTCCTGAGCCCTGAGCCCGCACAGCCTGCGGGACAGCGTTCTTTTCGCGCCGGTCAGTAAAGCTCTTCCACCTTTTCTAAAGTGCGGCATGATTCACAGGCCTGCTGCATCCATTTTTATGGAGTCCGTACGCACGCAGGCCGATGATGCAGGTGACACAGAAGGGGGGAGGAAGCAAAGGATCGATGTATCATTCCGGGACCAGCGCGGCCGGCACTGGGGGGAGTACGACCGAGGCGAAGTCACTGCCGACGGTTGACCCGCTTAATATCAGCCACAACCGCTGGGTGGAAGAAGTCGAGTTCCTCAAAGGGCTGCTTTCCGCCGACTCAAACGTCCCACGGCATGCCCGCGCCGAGGCGTTGGGGCTGCTCCAGTTCAACCTGGATGTCAATCGTGTTGGCGGCAACACGGTACGGATGGTCGCGCGGTGCCACGACCTCAAGCTCGACTCACTCAAGTTCATCCACAGCCGGTACATGCACGTCGGAGCATCAGTCGTCTGCTGGATGCGGCACGCGGCCAACGGCCTGACCCCGATCCGGGGCAAGGTCGAAAACTGCGAATTCGCTCGCGGCGTCGTCCACGTCTCAACGATTCACCTTGACGACGAGATCGACGTGAGCGACTACCTGGCCTGCCCGCCTGAGGTGGATTAGGCTGGTAAAAAACAACCCCCATCTTGCGACGGGGGCTGTCTGTTTCAGTTGTGCTATCTGAGTCTTACTTGACTTCGACGTCGGCACCGGCTTCCTTGAGGGCCTCGGCGACCTTGTCGGCCTCTTCCTTGTCGACGCCTTCCTTGATCGGGCTCGGGGCGCCTTCGACCAGTTCCTTGGCTTCTTTCAGGCCCAGGCCGGTGGCCTCCCGGACCGCCTTGATGACCTGGATCTTCTTGCCGCCGTCGCCCTTGAGGACGACGTCGAACGAGGTCTTCTCTTCGGCGGCTTCTTCGCCGCCACCGCCGCCACCACCGGGCATGACAGCGACGCCGCCGGCTGCAGGCTCGATGCCGTACTCGGCCTTGAGGTAGTCGGCCAGGTCGACGGCGTCCTTCAGGGTCAGGCCCACGATGGACTCGGCCAGGCCCTTGATTTCTGCGGAGACTTCAACGGTTGCGGTTGCTTCTTCGGACATCGATAAATTCCTATCTTTACAAGTCGATTCGCGAGAGGTCGGGACACGGCGTCCGTCTTTAACCCAAGGGCCAGTCACGAAACGGGGGTTGTCAAAATGATTCGGTCAGGAGACCTTCTTGATCTCTTCTCCAGCTTCCAGTTTGTCCTGGATGGTCTTGAGGATGCCGGCGATGTTGCCAGCCGGAGCCTTGACGGCACCGACGAGGTTGCGGGCCGGGGACAGCAGCAGGGTGACGACCTTGGCCTGCGCTTCTTCCTTGGTCGGGTACTTGCTCAGCGCCTCGATCTGGTCGGGGCCGAACTTGATACCGTCGAGCAGGGCGCCGCGGAACTCGAGGGTCTCGAGCTTCTTAGCCCAGTCGATCAGCTCACGGGCGACGTTGACGACGCTGGTGTCTTCCGAGACGGGGTAGACCAGTGCCGAAGGCCCGTCGAGCATGTCCGTGAGGTCTTCCAGGTCGGTGCCTTCGAAGGCACGCTTGGCCTGGCTGTTCTTGACCACGGTGACCTTGATCTGCTTCTCGGCCAGGCCGTGGCGGAACGTGTTGTTGTCGTTCGCTTCCATACCGCGGACGTCGACGAGGACGGCACCGGTAAGGCCTTCGAAGCGGCGTTTGTAGTCTTGGGTGATGAGGTTTTTTACGGGCTTACTCATAGTGGGCCCAGCCTTTCAGTTGGCGTGTTTGTTTGCGTGTAGCGTTTTGTCGTAATCTGGATCAGACCTGGACGGCGACGGCCGGGGACATCGTCGCAGAGAGGGTGACCTTCTTGAGGTAGGTCCCCTTGGCGGATACGGGCTTGATCTTTACGATGTGGTCGATCATGGTCTGGGCGTTCTCGACGAGCTGCTCCGGGCTGAAGCTGTGCTTGCCGATCGGCACGTGGATGTTGCCGCCCTGGTCCTTGGTGCGGTACTCGACCTTGCCGGCGGCGAATTCCTTGATCGCCTCGGCGACATTCGGGGTCACGGTGCCGGCCTTGGGCGAGGGCATCAGGCCCTTAGGTCCCAGCTGCTTGCCGAGCTTGGCAACGACCCGCATCATCGCAGGCTCGGCGATAGCGACGTCGAAGTCCAGCCAGCCGCCCTCGATCTTCTTGACCAGCTCATCGCTGCCCGCCTCAACGGCGCCGGCGGCCTTTGCGGCCTCGACCTTATCGTCGGGCACAAAGGCGATGACCTTCTTCGCCGCCCCACCGACCCCGTGCGGCAGCGAGATCGCGCCGCGCAGCATCTGGTCGGCCTGCTTCGGATCGACACCGAGGTGCAGGCACAGGTCGACCGTCTGGTCGAACTTGGTCTTCTTGAAGGACTTGACCCGGTTCACCGCTTCAACCAGCGGGACGGGGTCTTTCGTGGCGCGTTCGGCGTCGGCTTGATAGCGCTTGCCGGGCTTGCGAGAGGCCATATCGGTCTTCCTTTCGAGTTGCTCTGCTTCAGAGCGCGTCTCCCACGATTCACCGCTCGTGGTTAGCGGGTGTTGATTGTCTGGCGGCCCGGCCGCTGAAGCGGCCTCCGCCGAGTGTTCGTTTTAATCGACGACTTCGACGCCCATCGACCGGGCGGTGCCCGCGATGGTGCGCATCATGGCTTCGACACTGTGGCCGGTCAATTCCTTGGCCTTCTCTTCCGCGATCGAGCGGAGCTGGTCCTGGGTGACCTTGCCGACCTTGGTCTTGTTCGGCACGCCCGAGCCCTTGTCGATGCCGGCCGCGTCGCGGACCATGACGGCCGCCGGGGGGCTCTTGACCTCGAACTCGAAGCTGCGGTCCTTGTAGACCGTGATCACGCAGCCGACGGGCTTGCCCTTGAGGTGGGCGGTGGCGGCGTTGAACTGGGTGATGAACTGGCCGGGGTTGACACCATTGGCACCCAGTGCCGGTCCGATGGGGGGCGCGGGGGTCGCGGTGCCGCCGGGGGCCTGGATCTTAAAAACGGAGCTGATTTCTTTGCCGGCCATGTCGTGTATCCTGCGTCTTAGGGCCCGGTCCGGGCGCTATGGGGGCTTTCAATAGCGAGCCGAGTACTATACCAAAGGCTCCCCCCGCGGGCAAGCGAGGCAGGGTCTTAACAAAACCGGGTTTTGGTGTGTGGCGGGGTCAGTTGCCAGCGTGGATCATTAGCGCATCGTGTGTGCCTTCGGCTTTAAAGAGTCGGTCGGCTTCGTTGAGTTCGCCGTTGCCGTACTTGGTCTCGAAAACATCGTCTTGCTCGAAGCCGACATGGTTGTCGTTCCAGAGGACGCTGCCTCGCCATGGGCCGTTTGAGTCGGTATGGATGCTCAATGGTTTGCTCTTCGTTCCCAGGTTCCGGTCTGAAAGAACGATGGCTTGGCTGTTAAGTGTCTGGGCCCATTCTGCACGGCGTCTGCCCTGGCCGGTATTTGAAGCATGGCGTACGAATAGTTTGCCTTGGTGACTGGTGCCTTGTCCTCATGGACCCTGCCCCCGCCCTCCCACGCCATGATCATCTCGGTTTCCGATGGGCTGATCGCATACTCGGGCGTGATGTAGTCCTCGTCCATCAGGATCTGGAACCGTTGCTCGACAGTGATCCGTTCATCCTCGCCAAACTCATTGAGTCCTGGGAACCAGTTCTGGTTGCCGCTGGCGTAGGT